>CAVKYH010000017.1:0-47107 GCA_963660485.1 bacterium | reverse complement strand
GTACTGCGGCATCACGGCACGGTAGTCGTACTCGGCATCAAACTTCGACTCCTCGCTGTAGCACTGCGTGAGCAGTCCGTTTGCCAAGGGCGAGAACGCCACGAAGCCCACGCCCAACTCCTCGCATATGGGGAAAAGGCTCTCGTGCCAGCGTGCCATCATTGAATAGCGATTCTGTATGGCGGTTACGGGACACACCTTATGGGCACGGCGCAGATATTCTTCCGTTGTCTCGGATATTCCCCAATGCAGAATCTTTCCTTCTTTTATAAGGCAGGACATGGTATCCGCCACTACTTCCGGCTCCACTTCCTTGTCGATGCGGTGTTGATAGTAGAGGTCAATATGGTCGGTGCACAGTCGGCGCAGCGAACCCTCTACCGAATGACGTATCGACTTTGGCCGTCCGTCGGTGATGATATCGTGGTTGCTTGCGAGGTCAGGTCTGGCAAAACGAATGCCGCACTTGGTGGCTATGACAACCTTATCGCGATACTTGTGCAAAGCCTCACCCACCACCTCCTCGTTGTAGTTTGGATTGTCGGGCGTACCATACATTTCTGCGGTGTCGAAGAGCGTATATCCCATGTCCACCGCCTCGGCAAGAATCTCTATCATCTCGTCCTTGTCGGCAGGTCTGCCATAAGCGTGGCTCATGCCCATGCAGCCTAATCCTACGGCAGATACACGCAGTCCGCTCATTCCTAATGTTCTGAATTTCATTATTTCTTTTTTGTTTTTAAAAAGTAATGCGATATTATCGAGTCCTTATTACTTTAATATGATAGAAGCGACTTTAACAATTTTATTTCATCAGTATCTTCTTAGTGGTTCTGTCGCTCAAACGAGTAATATTCAAACCCTTCTGAGGATTGGATACCTGTTTGCCGTCCAAAGTGTAAATATGATAGTCTCGGTTATTTGTGTTGGTCAGGACAGATTCGATGGCAGAAGGCATATAGGTGTGGTCATAGGTGTAATCCTGAAAAGTTCCGAAATTCCAGTTACCATAGGAAATATTAAACGTTCTTCCCGCATCGCCAAGGTCAATAGCACGGATGACCGACATTTGTCGGTAAGGCCTTTTTCGCCACAATATGTGGACAAGCCTATCTCTTTGATAAAAGTTTCCAGGTCGACCAATGCCTTTCTCGGCTATTACTCGAAGCTCCGTGACATCGGCGTCTTTGTATGTTATTCCCTCTGCACCAATTCCAGATTCCTTTACTACGGCACTCTGCGGTACAAACTCCTTTGGCAGGTTGTGGCTGACATACCAGTCGTCCCAAACGTTCATATCCATCTTGGCTTGCGAGGAAACTATCATGCACCAGTCAATGACCGAGCCGACCATGGTAAGAATGAAGTCAACGTGCTCGTCTCTTACAATCCTTGCACCTTCTTGCACTTTAACATATGTAGGGTTAGGCATGATGCCGCTGAAGTCCACCACGTCCTTGCCCGCACGCTTCATTTTCTCCTTGATTGCGTCCTCGATACACCCTTTACCAAAATGCTGACGAACAAAATATTGATAGTTAAAACTATTCATAATTAAGATATTGCGTTTTTATGTAAGCAAAGCTACTGTGTCTTAAGAGAATATCCATTACAAAAATTACTGCAATGGTTATAAGTTTTACTGAATTATTGCAATAAAAAGTCCCCAAATAGCATCATGCATAGTCTGTTTATTGGGCTTACTATCATTCTCTATCTCATTACAATCTTTTTACTTCCCTGCGCATTTCTTTGGATACACACTCCAATCACAGAATCGGGCGACGAAATCTTCTTGCCGTCTATCGTATAGTATTCTGTTTTTCCATTGTCGACGTTTGTCATAGTTGCATTTATCCCTGTAGTGTTGCGCTGCATAATCGGCGTGAGGAAAGCATCGAAGTAGTTGCCCCATACCGAAGCATTGCCCCCAGTGCCGTAACCGTGAGGATAATTCTGTAGGATATGTATCTCAACGGTGCATCCTGCCTCGCGCACGGCGTTGGAATTCTGGGAGAACTGCGAGGCAAATCCGTCTCTCGTTCCCCAACAATAGAATGCAGGCGGAAGAGTGGCGGCACGAAGCGTATTTACATTATTCATCGAAACGCTCAGGCGACCATAGAACGAATAAATCATGCCCACGGCGCAAACCGATACGGGCAAGTTGTCGAGTTCGTCTGGCTGATAACTGCTGTCGAGTGAAGAGGCATTCTTCAGGTCGCGCCAGTTGAGCAGTACCTCGCCGTTGAGTATGCCACCAGCCGAGAAACCTACGAGAGCGATGTTCTCTGTGTTGATACGATAATCAACAGCATGGCTACGCACGTAGCGTATGGCACGTTGGAGGTCGGTGGCACTCTCCTGCATGGTGTAGGGCTGTATGCGGTAGTTTACCACAAAGCATTGGTAACCAAGAGTTGTGAGCATATTCGCCACGTCATAACCCTCGTTTTGTACGCTGCGAAACATGAATGCGCCGCCAGGACAAATTATCACGGCTCCTTTTGGAGATGTCTGTTCATTAACGGTAAACACCTCCATATTAGGGATAAAATCGGGACCGTCGGAGTTGTTGACGTTCTTGGTTGTGGAAGGGATGTTGCCCTTGTACCACAGGTTGATCATACCGCTCATAGGTGCCTTGTCATCAACAGTCGGATTAACGGCATCGTCGGGATTACTAATCGTTCCGTCAGACGGATGCTCATTACCCATCGGGTTATCGTCGTTTGGACGAGATGTGTTGTTAGTGCCGCATACAGCCATATTCATGACAGCCATGGCAAAAGCGAGTAATAATGCTATTTTTCTCATGTCTTTATAGTTTTATTTTGTTATGGGTTTAATACCTGTCGTATTGTCTTTCATCTGCCGTTTCCAGAACCTCAGGGCTTCGTCAATCCACCCTTCGGCAATCGTCCCCATGCCAAGGCCGAAGCCATGAGGCAAACCCTCGTACACATGAAACTCCGTCGGTATGCCGAGCGAGGATAGTCCGTCAAGCCGTGCCTTCATCGTGCGCCAAGAGGCTATGCCGTCGCTACTGCCCACACAGACGTAGGTAGGCACGTCGTCGCGCGAATAATCGCTCAGTCCGGTATATTGAATAATGGCAGCACCAGCCTTGGGCAGATTGTCGCCACCGAAAACCACCGTGCCATAGCCGCTTACCCAAGCCGCCATGCGTCCGCCAGCCGAACCGCCCCAAAGTGAGTAACAGTCTGTGTTTACGCCCAACTCGTCGGCATGGGCAAAGATAAAACTGATGGCTCGTGCCAAGTCTTCACATGCAGTCTGCGCACCTGGTCGGTAGATAAGTGCAAAAGCGTTGTAGCCTTTCTTCGATAGTTCCAGCGCATGAGGAAAACTGTCGTGCATCGCTCCGACATAGGCGAACGCTCCGCCTGCATTGCATACGGCGAAACGGAAGCCGCGATTGCCACGGAAGAAGAACAATCCTGTATCTTGTTTCCGGGAGTCTACGGCTTTCTCTTCGTCTGAATAGATGTTGTAGAAAACGGTTTGTCCTGTTGAAACCTGATTGTGAAGATAGTTCACTATCTCTACCGTCTCGTCCGGATTTATATAGTTATAGTAGGTAAGATGCAGTTGTTCCAAGGTCTCGCCGCTCCAATAACTTCGTTGCACGGGGAATAGCAGACGGCCGTAGTCGCCAAACGTGGGGTCTGATATCACATCGGCTATGCGACTCTTGCGGTTGTAGGGGGCTGTAGTCGTATCATTACCTGACACATTGGCTGTATTGCCTAAACTTTTCTCTTCGCCTTGGGTTGCTGCTTCCAAACGGTCGGTGCCGCATCCTGCAAGAAACCAACTCGTTAGTAACATTATGAAAACAATTTTGGTGAATCTCCTCATTTATAGCAACAATTTTCTTTGTTCTTACTTTATCATGTTTATCGTTTTCAGCCATGACTCCACACCGCTTGTGTTGCTACCACTCGTGCCATAGCCGGTAAGGTGGTTGGCGGTTGAGGTCAGACTGCTGAGTTTCTGTAAAGTAGCATCTCGACCTGTCGAGGCGTAGGTGCAGAACGGAATGACGGTCTTGCCCTTGAAACTATAGTTCTCGCAGAACGTGGACATAATCATCGGAGCTATTGCCACCATACTGGGCAACCGATAAACACATAGTCGTATTGGGAGAAGTCAGCATCGGTCTCTTTCAAAGCCGGGCGTGCGTTGGTATCAAGTTCGTTACGTGCCACGGTGTAGGCCAACTCGTTGTAATTGGTGGTATAAGGCGTGGCTGGCTGAATCTCGTAGAGCGTGCCACCTGTGAGTTGTGCTATGCGTGTGGCCACGGCGCGTGTGTTTCCTCCCCACGAGAAGTATGCCACAAGAATCTTACTGCCGTCGGTCGGGGCTTCGGGATTGGCAACCGTTTCCTTGTTATTGCCATCGTCATTATCGCTTGAACAAGCAGCGAAACCGAGGGCTGCAATAGCCATTATAAAAACAAACAAGATCTTCTTCATAATCGTCTAATCAGATAATTTCAGTCTTCCATTTTCCAATTAAGCATGAACTGTTCGGCTTGCTTGTAGTCCATGTTGAAGAAACGTTTCTCCTTATTCAAACTGCGCATCTGTGCCATTTCGTTGTTGCTTAGTGAGAAGTCGAACACACAGATGTTCTTCTTGATATAGTCGTGGCGCGTGGCACCGGGGATTACGGAGAAACCTTCCTGTATATGCCAACGGATGATAACCTGTGCAGGAGTCTTGCCGTGAGCCTTGGCTATGGCTTGAATCGTCGGGTCTTTTAGCAATGTTCCGTTCGACATCTCTCCCCCAAGCGGGAACCAACACTCCATTTGTATGTTGTATTTCCGCGCCATGTCCTGCCAGTACGTGCGCTGTGCATAGGGATGAAGCTCTATCTGCATCACAGCAGGCTTTATCTCTGAATTGTCCACAATGGCATGGAAGAGCGAGTCAGCAGCATCGAAATTGCTGATGCCGAGTGAGCGTACCTTGCCTTGCCTTGCCTTGCTTCACAGCCTTCTCCATGTCCTTCCACGCACCACGGAAGTCGCCCATAGGCTGATGCACATAAAGCAGGTCGATATAATCGGTTTGCAACCGTTCAAGCATACGGTCGATGGCCTTCATAGTCTTTCCCTCGCCATACTCAGTAGGCCATAGTTTGCTCGTTATCCAAATCTCGTCGCGTGGAATACCGCTCTCCTTCACCGCCTTGCCTACGCCGCGCTCCACGTGGTAGGCATGGGCCGTGTCTATATGGCGGTAGCCGCATTTCAGGGCATAAGCCACGGCATCCTCAGCCACACTGTCGCCCGGCACATTAAAGGTGCCTATTCCAAATCTTGGCATCCACTCGCCATTATTGAGTTGCACATAGGGTATGCCATTAACAATTTTTTTTGTTGCGCTTACTGTTGTTGTCATCATCAATGCAAACAATACGGATAATACCTTAAATAACTTTTTCATGTGTTATTGTCTTTTTAAAATTTTCTTTCCATTTTCTATCACGATGCCATGACCGTCAAATCGTCTTCCATCAATTCCATACGATTTGTTGGTAGCTCTTTTCTTTGCAACCTCTACCGCTTTTATGCCTGTGGTATTTTGCGGTGGGAAGAAGAACGGCAGGGCGTTGTACACATATTCGGGCGTGGGGAGGAACTCATGCCGCGCGCCGTCTTTCTCGTGGAATGTCATGTGGTCGAGTCCGAAGATGTCGGTGAGTCCGGCCATGCCACGCACCTGCAACAAAATCTCGTTGTAAGCAGAATCGCTTGTGCCACTTGCCGCCCAAATGTGGAAGTCGGCGGCGTAAGGAGACTTTCGCACAATGTTAGCCAGATAGTCGGCAGTCTGCTGCGGGCGGTTCATTCCTGCAAAGGCTCCAAGCGACCAACAGTCGCCACTCATTGGCAGGTAATACCTGAAGGCGTTAAACGTTTCCGCCAAAGCATACCACGTTGTCACTCCGCCCATAGAGAAACCGCCTATGGCACGATGGTCGCGCGAAGCCTCGATGTCTTTAGTGTCGGGCGACGAGAGATAGGTGCGGAAGTGAGTCTCGACAATCGGGATTAGATCATTGACAAGCTCTGTGGGAAGAGCGCGGCAATAAGGATCGGCATCCACATAGTTGGCGGTTGGCTGCCCGTAGTTGTAACTGGGCGACACAACGATGGTCGGAGCACAATCGCCATTCTCCATCATGTGGTCGAGCACCTTGCGCTGCAGTCCGCCCTCTGCCTCGAATGTTGTTGAGGCTGTGCCGTAATGTCCGTGAACGAGATAAATCACATTGTAGCGCACGTCGCCGCTGTCATCATAGCCATACGGCAGATAGACATAAGCCGTGTTTGTGCGCGAACGTCCTGTGCCTTCCGCATAGTCGCGTGTGTCGTAGTCTATGCGTTCAACGCGTCCTTGATGTTCTGCCTCCTCTGTATAAGAGGTAGAATAGGCTGTCGTCTTGCTTATCAGACTATTGTATGTATGACTACCGCTCACGGAGTCATCGTCTCGCAACTGTTCGTCTGTGCTTGCCGAGCAAGCTGTGAAACCAAAAGCCAAGGCCAATAGAATCAATGTTGTTTTCATACGCTGCGTTTCCTTTGAAAATTAAAGGTTGCATTGTCGGCTAATGTCTTTCAATGCAACCTGTATTAATAACGTTATCTCAAATATTATAAAAAAGTTATGATTGCCTAATTACTTTTCTACAATTTGCTGCGCAGAGTCTTTGCCTGACTCTTGTTGGTCGCCATGCCCTCATAAGAGAAACCGTACATACCGGCAAAGCGACTCATGGTGTATTCGCCGTCGTCAATCATCATCTTTGTCGGGGCGGTTCCCTGATAGAGGAAGAACAGTTTCTTGCCCTTGAATGAGCCTGGCTTTATCGGACCATAGAAACGCTCTAAAAGCGTGCGCATAGAGGCACAGATATTGTGCCAATAAACAGGTGAACCCATTACCACGATATCGGCTTCCTTCATCTTCTTGTAAATCTCGTCAAACTGGTCTCCGTCGAGTGTCTGACCGTAGAAATTGATGCGATAGTCGGTAAGGGTGATGGTTTCGTATTCCTTGCCATCAAGAAGTTCCTTGGCGAGGGCTGCTGTATTGCCGTCGCGGTTAGGACTGCCGTTGACAAATAGAATGTTCTCTGTCTGCTGTGTGTTTGCTTGTTTCATATTTTTACTATTTGAAGATTTGCATAATGCAAAAGCAGTAGCTGCGAAAAACATGAAGAGGGTAGTGCACAGTATGATTGTTTTCTTTGCCATATCTTTTATATAATTAGCGTTTCATTATTTTATTGCCGTCCACAATATAAATACCGCGCCCAGTCTTGTCGATATCCATAACCTTCGTTCCTCCCAAAGTGTATGCCTTAGAACCATTTGTCTTATCGACGGTTACGCTCTTTATTCCCGAAACGATGTCGCTTATACCAATATGGTCGAGCCAATTCCTCACCACTTGGCTGTAGCTGCTCTGCGAACCACGGGTGCCAAGTCCTGCAAGATGTTCAGAATCGGGCGTCGCATTGATGATGTCGTTGAGCGTTTCGTAGGCTGCTGTGGCGTATGTGCAGAAAGGAATTATCGTCTTGCCAGGAAAGTTGTAATCCTTGCATTCAAGGAACGAATGGATAATCATTGGCGCGTCAAACCACCATACAGGGCACCCCACAAAAATAATGTCATAGTCATTGAGCGTGGAGAGCGTGTTTTTCAGAGCAGGACGTGCATTCTCCTGCTTTTCGTTGTAAGCAATGTCGTATGCAAGAGTTTGGTAGTCATCCGTATAAGGCACAAGTGGCTCTATGCGGTAAATGTCAGCATTGGTCTGCCTCTGTATTTCCTCTGCGAGATTTTTCGTGCTGCCGCTCCATGAGAAATAGGTTACGAGCATCCTGTTTTCATTCTGCGCTTGCATGCCCAAGACAATGGTCAGGAGCAACGCTAAAAGTAAAAACTTCTTCATTGTTCTATCCTTTTTGATTTTTCTACTGCAAAGTTATGGCGGTTTGTCCATGAGTGCTTTACGATAAATTCGGATAGAAATTACATTTTTCCATAATCGTCAGAATCCTGCGTTCTATATGAATAGTATGACTGAGACAGATTTGGTGACTCTGTTGGAAAGTTGTGGACTCATTGTTCCTATAAGGAGAATTGGTTATGAAAAATCAAAGAACATTGATTCGTAGACAAGCGTAATAATACCATGTCTCTTTTTCGTTATAAACCCTATTATGTTTAATAATGTTTTTATAAAACATTGAATGTTGAAGATGAGACGTGGTTTTATCATAAGCGGCTCGCCTCTATCACAAATTGCACATAGGATATCACAAATTGCACATAGGATTTTTCTTAACGCATGGAATCCACTCTACATCACATGGGGTCTATTCTATGTCATAGGGAATCCGCTTTACATTACATAGGACCTATTTTACATCGCAGGGAGTCTATTCTGCATTACGTGGAATCTACTTTACATGACGAGGATTCTATTTGATACTGCCTATATCTTGTTTAGCATTCCTTATATCCAACTCTACATTCCTTATATTCTGCTTCAGATTTCGTACAAATAAAACTCCGGGGCTTCTTTTTTACGCGAAAATGGCGTGTATGGGATTTTATCATTATTTTTGCACAAAGCCATTGCCGTTTACGTGGTGGCAGAACTTTTTGGAAAATAATAGCGTTTGCTATTTATTCGGTAGTCTTGAAACCTAGGAAATTTCAAAGAAGTACGCGTCCGGATAAGTTGTGAACGTCTGCGCTAAGCGTGGGCGTAACTTATCATCGTGTACGGGTTATTCCTAGGACCTCAAGACAGATAAGCGTAAGTCTGCGCTTTATTTATGTCTTGACGGTTCTTGAATAGCCCGTGTTTGCTGAATGATAGTTTGCGCGCAAACTGTGCAGAATGAAAAAGAAGAAATCGGGACAAGTCTACACTCCCGACTATTTGGTATGTGATATTTTGGACACTGCCGGGTATTACGGAAAAACCATATTGAACAAACACGTAATCGACAACAGCGCTGGCGTCGGAGCTTTCCTGCAAGAAATTGTCAAAAGGTATTGCAAGGCGTTTTTGTCGGCTGATAACGACCGTAATCTGCTGAAAGATAATTTGCAGAACTATATTCACGGCATTGAAATAGAGCCTTCGGAATATTTGAAGTGCTTGGAGAATTTGAACTCCGCGGCAAAGCAATTCGATATCAGCGGAGTTTGCTGGGACGTGCTTTGCGGCGATGCGCTCAAAGAGAAAAGTTTCAACGGGAAGATGGATTATGTTGTCGGCAACCCGCCTTATGTGCGCGTACACAACCTTCAGGAGAATTATTGTCAGACCAAGCAATTCCGATTTGCCCAAAGCGGAATGACAGACTTGTATCTCGTGTTTTTTGAAGTGGGTTTCAATATGCTTGCAACGGGCGGAAAACTCTGTTACATCACTCCGAGTTCGTGGCTTAACAGTTTGGCGGGAAAAACTTTGAGAGAATATATCCTGCAAAACGGGAATCTTCTCGAACTCATCGACCTTGAACATTTCCAAGCCTTTGATGCCACAACCTATACCTTGATTTCTCTGTTTGAAAAAGGTTGCAGACACGAATCTTTCCTTTATTCTGTTTACGACGGACCTACCCGATGCAAAAAACGCATCGAACAATTGAATTTGCGGCAGGTTTTCATCAACGGAGAATTCTATTTGGCAAAATCCCCTGCCCTTTTGTTGCTCCAAGAAATACGCACCGGAATTTTTCCTCGGCGTGCCGTTGTGAAGAATGGCTTTGCCACTCTTGCCGACAGCGTTTTCATCAACACGAAATTTGCTTTTGCAAACCATACAATCCCCGTTGTCAAAGCGTCCACGGGTAAATGGTACACGGCTTTCTATCCTTACGACAAAGACGGCAAACCTTTTACATACAACGAGCTGTGCAGAGAAAAACATATTCGCGAATATCTCGAAAACAATAAACGTATTTTGCTCAAAGGCAAGCCCGAACAAGAGGCTACGGCTTGGTATCTGTATGGGAGAACTCAGGCGATAAAAGATGTTTGGCACGACAAAATTGCCGTGAACACTTGTATAAAAGATGTAGCCAGCGTAAAAATCAATATCGCGCCTAAGGGAAACGGCGTTTATAGTGGACTCTACATTATATCGGATACAAGTTGCGATGTCATAAAAAAGATGCTGCAATGCGAGGATTTTCTGAACTACGTGAAGCTTCTGAAGAAATACAAGAGCGGCGGTTACTACACTTTCAGTTCAAAAGATCTTGAGGTTTATTTGAATTATCGGTTAAACCAACTTTATAAATAATAGCATGAACAACGATGATTTTCTTCGGGTTATCTCGAATTCTTTCAGGGAGTTTGTGAATTCCGGCACTTCACGAAGCACTGCCAAACTCAAACCTTTGCACGGAGCTATCGCCGCAAATATTGCCGAAAGACTTGGCAAGGAATATGAAGTCTGTTCACAAGGATATAAAGATGATAAAGAATCGGACATACAGGGTAGATATATCGACAAGAAGGTAGACATCACCATAAAACATCAAGGAAAAGCTATTGCAGGAATAGGCGTAAAATTTGTCATGCAAAACTATTCTCAAAACTCAAACAATTATTTTGAGAACATGCTTGGCGAAACGGCAAACATACGCTGTTCCGGCAGTCCGTATTTTCAGGTATTCATCATTTTAGACCGTCTGCCCTATTACAATAACGAACGGGAAATCAAGAAATGGGAAACATTTTCAAGACATAATGTCGAAAAATATACTATTCTTGCCACCGACAACTCGGAAAGGTATTTGCACACTCCCGACAAGACTTTGATTTATATTGTTCATATACCCGACAACGATAATCTGAGAAACAAAACAGAATATATGGAGTATTACAGAAACCATATTGTTATGACGCTGTCGGAAAATCGTGGACTGAAATTTGGAAATGGTGTGGTTCTTAATGATTATGAGACTTTTATAAACAAGGTTTATCATAAAATAAAGTCGCTGTAATTTTCGCAAAAACGATGTCAGACATAATTTAAATTCCAAGGCATCTAATTTAAATTCCGACGCATCTCGTAAAAATTAGATGCGGCGGAGTTTTTACGAGATGCGGACATTGTTTTTTCGCGTTCAAATATGGTGTTTTTCAGCCCTCAATTCGGCAACTCCCCTACCCTTTATATAAAAGCTAACCCCGTTCTCGCGGACACTACATGAGAACGGGGTTGGAAGTTATGGTATCTGAAAATTACGGCTATTGTTTGTCTATCATATTTTCGGGGGACATTATCACCGTTACACGGTTGTTCTGCTTCAATACCACATTGTTGAGGAATTTTTGTATGTCGGCAGAAGTTATGGATTTGAGCGCTTCTTCATAGCCTGCGGCACAATCCACTCCATAAACCACCTTGTTGGCAATAAGTTGGTTCCAATAGCCATTGTTTCGCTGTTGGTCGGCATGTTGTTTGGTCCGGAATTTCAGAACATCGTTCAAATCCTGCTTGGATACGCCGTTTTTCGCAATCTGTTCGAGCCCTTGGTTTACAAGTAGCATGGCGGAGTCGACTTTTGTGGGCTGAGTGGGACAAATTACTTCGAAAACGTAATGATCGTATGGGGTGAACGTGGTATTTGCGTCGGCCTGCACCACATAGGCTATGCCAGCGTCTTCGCGAATGGTGCGGGTGTAAAGTTTTTGGAGAATTTCGCCGCACACTGTGCTTGTCAGCGCATCGCGAAGGTTGTATTTCGTTTTTCCTGTGAAGAGCATACAAATATAAGTCTTGGGCGTTTCCATTGCACGGGTAAACTTGTTGGTAATCTCGCCTTTGTGGTATTCCACAACCTTTTGCGAACGTTTTTCGCGCACTTTCGAAGCGGGCAAAGAAGCTATGTATTGCTCGGCAAACGCCTTGATGCTGTCGGCATTGATTTTGCCCGTAAAGAAGAAGTTGAAATCGCTCGGCGAATTGAACCTCTCGGAATATATGCGGCGTATGGCATTGTAATCGGCCTGTTCCAAATCGGCGCTTACCAAACGTCGTTTCATCGCGTTGTGGTCGTATATCGTTGCATTCACGGAATCGCTGAAAGCAGATTCGGGTATTTTTTCAGCATTGTTGAGCATGGTTTTTATTTGGTTTATCACACTCTGATAGGCTGCGCTGTCGGTTGAAGGTTTACAGAATCTTAGATAAATCAATTCAAACAGTGTGCGCATGTCCTTGGGCGTAGATGCTCCGGAAAGCGTTTCGGTGGTTTCGTTGAGCGACACTATGGTTGACACCTGCTTTCCTGCGAGTTTCTTGTCGAGTTCCGTTTGTTTGAAATCGCCAATTCCCGTTGCGTTCATTATGTTCTCGAAAAGTTTAACGTTCACCATGTCGGCTTTGGCGGTCTTTTGGTATCCGCCAAACGAACTTGCGCTGAATATCACTTGTGATTCGTCGAAATCCGTGGCTTTGAAGTAAATGTTAGCTCCGTTGGAAAGCGTGAGATGAGTGTAGCCGAATGCATCTTTCTCTTCTTTCGTAATTTTTCCCTTGGCTGGAAGAACTGGTATAAGGCTCTCCGTCTTCACATTATCCACATATGGTGTGAGCGATGTATGCAAAGCGTCGTTCACAGCTGCCTTCAAATCATCTACGGACGGTATTCCCACGCCCTCTTTCTCGGGATACTGGGCAATTACAACGAAGTTGGTATCGGTTTGGGCGGTAAGGCTCGCAAAATAGTTTGATATATCCTCTGGCTTAACCTGGGAAGCGATAAGTTTGACCAATTCAAATTCGTCGGCAACCGATGGTATAGGTTCTTTTTCAAGAAAATGACGCACGTATTGGCTCACAAAAAACGCATTCTTCTGTTTCTCGCGATTGTCATACACTTTCTCCTTTACGCTAAGAAGCACTTCTTTGGCGCGATAGAGTTCCGTTTCGGTGAAACCGAATTTGCGTGCCCTCTCTATCTCTTCTATCATTACTTTCAAGGCTTCAGGTCCTTTTCCTTCCTTGGGAGTGATATTTCCATATAGGGCTTCTTTTGTTTTTGAGAAAATATAGTTGTCATAAGTAATGCCGGCAGCGTCAAAAGGACAGTCGGCTTTTTGCGAAAGTTCGTCAAGACGTCCGTTCATAGCCATTGTAAACAACGAAATCATGTATTGCCGCGCAAAGAAAACGGGAGTGTTTTTCATGTTGTCGGGTATGGGGTCTTGCTTGAACATTGCCATTATCTGCGGCATGGTTTGCTCTTTGTCCTTGTCTACGATATAAATCGGCGAAAAGTTGTCAGGCACAGGATAAGTCTCGTATTTGGCAGGATTTTCCGGCATCTTGATGTCCGAGAACATGGTTTTCACCTGCTCTTCAACCTTTGCGGCATCGATATCTCCCACTACAATTATTCCTTGCAGGTCGGGGCGATACCATTTCTCGTAATACGCGCGCAGAGTTTGCGGTTTGAAACTGTCGATAATCGATAGCAAACCTATCGGCATGCGGTTGCCGTATTTAGAGCCTGGGTAAAGATTAGGCAACTGACGCTCCAAAATACGCTGATTCGCCGAAGAACGCAAACGCCACTCCTCATGAATCACACCACGTTCCTTATCAATTTCCTTAGGATCGAGAGTGAGTCCGTCGGCCCAGTCATGAAGAATAAGCAAACAGGAATCGATGTTGTCTTGACTTACAGGAACGTCATCAATATTGTAAACGGTTTCATCGGCTGAGGTATAGGCATTAAGATTACGCCCGAATTTCACGCCAATCCTCTCGCAATAGCTCACGATTCCGTTCCCGGCAAAATTTTTCGAGCCATTGAAGCACATGTGTTCGAGAAAATGCGCAAGCCCACGCTGCGAATCGTCCTCTTGTACCGAACCGACTTTCTGGGCTATGTAGAAATTCGCACGTTGTTTGGGCAAATCATTATGACGTATATAATATGTCATTCCGTTGGGCAGAATGCCGTAGCGGATAGCCGAGTCCATTGCAACGACAGGCTGTTGCTGTGCGTTTGCCAATGCAGATATAAACGACAATGTCAATACTGCACCGGTTTTCAGCAGGAAGTTTCTGAACTGTCTCATAGTTGTTTTCTAATATTGTTTTTTTAGATTGCCTTAAAAGGCTTAGTTTATGGATTGTCCTTGGTAGAAGTTGATTATTTTCATTCGCAGGATATATTCGTACTTAGCTTGCAGGCACGAATTCACGGCTTTCGTTCTCTTTGTCTTTGCTTCTTCGAATTCGGTGGCATTTGCGCGTCCGTTTTCAAACTTTCCAGTCATCATATTGAGGTTTGTTTCGGCTGCTTGTTGGGCTACGAGTGCCGATTTATACTTTGATTGCGCATTCACGGCGTTGTAATAAGCCTGTTGTATCTCCTTGTAAAGCGTTTTCTTCGTCTCGTCGAGTTGCAAAGCTTGCTCGTTTTGTTGAAGTTTGGCTTGGCGAATGGCATTGCGCGTTGCAAGACGGTTGAAAATAGGTATGTTTAGCGACAAACCTATTGATTTGCTGAAATTGTCGCTCATCTGTTTAGAGAATGACTGAGCATCGAAGCCCGAAGTCTTGTAGTATTCTGACGACAAGCCTGCTCCGAGCGAAAGTGTGGGATACAGTGCGGCTTTTGCCACGCGGATATTTTTTTCAGCGGCTTGCAATCGCAGTTTTTCCGCTTGTATTTCCGGTTTTATGCCTTCTGCTGCCGCGAATATCTGGTCGGGCAAAGGCGGAAGTACTGCCGAAGCGTCTCCTTCGGGGGCTACAATTGCAATGCTGTCGGGCGAAGGAAGTTCGAGAAGCTGTGAAAGGTCGAGCATGGCAAGCTTCTGGTCGCAGATAGCTTGTGTGCGCTGCATTTCGTCTTGTGCCACTTGGGATTGAGCCTCCACTACATCACTTTCAGCCGACTTGCCGGCTTTGAAAAGCTTTGTAATTCTGTCGTGCTGCACTTTTGAAAAAGCCACCTGGGTTTCCTGCACCTTTACAACCTCTGCCGCGTAAACGGCTTGCAGATATGCGGCGGCCACTTGCAGGGCTATGCTTTGCTGCGCGTGTTCAAGGTCGGCTGTTGCGGCTTGAAGATTCAGACGATTCGCTGCTATTTCGTTTGGAATTCTGCCGCCGGTAAGTAAAGGTACGCTTGTTTGCAGATTAAATCCCGTGCTCTGCGTATTGCGGTTTACGTAGGAGTTGTTTGAGTTCAGTCCGCGCCCAAAATTGAAGTTCTGCGAAGCTCCGGCTGTGAGATCAGGCAAACGGGAGTTGCGGGAAGTTGACAGTTGTACCTTTTGCTGTTCCACAGTGTTGGAATAGCGTTTTACATTTATGTTGTGCGAAATAGCATAGTCGATACATTGCGAAAGAGTCATCACTCTTTGGGATTTTCCCGGCATTGCAATTACCGCCAGAGCTATCAGCATAATAAATCTGTTCATCGCTGTTGCTTTTTTATTTGTTGCCATTTCATTTTTCTGAGGAAATGAGGTTGCCCCTTATCTTGTCGCCCATTTTAAGTCCACTTTTTATTTCAATCTTTACTCCGTCGCTCAATCCGGTAACCACCTTGCGGCGTTCAAAAGTCTGTGGGTCTTTCTTGGTAAGCACATAAACGTAGGTGTTATCGCCTTCAAATTCCACACAACCCTCGGAAACAGAAATCACGTGCACGGCTTTTTGCAGTTCTATCTCGGCGTTTGCACTGTAGCCCGAGCGGATTTTTACATCTGCGGGAATTTTCACGGCAGCCTTTATTTCAAATTGGTTTGCACTGTTGCCGTCGGTGGTCTGTACCTCGGGCGAGATATATTCGAGCAATGCCGAGAATTTGTGGTCCTGCAACGCTCCCACGGAGATAGACATCGGCATTCCGGTATTGATTAGTCCCACTTCGGTCTCGTCTATCGTGCCTTTGAATATAAGGTCGTTCATGTCGGCAATGGTTGCAATTGTGGTACCGTCGTTCATGGTATTGCTCATGATTACAGAATTTCCTACCTTCACGGGAATGTCGAGTACTATTCCGTTGATTGTTGAGCGTATGAGCGTTGTGCTGTAACTGCTGTTTGATGCCGAAACGCCTTCTTTCACAATTTGTAGCGCATCGCTGGCTGTATTGCTTTCCTCTTTGGCTTTCAGCAGTTCTTGTTTGGCTTTTTCGAAATCCTCGGTGCTTATCAGTTTGTCGTCGTAGAGTTTTTTTGCGCGGTCGAAGTCGCGTTTGGCCTGGTCAAGATTGATTGCGGCAAGACGCACACGGTTGTCGGCAGAGTTAAGTTCCTCCATTGCAGGAATCACCTTTACCTTGGCAATAACATCTCCGTTGCTCACCATATCTCCCGGCTGTTTGTAGATTTCAGAAATGATGCCGTTGATTTGGGGTTTGATTTCCACTTTGTCTCGCGGCTCAATATTGCCGTTGAGCACAGTGGTGCGCAGTATGTCGGCGTATTTGGGTTCTTCCAACTGGTATTGTTCCGGGGTTTTCTTTGATTTCTGATACAGATAAACAAATGTTCCTGCAAATACGGCAATCACAACCACCGCTATTGCTATTCTTTTTATACGTTTCATTGTTTGTATTTTTATATTCCTTTTTATGTTCTGAACGATGTCTGACCTTATTTAAATTATATCGGTTATCGTTTAAATTATATCGGTTATCGTTTTTCCAATATCCCTACTCGTCTCTCATTGCGTCTACAGGCTTGATAGCCAAAGCCCTTGCCGCGGGAAATATTCCGGCTATCAATCCCATGAAAACCAGTGCCGCCGCCACGCTTATGGCTATGCCGAACGGTATTTGAAATGTGGCCGATGTTTCAGCGCTTTTCCTTATCATCGGTTCAATCGCTGCAAGTATTCCCACCGCAGCGAGTAATCCCGACATGCCGGCAAGAATTGTCATAATCTCGCTTTCGGATAAAATCTGTACGAGAAGGTCTCGCGGCTTTGCGCCTATGGCACGGCGGATTCCGAGTTCCACCGTTCGTTCGCGAATAGAAACAAGCATAATGTTTGTTACGCCTATAACGCCGCTCAATACCGTTCCCATTCCGATAAGCCACACCAATAAGTTGATGCCGTTGAACAGATTGTCGAACATTTGGAAAAATGTTTCCATGTTGAAGATTTCTATGGCAGCGCGGTCGTCGGGGTGAATATTGTGGGTGTGGAATATATAAGCCCTGATTTTATCTTCAATCGAAGCTATTGTTACTCCTCGTTTCGCAGTGAATGCTATCAAAGATACTTCTTTTCCGCAATTGTAAATGTTTCGGAATACAGTAGATGGCACGAAAATACCATCTTGTGGCATACCATTGAGTCCTATATTGCTTTCGTGTACATCAACTCCTACAACTTCGTAATATACATTGTCTACATTAATGAACTTGCCGCATGGATTTCCTCCGTCGGGAAAGAGTGATTCGTACACTCTCTTACCTATTACGCATACTTTACGTACCTGGTGCAAGTCGTTTGCGTTAATAAATCGCCCGTATTTTATCTTGGGGATTTCTACATACTGATGTTCCGGAACAATTCCCTTAAGAACACCGTCAGAATAGCTATGATTGGAATATCGGGCTAATTTTCCCCAACGGCTGGATATGGAAACCACGATATCCAAGCCAGAAATATAATTGCGTAGACCTTCCACATCGTCAATACTCATTCTCCATTCGCGCCCTTTGGAATATCCTTTGTATGCCTTGGTAGTCTTTTGATCGTCTATCACTCCTGCATTGGTTGCAAAGCCTCCGAAATTCGACATCATGAGTTCTTGCAAGCCCTTTCCGCCACCAAGCAGCAACACAAACATAAACACGCCCCAAAATATGCCGAACGCAGTCAACATGGTGCGCGACTTGTTGCCGGCAAGTGTGCTTGTAACCTCGGCGAAGCGGTCGCTGTCGAACACTTGCAATATGGCTTTGATTTTCTCCGCTTTCATATCACTCAGCCCTCAATGCTTCGATAGGTTTTACTTTCACAGCCTTGCGTGCCGGCACAAGCCCAGCAACAACTCCGGCAATAATCATCACTGCAAGAGCTTCGATACACGTATTGAAGTCTACCGAAGGATTGGAAAAGACAGTAATAGTTTGGTTTCCTAACGCTACCTGAGAATTTCCGCCTACCCGGTTAAGATATTCGGTTGTAATGATTCCGAGAACCATTCCGATGTATCCGAAAATCAACGTTACCACCACGCTCTCGATAATCACGCCTTTAAGAATAGACAACGGACGCGCTCCGATAGCCTTGCGTATGCCAAACTCGTGGGTTCGCTCTTTCACAGTAATAAGCATGATATTGCTGATGCCCACTACTCCACTTATAAGCGTGAGCAAACCGATTATCCAAAGCGACATACGCAAAATGTTCATTGCTTTCGCGCTTTCCTCTGCCCCTACCGTCGTGTTCCACATCCACACTGCGTTTTGGTCGTCGGGTGAAAACAAGTGTATAGGGCTTGCTACGCTTCTGTACAGAGCTGCAAAATTATCTACATCGTCTTGTGTACGAATCTCTCGGGTTTTAAGCATCAGATAATCAAACATCGTTCCTTTGTTATACACCGCCTGCAATGTGTTAAGCGGTACATATACGTCTTGGTTCTGACTCATTCCTCTGTTGGGGTATACTCCTACCACGCGATAAGCCGATTTTTGCGCTTCAACCAATTTTCCCACAGCGTTGTGCCACGTACCGAAAAGTTCATCGGCATCTTGTTGCGACAAAACAATCACTTTTCTGCGTTCGCGCATGTCAATTTCGTTTACAAACCTTCCGACAACCACATTTTCTACTTGAGAATTCATTTCGCGGTATTGAGGAGCGATTCCGTAAAGCGTTCGCGAAATACTTTGCACTCCATAGTGGATAGTTACGCTGCTTTGTGTCTGTATGCCTATTGCAGAGCGCACGTTTCGCGTGAAATTATGATTTATGATATTCAGATCGCGTTTGTCAAGCCTTATGTTTCTTCCCTCTTTCATACCGTTGTATGGTTTAGAAGTAACTCCGCCGTTAATTTGCATTGCGTCGAGCGACATGCTGCCTGACATATTTTCAAATGCGTGTATTATTCCATTTCCGGCGCCAAGCAAAACTATCAGCAGGAATATTCCCGTAGAAACAGAGATGCCTGTAAGCGTTGTGCGGAGCTTTGAGCGCAACAATGTGGCAAACAATTCTTGTATGGTATCCATCATCGTTTTTTATTTCATCAATCCATTCGTTCCGAAAATCGACGCATCGTGTTTTACGTTCTCTTCTATGCTTTCGATAACGCCGTCTTTCAGATGGATAATCTTGTTTGTTACGTTTGCAACGCCGCTCTCGTGGGTAACAACCACTATTGTCATTCCTTCGTCGTTTAGTTTTTTCAAGAGTTGCATCACTTCAAGCGACGTGCGGCTGTCAAGGGCTCCTGTTGGTTCGTCGGCGAGGATTATGCGTGGCTTGGTAATCATAGCCCGCGCTATTGCCACGCGTTGTTTCTGGCCGCCGGAAAGTTCGTTGGGCAGATGGTGTGCATGATCTCTCAAACCGAGTTTGTCAAGATATTCCATTGCGAGAGCGTTGCGGCGTTTGCGGCTCACGCCCTGGTACATCAGAGGCAGCGCCACGTTTTCCATTGCATTCTTGAACGATATGAGATTGAACGACTGGAATATGAATCCTATCATATGGTTTCGAATGTCGGCAGCACGGTTTTCGCTCAGGTTTTTAATCTCCACGCCGTCTATGGTATAGTCTCCGCTGTCGTAGTTGTCGAGTATGCCCATGATGTTGAGCAATGTGGATTTTCCCGACCCCGATGCGCCCATTATCGAAACAAATTCCCCTTCGTTGATATCGAGTGAAATTCCCTTCAATACATGAAGTTTCGTTCCGTTGTCATACGTTTTGTTTATGTCCTTCAGATGAATCATTGTTTTCTCTGTTTTGTTCTTTGTGTTCTGCGTACAGCTTTGCCACTTCGTCGAATTTGATTCCGAGCATGTTCATGTGTTTGAAAAAATCGGGCACATATATTGAAAAGAATTCCTCTTTACGTGTTTCGCTTATTATATCCCGGCTTTCAGGAGTAACGAAAAAGCCCAATCCGCGTTTGCTTTCGATTATTCCTTGCTGCTCAAGATAGTTGTAAGAGCGCACGGCGGTGTTTGCATTCACTTCCATTTGCGAAGCATAGTCGCGCACCGAGGGAATGCGGTTGCCTATATCGTAAACTCCGAGCATTATCTCGTCGCAGATTCTATTGGCAATTTGCAAATATATTGATTTGTTTTCGTTGAAATTCATTGCATTTTAGAAATGACGCTTGATTCCTTTTACAAAGTTCCTCAACGTGGGGCGCACTACCTGCATGCGTTTGAAGAGATACCACGCAAGACTGAAGTTGACGATTATAAATATTGCCAATACCGTGCTGAAAACTATAAAGAAGACTGTAGAACTTACTTCATTGCATATTATAGATAATCCCACGTCAGAAAAAGACACGAAAAACATACCGAACGCCATGCTTAGGAACAAGAGAAGTATGCTTGTTATTATCCAGCTTTTTCCCTTCCACAAAATTCCGCCAAGCAGGTATGTGGAATAAATCCAAACGAAAAACAGCGCTATCAGAGTCAGAGCCTGCCATGTTTTGGCGTTATGAATCTGCAGAGTTTCCGTAGTGTGTGTAAAAAGATTGTAGTCTGCATAAGTTGGGGTTGACTGCGAGAAAACGCTTATTGTTGCCAACACGGCATAGAGGGCAAGAAATGCGATGAATACTGCCAATATTGTGCCGAAGAGCATTATAACAAACCGGGCAAGAAATTTTTCACCCATTGTAGCGGGCAACATCAGGTGGTTGATGCGGTTGCCCTTGTTTTTAAGGCTGCTAACAATAAGCGAAGCCCCGAAAGTCAAGCAAAAGCCCAATATCGCATAAACGTAGTCGCGTAGGTCGCATAGTATCTCATAAGGAGTTGCGTTGCTAATATATGTGGTAAGCAGGTATCCCAAATTCATTACAAATACACCTACCAAAAGCAAATGGAATTCACTTGAACGCAAGCCAAACTTCAATAAAATCGCAAAACGAGCTGCTGAAAAGCTATTTACAGGATTTATCTTTTTCATAATTCTTCGTCTTTTTCTTCGTTGTTTCCGTTGTCAATTGTTATTGCTCCGGTTACGGCTGCAGTGAACAGCATCTCGAGGTCGAGAGGTGTGTCGATGCCTTCGCGGTTTGCCACAATCAACTTGTTGCCGCCCATGGAGCGCTGCGCATACAAGGCATCGTCGGTGGGTTCTCCCATGGGGCGTTCCTCGAATGCGTATTGGCGCACAATGTTGTCAACCGAAGTGTTGAGCATAAGGTGCCCGTTGTCGATTATCACCACATGGTCGAGCAAACTTTCGATATCCCGCACCTGGTGGGTGGAGATTATTACGCTTTTGTCCTCGTTCATTGTTTTTGAAACGGCACGCCGGAATTGCACCTTCGAGGGAATGTCCAAACCATTTGTGGGCTCGTCGAGCAGAAGCAGGCTTACATTAGTGGCAAGAGCGAAGCAAACGTAAGCTTTCTTTTTATTGCCCATCGAAAGTTCCCCCATAGGCATGTCGTAGGGCATGTCGAATTCGGCAAGGCAGGTTTTGAGGGTCTCTTCGCTGAAACGCGGATAAAACGGTGCGTATTGTTTTACGTATTTCCTGAAATTGCATTTAGGCAAACTGAATCCTTCGGGAAGAATAAAGATGTTGCTCAAAGTTTTGGGCTCGCGATTCTTGGTGTTGTCGCCCATAAACAATATGTTGCCCTTTCTTGGGAGAAGCAGTCCCGCTATAAGATAAAGCAACGTGGACTTTCCCGAACCATTGCGCCCGAGAAGCCCGTAAACATTCCCTTGCGGAAGCGAGAAATTTATATTCTCGTAGAGATTTCCGTGGCCGGGATAACCAAACGATACATTATTAATATCAATCATTATTATACTGTCTTAGTGTACTACTTAACTAATACACTGCAAAAGTATATATTATATTTGTTCCCGCAAAACTTTTTTCCAATATTTTTTGCCGTGCCTTGTTTCTTCTTTTTGCGGTTGTTTTTGACAGGAAATCAATATATTTACAACTCTCTTAAAAACAACAGTTTACCACAACGGTAAAACGATAAGGCATATTGCGAAAACGAGGTCTGACCTAATTTAAACTAGATGCCTTGGAATTTAAATTATGTCTGACCTCGTTTTTACGAGATGCGGCAAAAGAAAAACGGCTGTTTTTGCAGAGTGGCGAGAGAGGCAAAACGGAAACGAAAAGAAAGTTTTTTTGCGATATATGAAAGGATATCGTTATATTTGTAACTGACACAAAAAATATAAGATATGGTTTACATTATGCTTGCAGAAGGCTTTGAAGAAGTGGAAGCCTTGACAGTAGTTGACGTAGTGCGTCGTGCCGGAGTGGAAGCCCACACAGTTTCAATCACCCACAGCAACGAAGTTGTGGGAGCGCATGGCATAAAGGTTACAACCGACAGCTTGTTCACCGAGGTCAACCTTGCCACAAGCGAACTCGTGGTATTGCCCGGCGGAATGCCCGGAGCATTGAATCTGAGGAACGACAGCGCGCTGTGTGCCGTTTTGAAAGAGAGGGCAAACAACAACCTCCCTATTGCAGCCATTTGCGCCGCGCCATTTATACTTGGCGAACTGGGACTGCTGCACAACAAACGCGCCACATGCTATCCCGGATTCGAAGACAAGCTTGAAGGGGCGGAATGCACGGGAGCAATGGTGGAACAGGACGGCAACATCATTACCGGCAAAGGACCGGCTGCCGCCATGGAGTTTGCATTGAAAATAGCAGAACTGCTCGCAGGAAAAGCCAAAAGCGACGAAGTGGCAGCGGGAATGCTGTGTAGTTGAAAACCACTCTATCATTAAGAAAGCCGAAGGCAAACTGTCTTCGGCTTATTTGGAATGCTGCTGACACAAGACATAAAATATCTGAAAGGTGTAGGGCCTTCGCGCGCCTCTATGCTCGGAAAGGAATTGTCGATACACTCGGTGGGCGATTTGGTTACCACATATCCCTACCGATATATCGACCGCAGCAAAGTGTATGCTGTTTGCGAATTGCGCGAAGGCATGCAATACATACAGGTAAAGGGAAAAATCTTATATTTCGAGACCGAGGGCGACGGACGCAAGAAACGGTTGAAAGCATTGTTCAGCGACGGCGCCGGAGTAATGGAACTCGTATGGTTCAGAGGCATTTCCTACGTGCAGAAACAATACAAAACCGGAAAGGAATACATAGCATTCGGAATTCCCCAAATCTATGGCGGACGATGGTCGATAGCCCACCCCGAACTCGAGGAACCGCAGCCACAAGGTATGCAAACCGTTTTTGCGCCATACTATCACACCACAGAAAAGATGAAGCGATGCAACATCACATCAAAGACTGTGGAGAAACTGATAAAGGGCGCATTGACGGAGTTGGGAGGAAACATTCCCGAAACCATTCCGCCCTACATCTTGAAGCGCGAAAAACTCTGCACACGCGCACAGGCTATCACGGCAATACATTCCCCGCAAAGTTTCGACCAACTTGAAGCAGCACGCAAACGGCTGAAATTTGAAGAACTCTTTTATATTCAGCTCGGTTTGCTCAACTATGCAAGCGAACGTCAGGCAAGGGCCATAGGGCAACGCTTCGTGAAAATAGGAGATGCGTTCAACGGTTTCTACAAATACCACCTGCCGTTCAGCCTGACCAATGCCCAGAAAAGAGTGCTCCATGAAATTCGCGCCGATGTGGGAAGCGGGAAACAAATGAACCGGTTGCTGCAAGGCGATGTGGGGAGCGGGAAAACCATTGTGGCCCTGATGACGATGCTAATGGCTATAGACAACAACAGGCAGGTATGCCTTATGGCTCCCACCGAGATATTGGCAGAACAACACTACGAAACGATTACGAAAATGCTTGACGGAATGCCGATAAGAACCGACCTGCTCACATCGTCGATAAAGGGAAAACGGCGCAAAGCCACCCTTGAAGCATTGGCATCGGGCGAAGTGAAAATTCTGATAGGCACTCACGCCGTGATAGAGGACAAGGTGGTTTTTGCACAGCTCGGGCTTGCTGTAATAGACGAGCAGCATCGTTTCGGAGTGGCTCAAAGGGCAAAGCTATGGCTCAAAAGTCCCGCCCCGCCCCATATACTCGTAATGACAGCCACTCCCATTCCGCGCACATTGGCGATGACTGTTTACGGCGACCTTAACGTTTCGGTTTTGGACGAACTGCCGCCGGGACGAAAGCCTGTGCTTACGAAAAGAGTGGAGAATCATCAGCGCACGGAGCTATTCCGTTTGCTCGAAAACGAGATACGCAAAGGACATCAGGTTTACTATGTGTTTCCACTCATAAAGGAGAACGAGAAGATGGACTTGCGCGACCTTGAGAACGGTTACGAATGGCTATGCAAGACTTTCCCCAACCGCAGGATTGCTTATGTTCACGGCAAAATGGGAGCTGACGACAAAAACAAGGTGATGACTACGTTTGCCAAGGGCGACATTGACATTCTTGTGGCTACCACGGTGATAGAGGTGGGAGTAAACGTGCCCAACGCCACAGTGATGGTAATCGAGGGCGCACAACGTTTTGGCCTTTCGCAACTTCATCAGTTGCGCGGGCGTGTGGGGCGAAACGCCGACCAGGCATATTGTTTCCTTGTTACTCCCGACAAACTCTCGGGAGACACACGGAAAAGAATAGATGTGATGACAGCAACAAACGACGGGTTCAAGATTGCAGAAGAAGACTTGCAGCTGCGCGGGCCGGGCGATTTGCAAGGCACAATGCAAAGCGGATTGCCGTTTAACCTCAAAATAGCAAATCTCGTAACCGACGGACAGTTGCTCGAACAGGCACGGCGAATGGCTCACGACGTTATAAGTGCTGACCCACAGCACAACCATTCATACAACGACATACTTTGGAAACAACTCAGACAACAACGCCGCACCGACATAAGTTGGGAGGAAATTTCATAACGCCTTAGTTCAAACAAAATCCCACCTGTTTTCAACAATCCATAATCGACTTTGTCAAGACACCACGGTCTTCTCACCAAGACACCATGGTCTTTTTGTAAACCCCTCGTATCCCCTTGCAGTTTGGCCCATAAATTCCCCTGCACAAAACAGGACAGATACAAAAAAAAGTCGCCTTGTGTTTTCAAGACAACTCTTTTATGGAGAATAGGATAATCTCAGAAAATCATTGGTTGGAATGCTTCACTTTGAGCAATTCCAGGAATTCACCACGCGTTTTCGACTGGTTGAAAGCTCCGGTGAAATCACTTGTAACCGTTACGGAATGCTGCTTCTCCACACCACGCATCTGCATACACATATGCTGTGCCTCCACAACCACCATCACGCCAAGCGGATCGAGAGCCTCCTGTATGCACTCCTTGATTTGGCAAGTCATACGCTCCTGTACCTGCAAACGATGAGAGAAAATATCCACCACCCTCGCAATCTTGCTCAACCCCGTGATGTATCCGTTGGGAATGTAAGCCACATGAACCTTGCCGTAAAAAGGAAGAATGTGATGTTCACACAGTGAAAAGAAATCAATATCCTTTACAATCACCATCTGAGAGTAGTCTTCCTTGAATTTCGCCGCATTCAACACCGCCTTCGGGTCCATCTCGTATCCACAAGTGAGCTTTTGCAAAGCCTTTGTAACGCGGAGCGGAGTTCTTGCAAGCCCTTCCCTTTCAGGATTCTCGCCTATAAGTTCAAGAGTTCGCCTCACATTCTTTTGAAGTTCCAAGTCGATTTGCTCTTGCGTCAATTTTTCCATCATGCAATTTAGATATTATTCTTCGCTTTCGCTGCGATACACAACTTGTATGGCCGTTTTCACGACAGTCAAGCCTGAAAAAACTTTCAACTGCTGCACTTGTTGCATGAAAGTCTGAGCTTGTTCCGCCGTCTTGAAATCCCCTACCCTGCAAACCCATCTTGGAGGATAGAAATGCGTATACGATGGCACCTTGGGGAAATAACCCTTGAAACGTTGCGCCGTACGTTCGGCCTCGATACGCGAATTGCGCGAATTGTTCCCCGCGTAAATCTGCACACGATAGCCGCTGATTTTATAACGCTTCAATTTTGCGGGACGCGAAGCCTGCTCCGTGTTCTCTTCTGAGAAAGTAGGAACCTTGGCAGGGGCTTTCTGTTTGGTAGTATCGACAGCTTTTTCTTTTTCCTCCTTAGTCTGTGGAACAGGGGCAACTACCGTATCTTTGTTTACAAGTCGTGTCAGACGGGAATCTTGGTTTATTACAAGTTTGCCCCACCCCGCAACGTCTTTCTGTACATCGCGTACAAAATCGCTTTGCGAAGTCTGCGCATATCCCTCAATAGAAATCAAGGCAATAAGAAACAAAAAAATCCGTCTGTTCATAAAATTAAAATGCCGCCCCTGCAATATTCATTACATGGAGCGGCGTTTATGTTTTATAAGATTACTTTTTCCAAGCGTCGATGATGCCTTTGAAATCATCAACTTTCAAAGAAGCACCGCCGATAAGTCCGCCATCGATGTCGGGCTTGCCGAAAAGTTCGGCAGCATTTGAAGGCTTGCAGCTACCGCCATAAAGAATTGTCGTGTCATCAGCAACTTCATTGCCGTATTTCTCAGCAACAATTGAACGGATATACGCAAGCATTTCTTCTGCCTGATCAGAAGTAGCTGTCTTGCCGGTGCCGATTGCCCAAATAGGTTCGTAAGCAAGCACGATGTTCTTCCACTCTTCAGCAGAGAGATTGAATACAGAGCCGTCAAGTTCTGCTTTAACAACTTCATTCTGCTTTCCTGACTCGCGTTCTTCAAGAGTTTCTCCGCAGCAGAAGATTACTTGAAGACCATTCTGCAAAGCGAGCAATACTTTTTCTTTGAGAATTTCGGGAGTTTCATTGTAATATTGACGGCGCTCAGAGTGGCCAAGTATTACATATTGCGCACCTGTGCTTTTTACCATTTCAGCAGAAACTTCGCCGGTATAAGCACCTTTTTCTTTGTCAGCGCAATTCTCTGCACCCAAAGCAACAACTTCTTGATCCAAAACCTGCGCTACGCTGGCGAGATGAATGAACGGTGTGCAAATAACAACGCCACAATTGGGCTTATCTGCTTTACAAACTTCGTTGATTTCTTTTGCCAAGGCAACGCCTTCTTGCAGGTTCTTGTTCATTTTCCAATTGCCTGCTACAATTTTCTTTCTCATTGTATTTATTTTATCTTTTGTATGTTCTTTATCCACGCCTACTTTGTGCTTTTATAATAAAGCGCCTATTCCGCGTTTTGCTCGCGAAAATAATAATTATTAGCGGAATAAGGAAGAGTATTATATATTTTAATGTATGTTTTAGTCCGTAACTGCCTTTTCCGTAAGTTAGAGATAACTTTTGCAAAGCTGCTGTGAGTTTACTTTCATCTGGCAGGTCGTTTTTGCTCCATTTGTTAAGTATTATGCCTTTCTTCACAAGCAGCAAACCAGGATTGGAACGCACCATGGTTTTCAAGACAACGTCGTCGGCGTTATAAAAAGGAAAAGAAATCCCCGCAGCATGAAGCCAATCGGAAATCTTTACAGAATCTGAAGCGGTAAATCCGTAGAGTCTGTAACCATAGCGAAGACAATAGTCGTAAATATCTTCTATCGCGTCAATAACACCCGTATCACTGTTCTCTATACGCGGAAGTACAAGCCAGAACGCAAAGTTCTTTTCATTAAGAATAGTGTTTGTTACTTCGTTTCCTGAAAAAGAGTACAAAGCAAAATCTTTTACCTCGGGCTGAAATCCTGCCTCAATCATCGTTGTCTTCGAATCGACGAACGCCCATGTGGAATCGGGATAATTTTCAAGGGTAAACTGTTTCTTTACTCCGTTCTTTTCAAGAGTAAAAATGGTTTCAAACACGGGGGCTTTGGCATCAGACGGAATGCTCATTGCCTGCGGTATATTTTGTCCCACATGGTAGGGACGGTAGTCTACAATTGGAAGATAATGATAGGAGTACAAACTTACAAGCAGGACGAACGTCAGAGAATATGCTTGGGCTATCCATTGGTGTTTGTAGGATATCAAAGTATTTATTTTCTGCGGGAAAACCGTGATACATATTGCCGCAAGCAGGAGGACAAGATTTTTCAGAAAAGTTTCCGTGTTGCTAAGGTGTATTGCTTCGCCAAAGCAACCGCAATCACTTACTATATTTGTAACGGCAATATATAATGTGAGCCCTGTCATGAATATCATCAGAACAAGGGTTGATATGGTAGTAATTTTACGCCTTATTCCCAACAGAAGGTGCACGCCCAACAGAAATTCCAAGGTGCTTTCCACTACTGAAAGTACGGCGAGCGATGTTTCATGGCCAATGGGGTTTAAACCGAATGCCATGAGATAGTCTCCGATTTTTATTGCGCCGCCAACAGGGTCTACAGCTTTGGTGAAACCGGAGAAAATAAAAATTGCAGCCAATAACAAGCTGCAAATATTCACTATAATATTAAGATAATTACGCTTCTGCAGCATATCGTAGTTTTATCAGCGAGAACACTGCATAGTTTATTATATCGAAATAGTTGGAGGCAATGCCTTCACTCACCGTTGTTTTTCCGTTATGGTTTTCGATTTGCTTCACCCTGTAAAGCTTTACAAGGATAAGGTCGGTCATGGAACTCACTCTCATTCCTCGCCACGCTTCGTCGTAGTCGTGGTTTTTTTTCTCCATAAGCTCGTAAGCCTCCTTGGCATATTTGTCATACAATGCCAAAGCTTCGTCGTTTGAAATATCGGGATCGAGCGTCGGTCCGAGTTCTATTTGTATCAGTCCTATGATACTATAGTTCATCAGCCCCACAAATTCCGGTTCTATTCCCTCGTTCACAAGAGCCACACCGCTTTCGCCTATCTGACGAATGCGTTTGGCTTTATTGAGAAGTTGATCGGTTACAGACGATACGCGCAAGATGCGCCACGAAGGGGAATAGTCGCTAAGTTTCTTGGCAAAAAGTTCACGACATGCCGCCACTACTTCCTTGAACTGCTTTTCAGTTTCTTTCATAGCCCTATTCTTCGTTTTACTCGGCGTAACGCAAAATCTGTCCGGGACGCAATTTCTGGCGCTTGGTTATATGGTTGAGTTCGCAAAGACGTTCGATAGTCGTTCCCAATTCAGTGGCGATGGAATACAGAGAATCTCCGCGCTTAACCTTATGATATTTCACGTCCACGACGGCATCTGAAGCCAAGGTCGTTTCGTTTTGCTTTTCGTTAGAATTTGATGCGTAATTACTGTCGGATTGTTTTCCGTCTTTACGGAATGTGTAAAAGTCGGAAACCACATCTTGATTCGGGAAGTCGAACATAAGCGACGGGTCAATGGCTATACCAAGAAAGAGACATTCGAAATGCAGGTGAGAACCCGTAGAAAGTCCCGTGTTTCCGCCAAGTCCGATAGGTTCTCCCACTTTCACAACCTGATTTTCCGCAACGAGTTGCTTGGATAGATGACCGTAAACTGTTTCCAGGCCATTGCTGTGGCGAATCACCACATAATTTCCATAACCTCCGCGTTCGTAGTCCACCACACGAACCTTTCCTGAGAAAGCTGCTTTTATCGTGTCGCCTATATATACTTTAATGTCAAGTCCCTTGTGCATGCGTCTAAAAGCCCTGCGATATCCGTATCCCGATGTGATTTGTCGTGAGGGAGTAGGCATACAGAAATGGCGCAGGTCTATACGAAAAGAATCCGGAACTTCAACACCTTTGTAGTTATGAACCGATGCGTTACTGAAGTCCGGATACAACCCGCGAATTTCTTCCTCGTGTTCTGCATTGAGCAGATGCTTTAGCGACACTGAATCCGCCGCCTTAACTCTCCTGTCTACTGGAGCCTGGCGTGCAATAAGGTCCTGGGCATGGACTGTTGCCGGCGTTACAGCAACAACAAACAGACCTATTATGGAATATAAGCTATTTCGTAAATTCATTGATTTTCATGGCCGTTTCCCGACCGTTAGTTATCGTACATTGCAAATATAGCGATTTAATTTCATATACACGATATCTTTATGCGTAAAAGTTGCGATGTTATAAGTTTTTAACTTTCTTGCTGTTGTGAGCCGTATTTACGGCATGCGCTTAACGGAAAAACTAGGTCAGACATAATTTAAATTCCAAGGCATCTAGTTTAAATTATGTCTGACCTAGTTTTTAATAATATCAGACCTCGTTTTTTTTCATTTGCGCGAAACTATTCTTACCTTTGCAAACCAATATAAATGCGCGACGTATGAACAAAAGACAATCCAAATATTTATCGTTCACGGTAAAGAAAAACGACGAACTTTTGCCGTTTGTAGAGAATGCACTCTTTGGTATAAGCCGCACCAAGGCAAAAGCCATTCTTACCAACGGCGGTGTGATGGTAAACAAGAACATTACCACAAAGCACAACTTTGCTTTAACTCCCGGCATGACGGTAGAGATAAGCCGCCACAAGCATTCCGGAACGATGAACAGCAAATTTGTAAGAATAGTCTACGAAGACCGCGATATTATTATAGTTGACAAAAATCCGGGCATACTTTCTGCCCCCGCGCCACACCATCCATATAATGTAAAGACGGTATTGGACGACCACCTGAGGCAATCGCATCAAAAATGTACGTCCCACGTGGTTCATCGTCTTGACCGAGACACATCAGGACTTATGGTGTATGCAAAAAACATTGAAACCGAACAAATACTCGAGCACAACTGGAAGCAAATAGTTACAGACCGGCGATACATGGCGCTTGTAGAAGGAAAAATGGAGCAAAAGCAAGGCTCCATAGAGAGTTGGCTGAAAGACAATGACGACTATATCACGGAAAGTTCGCCGGTAGACAACGGCGGGAAATATGCCCTGACGCATTTCCGCACCTTGCAATCGTCAGAACGTTTCTCTTTGGTAGAATTGAAATTGGACACAGGACGAAAAAACCAGATACGCGTTCACATGCAAGACATCGGGCACCCCGTGTGTGGAGACGTGAAATACGGCAATGCCCCCGACCCCGCCGGACGTCTGTGTCTTCACGCCTACTGTCTGTGCTTGTATCACCCACGCACCCGTGAACCGCTGAGATTTGAAACTCCGGCACCCGAATCGTTCACCAAAGTTTTCGACCAGGAAGAAAAATCATAACAGGCTCGGATTTTCTCAAGCAAAATAGGGACAAAACGTTAGAATTGTCTAAAAATAGAGAGTGCATATTTCTATATATCAAGAGAAAAATATAACTTTGCACGCAAATTCAGAATTCACAGACAATAATAACAAACATACATTATACGATAATCGTTATGACTAAAGCAGAAATTGTAAATGAAATTTCGAAACAGACTGGTATAGATAAAGCTACAGTTCTAACAACGGTTGAAGCGTTTATGACTTCGGTCAAAGGCTCGCTCGAAAGTGGCGAGAACGTTTACCTTCGCGGATTCGGCAGCTTTATTTTGAAAAAGCGCGCGAAGAAAGTTGCACGCAATATTTCGAAGAATACAACTATCGAAATCCCCGAGCACAATATCCCAGCTTTCAAACCGGCAAAGACATTTGTCAGCTCTGTTAAACAATAAGTTTCCGCACAAGAAACTATTGTAGACAAAACTGAAAACATAACATACAAGAACTTTTAAATTTAATCACAATGCCAAGCGGAAAAAAGAAGAAAAGACATAAGATGTCAACTCACAAGCGTAAAAAAAGATTGCGTAAGAACAGACATAAGAGCAAATAAGCCTATTCTCCGCAATATCTTAAAGAAACAAGGACAAACTATTCGCTTGCAGCAAGAAAATGCGGAGCGTTAGTTTGTTCTTGTTTTTTATAACTCATGCCCGGGATGCAAATGCCTTACGATAAATAAAAGAAACAGCCGTGAAGAAACCAACAGATTGTTTTCTTTACGACATAAACGATGAAAATGACAAGCGAAGTAATAGTAAATGTATGCCCAAAAGACATATCAATAGCACTTCTCGAAGACAAGAGGCTCGTTGAATACCAAAGCGAAAAACGCGCCGAAAGCAATGCCGTAGGCAATATATATATAGCCAAGGTAAAGAAATTGTTACCCGCACTAAATGCCTGTTTTGTTGACGTTGGTTACGAACGAGAGGCATTTCTGCATTATTTGGACCTCGGCTTTCATTTCAACACCGCATTGCAATACGAAAAAAACATCGCCGCAGGAAACTACAAGCCTTTGGAACAAATAAAACTGACTCCAGAAGCAGACCTTCCCAAAAACGGGAAAATCGGCGATATACTACAAGCCGGCTCGGAAATACTCGTGCAAGTGGCAAAGGAACCTATTTCCACAAAAGGACCACGTATGTGTGGCGAACTGTCTTTTGCCGGACGAAATATAGTGCTTATACCTTTCAGCGATAAAGTTTCCGTTTCGTCAAAAATCAAAAGCGATGCAGAAAGAGCAAGGTTGAAACAACTTGTATACAGCATAAAACCGCGCAACTTCGGCGTAATAATTCGCACAGTGGCAGAGGGAAAAAGAGCATCGGAACTCGACAGCGAAATGAAAGCGTTGCTAAAACGATGCCACGATGCTTTCAGAAAAGCAGCCAACACGCAAAAGCGCCCTACCCTTGTCTACGAAGAAATAGGAAGAGCATCAGCCTTGTTACGCGACATGTATAATCCTTCGTTCGAGAATGTTTTCGTCAATGACAAGGATATCGCCGATGAAATCTCAGGATATCTTCATCTTATAGCGCCGGAAAGCAAAGATCTTGTGAAATTTTACGATGGTAAAATTCCTATTTTCGACAATTACGGAGTAACAAAACAAATCAAGTCGGCTTTCGGACGAACCGTTACCTATAAACACGGAGCATATCTCATTATAGAACATACCGAAGCCCTGCATGTGGTGGACGTAAACAGCGGCAATCGCGCCAAAAACCCCGATGGTCAGGAAGCAAACGCATTGGAAGTAAACCTTGGGGCAGCCGATGAATTGGCAAGACAGTTACGGTTGCGCGATATGGGAGGCATTATTGTTGTTGACTTTATAGATATGAATCTTGCAGAAGATCGTCAGAAACTCTACGAGCGAATGAATCTCGCAATGCAGAACGATCGTGCCCGACACAACATTTTGCCGCTATCGAAATTCGGCTTGATGCAAATCACAAGGCAAAGAGTGCGTCCGGTAACCGAAGTCGCAGTAGAAGAAACCTGTCCCACTTGTGGCGGAACGGGCAAAATAAAATCTTCATTGCTTTTGGCAGATATTCTCGACCGCAAACTTAAAGCGCTATATGATTCAGGAATAAAGAAATTTGTTTTGTACGTACACCCATACGTTTATGCTTATATTTCCGCCGGTTTGTTCTCAATGAAAGCCAAGTGGAAATTATATACAAAATTTGGAGTAAAAGTTATTCCCGATCAAAGCCTTCCGTTTCTTGAGTACAAATTTGTTGATGCCAATGGCGAGGACATTTCTGTAAAGCAAAAGCTCGAAATGAAATAGGTATAACCCTACGCAGATAGCAAAAAGACGCACCAATATTTGTTTGATGCGTCTTTTTATTGCATTTAGTGCTAAATTTGCAGTATAAAAATCAGCATGTATTGCTTTGTTTTTCTCCGAGAAACAATCCTGACGAAACGAATCAAAACAACAGATAAAGCTTATATGAACAAACTAAATTTATTTGCAATCGCTTTGTGCTTCACGTTGCCACAAGCAAATGCACAAAAGCGAGCATTTACAATCCAGGACATCTACAAGATAAAGAGTGTCTATGGATTTTCGCTCTCTCCCGACAAAAGCAAGTTGATTATGGCGCAGAGCAGCATGAACCTTAGCGAGCACAGTTCCAAATCCAACATCGCACAAATTGACTTGAAAGCAAAGACGCCCCAATTGGAGTTGAAGAGCAGTGATGGTGTTAGTTATTCTCCCGTTTGGGACAAAGACGGAAGCGGTGTTTTCTATACAGGATATGCTAATGGCAAGGCGCAATTGTTTCACATGGACATCAAGAGCGGCGAGAAACGTCAGATTACTGATTACGAATTGGGCGTAAGTTCTCCTCTTGTTTCTCCCGACAACAACTATGTGGCGTTTGTGGCCGATGTTTATCCCGAAGCCGGTGCCGACGGAAAGAAGAATTTGGAACTTGCCAAGAAGAAAGCCGAAGGTCCGGTGCAGGCGCATATTGCCGACAAACTGCTGTACCGTCATTGGACGAGTTATTCAGATGGTCGTTACCAACATATCATTGTGTTTGACGTGAACTCCAAGACATATACCGATGTTACTCCCGGGGAATTTGTCTCTCCTGTGTTTTCGCCAAGCGGTGCCGATGGTGGTTTTTGTTTCTCGCCCGACTCTAAGGAAATCTGCTATGTGAGCAACCACACCGATAACCCCGAGGCTAATACCAACTGCGACCTTTGGACAGTTTCGGTCAATGGCGGCGAGGCCAAATGTCTTACTCCCGACAATCCGGCGTGGGACGGTTCGCCGCAATATTCTCCCGACGGCAAATGGATTGCTTATCGTTTGCAAAAGGTGGAGAGTTACGAGAGCGACCGCTTCCGTTTGGCTTTATACAACCGCGCAACGGGCGAAAAGAAAATCATATCCGAGAAATTCGACAACTGGGTGGACGATTACAAATGGAGCGAAGATTCCAAGCGCATCTATTTCCTTGGGGAACAGAGAGGTTATTCGCCTTTGTTTTCCATTGATATCAACTCTATGAAGATTGACGAACTTATTTCAAACCGCGCTATTGGTTCGTTTGATATAAGCAACGACGGCTACGCCTATTATTCATATTCTTCCACGGGCAAGCCTTCGGCCCTTTACCGCCGCAAGTTGAACAAGAAGAATGCGAAGGAAGAACAACTCACTTTCCTGAACAAGGAACTTGAAGCCGAAGTTGACATACGTCCCTCCGAAACGATGTGGATAAAGGGTGCAGGCGGAGACAGCGTGGAGATTTTCATTGTTAAGCCCCACAATTTCGATGCTTCAAAGAAATATCCGCTTGTGATAAACGTGCACGGAGGTCCGCAGATGCAATGGATGGATTCGTTCAGAGGAGACTGGCAGGTTTATCCCGGCGCGGGCTATGTGGTGGCCTATCCCAATCCCCACGGCTCCACTGGTTATGGTCAGGCTTTCACACGTGCCATTTCGGGCGACTGGGGCGGGAAACCTTATGAGGACGTGATACTTGCTGCCGAGGCTCTTGCCCAACTGCCCTATGTAGATGCCGACCGTATGGGGGCTATGGGCTGGTCGTATGGCGGATATTTCATGAACTGGCTGCAAGGACAGAAACACCCGTTCAAATGTCTTGCTTCGATGATGGGACTTTACGACCTCCCCTCTATGTGGGGAACGACCGAAGAACTGTGGTTCCCTAATTTCGACTTGCAGGGACAGCCGTGGAATTCCGAGCTCTACAAAAAGTTCTCGCCCTCGCAATACGTGAAGAACTTCAAAACTCCCACGCTGATAATCACCGGCGAGAGAGACTACCGCGTGTCCTACACTCAGAGCCTGCAATATTTCTCGGTGTTGCAAACTTTGGGCATACCGTCGCGCCTGATTGTTTTCAAGAACGACGGACATTGGCCAAGCACGCTCAATTCCATGCCGGTATACTACAACGCCCACCTGGAATGGTTCAACAAATACCTTGGCGGCGCACCTGCTCCTTGGAACACCGAAGACATGATAAACAACAGAGTGGAATATTGATTTCACCCCATATTCTGCAAGCAGATTCACCAAGCGGGAGGGCATTCAGATGCTCTCCCGCTTGCGTTTTATAAGGTTTCTACGGCTACCAGACAATCAAGCGGAAACCAACATCAAATCTCTGAAGATTTTCAAGGCATATAATTCAAATGATTGCTGTACGGAAATAGTTTTTAAGCCTTGAAAATTCCCTTAATACCTGATGAGTTTGTCTTACTTCGTTCGAAGTAAACACGTTGAACGTACGAAGTAAGCACGTTGATCGTTCGAAGTAAGCACGTTGAACGTTCGAAGTAAGACAAACTGAACGGACGAAATAGAAATTTGAACGCTTGGTTTGGAAATATTACAGGGGCGTTTTCTATAAATACCATGGTGTTATTACCAAAACTCCGCATCTTTTTACAAAAAGGTCCGTATCTTTTCGAGTAAAATCCCCTGAGCCGTTTGCAAGGAAGAAAAAGAATGACTAATTTTGCAATATATCATATTGAACTGACGTAAAAACAAATCATCATGAGAGTTATAATCGAACCGAATTACGAAAAGTTGTCGCAATGGGCGGCAGACTATGTGGTAAACAAGATAAATGCGGCTGCGCCCACAGCAGAGCACCCCTTTGTGCTGGGACTTCCCACCGGTTCTTCGCCCATTGGCATGTATCAGAACCTGGTTAAAGCCTATAAGGAAGGACGAGTGAGCTTCAAAAACGTACTCACGTTCAATATGGACGAATATGTGGGACTTCCCGAGAGCCACCCCGAAAGCTATCACTCTTTCATGGCAAAAAACCTCTTCAACCATATCGACTGCCCCAAAGAAAACATTCACATTCTCAACGGCAACGCAGAAAACCTTGAGAAGGAATGTGCAGAATATGAGGAGAAAATAGCAAAGGCAGGCGGCATCGACCTCTTTATAGGCGGCATCGGCCCCGACGGACACATCGCATTCAACGAGCCGGGCTCTTCGCTCAATTCGCTCACCCGCGTCAAGACACTCACCACCGACACAAGAATAGCCAACTCCCGTTTCTTCGGCGGCAGCGTGGAAGACGTTCCCGCCCACGCACTCACAGTAGGCGTTGGCACTGTGATGGCTGCAAAGGAAGTGCTTATCCTCTGCAACGGACACAACAAAGCACAAGCACTGCAAGCAGCAGTGGAAGGCGCAGTTACTCAAATGTGGACAATAAGCGCACTGCAACTCCACCGCCACGGCATCATAGTATGCGACGACGCAGCTACCGACGAACTCAAAGTGGGAACCTATAAATATTTCAAGGATATAGAGAAAGACCAACTCTAAATCCCACTCAAAATCCACAGAAAACAGTTGCGGAATGACCGAAGTATCACTCCAATACTGTTTTCTTTGTTTTTCAATCCCCCTCCAACCCCAACTCCCCTCTTATAGCTAATGCAATTCACGTCCACCGCCTATCTGTTGTTCTTGCCGGCCGTATTCTTCCTTTATTGGGCGTTGCGCAAAAGCGTCAAGCTACAAAACCTCCTGCTTCTCGCGGCAAGCTACTTGTTCTACGGCTGGTGGGACGCCCGTCTACTCATAATAATAGTGCTTATGAGCTTTGCCACCTACGCCACAGGTCTGGCAATAGAGCAATCACGAAACAAGAAACGCCGGAAAATCATATTGATATCGGGAATAACATTGTGCGCAGCAACTCTCGGCGTATTCAAATACTTCAACTTCTTTGCGCAGTCGCTCTCGGATTTGGCGGCATTGCTTCACATTGACGCCACCTTTGTTACGCTCAACATAATACTCCCCGCCGGCATAAGTTTCTACACTTTCCAAAGCATTTCCTACCTCGTCGACATCTATCGCAACGACATTCCCGCCACGCGCAACTTTGTAGCCTACGCCACATTCATTGCATTCTTTCCGCAGCTTGTGGCAGGGCCGATAGAAAGGGCGGGACGAATGATTCCCTTCTTTCAAAACCGCCGCACATTCTGTTACGCTCAAAGCGTAGAGGGACTGCAAAGGCTCATAATAGGGCTTTTCAAGAAAATGGTGATAGCTGACAATTGCGCCGAGACAGTTTCGGGAATTTTCTCCGGGTGGGATTCGCAAGGCAGCCTGGTTCTTGCCTACGGCGCGCTGCTTTTCACGATTGAAATCTATTGCGATTTTTCGGGATATTCCGATATTGCAATAGGAAGTGCGAAACTGTTGGGAATAGAACTGTCGGAGAATTTCCGCGCACCGTATCTCTCGAAAAGCATCTCTGAATTCTGGCGGCGCTGGCACGTTACCCTCATGAATTGGTTTCGCGACTACATTTATATACCGCTTGGCGGAGGACGCAGCCACAAGATACGCAACACATTCCTCGTTTTCCTGCTCTCGGGACTTTGGCACGGCGCAAACTGGACGTTTGTGGCGTGGGGAATATACAACGCCCTTTTGTTCGCGCCTTTCCGAAAACTTGAGAAACGCAACATTCCCTCCAGCATAATGGGTCTGCTCACGTTTGCCTGCGTTGTTTTCGGTTTTATGATATTCCGCAGCGCCGACATAGCGAGTGCCGCCGGTTATGCAATGCGAATGTTCTCGTTTGTAAACCTCACGGCAATTCCGCCATCTGCCACCCATTCCCTGATAGCTTTGGTTGCGGCAGCGATGCTCTTTATTGTTGAATACAAGACGGGCAAGCAAAAGCCTATAACCAATGTGTTTCAAAACATGCCGTGCCTTGCAAGGCGGATAGCCTATATCGCAATCGTGGCAGCCACAATTGTTTTCGGTGCAGAGCCTGCCGCATTCATATACTTCCAATTCTAACGCTGTAAAGATGAAGAAATTCGTAATAAAAACCGCTGTTGCTGTTTTGATAACCGTTGCGCTGTTTGTCATGGCGTTTTGCGTGATTCCTTCGGGCAGAATCGGAGACGTTTATCCGCGTGTGTCTTCGCCTTTGCAGCAATCTTTGGTAATAGGTACTTCCCGCGCTGCGCAAGCCGTGAACCCTGAGATTATCAATGCCAAACTTCAAGGCGTTTACTCCCCTACTCTCTATAATTTTGCCTTTCATCTTGACGCCTCTTCCTATAATGAAGTTTACGAAAGCGCAATCTACAAAAAGCTTGCGCCAAAGGACGGACACAGTAATCTGTTTGTTCTCACCGTTGACCCTTGGGCTTTGCGCACCCTGGACTCTGTTCCGCAAGAACTGGCTTTGCGTTCATATTCCGCCCGTCCCAATCTGGAACATATTGCCAAAAATTTCAGCCGTAGCTGGTTTTCGCCATTGCCCACCCATTCGTTTGTGAACGAAAACGGAAGAACGGAAGTGGACTACGAACCAAAGACAAGAAAAGAATGGGAGAAACGAGTGGAAATGCGGCTTGTGGCATACGAAGACATGGCGAAAAACTACTCATATAGCCACAAATCACAACAAGTGTTGGAAAGGCTCGTCCTAAATCTTGGCAAGCGCGGAACGGTATGCCTTGTGCGCATACCCACATCGCAGCCGATGAAAGAACTTGAGCATAAAATCTGTCCCAAGTTCGACATAATGATGAATGCCGTGGCACAAAAACACGGGATAGCTTATTATAATTTCGCGGAAGCCGACTATGCTACAACCGACGGAAATCATCTCACGCAAAAAGAGGGAAACCGTTTCTCTGCAGCACTCGCAGATTCGCTTTTGCAACACGCTGAAAAACAAGCAAACGCAAACTGAAAAAACGATATCGGTTATTGCAAAAACGATGTCAGACATAATTTAAATTCCAAGGCATCTAATTTAAATTATATCAGACATCGTAAAAACGACATCGCATGCCGTTTTTCAAGCATCACTTATTACCGTTTTTCGTATGGCAACAAAAATAAAAGCCGCCCGCACAAATGCAGACGGCTTGATGTTTGGGATAACTGTAAAGAGGTTTATTTCTTTGTATTTTCTGCACTGCCGTTTTGATCGGCCGATGCGATTCCTGCAGTCTTCAAAACCTCGTCGATTTCTTTCTCCTTATCCTTCATTTCAAGATTGTAGTACACATTCTTCAAGGAAAGTCCCCACACCTGCGGCTGATCGGGAACAAGTTCGCGGGTCTTTTCAAAATAAGAAAGGCTCTTGCGATAATATTCCTTGATTTTCTCTACATCGCTCTTGTATTTAGGATTGCGCGGATCGGTTACAAACTGGTCTTTCTTCGAGATAAGTTCGTTCACATAAGTTACACCCATATTGTAGTTTGCATCGGGGAAGTTCGGATCCAATTGGAGAGCCTTCTCCAAACACTCACGAGCCTTTGTATAATCCTTTGTAAGGTTCAGATAAATACAACCGGCAGAATACCAAGCGTTCTTGTTGTTGGGAGCTTTGGTTACCAAATCCTCAGCAGTAGCCTTAGCTTCAGCATCCAAGTGCTTGATGCTATAATAGTAGAGCAAGTTCTGCACAAACTGAGTGTTGTTTGGAAGATCCGTGATAGCAGCCGTTACACACTTCACCCACGCAGCCGTATCCTTCTTGTTGAGCAAAGTTTGCGCCTTGATAAAATAAAGGTCGCTCTTGTTTTTCTGCGCAGTATCCTCCAAAGCAAAGTCAATGTGGCGCATTGTGCGGTCGTCGTCCTTCATCTGATAACCGAGCAGCGTGGTATAGAACGCTATAGTATAGTATTCGTCAGCATTTGACTTGTAGATGGAATCGCTTTGTGCCTTTGTAAACACAGATGATTTGGGCAAGTCAAGAAATTTCTCGAATGCATCATACGCACCTTTGCGGTCGCCGTTCTGGTTAAGGAACTGGCCTGCATAAGCATAATACTGCATCATCTGCGAAATCATCTTCATGTTGCTTTGGAAAGGAGCTTCAACGTCTGTATTGTACTTCGGTTTAAGTTTACCCTTTTCATCAGGAGTGTTGTCGAGTTTGTAACTCTTCTCGAAGTATTCCACAGCTTTGTTGAGCGCACTGATAAACTTCACCGTGTCCAAAGGTTGTTTTTGGGCGGCTTTTGTAATTTCTACACTGAGAATCTTTCCCTGTACCACGCCAGCCATATTATATGCGCCGGCCATGTTTTTGGTCTTTCCGCTTGTTAAAGCCTGCTCCATTATTGTAGCAGCTTCGTCCAACTTGTTTTCGTCAATCTTTTCCTGTGCCTTGTATACAAGAGTGTTCTGTGCCATCATAGAACACATCGGGAAAAGAAGAAGAGCAATACACAAAAGTTTCTTCATGATTCTTATTGTTTTACGTTATATGTTCTGTTTTTATTTATTCGTCTGTTTCAGGAGTATTTTCCGTAATTTCCGCATTGTCTGCATTCGGATTTTCGTTGGAAGCGTTCGGTGTTTCCGTGTTTTCAACATCGGCCTCTTCTTCATCTTCTCGAGGCACACGGCAAATGCTTGCGATTTTATCACCGCGCTTTTCAAGATTTATCAGACGCACACCCTGGGTGGCACGTCCCATAACGCGCAAATCAGAAACGTGAATGCGAAGAGTAATACCGCTGATGTTTATAATCATAAGGTCGTCATCGTCGGTAACTACCTTCAAGGCTACAAGTTGTCCCGTTTTTTCGGTAATGTTCATCGTCTTGACACCCTTGCCGCCGCGATTGGTTATACGATAGTCCTCTACGTTGCTGCGCTTGCCGTATCCCTGGTTGCTTACAACGAGTACGGTTTCTTCTTCGGGCTTGCAAACGCTAACCATACCAACAACCTCGTTGCCATTCTCAATGCGCATCGCTCTCACGCCGGTTGCATTTCGTCCCATAGAGCGCACGGTGTTTTCGTTGAAGCGTATTGCATGTCCCTCTTTGTCGGCAACAAGAATTTCTTCGTCGCCACGTGTAAGACAAACACTCACTACCCTATCGTTTTCCTGGATATTGATAGCATTTACACCGTTTGCGCGTGGACGAGAGTATTCCTTGAGACTTGTCTTCTTGATTACACCATTTTTTGTACAGAATACAACATAGTGCGTCTCGCAGAATTTTGTATCTGAAAGGTTTTTAATATGGAGGCAAGCGTTTACACTATCGTCAGAAGCCAAATTCAACATATTTTGAATAGCTCTGCCTTTAGAGATTTTCGTTCCTTCGGGAATATCATACGCTTTGAGCCAATAACAACGCCCTTTCTGAGTAAATAGCAACATGGTATTGTGCATTGTAGCGTGGTACATATATTCTATGAAGTCCTCGTTACGCGTACTTCCCCCACGGCTACCGACTCCACCACGTCCTTGCGAATGATATTCTGCAAGCGGAGTGCGTTTAATATATCCCAAATGGCTAAGAGTAATTACCACTTGATCGTCAGCATAGAAATCTTCCGGATTAAACTCTTCGTTGCTATAAATAATTTCGCTACGACGGTCATCTCCGTATTTTTCTTTTACTTCAAGGAGTTCTTCCTTGATTATATTGCTGCAAACATTTTCGTCATTGAGAATAGAGTTATAAAACTCTACCTGTTTCTCCAATTCATCAAGTTCCTCATGCAATTGATCCTGCATCAAGCCGGTCAACTGACGCAAACGCATTTCTACAATTGCTCTCGCCTGGATATCGTCAAGTTCAAAGCGGGAACAAATGTTTTCAATTGCCAATTGGGGCGTTTTCGCAGCTTTGATAATATGGATAATCTCGTCGATATTGTCGCTTGCTATTATCAAACCTTGAATTATATGGATGCGCTCCAATGCTTTCTTCAAGAGATATTTTGTACGGCGGATAACAACATCGCGCCTATGGTCTACAAAATATTTTATACAATCTTTTAGCGTTAGAAGTTTTGGACGCCCCCCGACAAGAGCGATACAGTTAACACTGAAACTTGTCTGCAAAGCAGTCAACTTAAACAATTTATTAAGTATAACGTTGGCATTCGCGTCGCGTTTCAAATCAACAACGATACGCATACCTTCTTTATCACTTTCGTCGTTTACATTGCTGATTCCCGTAACCTTACCTTCTTTTACTAGTTGGGCAATATACATAATGAGTTCCTTTTTGTTCACGCCATAAGGAATCTCATTTACTACTATTTTGTCGTGCTCGCCTTCGGTTTCTATTTCTGCGCGTGCACGCATAACAATTCGGCCTCGCCCTGTTTCGTAGGCACTTTTCACTCCCGACATTCCATAGATAAATCCACCCGTAGGGAAGTCCGGCGCCTTTATATATTGCATCAAGCCGTCAACGTCTATATCATTGTTGTCTACATACGCAACGCAAGCATCAATTACCTCTCTCAAATTATGAGTAGGAACATTCGTAGCCATACCAACAGCAATACCACTGGCACCGTTTACAAGAAAACTTGGAATACGGGTAGGCATAACCGTAGGCTCTTGCAGTGTGTCGTCAAAGTTGTTTTGCATATCAACTGTTTCCTTGTCGATATCCTGCATCATAGATTCTCCGAGTTGCGTAAGTCTGACCTCTGTGTAACGCATTGCTGCTGGAGAGTCTCCGTCTACACTACCAAAGTTACCTTGACCGTCAACGAGCGTATAACGCAAGTTCCAGTCCTGCGCCATTCTAACAAGAGCGCCATATACTGAAGAGTCGCCATGAGGATGGTATTTACCGAGAACATCACCAACCACACGCACAGATTTCTTATACGCTTTGTCGTGTGTATTCCCAAGTCCTTTCATTCCGAACAGAATACGGCGATGTACTGGTTTGAAACCATCTCTCACATCTGGAAGCGCGCGGGCTACAATAACCGACATACTATAGTCGATATACGAGCTTTGCATTTCTTCCTCGATGTTGACTTTAATAATTCTATCTTCTAAATCTGCCATTTATATTTATCTTAGTTTGTGATAGCGACAAAACCAATCCGCGATCAGATTGCTTCGGACATACCATCATTTCAACATTCAAAATTACAATAATCTTGCGAGATATAAAAATTTTGAATGCTAAAACAAAGGCGATTTCCGTTTTAAGGCTGTTTTCGTCGCTTCTGACGGCGTTTTAACATATCCAAGCATTTAAGAAGCGATACAATTTAGCTATTTTTGCATACCATGATTAGTCAAAAAACAATAGATATCATTATTGCTGCGGCAGAAAAGTATGAGACCAAGGATTTCATACCGGCCGACCCCGTACAGTTCCCACATAGATACCACAAAAAGACAGATATAGAGATTTGTGGTTTGCTTACGGCGATATTGAGCTTTGGAAACAGGACACAGATTCTCAAAAAGGCGGATTGTTTATGCGAACTGATGGGCGCGTCTCCCTATTCATATATAATAAGCAGACTGTTTGAGAAAGATTTTGCCGCTGACGACAATTCGAGTTTCTACAGAATGGTCAGCCACGCCGGTTTCCGTCGCGTTTTGGAGCGTCTTTTCGAAGCATATTCCCAAGCAGATTCGCTGGAAGACTTCATAAACCGCGCCTCAGGCAATCCTATGGAAAAGTTATGTGCTTTCCTCGGGGTCTCCTCCCAAAGTCCGCAAAAGAAAATCAATATGTTTCTGCGTTGGGTTGTTCGTCAGAACTCTCCCGTGGATTTCGGAATTTGGAAAACGTTCAACAGTTCGGAACTTATCATTCCTCTCGATACCCACGTGGCACATATGGCAAAACTTCTCGGGATTACCGACAACGAAACCTATTCTTTGGCTGCTGCAAAAAAGATAACGCGGACACTTAACGAGATATTCCCCGGCGACCCGGTGAAAGGCGATTTCGCTTTGTTCGGCTTGGGCGTGGAAAAAGCAAAAATCCCGAACTCGTAAATGGGTTCGGGATTTTTTATATGGTATTCTGTCTTATCAGAATGCTTTCTTGTAAAGATCAAGCACAACTTCTTCGGTAACTTCGCGCGGATTGCCCGGAGTACATACGTCCTGCATTGCGGCTTTTGCAAGGCGGGGCAAATCTTCTTCGGTAATGCCTTTGCCCAAATCGCGCAAATGCTGCGGAATACCCACACGAATTGCCAAATCTTTCACTGCGGCAACAGCAGCCTTGGCAGCTTCTTCGTCGGTCATGCCTTCTTTGTAAGCGCCCATAGTCTTGGCAATAATCACGAATTTGTCGAGAGCTGCAGGAGCATTATATTCCATAACCAAAGGCAGAAGCAATGCGTTTGCCACGCCGTGAGCCACATCAAACATTGCGCCCAACGGGTGAGCCATGCCGTGAACCAAACCGAGGCCTACGTTTGAGAAAGCCATACCAGCGATATACTGAGCCACAGCCATACCGTTGCGAGCCTCAGCGTTCTTGGGTTCATTAACAGCCGTTTCAAGATGACGGTTAATCATATCAATAGCCTTTATCTCGAACATATCGCTCATTTCCCATGCAGCCTTGGTGGTAAGACCTTCGATAGCGTGGGTAAGTGCGTCCATACCAGTTGAAGCGGTGAGGCCTTTCGGGAGCGAGTACATCAATTCGGCATCGATGATAGCTATTGCTGGAATATCGTTGGGGTCAACGCAAACCATTTTCTTCTCGTTCACCTCGTCGGTAATCACATAGTTTATCGTTGTTTCCGCAGCGGTACCGGCCGTTGTAGGCAAAGCGATAACAGGCACCGACTTGTGCTTGGTATCAGCCACGCCTTCGAGCGAAACCACATCGGCAAACTCAGGATTGTTAGTGATAATACCCACAGCCTTTGCGGTATCCATTGACGAACCGCCGCCCACGGCGACAATAAAGTCAGCGCCGCTATTCTTGAAAGCCTCCACGCCGTTCTTCACGTTGGTAATGGTAGGATTAGGCTTGATATCGCTGAAAACTTCATACGGAACACCCGCAGCATCAAGCACCTCGGTTACCATGCCCGTAACTCCGAACTTTATAAGACTTGCATCAGAAACCACAAGAGCCTTCTTGAGTCCCAAACGTTGAATTTCCTTCGGAAGTTCCTTGCGAGCCCCCGGACCGAAGTACGACACTTCGTTCAGAATAAATCTGTTTACCATAAAATTGTTATATATATAAGTTACACAATGTTGTTTTCATGCACAATAAAAATAGGAGAACTCCTCCCCTGTTTGTTTCATATTGTTGCTTATCATTCCCAAAGTTAATGAAAATACAAAACAAAAACGCACAATCTTGGGACAAAAATTAAATACAACAGGAATTCCTGGCCAATTTGCAATGCCTTTTCAATGCCGCAAACCATTTTTGTAAACCACAAGATACTTTTGTGCCAAACAATACCCGATATAGTTGAATACAATGTCCGACATAATTTAAACGACAAGGCATCTCGTTTAAACAATATCAGACATCGTTTTTCCCCACAAGGCATGAAGTATTCCAACCGTCCCCACCTTCTTCACAACCCACTAAATCTTCCCAATAAAACAACGGAGGAAAATATCCCTCCACCCCAAGGAAAATAGCAAATCCTCCCATCTCTTTTCCCTTATAAAGCCACATAATTGTCTTACTTCGGTCGATCAACGTGCTTACTTCGGTCGATCAACGTGTTTACTTCGACCGTTCAACGTGTTTACTTCGGTCGAAGTAAGACAAACACATCAGGTGTTTTGACAAAACACATCATACCTCTTGACAAAACAGATGCCTTGAGTTGGAATATTCTACGGGAAAAAGCGGATAATATCAAGCAAAAGCCAGTTAATAGCAAGTTATCATCTCTTGTTTAAGCGATTGTTTGATACTTCTCTCGCAGGAAAAATCTTTTCAGTGGCGATAAACATTGTTTTTCATTGCTTGCTTTATTCATTATGAGTTCATAACTTTGTAATCAAGATCAATATTAACCACTCATCTTATGGGACAGAATAAAGAGCATAGACCGTATAACTCGTTGATTTATACCCCTATTTGCGGAGAGAGAGGCTCTAAAAGTCTTGTTTTCAAATGTAGTCAACCATGCTCATTTACAAGTAGTTGGCTACGTTTTTAGCCTTTTGGTGTGTACCGTTTGAAACCGATAGTTCCAAATGGTAAAGCCAAAAACGGGTACTTTTTCGGGTACGCTATTTTTCACCTTCGCCGAAAGAATTAAACTTATCCATATTTTCAGCCTTCGCAACGTCCACGCTTGAACCAGTATATATTTTGTAAGTATCTGTAAATCAAAAGGAACTTCATGGTAT
>CAVKYH010000016.1:0-52891 GCA_963660485.1 bacterium | reverse complement strand
AACTTTCTCAAAGAAAATCTGCAACTAAAAAATTGCGGATTTCTTTGAGTATCAATAGTTTTCAGTATTCTATTTGTAGATAGTAGTGCTTTGTTTGGCGATAACTACTTTCCGATGCAGTGTTGACAACTATAGTAGTATCAAGGAGTTGCAGTTTAAAAGGTTCAAGCCTTGTTTTGGTAAGTGATTGACTTGGCTGAACTTATGTTTTCTTGCTGTCCGAGGCTGTCGCAGCCTCCATCATTGAAGCCATATCCGGCTTGCTTTCATCTGCAAAATTAGTAAAAAACGTCGGACCGGCAAGAACCAACCGACCGTTTTTTCGGTCGGTTGCCTTAAAAATGGTCGGATCAAGAGTCTTTTCGGTCGGATTACTTAAAAAACGGTCGGATTACGGCTCTATTCGGTCGGATGATCAGCGAGTTGCCATTTAAGTCCGCTTCTGTCAATCATTCCCTCATCATTCATTTCAACTAGAAGACGGCCTAAATATCGAAGCTGTTGTTCCTGAGTTTTGTTTGATGGCAATACATCCTTGAGATATTCGTATATTATCTCGCGCCGTGCTCCATCTTCCCCGGCATTTTGTAATAGTTGAAGAACCATTTGTTTGAGTCTTGACTTGTCCAAGCCTTTAGCTTTTGTATATCCGGGGAGCTGTTTGGAGGCTTTCGCCACTCCGAGGGAGATGGTATAGTTGGGAGCTTCGCCTTCGATAAGCCCGCGTTTTAGGAGGTCTTGGGCTATTTCGTCGTCGATGCGATGTCCCTTCTGAATGGCATCAAGGGAAATGCAGTCATGGAGCGTCAGGGAGTCATTGTCTTTAAGAAGTTTGGTGTAGCGCTCGTTGATGGCATTGCCGTAGATTCGAACTGCAACTTCTTTCTTGTCGTTGTCGATCTCATAATCAGGCATCGGGAAGCGACGCTCCATCTGCTCTGTGAACATCTTCTTGATACCACGGCTTACGGTATCAATCATGTTGAAATGAACCATGGCTTTGCACAGACAGGTATTGCGGAAGAAGCGTTGCGGTCCATTTGTGGCAAGGGCGTTCTCCAGTGTGCCGGGGATAAACGTGCCACCGTTGGCATAATACAGAAATCCGGGATTCTCCACAAAGTTAATTCGCTGACGCAACGTATAGTCTTGATGTGCTATACAATTATGGAGAGCTTCGCGGATTGTGTAGTCATCATACTGCTTCATGGTGTCCGGAAATAGTGTGCCACCCGGCATTTCACGAAGGGTAAGGTTGTGAATCTTGGCAAGTATCTCATCTACAGTCAGGATAAATGGCACTGAAAAATGCTCGTAATCCACCACATCCTGTTTCTCATCGCGTAACGTCCATGTGACCTCGGCAACAGCCGGACGCAGCTTGCTGTCGGAGAACATTTTGCCAAGCAAGATGATGGCGGCGCGTGTCAGTTGACCGTTTACAATCAGTTCACACTTACTCAGGAACTCTTCGGTTGACCAACGGTTGACTTCTTCCGCCGGAATCCGGCTATGCACCTTCTTGAACATCTTCCGAGCCTTTGCTATGGCAACCTCATCAAGATCATCAATCGTGGCATCAGGCACAATCTCAGCCGACCAGTCCGGTGTTGGTGTCTGCCTTCGAATCTCGTCTTGCTTCGACTGATTCAACGGTTTCAGACTCTCCCCGTCACGACCGTATGCTATTCCCTTCCATTTCATCACGATATTTCTCGGAGAAGCCGGAATCTTGAACATCAGGATACGCTTGCCCTCAACTTCAATCGGAACAATCTCGCGGAACGTCTGCCCATCGGTAGTATGCTGCGCAAAATCATGCTTAAGATTGTTGAGCGCACCTTCTCCATTTTTATATGAAGTTCCAACTATCTGATGCTTCTTCTCGTCATAGCCAAAGATAAGCCATGCGAACTCAAGCCCACGCAAATTCGCCTCATTACTCAACGCCGAGAAATACCTGCCCAAGTCATCGAAGTCGAAGCTATTCTCAGCCTTCTTAAACTCCACAACCTCATTCTCTTTATGAGCAATGAGATTCCGAAATATGTTGACGAAATAATCCATATCAATTAATGTCTTTAGTCGTTATTTCCCACCAACCGTTGCGGCGACCGTTGCGACGGATGATGATGCCGCGTTCTACGAGAGAGGAGGTGATGGATTTCACTGTCCGCTCTGATTTTCGGATAGTTGAAGCCATTTCCTTTTGAGTCATTTTGGGATTGGATTCAATACATCTAAACACGGCGGCTTCTTCCAAAGTGCAGTTCAAAGTGCAAATCTTGCTCTTTGGAGTGTTGCGTTCTGCACTTTGAACAGTGTATGCCGGTAATGAAGTTCCCACAAGCATATCGCGATTGCGGAGCAGATTCTTTTCGCCAAGAATTACATTGCGCAAGAATCGTTCGACAAATTCAGTCGTGGGAGATATGTTCAAACCTTTGTATGAGGCTCTGACAAGTGCATTACGGAAATACCATGAATGTTCTTTGAACATATCATTGGTTGCCGGAATACCCATCGAACGGAGATATTTTATCAGGAATACAGCGGTTGTTCTTGTGTTACCCTCTCTGAACGGATGTATTTGCCATAAGTCAGCTGTGAAGCGAGCCAGATGCTTAATCACATCCAAGATAGGTTTATTCGCATAATCATATCCCTTTTCTTTAGTCAAGTCATGCTCAATGGCTTGACGAAGATCTACAGATGGTTGATATGCGACTGTTGCCTCTCCGCCCAGCACCCATTCCTTCTTGGTAAGCTCCACTGTCCGGAGCTGGCCTGCGAACTTGAAACAATCCTCAAACAAGCGACGATGGATAGAAGTCAGACCTATAAGGGAGAAGGCGAATGACGGTTCTAAAATAATCTTTGTAATGTTGCCCGACACTTTGTCGCCCTCTTCATCAATAGCATCATGCCCGGATTTAGTCTCATAATATACCTTGATGCGCTCGCGGGCCTCATCTATGGTGATATCGCCCTCGATATGCTGACGCGCAGTATCAAGTAGATATGGCGACACCTTAAGACCATCGACATCCTGCAAGCCGATAGCTGTCTGCCAGGCATCAGCTTTCTCCCGCTGTCCCGGTTCTCTATGCACAATATATTCGTCAAATTCGCTCATTGGCCAAAGATATTAAAAATCATCGTTCATCATGTCGTAATCGTCATGCTCGTCAAGAAAATCGTCATACGGCTGATAACCGTCATGATTGGATATCCTCCGTAGGATACAAAAGCATAATCATAAGCATATATCAAATACTGTAGGGCGATTAACTACAAATATTTTGTTATGTACTTTATTCTTTTCATCGTCCGTTAGTGAGGTAGAGCAGAGAAACGTGTCCTTCCAACGTCGTTTCATCCGATTTATTAATTGTGGTCGATATGCTGGTACCTCATCGTCATACGCATAAAATATCAATCTCGCTTCTTTATTAAGAAGAGTCTGTGCTATCGCATTCCACCAAGTGGCATCAGTCCGCCCGAGAGACAAGCCATATACACAGATTACATCTGCATTATTTATGGATTGCAGAGTGTCAGAGTCTATTCTATGACCCTGCATTTGGTTTAGTAATGGTTTTAACAAATACTCCTGTACCTCGACTAATTCGCGTAATTCTGGATTAATTATTTGAGATTTGTCGTTAAGCCCAATTAGTGGGATATCGCTTTTACCATGTATATGAATGATTTGAGATAGGATGACGTTGTAACTAGTGTTTATTGGCCATGTGTCTAATTTTATTTGTGAGATTTGGAAATTCAAAAGTTGTTCTATCGTGCTTGTATAGTTAAAGGATATTATTTTTACTTCGCAATTTGTACCATTCCAATGTGCATAGAATTTCCTAAGAAGATCCTTTTCTGCGCGACAAAAACAATTTTCAGGATGTGCTAAACTCTTCTTTAATTTTTCTATATTGAATTTTGATAAGTCAAGTTTCTCTTCGTCAATAGCAATTATAAACTCTCTGAACTTGTCATTGAGGTCGTTATATGCCAATTCCAACTCTTCCAAAGAAGAAAAATTGGTAGTATAAGCACCTAAAGCTATTTCCAGATCAGACCAATATTTATCATCCGTACTAAGCGTTTCTTTCAGATGTGCTTTTAGTTTCTTTACCTGGTCATTATCTTTGGTGGAATCGAGACTAAGATAATAGTCATAAAAATCCTTATATCGAGTGTTAAGCCCGATATTTATGTCAAAACCGTTCCCTATGAGAAAAACAATGTTCATAGAATCTTTAGTGTTTATGGTTCTGCTGCTATTGAAATATTGTTGTCGTATGTTGAGTATGGGCGTATGGCACGGTGTTTCTTGAAATTCTCAGCTTGGTCGAGGATTTCTTTATACACTTCGTCATAATGATTTTGCGGTGGATATTTATGCCGTGCCATGCAAACAAGCACGTCTACCTGAAGCTCGGCCTTAATGTCGCCACGATTTAACCAATCGGTATATTTGGCTTTGTCATCGACAATTGCCTTAATATCTTTGGCAAGCGCGGTTAACTTATCATCGCCATACACATCATAAAAGTTATATTTGATAGCCACGGCTTTGAGAATGTCGTAGAAAGCATTTTCTTCGACATTCAAACCGAGTGCATCTCCGGCGGTACGTTCGGAGGCTACATCCGCCAACAGGTCGGTCATCTGCTGAATAACCTCGTCGATTATCTCGGTAACCGAAGCGTCATCGGAACGGTCATTGTATTTCTTCACAATCTCATCAAGACGTTTGAAGAAGTCAACGCCCTTGCGCTTGTTGATTTTTTGCAATGAAGAAATCACTTGCTTGAGCAACCGCTCCATCAGCTTCACTTTCTGATTCTTGAATGGAATCTGTTCAAGACGTTTCAGATACTCGCCGGATAGTATGTCTATTTCTTCATCGGAAGAAATGCCGATTTTATCGAATTCGGTTACTTCTTCCGATATAAGAGCGTCCTTTATCATTTCCGTTACGCGGCGGTTCATGGTAGTGGCATCCGCCGCATTGCCGTGGCTCATTTTAAGGATAATGGAGCGCACGGCGAAGAAAAAATGTATGTCATCGTCTTCTGCCGCAGTGATTTTTTCACTGTTGCAGCAAATGTTGTAGGCGTTGCGCATCTTGCGGCAATGCCCTATAAAGATGTTTTCGCTCTCTTTGGTCTTTAGAATATATTCGACTGCGCCATTGAGTACATTGAGTTGTGCCAGACCGCTCGAAGTGTTATATATGCTCCAATCGTATTTAACAAACAAGCGCTTGATGATATCAAGTTCATCCTTTACCATCTTGAGCGACTGTTCAAGAGTTTCTACTGAGGTACGCGAGAGGTCGCCTCCGCCATAATGTTTCAGCGCGGCATTGAGATTTTTCTTAATGCCGAGATAGTCCACTACGAGTCCTTTCGTCTTGTCGGGATAAACACGGTTCACTCGCGAAATAGTTTGAATGAGCGTGTGCTGCTGTATGGGCTTGAAACAATACATTGTGTCAAGGCTCGGCACATCAAAGCCTGTTATCCACATATCTACGACAATGGCAATTTTGAAGTTGCTCTTGACTTCCTTAAATTGCTTATCGAGTTTCTTTCGGTATTCATCAGGACCAAGGAGGTCATACAGCTCTTTCGGGTCGTCCTTGCCACGGGTTATCACCATGTTGATGCGCGGCATCGGTTTGATTTTTTCGCGCTCGCTTTCGGTTAGCGTTTCGCCGTCCATGCACTCTTTCACCTCTGCCCATTCGGGGCGAAGCCGAATGATTGCTTGATATAGATTCCAGGCGATGTTGCGTGAGGCAACGACAATCATAGCCTTGCCCTCGACGGTGCTGCCTTCGGCTACGCGACGCTCGTAATGGCGTACAAAATCAGTTGCGATTTTTTCAAGCAGACCGGGATCATTGAGAATGGAGTCAGTGCGGGTGGTTTCTTTCTTGGATTTCTCAATCTGATACTCCGATGAACCCTCGCGGGCGCACTCCTCGTAGTATTTCTCAATCTCCTTAACCTTGTCGGCATTGATGATTACCTTTGCGGCTCGACCTTCGTATACTATCTTTCGGGGGATTTCGTCGGCAACAGCCTCGACCATTGTGTAACGGTCTACCTCATCGCCGAACACATCGAAAGTAGCATCAATCGGAGTGTCGGAAAAACCCACATAAGTAGCGTTGGGCAGTGAGTCGTGCAGATACTTGGCGAAGCCATAAGAGCGTTTAACGCCCTCGGCTGTCACAATGGTTTTCTGCTCCATGCCCGTCTGCGAGCGGTGGGCTTCATCGCTTATGCAGATGATGTTGGCTCGGTCGCTCAACAGCCCGGTGCTTTCTTCAAACTTCTGAATTGTGGTCAGGAATACACCTCCCGATGTGCGTCCGCGCAGCAACTCGCCGAGAGTTTCGCGGCTATCGGCTTGTAAGATGGTATTGTCGCCGATGTAATTCTTGGCATTGAGTATCTGCGCCGAGAGTTGGTCGTCGAGGTCAGTGCGGTCGGTGATGAAAAGGATTGTCGGAGAATTGAGGCGACGGTCGCGCATCAATCGGCGTGCGAGGAAAAGCATTGTAAACGATTTCCCGCAGCCGGTCGCTCCGAAATATGTGCCTCCTTTGCCGTCGCCGTCGGCGTTCAGTTTGCTGTGACGGAGAATGTTGTCGTGCAGGAGCGTGGCCGCGAAGAATTGAGGATAGCGGCACACAATTTTATCCTCGTTCTTGGGCGTGTCGGGGAAGAATATAAAGTTGTGAACCACTTCAAGCAAGCGGCTTGGTCGGAACAAACCTTTGATTAACGAGAAAAGCGAGTTGATGCCGTCTGTCTCAGCGTCTTTAGCCTCTACTTTTCGCCAACCATAGAAGTAATCGTAGGGAGCAAAAAGCGAACCAAACTTATTTGACGCGCCGTCACTTATCACCACAAAAGCATTATAGCGGAAAAGGTTGGGAATGTCGCGGCGATAACGGACGGTCAGTTGCTCGTAGGCGTTCTGAATTGTGGTGTCCTCTTTAATCGCGTTCTTAAACTCAAAAACCACCAACGGCAGACCATTGACAAATGCAATGCCGTCTGGAATACGCTTGCACTCGCCATCAATCTCGAATTGATTTACGAAGCGAAACCGGTTCTTCGTAGGCTCGTTATAATCAATTACGTTGATAAAGAGCGGAGCTTTCGTCGGGTCTAGACGTTTAAGCGAGAAGCCGTTCATAATGCGGTTCATCACTGCTTTATTCTGCGAATAAAGGTCGGCATTCTCGCAAGCCGAAAGCGCGAGAATGGCGGCCTCCACCTCTTGATTGGTAATACCTTCAGACTTGTAGCGGTTGCGCAAGAAAGCGCGGAGGTCGTCGGCAATTATAACCTCGTCGGGCTGATGCACAATGTTTTCGCCGGGAGTATAAGTCCAACCCTCAGCCACCATCAGCTCTATTATGGATTGCTCTAACTGAGCCTCGTTGAATTTCGCCATTATCTTTTTCTCCTTTTCTTTTTTGGCATAGCCGCCATGTGCGATTTATACTTTGTCACACAGTCTTTTATAAAATTATCTTTCCCTTGTTTTTCAAAGAGAGAGCTAACAACTGACACTACTGATGTTGAATATTTATGAATAGGATTTGCCTTTTCCCTATGATATATTTCAGTATGCCTTTTAGGTTTATTCTTTAAGTCCAATGCGAATATAATTGCTTGCATTTGATATGAATTAACGCCAAGATTGGATTGTAATTCTTTTGTCGTTAATGGATACACTGCATTCGTATCGATGATCGCATCTTCGACATCAATAAGACCGTCAATGGTGCCCACTAATTTCAAGGTGGGCACACCTTCCCCTTCCTTCTCAGTGAAATGCCCTTCCCTAATAAAATTCAATTTATCAATGAGGCTCTTATCAAGGAGCACTTTCTTATCGCCATAGGAAATTTCGCCATTATATCGATCTAATATGTCGATTTGCCGTGGCCCGACGAGCGCAATTTTTTGAATATGCTTTATCCAAAGCACCCTTTCTTTTTCTCGTTCTCGCTCAAGTAACAGCTTTAATTCGGGGTATTCAATCTCTTTGGTTTCTCCTCTATAACGGAAATAGATTGCGCCTTCACGAAGTACTCCGTCTTTAACCTTTTTACAGACAATAGGCTTTTCTTCGGCTTCTTCAACAATTAAGAACCCGAACAATCTTTTACTGCCATCATCAAATGTTTTTTCGATTGTATCAGAACGCCATTTGATAGCAGGCGCAAAGTGTTCTCTTAACCTGCCATCTATTTCTTTGGAATCTATCTCTTGGAATTTGGCGTTTGACATTCCCAATGGAATATGTGGAGAATCTTTAATGCCAAACATTATCATTCCACCCTTGTTGTTTGCCATACCAACAAGAGTCTTTAGATATTTAAAAAGAGTATCTCCCTTTTGGAAATTCTGTTTATATTCCAAATTGGCACTTTCTCTCTTTTTTAGATAACCCTTTGAATCAAGATCGAATACAAATTGCATAAATCAAGAAATCGACAGTTTAGATAGAAGAATAGAATGCAAATTTGAAAGTAACAAAATCTCTTTACGGATTGACGATTGGAATCCTGAAAGCGATTTTGTAGTAGATTCAAACTGCTGAATCAAGGGGGCAGGTGGAATGATTTTTGGATATGCTGAAAGGCTTGTTTGAGTAATAAGACTTTGTACTCCACCATCTGTGATTTCCGCATAATTAACCTCTTTCAATGTATGATACGCAAATTCGTAATTTTTTGATTTTGCGACCAACACATTATCTGCTGCCCATGTAGGTGTGAGATATTTGTTAACAACGCCTAATGTGCCAACTCTGCCAGTTGTAAGAAACGGGTCAAATTGATTGGCCTCACTTGTATATCCAATAATTCCTGAAGCACCTGCAACAGGAATTGAGCAAGAAGAAGTTTCCGACTCGTTTTTTTCTGAAAGTGATTTACCACTGGAAATAGTCATAACATCGCCAACTTGCCCTAAACACCAGCCGGTGGGGAGGTTTTTGGGGTCGATGTTGTCTACGAAAAAGTGGCGGTAGATTGATTGAGCGGTGTCTTCGAGAGCGGAAATAAGGCGGCGGTTGTTTTCAATCCGTCGCTCAATGGCTTGATACTCCGCGACAATCTTCCGTTGCTCCTCGATTGGTGGCACGAGAATCAGCATGTCTAAGAACGCAGATTTGATTAGGCCTTGCCTTACATCTGCATCGGTATAAAAAGTTGCTTCTCGGTCAAATTCGGCACGTTTGAACCACAAGAAAAGAAACTCGGGGAGGATAACGGTTGTATCCTTAATTTCAAAAGTGAAATATGCAGGTGATACAATTATGGGAGATTCCTCGGTATGTAATGCAATTGGGAGACATTCATCTCTACCCACATGCATAAGATTACATGCAAATTGACCTTTAGTGACCAATTTGTATGAAGTCAAATCAACACCAATAATGTTGGCAACTGATGGCATAAAAAACTTCTGATAATTGACCCCTCTGACATCTTTAGTCACGCCATCAGAGTTTTTCTGTGTCAAAGGCGTTATCCAGTCACCGAGTCGCTTATAATTTGAGTTCATAGCCTAAATCTTTGAGTACATTGAGGACGGCTTCGCGAGAGGTGCCTTCTTGACGGAGTATATCTGTAAGTTGGGTTTGGAGTTCAATCATGCGAGTTTCATAGTCGGCTGACTCATCTCGGTTGACAAACTCGATGTACTTGCTCGGCACGAGTGAATAGTCTTTGGCTTTTACACCACCATCGCCGTCAACGCTCACCGATTGGCAAAACTCCGGCACATCGGAATAGACATGTTCGTGGCCTTCGAGTTGCCAATCGTGGTAAGTCTTGGCGACACGAGCAATCTCCTCATCGGTGAAACGGACATATTTTTTCTCGAATGGTTCTCCCATTTGGCGAAGATCCATAAAGAGAATTTCACGTTCTCGGTCGCGGAAGTGAGTTTCGTGTCCGTTTACGGTTGCTGTACGAGCCTTTTTATTCTTGTTGAGAATCCAAAGGGTTACAGAGATGTCGGTGGAGTAGAACAGGTTTCGCGGCAAAATAAGTATGGCTTCGACAATGCCGTTCTCAATCAGCTTGCGGCGGATTGAGCCCTCGGTGCCGTCGGCACTGAGCGCACCGTTGGCAAGGATGAAGCCGGCAACGCCGTTATCGGATAGCTTGGAAACCATATTGAGAATCCATCCGTAATTGGCATTGGAAGTGGGCGGCACATCGTAGCCCATCCAACGCGGGTCATCAGTCAGCTCGCTTTCCTCGCGCCATGATTTCTGATTGAAAGGAGGATTGGCCATGATGAAGTCGGCTTTGAGTTGCGGATGTTGGTCACGGCTGAAAGTGTTGGCAGGACCCTCACCGAGATTGGCGGAAATGCCACGGATGGCGAGATTCATCTTGGCGAGTTTATAAGTGGTGTTGATATACTCCTGACCGTAAACCGATACATTCTTACGGTTGCCGTTGTGTGCGTCAACAAATTTGAGAGACTGCACAAACATGCCGCCCGAACCGCAGCAAGGGTCGTAGATGATACCTTCGTAGGGCTGTATCATCTCGGAAATAAGGTTGACAATGCACTTTGGCGTATAGAACTCACCTTTGCCTTTGCCCTCTGCTATGGCAAACTTGGAGAGGAAGAACTCATAGACACGACCTATAAGGTCGTTGCCCATGTCAGTGAGTGTGTCAATGCGGTCAATTTCATCAAGCAAGGAGGCGAGTTTGGGTGTGTCAATTCCGAGCGAAGAATAATAGTTGTATGGCAATGCACCTTTCAGCGAAGCGTTGTCTTTTTCAATTTGAATCAGAGCCTTGTCGATGAGCTGGGGCAGATTAGGCTGCTTGGCATTTTCTTTGAGAAAACTCCAACGATATTCAGGCGCGAGAAAGAAAACATTTTTTGAGGCATAGAAAGCTACGTTTTCGCAGAACATCTGCTGTCCGGTTTCAATGATTTCATTGTAACACTGCTCAAAGCGGTCAGACGCATATTTCAAGAAAATCAGACTGAGAACAACGTGCTTGTATTCACTCGGCTCAATAGAACCGCGCAACTTATTACAAGCCTCCCACAAGGCTTGCTCCATAGTTTTCGTTGGTTTATCTTTAGCTTTCTTTGCCATAATTAATCTATATTGACGCCATTTATCAATGTACGAGGGTCAACTTTCAATATTGATGCTATCTTGACAAGTAGTTCTAATGAGGGTTGAGAAACGTTGGAACACCATCGGGAGACGGTGGCTTCGTTTTTACCTAATTGTTCGGCGAGCCATTTGCCTGTGCGGTTCTGTTCTACTAAAACTACTTTTAGCCTGTTTATGCGTTCAATTTTAGTGTCAATATTGCTTGTTGTCATGAGATAATACATTGATGTTATTTGCAAAGTTAATCATTTATTCCGGCATGACAATGAAATATGCTAAAAAACATGATAAAATGCCCCGACAGCTTTCCACTGTCGGGGCACCGTTCTGCTTGAATATTTTATTGCTATTCAGTAGAATAGTGGCGTTTCAAGCGGTCGAGGGAGTGGGCGCGGCGGAGGGAGTCGCGGTAGGCGATGTCCTGTTGCCATTGACCGGTGTGCCATTCGCGGTATTGCTTGGGGTAGTTCTCGCGGTAGAACTGACCGAAGGCTATGGCGTCGGCATTTTCCTCATACCATGCGTCGAGCTGACTGACGCGTTGTTCATATTCGCGTTTGGTGTCAGTCGCCGAGTTTGAAAGCATGATGCTTCCGGTCAGGACTATCCCGATTACCAGCCCGACGACGCTCAGGGCAGGGAGATAGAGCCTGAACACGTCCTTCCGGCTTTGAAAGTTGTTATCGAGCCTTTTGCGGTCTTCATCGCTGAGGTCGGCTTTTACAGTCGTTGGGATAGATTTGATGATGTCTCCGAGTCGTGTTGCCACAAATCGGTAATGCTTGCCGGCATCGTCAATCATTTCTCGAATCTCGGCGACATGACCGAAGTCCTTTATGGAGCTGTCATCATCTAGCAGAATTTCAAACACGGAACCGGCAAGCTCCTCTTCGTTCTTTACAATCGCCTCTTTCCGGGCTATCGCATTCTCCAGACGATCTGCGAGGGAGGCTAAGGTGGAGACAGTCTTTTTGTCAACAGGCTCGGTGCTGTCTGCTGTGGACGGCACATTATCAAACGGATTACTCATTTTCGTTGTTATTATCGGTTAATATTTTCTTGGCTCTGTCAATCTCGGATACGATGAAGCGCAGTGCATCCATTACCCACTCATCGCATCCCTTGATGCTGTTTGCATGGTGGGCAATCTGATTGAGATTGTTCTTCATGCCCACAAGGTCACGGAGCCATTGCCGTGTGTACGGCGAATGGTCCGGAATCCTGCGGCGCATGACTATCAGACGGCAGAGCAGACTCAGTTTGAGACCACGTTCTTTCGCCTTCATGGTCAGTTGGCTCTTTTCGGTGGAGGTGAGACGGAACGTGATGCGTTCGGTCAGATTCTCCTCCTGATTATTTGTTTTTCTCCTGTGGTTCTGCAGGGAAGAAGGTTTATTTCTCATACTTCTTGTGTTGAGTTTTACAGTGTATATCCCTTGCGACGTTTCCAATCCTCATCTGGGTCATCGGAATTGTAGCCGTCATTTATTTCATGCTCGGCATTGCGGGAGCTACCGCCGCTATCCACATTCATGCCGGGGCGTGACATTCTCGGCGACACCTTAGGCCTCAAGGGAGAAGATTGCACCGATCTGTCGTGGATTGACAGATTCGGAATAGTAGCCATATCAATGCCAAGGTCTTTGTCCAGCGAATATTTCCGCACCTTCCCGTCGGAGTCTGTCATCACGACACATAGACCCTTCTTTTCATCTCTGCTCAGTGATATATCCTCGGCGGCAAGCCCGGCAATAAAGGCTTCGGCAGAACCGGATTCCTTGGCGACTTTCTCGATGATATATCTGAGCATAGCCTTTCTTTTCGCCGCCTCCTCGACAGCCCGCTTACGACGCATCTTCTCATCAATTTCCGATTGCGTGGCCGATGGTTTATGCTGCCGTTTGGTTCTTTCTTTGCGTCGCCGACCTTCTGCCTCTTGATGCGCCTTTTCTCGTTCGGCGGCTTTCGGCGGAACTTCCAATCCGTATTTCATGGCGATGCAGGCAGCGGCGCGGTTGGCGTTCTTGTTGATAAATTTGTCGCGGAACCGTCTGCCGTTAATGTCTGTCGTGCGGATAACGATGTGGTAATGCTCGTTATCGGTGTTGTCATGCCTGGCCACGATATAAGGGCATTCCGATATATCATTTCCACGTCTCGACAGCTCGTTCATGAAATTCTGAATAATCGTGCGGACCTTATCGCGTCCATTGTCCGGCATAGAGCGGAGCAGGGCAGTCTCATTAGGCGTGAACGAGATGACGATGGTATAGCACTGTGTCCGGTAGCTGTTGGCGGTTGCCATCCAGTCGCGGGTCTGTTCCTCCGGTGATGCTGCAATATCTGTGAAATTCGCAAACAAAATTCCGCCATCCTTGTCGCGATTCTGAGCGTATGTAAGGCTATGGGAAATGTCGGACGATTTTCCTACTCGTGCATTCATTTCATTAAAGAGTTTACGCGGATTGAAGCCACAGGTTTCACATACAGTCTGTCGAACAAATTGGGTCGAGGGGTTTCCCATTGTAAGGGTGTTTTTTCGGGACGTAGCGACGGCGGAGTGTCCGACAAAAACACATCTTGCAGTGCCACCTGAATCCAAGGAGCGATTTCGTCCATCATAGCTTAAGACCTCCCGTCTCGCGGTCGATAACCGCTTCCCTTTCGCCACCCAAAAGCGGCAAGATGTCGAGCATTTGCGTTGGCGGTTCTTGTCCGACAACACGATTCTCCATTTTCTCGACTGTCGGACTTTGGGTGACACGCATTGCCTTCCATTTGAGATATGATTCGGGAACCTTCGGAAGATGTTTTGCAAAGAGTGAACCATAACCGCGATACATTTCAGAGCGGTCGATTGCCGTTCCCTTCACGGAATCGTTGACAGCGGCAAACGCCTTCTTTCCAAACTCGTTTTCCGGCATGAAACAGCGCACTTCAAGAAAATCAGGATTAGCCTTCAGATATTCGCAAGCATCGGCAAGACCTCTCTTGACGTTTAGGATGATATGATAACGACGTGCCATAAGAGGATAGACACCGTTGCGCGTCACGGATTCCATCATCGTAAAGAAGTCGAGAGGATTCTCATAGACCATGCATATCTGATTCTTCCGGCGTTGCCCCACGGTACTCATTCCCGCATCACCGATTTGTCGGAACACCTTCCCGTTGAAAGCCATGAAACTCTCATTGTCATCCCCCATAGGTATTGCCAGAACCCGCTCCGGCCTCTGTTTTTTAATCCGAGGCAACGAACCTTCGAGGGTGTAGTGCCTGACGGTATCCATCGACAGACCATAGCGGGTAATCATTGTGCCGAGTTCTATGTCTTTCGGATGGCAGGTCTCCGTGAAATCCCACCTCGAACTACTGAATGTGGTGAAAGGGAAAATTGCCGGAATCTTCTCGCGCCCGACATACAGCTGTTCCACCAGAGCGAACGCCTTCGAGCAATCGCAGTTTTCAACAAGACCAAGTTTCCCGGCAAGAGTCGATGCACTGCCATAGCAGTCAGGATTTTTCATCGCCCACTCATTACGGGCGGTGTTGACTGTCAGTTCCCGGTCATCACCGAGGCCATAGTGTCGGAGCGACCGTTTCTGCGATGTGCAGACGAGTCCGGCAGCCATGCAGAGGTCGTCGACCGGCACGATAGAGTCGAACTCCATCGCGGAGATTTTGATTAAATTGTTCATTATTAGATGTTTTGAAGTTGATGTTCGATTCGATTTGTTCCAAATGTCCTTTTGTCCCCACTAAATTGCCGGACATTGCACAAAGAAACTTTTCTATACGGCTTCAATATTTCTCTTCCCTTAAAGCCAAAATATTTTTGGATTGAAAGGAAAGGAATTTGGGACATTCGGGTCAGAATGGAGTGTTTTCGGAGTCGAGATCCAGAGTTGGCGCAAACGGAGACACTGCCGGAATCCCAGTGCGGATCCAAGGCCGTTTCACACGTCCGTCGGCACCGCAATAGTCCTGATGCATTCCCTGCATTTTCTCCTTCTCCGACCGTTTCCATCCGTTTATGTGCTCCATTAGGGAGTTGATGTATTGGGATGAATAGCGGAATGATGTGCGGATTGTGTCGTTGGGTAGTTCGCACTTTATCATCTTCGGAGATACTATCCTAAGAGGTTCAGTGCCAATCTGTCGGTATTCGTCATCAATATAAGATGAGGAATCCGCCGACCATTTCTGCCATTGCAATCTTCTGCTGAGCGGCCAGGAGAAGTAAGCATTAGGAACAGGGCGGTTCAAGAATGCCTCAATTTCCTCAAGCAGATCATCCCCGGCGGCTGTGGTGTATTCAGACTGACGCTTGTTTGCCTCTGATTCCAGGTCGGGAGGGAGAAACAGTGTCTCCCCGACAGAATAATAGTGATATGCCTCCGCCCAAAGCTGCGGCACTTCCGCCTTAAGCTTGTCAACCCATTCGCGCACCTCGCCGACACCCTTTATCGGAATAATCCACCATCGACGGTTGCCGTTACAGCTCTGTAGAAATTCGGTCTCATTCGTTGTGGCCGCAAACACATTGCTCCGTGGGATAGATTCACTCTTACGGGCGTATGCGGGTCGCACATCATCGCGGACACGGCTGAGAAATGCTTTCGCAGCCTCCGCATCATGGGCGCGTTTCATGCCGTTAAGTTCAGATATTTCCACAATCCATGCGCCAGTTATATCCTCAATCTTCGATTTGTCATCGTGGGCAAACGAGAATGAATCGGAAAACCAGTTTCCGGCAATGACATTCAGGAATGTACTTTTGCCTACACCCTGTGGACCCGTGAACGTGAGGATATGGTCAAACTTGCAGCCGGGGCTGAAAGCGCGGGCCACCGCTCCCACCATCCACTTGCGTGTCTGCATTCTTGTGAGCGGAGTATCTTGGGCACCGAGATAGCGTATCACAACCGTTTCGATGCGTTCTACTTTATCCCATGTTGCGCTTTGGATAAACTCATGCACAGGATTGAAGCCTCGTTCTTTTGAGGTGGTTTTAAGCATTTCAAGAATGCGGGGCTGAGACAGTTGCAGCCCATATACATTCTCGATGTAAATGGCAATCTTGCCGATAGATTCATCATCTATACGGTTGTCGCGCTCATTGCAGAAATCGGGACAATCGGTAATGTCCTGCTTTGTGAAGCGGTCGAAACAGACTTTTTTAAGAAGCGGATCATTGAGCAAAATCAGTTTGATATTCTGACCGCTTTTCTCTATTTTGTTTTTCTCATTCAATGTCAGTGCCGCTTCCCAATTATCGGTATCAACAGAGACCGGACGGTTCTTCTCTCTGATCAAAGTAAGTCTGAACGCCATGTCCTCGTTGCACATCTGCATCATGGCTCGATATGATGGCAGCCGCTTGGCCGCAGTCCCATCCTTGGCAGATTTGTCGAGTTCGCCGAATCGGTACATCCTCACAATATCAAACGCATTGCATGGAGTGTTTATCCCGCTGATCCAGACAATCTTCTGCGCATCATCCACTTCAAGAGTAATGTCAGGATTGAATGACGAGACATATAATCCCATTTCGACATTGAAGACGAACAGCTCCAGCAGGAATTTCTTGATGGCAGTGTCACAGGAATATGTTCGGCAGAAAGTACCGACAACATCCTTCCTTTCAGAGGGGAGCTGATAGTGGCCGCTCATATAAACCTCCTGTCTTTTGCGGTGTTGCGCATCCCTTTTGTCAACGCCGCCATCTGTTCCTCCACAGAAGGCTGTCCCTTACGCATACCGTCCGACATCCATTTGCGTAATTCGGAGGGAAGAAAAAGCAGATTGCGTCCGGGCTTATAGCATGGGATACGGCCCTCCTGAACGAGGGCGTAAACCCTCGATACGGAAAGTCTGAGAATAGCGGCGGCATCTTTCACCGTCACCATCTCTTCCGGTTGTATGACAGCCATAGCCGTCTTTGTGCTTTGCAATAGTTTACCGACAGTCTCGGTCAGGACATCGACTTTCTCTTCAAGCCGTGCCACTATCTGAGGCATCGCCTCAAAACTTGGTGTTTCCTTCATATTGCGATACGATGGGATTTGAATCATCGTGCCGCAAAATTCACAGGTTATATCCCGGCCATCAAGTTATTGCCCTGATAACCATAGATAACCCATAACCGGAGCATTATTGCCTCTCTTCCGCCAACGGAAATATGAAAGGAGTCAACGGTTGCCCGACATCAATTATCTTTAGCTGGAATTTGGTTGTCACCTCCGAATCCTTCAGACGACATTTAATCGTGTTAAGAGAATAGTTCTGAAGGGTCAACGGGAATGATTCCTTTACCAATTCGGCTGTGGCGAAGCCGAATATCTTAGGACATGAGGCCGGATTGTGAATGCGTTTGCATACATTCCACGCGAAATGAATAAAATCGAATTCAAAAACTCCTTGGAGCTTCTTCTTTTCCACAACTTCGTATGGTTGCCTGTTGTTGAGATTACGGAAATTATTGAGAAGTTTATCGATCTGGTCGGAAGCCAATATGTTCTCAAATGTCTTGGAGACATAACCGATAATCTCATCAGATAAATCCGTGATTTGTTGATCCTCGGTTGTCGATGTTCCTGTAATCTTGGCAGGTGTTTTGTTTGTTTCGGGATTGTCCGTTTGTTTAGTCTTATTATTAAGGAAGCTTTTCATCGCGGCCAACCGCTTCCTTATAAGCTCAAATAATGTCGGCATGGCATCGTTTACCATCGGCCCTGCCACATAGACAGCCATGAGGAACGGAATCTCATAAAGGGAAAAGATCCAAAGGGTATTCAGAAGGAATGATATGAGATTTCCGCTACCGGATGATTCGTCGAAGGCGGAGGATGCTGTCCGCAATGCTACAAGGGAGAAAGTGACCGAATATAGTACGGTTAAGATTCTCAGCGTATTGTCTTTGTTTGTCGTGTCCATTGATGAGAGAATTTTTGAAGATTGTCCGACAAAATTACATTGAGCCGATTGCTAAAAACAAAATGTTGGACACTTTTTTTATCATCGGATGTCGCTTTTAGCAATTTCCCGTCTTTTTAGCACAAAATAGTCCGCTACCATGCGGTAACGGACTAAAGAATGGTCGTTTGGAGCGCTCTTGATATTTCTCTATTTTGGTTTGATGATGATTTTGCCGAGAGTGTCGAGTAGGGCTGTCGGAATCTCGTGCGTGTAGCGCATGGTGGTCTCAATGTTCTTGTGCGTCAGTGCCTGACTTACCACGTATGGATTGCTACTCATGGCCATCTGGAGCGTGGCGTAGGTGTGGCGGAAACAATGGAACGTGATGTGCTTGTCAATTCTCGCGGCCTTTATCCAATCCTTCAGCGGTTTGGCTGTGAGAGTCTTCTTGAAGCCGGGAAACACCGAGCCGTTCCTTCTTTCTCCTATAAGTTCAATGGCATCCTCACAAAGAGGGAGTGTGGCGGCAGTTTTTGTTTTCTGCGTCTTTATCACAATGCACAAGCCAATTCCGGCAACCTCCTGTATGTTCTTCCATTCGAGATTCCGAATGTCGCTGAAACGCAGACCGGTGAGGCATGAGAACAGCGATGCACGGCGTAGCACCTCGCTTTCGCAGGGTGTCTGCGCAAGTCGGATAAGTTCGTCCTGGTTCAGGAACTCTTTTTCGACATCCTCCCATTCGATGTATTCAAGAAAATCGTTGATATTCTCGGTGAGGAGCTTCTCCTTATAAGCCTTTTTGAGTAAAGCTCGGAATGTGGAGAAATATCCGGCTGCGGCGTTGCACGTCAACTTTTTCTTCGTATGCTTGAGCTGTTTCGCATTTAGGAGATAGTCACGGAATCTGTTGCAGAGGTCAACGGTTATATCTCCGAACGTGCATTTGCCTCCGGTAAATACGTGGAAATGTTTATAGCTGATGCGCCACTTGGTATTGGATTTCTTTCTTGTCGCCTCCTCGTAATAGGCGAGGAAATCCTCTTTCTGTTGGCTGTGGTCGATGAAACCGAACTGTCGGTTTATAACTAGTTCCTGACGGCGGCAGCGCAGTAGCTCGCCTTTTTCGAGCATTGATTGGTTGAAATCGCGCTGAACCTTATTGACTGGATTGCCATACAAATAGATGCCGAGATATTCATGGCGCTGCATGCGGTTTGTTTTCGGGTTTCTGATGGAAGGGTAATAGTCGAAATACAGCGTGATCTTACCCGATTTGAGAAGGCGCTGTCGTAAAGTGACTTTGGTGCATATATCCATTTGAGTCTGATTTTAATGATTTGTTTCCGCAAAAGTCACCGGTTATGCGACAGCTATCAAGTTATTGGCCTGATAACCTGTAGATAACCGGAAACCGTGCTGATTAGAGTGTCGGAGGTCTGAGAATAGCGTCGATTTCCGATTTGAGTATGTAGGTGTACTTGCCGACTTTCTTGCGGCGCAGACCGTGATACTTCACATAATTGTGGAGCTGGTCATGCGTCAGGCCATACTCAGCCCGGACATCCGAATATGATATCCAGTCTTCATCTTTTGGCGGCTCAGGTTTTGCTGCAAACACCCGGTCGCAATGTGTCTTGCTCCAGAGTGTCTTGCCGCGATGATACACCTTCGGGATATTGTGGCGTTTCGCCTGGGCGAACACCCACGAATTGCTGACCCCGAATTTTTCAATAATCTCCTTCGTAGTGTAGAACTCAGTAATCGCCTCTTCGTTCTCATTGGCAACTATTGCCAATACCTTGGGTTTCCTTTCATAAGGGCGTGATTCAATCATAGCGTCAATATCCGCTTTCTTGATTACGGCCCATTGCGATGATAACCTATAGGCTTTTAGCGTACCTCGATAAATAAGGTTATAGACAGCACGCTTTGTTACATTCAGGATTTTTGCGACATCTGCAATGGAAAGATAATCTCTGTTGCCGATGCCTTGAATTTCGTTTTCACGAGCAGTTATCATGTCATTGCTCTCTGTGATCTTCTTTCGTTCCTGTCGTTTTCTCTCTTTGTAGGCGTGTTCTGCACATCTTTTGCAGCAGAACTGTGTAGTGGTCTTCTGAGCCTCAAATTCCTTTCCACACCACTGACATGTCTTTTTGATTCTAATGGTTGATGTTGCCATTGTTTGAATATAAATTTGTGTCACTCATGGAGCTGTTTCTGTGAACTCGTTTGAATGAGCGTGAATCCGCGTGAACGAGTGTGAACACCATCCACTACCGAGCAGAGCGACTTGACCCGAGTAGCAGACGAGCAACAAATATGGTTCAAAAATGGAGTGAAAAATAGGTAGAAACAGGTTCTACCAATTAAAACGTCGACAGCCGAACATAAGAAAAGGCGCTCAAACTGAACGCCTTAATACTTGTCTTTACTTATAGTTGCCAGTCTCTAATTGCCAGTCATTTGCCCACGCAGAACTTGGAAAAGATATTGTTTAGTACGCTTTGGGGAGTTGTTGCGCCGTTGATTTCTGTGAGGTTAAAGTCTACTTGGCGCAGATCGAGGCTTACAATTTCGGCGCTTTGTCTTGAAGTTATGCCGTCTATTACTTTTGTCATGTTTATTGAGGCTTGCGACAATGCTTCGTAGTGGCGTTTGTTTACAATTACCGTGTCAGACGAAAACGAAGCGCTTATTCCCTGTACTTCAACCAATTTCTTTTTTAGTAGCTCTATTCCCGTACCGTTTTTTGCTGAAATGTAAACGATTTCGGGCTTATTTTCTGTAATTGCGGATATTTTTGCGGTAATGTCTTCTCCTAAATTGTGCAGAATGTCTGTGTTTTCAGCCAAGTCGATCTTGTTTATTGCGACGATGACTGATGTAGAATCCGCCAAGCTTTTGAATGCTTCTGTGTCAACCTCCGGTTTTTCCACATTCACGATACAAATCACGGTTTGTGCTTTTTTCATTGCATCTATAGTGCGGTTTATTCCCAGGTTCTCTATTTTGTCGTCTGTGGCCCTTATTCCCGCGGTATCGATAAGGCGGAACTCCAATCCGTCGATGTATATTTTTTCTTCGATAGTGTCGCGCGTGGTTCCGGGAATGTCGCTCACGATTGCGCGGTCGTCTTTGAGAATGGCATTCATAAGTGTAGATTTTCCTACATTCGGACTACCAATAATCGCAACGGGAATGCCGTTTTTAATGGTGTTTCCCGATGCAAACGAAGAGGTCAAGCTATCCATTTGCTCCTTTATCTCGTTTGCCATTTGCAACAATTGCGGCCGTTGGGCAAATTCCAAATCTTCATGGTCGGAAAAGTCGAGTTCTAGTTCAAGCATGGAACGCAGGTCAAGGATTTTGTCGTGCATTTGGTCTATCAACTTTCTGAATCCGCCGCGCAACTGGTTTATGGCAATGCGGTTGTATCTTTCCGAATTGGCTGCAATCACATCTGCCACGGCTTCGGCCTGACTAAGATCCATTTTGCCGTTAAGGAAAGCCCGTTCGGTATATTCTCCCGGCTTTGCGAGTCGGCAGCCATGGGTTATGAGCAGTTCTATTATGCGCGACAATATATATTGCGAGCCATGACAGGAAAATTCCACTGCGTTCTCGCCCGTGTAGGAATGAGGAGCGGAGTAGGGGGTGGCTACAACTTCGTCTACCACTTGTCCTTGGTTTTCTATATAGCCGAATGTTGCATGGTTTGCGGCAATGTCGTTGAAATCTTTACCATTGTGCGGGAAAAATATCTTGGAAGAAATGCTCACGGCTTCATCTCCCGAAACTCTTATTATACCCAAAGCACCGCCCGCCGCAGTGGCTATTGCACATATTGTTTCTGCCATTTATTATGTGTGTGTTTACTTAAATTCGTTCTAATACTAATTTAATCAACTCGTTCATTTTCTTGTTGTAATCGGTGAACGCTTCCTTTTGTCGCCTGTTTGCCACCACCATACAGATACACGCAGCTTTGTGCCCCAATATTGATGCCAGTCCTGCCGTTGACGCGCTTTCCATCTCGTAGTTGGTTATGCGCATGCCGTTGTATGTGAACGATTCTATGTTTTCGTTTTGTTGCAAATCGGCAGGTTCGCCTCTCAGAAAACGACCTTGTGGAGCAAAGAACCCGCCTGCCGAAACTGTGATGCCTTTCACGGCGTCGTTTCCGGCAATACGCGCGGTAAGCTCTTTATCTTCTTTAGCCACATAAGGGTAAGGGGCACATCGCCAATCGTTCCATTTCATGTGGGTTATGAATTTTTTCTCCAAATCAGAATCGCAAATTTCCGAACGCTTATGATAGAAGTTCAACAACCCGTCCAGTCCGATAGATTCCTGTGAACAGATGAAAGTTCCGAGTTTTGTGTTTTCCTGCAACCCTCCGCAAGTCCCGATTCTTACTATTTCCAAACTCGTGGTTTGGGATTTGTCGGTGCGCGTATTGAAATCGATATTGCAAAGTGCGTCGAGTTCGTTCATCACAATGTCAATGTTTCCGCAACCTATGCCCGTGGAAATAACACTTATTCTTTTGCTTCTGTATAATCCTGTAACGGTGTGAAATTCGCGGTTTTGAATTTCAAATTCCACTGAGTCAAAATTTCCTGCAACGAGATTTACTCTCCCTGGATCGCCCACCAGTATTATTTTATGGGCTATCTGTTCGGGCTTGACGTGAAGGTGAAAAACCGAACCGTCGTTATTTATTATCAGTTCAGATGGTGCGTAATACCTTTCCATTGCGTATATGATATTGTTGTCTGATATTTGATTGATATTCAGTTTGTTCTAAACTTTGTAAATTGTTCTCCGAAATATGTCGGATATCGCAAAAACTCCGGGCCATGTAATTTAAATTAGATGCGTCGGAATTTAAATTAGATGCCTTGGAGTTTTTACGGCATCTGATGTCGTTTTTTTGATAACCAACATGCCCTTGTCGGCAGTTGTTTTCGGATTGTTTTTTAGTCGCGAAAGGCGGGGTAAATCACTTCAATTCTTCCTGACGAATGAGCTTTTCCAATTTTGATATAGTAGCGGAAAGTTTTTCCAACTCCTTCTCTTCGCCAAGAATCTTAGCAGTCATTCCTTTCTTGCCGTTAGTGTCAGCTTTGGCGTATGTATCTCTGTCTGCTTCCAGCTGTTTGCTTTGGGCATCATACATCTTTTTTGCTTCCACCCATTGTGTGGCGTATCCTTTGGCTTTTGCATTTTTGAAATCCTGAACGGAATGATATGTCTTGGCATCGTTCACTACAAAAAGGAATTCGTGTGAAGTTTGTTCCGTTTCGTTTCCGGCAAAAACGTTTTTGAGCCTTTCGGTAGCCGCTTTCACACGGTCGTTCTCGCCCGCCCATGTATCTTTAATCGAATTGATTTTGGCAAAATTCGGTATCAACTCTCCGAAATTGTCCTGGTCGTAGGTTTTGCGCGTTTCGTTTGGAATGAAAACATACACGCAAACCATTCCCTCGGGTTGTCGGCGGTCGGTAGCGAACCAACCTAAATTGTTTGCCTCATCTATGACATAAAGATAGTCGTTTGCCGGAGAATTGAAAGGCATTCCGATATTCTCAGGTTTGAGAAACTCTCCCTGGTCCTGGGAATATCTTGACATAAAAATGTCGTATCCGCCCAAACTTTCCTCTCCTTTTGCTGCGAAATACAAGGTAGAACCGTCGTTGAGCACAAACGGGGTGATTTGGTCGTATCCGAAATCTTCGAGTCCCTGCGCTTGTTTTGCCTCGCTCCATTTATCGTCCAAACGATCACGCACAAACAAATAAAAAGCACTGTCCTTTACATCGCTGTAATATATTTTGTCGAGAAGTTGCGGGGTATAGGCAACCGTATTCCCGACCTCCTGCGAAAGTTTTGCGCCTTTAAACAAATTCTTAAGGTAATCGATTTTCCCGGCTTCGTTGCCGATGCGATAAACTCCCAATGCTTTTTGCTTTTCCACGACAATGGAATCGATGAAAACGATATCTTCCGTACTTGAAAGCATGTTCTGCCCCATGTTTGCGGTGGCGAGTTGCTCATCAAGCTTTTCGGTATCGAGTTGTTTGCGCTTAGCCGTTTGAAGTTCTTTCTCAATTTGCGTGGCAGCCTCTTGGAATTTGTATGATTCCATTAGTTCTTCAATGCTGTGCTTGGGCGTGGAAACAGCAGCCTTTTTGTTTTTATTTTGTGCCTGTATTCCGGAGAACAAAAAGCATGCAATTACAAATGATATTATCTTTCGCATAAATGATAGTTATTTCACGCTAAATTATACAATATTTGCTTTGTGGCAAAACTTACACGAACAAATCTCTGCCCGCTTCTGAAATCATCTTGCGGATTTTTGCAGAAAACTTATCCGCCTGTTCCAAATCTTCAATCGAGAGATGCATTTTGTAGCGCCAATATTGTTTGCTGTTTGCGGGGTTGTTGATTTGCTCCAAGTCCACATTGTCGGCACGTGATTCGTCGCAAATCGAACTCCAGTCCTGAAAAGAAAGCAGACAAAGCATCGACGGAGATTTCAAATGGTCTTCAATCACTTTCGTACAGATGTCAACGCTCGCATCTTGGGGTATATCGGAATGCCAGCCCAATATTTTCTCGGCATAACGATTGGCAACTTCTGGATAGCGCTTCCACCACAAACGAAACGAGGGCATGTCGTGAGTGGTAAGCGTAGCAACCGAACGGTAAGGGTATTGCGCCGTATTTGCGAACTCCTTGCCGCTTTGTTTGGGCATGCTTTGTATTTCGAGCGAGAGAATGTTCAACTGTTCAAGCACATTGCCCACACACGCAGGCAGCATGCCCAAATCTTCTGCGCATGTCAGCATTCCGGTAACGCTTGTTATTTTCCCCAGTTTCTCAACTGCGCCGGTTTCCCATAGCTTTTCGTTTCTATGCCCATAGAAATCGTTGCGAATGTTATTGAATGCGTTTCGTTGCTGTGCGTCCAAATCGAGATATTGCGGGACATCGTGCGCATCGATTACGGGAAGATATTTCTCGGAATCGTTCTTATCCTTAAAGAAAAGGGTGTCAATATGTTCAGGCTTTATGTTGAAGCCATAATCAAGCAGTTCGTTTTCGGAATATGGGAGGGCAGGGGAGAAGTGTCCGAATTTGGCGCTCGTATATTTGCGGGGAATTTCCCAAATTCTGAAAAAGCCGAGAACATGGTCTATTCTGTACGCATCAAAGAAGAGAGACATGATTTCAAGTCGGTTTTTCCACCACGAATATCCGTCTTTTGCCATCTCGTCCCAGTTGTAAGTTGGAAATCCCCAGTTCTGTCCGTCAGCAGAAAAGTAATCGGGGGGCGCACCGGTGGACATGTCTTTATTGAAAAGCGATGGATTTGTCCACACGTCGCAGGAATTCAGGTTTACTCCTATCGGAATGTCGCCTTTAAGGATTATATGCTTGCTGCTTGCGTATTCTTTTGCGTCTGTCATTTGGGAAAAAGCGACGAACTGTACATATCTATAATATTCCGCCTGTTCCTGCAACTTTTTGTCCTGCTCTGCTTTTTTGCTATCGTACTTTTCGTAGCCTTTCCATTCCGTGAAATCCAAACTGTTGTACTTATTCCGCAGAGCGCAATAGACGGCATAGGAATCAAGCCAGGAAGCGTTGCGCTTTTTGAAGTTGCAGTATGCTTTGTTAGCTTGTAGTTTTGCTTTTTCTCTTTTGTATAATTCCCTTAAAGCATCGGATTTATATTTATATACCGCTTCATAATCAACCTGCGTGTTGTCGTTTGTTTTGTATGGCTTTTTCAGACAACAACCTGCGCCTTTGAGATTGATGTATATGGGATTTAATGCGAAAGATGAGACCGTGTTGTAAGGATATGAGTCGCGCCACGTTCCAAATGTGGTTGTATCGTTTATCGGAAGGAGTTGGATTGCCGAAAAACCCACTTCGGAGCTCCATTTTACGAGTTTTTTGAGATCCGCAAAGTCTCCGATGCCATCACTGCCCTGGGAATGCAAAGAAAAAAGCGGAACAACGATGCCACACCCTCGCCAATCTGTGAAAGAAGGTATTCTGAGCCACCCGTCATTGATAATGGTTGCAGGTATTGAATTATCGATTTGAACAAATCGGTTTTCTCCATTCTCCCACAGCGTGTTATCATTGTATATCACAACATATTTATAACGAAAGGCATTGCAATTCGAACAAGGTATATTTGCCGCGTATTCGTAGTTTGACACGCGTTTCATTTCAATGCCTTTTTCGGGATTCCAATTCCCGAGAATGTCATTTTCCCCGGTTATGAAAACCTTAAAATTGCCTTTTTTCGGAGTGAGAACACATGCCTTAAAAACAACACGGTTTATGCTTTCTCCGATGTCAGACATTATTTCAACAATGTCAGACTTCGTTTTTTCGATATATGGGAATGTTATTTTCGACAGTGCAGAGTTGTTGTAATTGGTCTGTCTTATGTCATATCTCCACGTATCATAGAAGCCCAAACAGCCGTTTTTTTCATCGGGCAAAAATGTGCGTTTGGGAAAATCCACTTCCTTGGCAATCTCATTGCCGTTTTCGAGAATAATATAATTGTAGGAATACAAAACTCCGGCAGTTAACGGCAGTTCAACAACGCCGCTCCATGCGTTGGCATCGGAGGAGGAAAGACCTACAGTTGATGCCGCATGACCTTTGTCGCCGGTGATTTTCACGGCAACCGTCTGGTTGGTGTTTGTATGGTAGTCAATATGGAAACTTAGCCGATATATCATCTTTTTTTACGTTTGGTTTTGCCTAAAAGTTTCTATGCTTAGGCCGAAAGTTTGAGCAACAAACAGCAGTATGGACTATGAAATGCAATAAACGAAGATTTCGGAACCTTCTTAGGCATTACGTCCAACGCTTTGCATAGCTCTAAAAACTTGTAGCAAAAGTAGTAATAATATATGGAGCATAACGAAAAATTCCTGCTCTTTCTGTTTGGCGCTTTGCTGTTCAGAAGTCGTTCCGTTCGGTCAACGATTTTTATAGAGCAGGTATTGTTATACGTTGTGCTGACAAAAAACTTGCGAAAACAGCCATGACATACAATATATATAATGGCTTCCGTAAACAGCAAGCCGCGTATTTCCTGAAAATAATTTGGGCAAAAAAGTTTTCGCATAATATAGGATTTATATATCTTTGCGTAAAGAGTAGCGGGGATTTTACTCGCACTGTTCAGAAATTCAAAACAAAACATCAAAACATGACCGTTAAAGACGACTTCAGAAACTACGCCGTCAAGCACCTTGGCATAAACAGCATGGTGGTTGACGATGTGATAAAGGCGCAAAACCAGTATCTGAACCCTTACATTCTCGAAGAACGCCAGTTGAACGTAACGCAAATGGACGTTTTCTCGCGTTTAATGATGGATCGCATCATTTTTCTCGGCACACAGATTGACGACTACACCGCAAATACATTGCAGGCCCAAATGTTGTATCTCGACTCTGCGGACCCCGGAAAAGACATATCCATATATATCAATTCTCCGGGCGGTTCGGTTTATGCAGGACTCGGCATCTACGACACCATGCAGTTTGTGAATTGCGACGTGGCAACTATCTGCACCGGTATGGCGGCTTCGATGGCTGCTGTATTGCTCGTGGCAGGAAAAGAAGGCAAACGCTCTGCACTCAAGCACAGTCGTGTGATGATTCATCAACCGATGGGCGGAGCACAAGGGCAAGCTTCAGATATAGAAATTACCGCACGCGAAATACAAAAACTCAAAAAAGAACTCTATTCCATAATAGCAGAACACTCACATACAGAATTCGACAAAGTGTGGCAGGACTCCGACCGCGACTATTGGATGACGGCACAGGAAGCTCTCGACTACGGAATGGTAGACAAAATACTCGTACGCGGAAAATGACGAAAAAAACTAAAGAAATAAGTTGCGTTTTCTGCGGCCGCACAGAAGAAATGACCGAACTCAAGACCATTGTCGGCAATGGCATGGGAACTTCGGTTTGTGAGGACTGTGCGAGAGAAATCATTGCAATTTACGACCAAATTCGTAAGCAAAAAGGATTGCCCATACCGCAAAACAAGGAAACGGCAGCAAATACAACCGAAGACGTAAGCATAACCGATATTCCCAAACCCAAAGAAATCAAGGAATATATCGACCAATACGTAATAGGACAGGAAGACGCAAAACGCACATTGTGTGTAGCTGTTTACAATCACTATAAACGGCTAACGCAAAAGAATGACGGCGACGGAGTGGACATTGAAAAATCAAATATCTTGATGCTCGGCCCAACGGGGACAGGTAAGACTCTGCTCGCACGCACTATTTCTGAAATTCTAAACGTACCGTTCACAATTGTAGATGCTACTGTTTTTACTCAAGCAGGATATGTGGGCGAAGATGTGGAAAGCATTCTTTCGCGTCTCTATCAGGCTTCGGGCTACGACGTGGCAAAAACAGAAAAAGGTATTGTGTTTATTGACGAAATAGACAAAATTGCGCGCAAAGGCGACAATCCGTCAATCACTCGCGATGTAAGCGGTGAAGGAGTGCAACAGTCCATGCTCAAACTCCTCGAAGGAACGATGGTAAACGTACCCCCTGCCGGCGGGCGCAAACACCCCGAACAGCAGTACGTACATATCAATACCCATAACATATTGTTTATATGCGGTGGGGCATTCGAAGGAATTGAAGACCGTATTGCACAGCGTCTCAATACCCATACAATAGGTTACGACTCTGTACAGAGCAATATGCAGATAGACCGTTCTAACCTGATGAAGTATGTGGCTCCGCAAGATCTCAAATCGTTTGGACTCATACCCGAGATAGTGGGACGCTTGCCTATAATTACGCATCTTGACCCGCTTGACAAAGAAGCGTTGCGCCGAATCCTCACCGAGCCGAAGAACTCTATTATAAAGCAATACACAAAGTTGATGAAAATAGACGGAGTGAAACTTACTTTTGACGATGAAGTTCTCGACTATATCGTAAACAAAACATTGGAATTCAAACTTGGCGCACGCGGATTACGGGCTATAGTTGAAGCAATAATGAAAGACGTAATGTTTGAACTGCCCTCGAAAAACGTGAAAACATATCGTGTGAAACTGGAATACGCAAAACAGCAGGTTGAAAAGTCGGAAAATTTGGCTGGACCGGCACTGAAAACGGCTGGATAAGCGAAAGAGCGGCACTAAAAGCAGCAGAACTTATTTTTTGCTCCACCACAGCATGAGAGTTTGAAATAAATAGTTATTTTTGTCTATACGACTTGGTAGCTTATAAAGAAAATGGCAAACAAAGAGATAAATCTGACAAACGAACTGAAACAATATTTCGGTTTCGATAAGTTCAAAGGCGATCAGGAGGCGATTATACGCAACGTCCTCGCTGGCAATGACACCTTTGTGCTTATGCCAACAGGTGGAGGCAAGTCTCTCTGCTATCAATTGCCCGCCCTGATCATGGAAGGTATGGCGATTGTTGTTTCACCTCTCATTGCGCTTATGAAAAACCAGGTTGATATGATTCGTAACACCTGCGAAAACGACAGCGTTGCGCATTTTCTGAATTCTATGCTCAACAAGCCGGCGATAGAACAGGTGAAAGACGATATAAAATCAGGTAAGACCAAACTTTTATACGTTGCGCCGGAATCATTGACAAAAGAAGAAAACGTGGAATTCCTTAGAAATGCCAAAATTTCCTTTTTTGCCATCGATGAAGCCCATTGTATTTCAGAATGGGGGCATGATTTCCGTCCGGAATATCGCAACCTGCGAAATATAATAGACAAAATCGGTCGTGCACCGATTATTGCACTCACGGCAACAGCTACCGATAAGGTAAAAAGCGATATAAAACGCACATTGTCTATAGAAGATGCAACAGACTTCAAGAGTTCCTTTAATCGTCCCAACCTCTACTACGAAGTAAGGCCCAAGACGAAAAATATAAACAAGGAAATCATTAAGTTTATCAAGCAGAACGCAGGCAAAAGCGGCATTATATATTGCTTGTCGCGAAAGAGTGTGGAAGAACTTGCTGCCGTGTTGCAGACTAACGATATTGCAGCCGCACCTTACCATGCCGGTATGGACGCATCAGCCCGTTCTAAAACGCAAGACGACTTCATTATGGAGAAAATAGATGTGATTGTCGCCACAATTGCTTTTGGAATGGGAATAGACAAGCCCGACGTTCGTTTCGTTATTCATTACGACATGCCAAAGAGTCTTGAAGGATACTATCAAGAGACGGGGCGTGCGGGACGCGACGGAAGAGAGGGTAAGTGCATCGCTTTTTATTCGAAGGACGATTTGCGCAAACTTGAAAAGCTCATGGAGTGGAAACCGATTGCCGAACAAGATATCGGAAGGCAACTCCTGCGTGCAACGTCGAATTATGCCGAAAGCACTGTGTGCCGGCGCAAACTGTTACTCCATTATTTTGGAGAGGAATACAATAAGGAAAATTGCGAATGCTGTGACAACTGTCTGCATCCCAAGACTAAGATAGAGGCAGGGGAGTTGCTGCAGAATGTATTGCTTACGGTGCAGTTGACAAAAGAGAACTTTAAAGACGATTATATTAAAGATGTGCTCTATGGACGAGAAACGCAAGATACAATGGAGCGACATCATGACGAACTTGAAACATTTGGAATCTGTGAGGAAGAAGACGAACGTATGCTCAACGCAGTGATAAACCAGGCCGAACTTTCGGGATACCTGGAGAAGAACGTGGAGGATTACGGCGTATTGAAATTGACTGAGAAAGGACGCAGATTCATTAAAAAGCCTACAACTTTTATGGTAACAAAAGACAACGAATTTAACGAAGAAGAAACTGACGCTACCATGCACGATGGTGGAGCTAATGCCGTAGACCCGGCGCTCTACCAAATGCTATGTGATTTAAGGAAGGAACTGTCAAACAAACTGGATATACCGCCCTATGTGATTTTCCAGGATCAGTCGCTCGAAGCGATGGCTACACTTTATCCCATAACCGCCGAAGAGTTGCAAAACATTCCCGGAGTGGGCGCCGGAAAAGCACGTCGCTACGGCAAAGAGTTTTGCGAGTTGATAAAACGCTGGTGCGAGGAAAATGACATTGAGCGCCCTGAAGACATGAGTGTACGTACGGTGGCAAAGAAATCGAAAGTTAAAGTAGCGATAATACATGCCATCGACCGCAAAGGCGATCTCAACGACATTGCTATGGTGAATGGATTGGAATTCAACGAACTTCTCGATGAAATGGAGGCTATAGTTTATTCCGGCACCCGTATCAATATCGACTATTTCCTTGTGGAAAATATGGACGACGACCGTGTGGAAGACATCTATTCCTATTTCAAGAGTTCCGAAACCGATTCTATCGACGAGGCGATGGACAATCTTGACGAGGATTACACAGAAGAGGAAGTGAGACTTGTGAGAATAAAGTTTATTTCCGAGATGGCTAACTAAATTTACTGACAAACATAAAAATCCCGCATTTCAAACGAAGTGCGGGATTTTTATTACAGTTTTCTAATGTACGAAAACAGCGAAGTAGATATGTTCCAGGACTACATTGCGGATATATAATTAATTCTTCTGAAAAAGGATTTTATACATAAAAAGTTTTACTGAACAACAATAAATTGTTTAGACAAAGCCTGATATCGTGATTGAAAGTATCATTCGATTTACAGCTATTTTGCCAGAATAAAAGATGCTCAGTATCTTGCAAAAACGATGTCTGACATAATTTAAACAAGATGCCTTGGAATTTAAATTATGTCAGACATCGTTTTTACGACAAGCCGTGTGTTTTTTTCGGCTTATAGGACGGGAAAAACTAACACTGTTGTTGACACTTTTTGATTCGGCAACCGATAGACGTACCTAAGGTCTTATAGGGAGTTTTTTAGAAATGTTCTGACTTTTTCTGGTGCAAGAAGCGTTGGTACAAGAATTCTTTCCTGTAAGTACTCGAATATTTTGTCTAAGTATTGTGTTGGTTTGCTTTTGCGCGTTTATTGTCTATCTTCATAAACAGCGGCATTGTCAGCACAACCGAAATGAAAGAAAACACCAAACCGCAGATAGAACCTATTGCAAACGAGAACCAGAACCTGTCGCCCGGACCGTCGAATAGAAATGGCAGGAATCCGAGTATGGTTGAGAAAACTGTGAGGAAAATGGGAATTATCTTGTGGTTGTAGGCTTGCTGGTAGTTTCGCGTGTAGGAACGCTCCCTCATAATGTATATGCCGTTGTTTACGGTCAGTCCGCAGAGCATTACCATGGCGGCAAACCCACCTGTTCCGAATTCTATGCCGGCAAAGTGATAGGCAAGAAACAGTCCGGTAAGCGAAACGGGGATAAGTAAAATTATAACCAGTCCTTTGTAAAGGCTTTCAAACAGTATTGTGCAGATAAAGAATATTATGACAACCACCAGGGCTATAAGCCAGTATTGTGTGCCATTATCTTCATAGTTGCCATAGGTTTTGTTTACACAGCGAAAACCGACGGGAAATTTGGAGTTGAATTCATCGGTAATGCTCTTTATGTATTTGTTCGCGTATTTGTATGAGCCAAGCACATTGAAAGCCACTCGCAGCACGTATTCTTGCCGTTCGCGGGGAATACAGTTCTGTGCCTCCCGCTTGTTTATATTCATGAAATCGGTAGCGCGTACATCACGGTCGCCGATTTTTAGAAATGAATTTTCAAGTTGCCACAAGTCGAATTCTTCGTTTTGTTTTGGCCGCAGCACATAGTCGGTTGGCTGGTCGGAACCGAATCTTCTCCCCATTTCGCGTTGGGCAAGAGTGCTTGAAAGTGTATTGTGCACATCTTGTACGGTTACGCCGGCAAGACGCAGCATATCCTTGCCGTATTCCACATGAAACTCGTCTTCCTGACGTTCGTGGCCGGGAGTTTCAATGGTGAGGTCCATCACGCGGTTGTTCTGCTTAAGGCGCTTGCTAATTTCTTCGGCATAACGGCGGAGGCGGTTGTATTCATATCCGGTTATCTCGATGTTGCTGCCGCGATACTGCAAGTTAAGCGAATTGCTGAATCCTCGTTTGCTCACACCCCATGTGCTCCAATCGGCCCCACCTATAGTTATAAGTTTTCCGATTGTCTTGTTCTCGAAAGTATAGGGGAAATTGGTGTGTATGTGTTCTGGTTTGAATTCCACAACAATTTCAGCCCCCCATGTGCCTATGTTGGTTTCGTATCGTTTCACTTCCTTGAACTGCGATATGAAAGCCTCTATGGTTTCTACTTTTTCGTTCAGCTGTTTAGGTGTGCCCCCCAATGGCATTCGTCCGTTTATGTGTAGTTTTATCTCTTCGGGTTCAGGGCTGTAGGTGTTAGAGTCAAGGGTATCGATAAAAAGGTACAGCGACCAGCCGAACAGGCCTGCAGTTGCGGCTACCATCACCCAACGTTTTACGCGATGTTGGCTGGCGGCGAGGTAGCGGCGGTAAAACTTGTTCCATAGAAGAATGAACCGAAGGTTGTGGGGCTTGCCCTTTTGCCGGCTGTTGTAGTGCAATTTGTCGATCAATGCCGGTACAAACAACGCCGAAACAAGTAGCGCCACAGCCAGGTTGATGATTATCATCCACGAAAAGTCATAGAGGTCGTTTTTTATATAGTCGGGCAGCCAGAAAACAATCACCAGCGCTCCAATGGTAGTGAGCATCGCTCCGATAACTCCCGGATAGGCTTTGAAATTGTGATGATAACTGTAGTGGTCGGTCATCACTATTGTGGAGTCGATAATCAGACTGAGCGATACTGTGATTCCCGCCATTGAAAACGGTTGCAGCCGCATGTCGAAGAGTTTGTAGAATATAACCGCAATAAGAATGTTGGCCAGTAATGAAAGAAACACGATAAACAGATGCCTGAAATTTCTTTTGCACACAAACACGAAAAGCAACAGTAACAGAAGCGACATACCGCTTCTGGTTATCAAGGTTTCAAAATCGGAGAATTGTTCTTCGGCTTTGTCGTATGTCAGGGTGCATTTCAATTCAGGGTTGGCCTGCGAAAGTTTTTCCATTTTGCTTTTCACTTGCGACGCCACACGGCGTATACTCGCATCCTCTTCTGCAAATACGTTCATATAAACGGTATTCATCCCATTTACCCGATAGTAGCCCCAGGGATCCCTTTCCTTATATTCACACTTGGCGAGGTCGTTGAGATATATTATTTTCCCGTCTATGGTCTTGACGGGAATAGACTCCAACACTCCTTGATCTGCGCTAACTGCAAGGAATAGGGAAATTCTTTCTTCCCGGCCTTGAGTGTCGTGTTTGATGATGTCGCCTACTATATCCTGCCTGCCAAGGTAATTGCGTATAGCTTCCTCCAAGTCGGCCGAAGTGAGATTGTAAAGGGCCAATTGCTCGGCATCGTATGATATTTCTAGATACCTGTCAATTCCTCCAGAAATGTCTACAGCCCTTACTCCCTCTATGCGTTCCAACCGCGGTTTTATGGCACGCTCTGCCCGTTTTCTTATATTGAAATCGGGCATCGGGGCGTTGATGCGGTATGTTAGTATCGGGTAATTGGTTTCGCGTTCCTTTCCGGTTACAACTTCTCCGCCCGACAAATCGGGATATGAAACTCCTTTGGGCAGCTTGTCCCTTATTTGTCGCAATAATGAAGCAATTTCGAATTTCACGCTCGAAACAGATGCGTTTTTCTTCAGCCTAACCGTTACGTTTCCCGAACCGAAATACGATACGGACGACACAGATTCCACTCCGCGCACGGAACTTACCAAACCTTCGATGCGCGACGTTACATTCTGTTCAACCACGTTGGCCGAGGCTCTGGGCCAGCTGTATGAAATGGTCAGTGATTTGCCCTGTCGTGGAGCCGGCTTATTGCTTATGTCGAGACGTGGGGAAAGAGCCACACCGATTACCATCAGTATGCATATGGCCAGAAGTATGGAAAACGAGTGCTTCATAGCCGTGCTGTTTTATGTAAGTTGTCGCCGCGAACCCCTTTCTTTCCATCTATAGATTATGAAGTAGAGTAGGGGGACAAAGAACAGACTCACGGCCGTACCGACAATCATGCCAATGACAATGGTAACTGACAATGGAAACTGCAGGGCGGAACCCATGTCGTTTTTGTTGAGGAACGGCACTAAAGCCAGGATTGTTGTCAACGAAGTCATGACTATAGGGCGTAGGCGCATTTGTCCTGCAACGATTATAGAACGCAGGAGAGAGTTTTTTCCGTGCCTGTACAGGTTGTTTATAGTGTCGACCTTCAATATTGAGTCATTGATAATAATACCGCTCATCACAACAAGGCCGATCATAGACATGATGTTTACTGATTCACCCATAGCCCATAAGGCTAAAAGCACGATGCACACGTCAATAACTATCTCTGCAAGAATTATTGCGGGTTGAATGAGGCTCTCAAACTGAGCTGCGAGAATAAAATACAGTAACAGCAATGCCACACACAAAACCATGGCAAGTTCCTGTATCATCTTTCGCGAGTCGTAGTAGTTGCCGTGAAACGAGCATTTCAGGTTCTGAAACTTCTGTTCGCTCAGTTTCTCTACATAGTCAACAATACTCTTTATATTTTTGTCTGATGCGCTTTTAATGACTATCGAATAGTATTCGCCTTCTAGGCCGGCATTAAGTCGCTTGAAGTTCTCAGCCTTAGTTTCCTTCACCACGTATTGTAGCGGTACATCAATTCCGTCGTTGTTGCGTACGGTTTTTTGCATTATTGCGGCAGCGTTGGTCTTACCTTGGCATACTATTACCGGAATACTTTGGTCTCCGGCTGCTATACCGAACACTTTGTAGCTTCCGACTATTTCCTTAAGGCGCGAATACAACTGACTGTACGAGATGTGGTATAATGCCAGTTGTTCAGGATTGGCAATGTAGCGCAGTACGTTTTCGGTGGGTACGGGTTGGATTCCCGCGTCAGGAAATCTTTTCCTAACGCTGTCAACAACCAGCCTTGCAACGTCTACCGAAGGCCTGCCTCCTTCTGTTTTCTGAAGTCTTATTTCAAGGTCGGGCTTGTCTGTTTGGAATATCAAGTCATAAATATTCCCCGATATACCGAACTCCATCTTTGCATTAGAATAGTGCTTTTTCAGATAGTCCGAAAATATTGTTTTTACCGAATCGAGCGATTTCTCATCGTTAGTCTTGATATATACCACCGCCTCGTTGTTTGTAATATCTTTGGTGTGCGACAGTATAAACTGTTGTACTCCTACCATTGCCGTGTTGGTTTCAATCAGCCCTTTTGTCGTGTTTAACAATTCCTGTACTCTGCGGTCGTTTTCTTCGGCCGTTATGCCGGCGTTCCAGTCAATGTTCATCAGTGCATCTTTCTGTTCTATATACGGCATACGCTCTTTTTTGATATAGGGGTAAACCACGGCAATGATTACAAAGCATAATACAAAGGCCGCCATGCACAGTTTCCCGTGGCGCAAAGTCCATCGCATCCCCGGTTCGTAGACGCCTATTAGAAGTTTTTCGGCCTTTACTTCGTTCAATTGGTTGCAGCTTTTCTTTTTGAAAAGCACATAGTAATACACTGGCACAACAATAGCTGCCACGATAAGCGAGGCGAACAAGGCAAAGGTTACACCCATGGCTTGGTCGTAGAACAATGCTCCGGCTGTTCCGCTGAGGAAAATAAGCGGGAGGAATACTGAGCACGTTGTCAGCACCGAACTGAGCATTGGCACGAACACCTCTCTTGTGGCGTTTACTATATTACCGCGCTGACGTATGTTGTCGATTACGATAATGGAATTGTCCACTATCATGCCAATGCCGAGAATAAGTCCTGACAGTGATATGACATTCAGCGATATTCCCGTTACATAGAAGCAGAGAATAGTGAAAATCAGCGAAAGTGGCATGGATATAATCACCAGCAAGGGAATCCGCCATCCACCGTTGAACACAAACAGAATCAAACAAGCCAGAACTGCGCCCAGAATAAGATTCCACTCCAAATTGTTCACCGAATAACTCAGCAACTCGGTCTGGTCTCTGGTGATGCTAAATTCAAGATCGGGGTAATTTCTTTGCAAATCTTCAATGAGGCTTTTTATGCTTTTCTGCAGGTCAGCCATTTGCGCGTCATTTTGCTTTATAACAGCAATGGTAACGGCATCTTTGCCGTTGTGGCGCACGATGCCATTTCTTACACCTGTTTTCTCTTCGATATCGCATATATCTTTCAACTGTAACAGGCGGCCTTCATGTTGCAGGTAAACGTTTTCGATGTCTTGCTTTGTGAGAATCTGTGAATCAAAATGTATGCTGTACCTGTAAATGCCACTGACCACACTTAATGCTTCAATCACAAGATTGTTGTCGTTGATGGCTGTTTCTAGGTCGTGCGAGGTTATGCCGAGTGCCTGTGTTTTGCCAACATCGGGCACAATGTCAATTTCTCCGCCAACCGTACCGCTGTAATCCACCATGGCCGTTTGGGGCAACTGCTCAATCCGCTTGGTAATTACGTTTCTTACGAGCCGTGAAAGTTGCCCCATGTCGCCTGCAGTAGCCTTTTGCGTAACATCAATGTAAAATGCCGGAATGTCCATGGCACTTGCCTTTATCACTTTGGGGCGTGACATGTCTTTGGGCATGTTGTTCATGGCCCTGTCAATCTTTTCGTTCACGTCAATAAACAGAAGATCCATGTCGCTGCCAGGTTCGAATTTTAGGGTAATACTACCGGCGTCCATTTTTGACTGCGTCTCGATGTCTTTCAACCCTGCCACTTGCGATAACTGGTAGCGCAAAGGAGTAACCATCTGTTGCTCCACTTCCGTAACCGAAGCTCCTGGATTTGACAGTTGCACAGTGATGCGCGGAATGTCTATCTCGGGCATCAGCGACACTGGTATGTAGGTAAGTGCAAGTATCCCGACTGCAGTAATCGCTATCAAAACCATGCTTACGGCTATTGGACGGTGAAGAAGTTGGCGAAACATGAAACAGTTTGTTATATGAGCGTTTTTAGAATGTTTAATTCGCCTTTACCTCTGTATCATCAGCCAGGTTAAGGTTCCCGGAAACAATTACGACATCTCCTTCTTTGATTTCGGTTTCCTTCTTCGCGTTGCCGGTTATGGCATAGCTATTAAGGTTGCTGAAGACGATGTCAACGTAAGTCCACACCGCACGTCTAGTTTCTTTGTTGTATGTAAAAATCACGTGGTATCCGTCCCGTTCTACTACAGCTTCCTTGGGCACGACAAACATGTTTGGAACAGAGTTTTCGACAATGACTTTTACGTTCATTCCGTCGATGAGTTTTGACGAACTGTTTTTCACGCTTGCCATGACTTTTACCATGCCTTTGCTGTCAACGGTGGGATTTATTCCCTTGACCGTGCCCACGTAGGTTTCCTGACCACCTGTATATGGCGTTACCATCACTTTTTTGCTACGTTTTACAAATGCGAGTTCTGCCTCGAGTATCTGAAATTCCACTTCGAACGAAGAGTCATCTATCAGTGTGGCGAATTTTCCTCCGGTTTGGTATGCGCGTGCTTCTAGATTGGCTATCCTTCCTGCAAAAGGCGCACGAAGTTCGCACTCCGCTAGTTTCTTCTGCGCAGCAAGCAACTGAAATTTCGCAGAATAGTATCCCGAAACTATTTCGGCTTTGTGCAGTACATCGGCAGGAACTTTTGAAATGTCAATGTCGTAGCCCAAACCTATGAGCTTATCCTGCAGTTCGACCTTAGCCTTTTCCATGTCATGCTTGGCCTTTTCAAGATCCGCCTGTTTGTTACGCATGTCCGACACGCACAGCAACGTTCCCTTGGGCACATACTGCCCATTGACTACCGCTACTTTTTGCAAGATATCACCGACGTTGTTGCATTGCAAGTCGGCTTTTCTTGTAGCGGTGAGTTTTCCGTTGCACAAAAGCTGCTTTTGGAAAGTTTGGCGTTTCAGTCTGATTGTGTCCACTTCTACAACGGCTTCCTGCTGTTGTTCTATGGTGGCATTCTCTTGCTTTTCGCCGTCCTTATTCTTGCAAGAGGTACATGCCAACAGCAAAATTGCCATATATGGTATGATGCGGTTGATTTTCATGATGGCATTATTTTTTTGTCAGTTTCTCAAAGTCAACGTGTATGTCGGAGTGGTTTATCCAGTCGTAAAGAGTAGATTTTTGTAGCGTATAATAGTCCGTCCAAAAAGTCTGCAGCAATGATATGTATTGCATTTTGGCCGACTCCAGTTCCTGCTGTGCCGTGTTGAATTCGGTTACAGTCGCAGAGCCGGTTCCAAATCTTTTTTTTGTTATTTCGTATCTCTCCTCGGCTATTTCTTGAGCTCTCAAAGCATTTTTGCATTGTTGTGGTTGGGTATTGAACTGCACCACCTTTTTCTTTAGTTCCTGTACGTAATCAAGATGCGTCTGTTCGTTTTTGGTCTTGGCTAGTTCTAGTTCTGCCTGGGCCATCCGTATTCTGCCCTTACTCACGCCCCAATCGAATATGGGCAGCGACAGAGTAAGTCCTATTATTTCGTTATCGTTCAAGCGGCGGTATGCATTTGCAAAGGTATTTGCCGACTGAGTGAATCCTACTTCTCCGTGTAAAGTCAATTGGATGCCCCGTCCAGCTTTTGCTTGCGCCAGCCCTTTTTCCGCTTCAAGCATCATTTGTTTCTGCTCTAGTGTATGTGATGAGTTTTCAATGGCTTTTCTCAAAACGTCGTCTATGCTCAGAAAAATATCGGGCACGGTGTAAGGCGAAATAAGTTCGGCCTTTTCATAATCGGTAACGTGCAAATAGGAGAAAAACTGATATTTCCGGTCGTCAAACGTCTGTTTGTTGTTGTTGGCCGCAACCCGGGCATTGAGAAGGGAAAGTTCCAATTGTAGCACCTCGCTCTTAGTTGTAGTGCCCAATTCTAGTCGCTTTTTTGCCATATCGAAAAGTTGTTCGCGGTCTTTCACGGTTTCTATGCTTTGCTTGTAATCAGACTGCGCAGCAAGCACATTGAAGAACAGCGTAGTTGTCTGAATCGTTACCTGCTGCATGGCTGAAAGATAATTTTTCTGGGCTATCTGATAATCAATCGGCATGGTTTTTTTGTTCCATTTCAGCGAATTGAAACTTCTTATCGGTTGCGTGTAACTTATTCTCAGAGGTTGGGTGTTGAAAGTGGTCTTGTCATAAGTAAACTGGTTAAGGCTGTATAGATACGACTGCAATGAGACGGTACCTCCCGTAGCGGCGATCTTTTGGTCAACCGAAAGCATAAGCATGTTCGACAGTGAATTGTTGTTGACATAAGCAATTTGACCGTTGTCATAGTTTCTTACGGCCACGAGCGAATGGTCGAAACCGCCCAACTCTCCGTTTAGGTTTATCGAAGGCAATTGGTCTGCCAAAAACGAACGGTATACCCAATATTTCGACATAAACGACAGTTTTGCCAGTTGCATGTCGTAAGAATTCTCCTGGGCAATGGCTATTGCATTCCACAATGTCAACTGTTGGGCACTTGCTGTTAATCCCCAAAGCATTAAAACAAAAACGGCCTTTTTCATAACATTGCTCTTGCTTTATTTTTTATAACTTCAGTTGCTTGTGAGTCCACCTTTGACTTGGGCTCTAGTATTTTCTTGGCCATACGCTTGGCTTTTTCTTTCAAGCCGATAGATTCGTATAACAACATTAGTTGGTACAAAGGATACAGACGGTTGGGCATTATGGCGTAAGATTTTAAGTATGCCTGCTCTGCCAGGTTGTGGCAAGCCATGTCTTTGTAGTTGTTGCCTTGCAGTAAAAAGAACATTGGATCATTGCTTACCAATGTCCCTTTGTGCAAAAAAGCGTTGCTGTCGTTATACCTCCCGTTGTTTCTCAATGTCTTTGCAAATATAAATAAAATGCGAGGGTTATCGCTTTCTTTTGATAATATTTTTGGGAAATCTTCCATAAGATACGGTTGCATGCACAAAAGCATGTCTGCTTCTTTGTCTATTTTACAGCGTAGATTGATTTCTTTTGCCATATATCCCGCCATTATTGCGATACTCATCAGGAACAATAACATCGGTCCAATTCTTTTTATTTCTTCAATATTATAGACTGCTTCGGAAGATAGTGCTGCAATTATAACGACAATTGCCCGGAAAGGATATAGCTCAAACGGATAGGAGAACAAGGAAAAAACCAGCAATGAAAACAAGGAATAAAACAAGGACTTACTGTAACTGTAAACGTTATGTAGTGTAATTGTGGTAACAATGAGGCAAAGTGTTACTCCTACAATACCTTGTTCAACAAGTATTTTCAAAATATCACAGAAAGCATAATCGGCCACATTTCCAGAGACATACAAGTGATTGGCTGAATTTGTAGCATACAATTCTGCAATGCCTTCGGCGCATGCATTTTTGAATCCCCCGATGCCAACTCCCATCCAAGGTGCATGGCTCCATGTCTTGCAGCAGGCAATCCATGTCAGCATACGTCCGTCGACGGAGTTTTGTTTTATAAAGTACAATATTAGAACCATAGCAAGGCACAAGCCCCATATAATATATCTCCTCCTCCAATAATTCTTTCTGTAAGCCAAAAGGCAGACAAGAACAAAAGCGATTATAGCCGCCCTGCTCCATGTAGCCGGAAGCATAATAGCCGGTATTGCCAATAAACAAAAGTAGAAGGCTGTGATATAACGGTGTCCAAACTGTGAATATTTCCTGAACAGGGAGATTATCTCGTTTTTTGCCAATAATCCAGCGACTAGCGAAATGAGCAAATAGGCAGAGTAGGGACCAGGATTAAAAAAAGAACCGGTAAACAAATAAAGGGTATTATGGCTTTCTCCAGTTATTATCTGCCATAGTCCAAGTACGGCTTCGTAACAGTTCAAAATCACAAGAATGACAATAATAAATACCGGCGGAATACTTATGCTGCAAAATATTGCTCTGAGAGAGATATATAGTACAAACAATTCCGTGTCTTTCAAGAACTGTGTTGCGCATGAGAATTCGTTACCGGCCCAAGTACGACAAAAATAGTATACGTACCATGTTATTACAAGCATGTCCAACAGCGACATTTTTTTACTTTTGGTATTTTGCAGCAATGCGAAAACTAATCCTGCTATACATATAAATGGTAACACTTTTGCTACAATAACTTCCGCTGAGCTCCAACGTGTTTCAACAGACATCACAGTAGTGAACATAAAAAACACGAGCACTGCAAAACCTACAGCCATGTTGGCCATATGGTATTTAGGGAAATATGATAATGTGATTCTCGTCATGACGTTATTTGTTGTCTGGTCACCACCATATTTGTTTGCCATTCTCATAAGTAAATATTCGCTCTTCATGGCCTTGTGTCAGATTGCGCAACAAATACACACCTCCGCAAGGAACATTGCTATATAAAAGGGTAGGAGAAAGTGCTTTTTTCACTCCAAGGCTGTTCCATTTGCCTTTATCCCAATAAAAGAATTCGTATTTGTTATTTAGCTCTATGGCATTGCCGTCTCCTCGGCCGTAAAAGCAAAAATGGCTTATGTTTACCGGCTTGCCGAAGTCAAAGCCCACCCATGAACCATCACCGTCAGGAGCATCAAAGAACGTAATAAGATTTCTGTCTGCCACAGCGTCGCGAGTACAGTTCTTTCCTCCGTCCCACGAACTGGCCGTACCGATAACCTCTCCTTTGATTTCCTTATTGGCCGTGTCAAAAAAATACAGTTCCGCAATATTGGCGTGTGTTTCTGCTTTGGTTGAGAAAAAGCGCCAATACCTATATGCCGGAATGCTATCGGCTACTTTTACGTCATAGCCGAATGCGTAATGTTCGCCTATTTTGTGAATTGTCTGGTATTTGCGGAATGTTTCATCATTAGAAGCCTGGAACTCACAACTGTCAAGCCGATTCAATAGTTGATAAAGAGACTCCAGTGTAGGGTATTTTCTTTTTAGTATTACCGTTGTCTTCTTTTTGTAGTCTACATTTATTTGTATAGTCTTTCCTGATGGTACAATCACAAAAGGATTACCTATAGGAGTAATGGCACCTCTGTCAGAATAGAAGAAAGGCAGATATAGAATGTTTCGACCAAGTCTGTCATAATGCACTTTCCCGTTTTTCACCTTTCCGAACGATATTGGTGTCCAGTCCTGGTCTCCGAAAATGGCCAGAAAAGCATATTCTTTTTTTTTCGGCAGCCCATTTGGCTTTATGTCTACGCTAACCGAGTTTACATATTCGTCTGTTACGTCTTTTAGAAAAAATGTCTTGAACAGAGTAGGCACGTTTTTTTCGGCATTGTTCAAGTCCACCAATTCTTGGTTTATTGAATACGTGTGTCTGTATGCCTTTGCCATTTTCTCCGTAAGCAGATAATTGTCTCCAGGAAAAGAAGTAATGCCGTTGAACGGATAGTTGTGCCCGTTTTCCGCAAAAAGGATATTCCAAGAATGTCCCAATCTACGACAAGCCCAATGGGGCGTTACTTCAGATACAACGGGAATCCCATTGCTGCATAGCAAGGCCATGCCTATGGACGAGTAGTGATCGCATGTTCCAAATGGAATTTTTATCCGCGTTTCCCATTTCATGACAGGATATTTAACGGTTTCGACAAGTTCAATTAATGGCTTGATTGTATCTTGGTAATTGCGTATAAGTTTTTTTGCGGCTGCTAAGGTTGAGTTTCTGTATACGTCACAGCGGCTCAATTCCCGCATGTTCTTGGATTGGAATTTTTTCAGTCTAAAACGCCAATCATCCAAAAGTTGTAACTCCTCCACCTTGTAAGGTAGCAGATATTCGCAGAATTCGTCAAAAACCAAATGTTGGGCCCATTGTCCTTTCTGCCAGTCATCAAAGGCCACGTCAATATTCTTGATAAGATACTGTGCAGTCATAATTTTGACGTCTTGTACCTTTTTTAATTTTTGTATTCCCAATCGGTTGGCGCATGCATTTATAGAGTCTGCTATATAGTTGGAACTTGAATCTTTCATGGCCAACAATATGGTATCAACGGCCTGGGAATATCTTAGTACCACCGATGTGTCGGAATAGGAGTAGTGTCCGGGCATGTTCCGTATTAGGAACTTGGCGGCTTCCAATTTCAGAGAGTCTTTTTCGTAGTGTTCAAGCACCTTTTCCAATTCGTTTCTGTTGTCGCCTGCCAATTCGAGCGCGTTCTCTAATTGGACGTCTACCTCAAATGAAGCGCAGCCGCTCAACAGCATTATAGATAAAATGAAAAATATATGTTTCATGTCATTTTTTTCTATGGTAAACATATTCCACCACGCCTACAATATATTCTTCCGGCACAAGCCCCCAATAGCGCGAGTCGTTTGAGTCGGCAACGTTGTCTCCTGCCATGAAATAGTAATCGTGCGTAAACCTGTGCATGCTTATAGGTTTGCCGTCAGCATATACGGCGTTTTTGTTCTGATCCCATGTTATGCCTTTGCCAAGTTCCCATTCCAGTATCATCCTGTAATAAGCCGCTTCGCTTGGCGTGATTTTTGTCACATCGCCTTTGCGCGGCACATATACTGGATGCATATTTTTTATAGTGCATGGCGTGCGCCCGTCAAAGGGAAAGATGTTGAGTGCCTCCGTGGGAATAACCGAGTCGGGCGTTTCCGATAACCCCCGTTGCATTTCCTCCACGCCAAGAACCCCTGCGTGGTTGTTGTTCCTGTAATATCCGTTTTCTGTACGTATACTGTCACCAGGCACGCCAACCACACGCTTGCAATATACATTGTTTATTACGAAATTGATCTTGCCGTTGTGATGCGGAAAGTTGAACACGACAATGTCGTTGCGCTCCACTTTCCGCAGCCCTTTCATTCGGTGGCTTTTCAGTTCCGCTCCCTCAAGGCTGAAATCGAAGCTAGTGTATATCCTCGCACCCATCGTAAACTTGTTCACAAACACCTTGTCTCCGGGGCTTAGAGTGGGGAGCATGGAGCAGGAGGGAATAGAGAAATAGTCTGTAATAAAGCAGCGCATCCCTAACCACAACAAATATAGCAGCGGCAGCAGAACAACCGCCGTCAGCACTCTTGTTATAATCAGTTCCCCTCTCGCGCTCATGTCTTATCAGTCTTTGCTGTCCTTTCCGCCTGCAATTTTCACGAGCAAATCTTTTATGCGGGTGTTGTTTATGGGGCTGCCTATAAGCTCCACCTCCCCATGCGCGTTTATCATGAATGTGTGCAGCAGTTTGTTGGCGGGAAGGTTGGGATTGGAACGCTCAAACACCCCCGCTGTGTCAACAAATATGAAGTCCCGGTACACGATATCCTCGCCAAGCTTTTCAATTACGTGCTTGAATTGGTATTGTCTGGGCGCAATCACAAAAGCATATCTCAGTGCGCCGCTTTTGTATGCGTCGGTAAGGTCTATTGCCGCCCAATCCTGCAAGTGGGAGATTGCGCAGTCGCCGCATGAAGCCGAGTCCACATACATAACGTATATGTACTTTGCCTCGCCGTAGATTGACGGAAAGGGCTTTGACGACAGGCGGACCATGGAGTCCAAAGGTATCTTTATCTGCGAATGGTGAAAGTCTTTCACCGCCTTGTCTATGCGGTTTCTCGAACCGCACGAAACCGCCAGGCATACTAAGGCTATGCAGACTGCAAAACTATAAAGCCGCTTCATTCAATTTGAGTTTACGACAACAGGGCTGTTCGTGGGCTGTTGTTTTAATCGTATTTCATTTCGATGCAAACGCCATCGGAGTCATCCTCCTGTATGGCGATGAACCGCTTGTTGCTTTCGTCAACGGTGAAGCAGGTGAGCCGCGGCACGCGGTAGCGTGCAACGGGACTGCCGTCCCATTCAAAAACGAGTATGCTCATTTCGTCCTTTTTCCCGTGGCCGTCATACAGGGCGTAAATCCGTTCCTGCGTGGAACAGATGTCCAGAAAATAAAAATCGTCGCCCATGTCGCCTTCTCCGCTGTATTTAGGCAAAGTCTTTCCAACCTGCACCGTTGCGCGGCCGCTGCCGTCGCCGTTCATGATGCACAGCAGGGGGAACGAGAAATACGCCACGGCAAGTTTCCCCAGCCCGCCGTTGTACGCAGACAGGGTTTGGGACAGTCCGAACTTGTCAGCCGCGAATATTGCCGGGTATATGCCCTGCGGCTGTATGACTTGCGCCTTTCCGCTGCTTTTGTCATAAACGAACAAGTCGGTCTGTTCCGCCTGTTCCGCCCCTATGAAGCTGTTTTCTCCGGTTTTGTAGGCATATCTTATGTCGTTGAGGCTCTTGCTTTTGAAATCCGTCAGCCTTACCCTTTCGGAGTTCATGTCGTTGAGGTTTACCGCATACAGGGTGTGGTTACTTCTTTCAAGCACACAGGCATACCGCTTACCGTCCACAGATATTTCCTGCCCGGTTACCGAGGGGGCGAACCATTCGTTGTGTCCGTTCCCCTTTTTCAGCGTGCAGCCAAAGGGCGTGAGGTCTTCGTTGTAGATGTACAGGAACTTTTCTTTCTTCTTTACCGTGAAGACGAATTTGTCCCCCAGCTTGGTTACGGCATACGCCGTGTAGAGGGTGTCTAATGCGGCGATATGCCGGCTTTCGAGCTTCTTGTCAACTGGGAACTCTGTTACGACTTTTGCGTTTTTGGAGCAGGAAACTCCAAATGCGCATACAAATAAAAAGAGAAGCCATGTGTGCGGTTTGCACACATGGAATTGCTTTGTGCGTTTCATGACTAAAAGAAGCACTTTGAATACGTTCCCTTTCCTTTTTCGTCATAGGTCTTTTCGCATTTACCACAATCGTAGTAAGTGTACCCTTTTGCCACCTTTGATTCCCAATAGCAAATAGCATAGTTTCGGCTGGCCTCTCCATCAGTCAGCGCCTCGATGTTCTCGTCAAGAATGAGGTCTGACATTGACTGTTTCGGACCAAAGGCCTTGTAGCCTGTGAATGCCGTCAGTGCCATTGCTGCAATGGCGAACGTAGAGATGAAAATTTTCTTTTTCATGTAAAATTTGTTTTTAATATAAATCACTACTCTTTGCGATTTTCGGGCTACTCGCCTTTTGCTGTGGCAGTGCGGTCTGCCTTATATTTCCAGTTGCATATTACCGTAATGATTGCTACAGCCCACAGTGCGACGCTTTTGACGAACGTGCCTTTGGCAGAGAAATGCACCAGTTCTCCGAAGCAGCCGCACGACTCCACGCTGCCCAAAGCCGTGGGAAAAAAGTAATTCATTCCCGTAAGATAGAGGAAGAACGTCATAAGCGCGAATGCCGCCAAAGTTGTGTGAATGGACATTTTTGACATTGGCAGGAGCAATCCCAACATGATTTCGGCGCAGCACACTGCTACGGCAATGCCCTTGCTCCACGAAACGAGCGACTGCGGCACGTACAGTTCGGAATATTGCGCCACCTCTTCGGAGAAGCCCTGAAGATAGAACAGCTTTGAAATGCCGGACAGCAGCATGACCGCCGCGAGCAGCATTCTGCCCACGTTGCCAATTCTTGCCGTTGTTCGGGTTGTTTTCATGCTGTTGGCTTTATTTGGTTAGTTTGGATTGCAAATATACAAAAACTGTAATATGGAACAAATGTTATTGCAAAATATTTTCATTCAGTTTGAGTTTTACGACAACGGGGCTGTTCTTTGTTATGTTGTACTTCTCCAAGATCTTCCGCCCAAGCGAACCTTGCTCTACATATTCAGGATATATCAAAGCATAGAAATAATTGTCCATTGCCCCCATTATTCCAAATCCCAAATCGGGATATATCCTGCCAAATGCATATTTGCCGTTGCGTTTGTTGATAAATGCGATATAATCTTTTAGTTTAAGTCCGCATGGTTCAAGATACAGCCAGTCGGAAGTTTCGCAGGCACTAGCAATAAATTTGAAATATTCAGGGGAATTATATACTGCATCAAATTCTTCGCTGGTCTTCGGCAATACATCGTCTGGCAGTGCTTCAGAACCCAAGTCTATTTTGTAGAGCATTTTGAGTTTGCCGTCTTCGTAAGTGTCTATGTAAAAATCTCCAAAATCGGAAATTACCCTTACATTCCCTTGGTATTTGTAAAAGAAGTCCACTCCAAAATGATATCGTTTGCTTTTTCTAAGACCTCTTTGGCCGTTGGGTGAGTCTAATACAAAGCTATAGCTGTTCCTGTTGTCTGTATGGCAAATAAAATCAGACACCCCTATAGGCATGATAGTGTTGTACTCTCCATAGTCTTGCGAGTGAAATTTTTTACGTTCAACAAACTTTCCGTTATCGGGACTGTAGCATACCATTCCCCGTCCGTCAAACACCATAAGTGCCGAATCATTTTCACTCATGCAAATATCGTTTATGTCCATATACTCGGAGGCAGAATGTCCCCTGCTGCCTATTTGACGAAGAAATTTGCCGTCATACGAAAAAGAATAGATTTTTTTCGCTTTGCTGTCGCTGAAAACGATGCGCTTGTCTGTAAAAATGCACTTTTGGGCGAAAGACATCAGGCAACTGTCGTTTTCCTGTAGCTGCACCGCGCTCACCACGCCTAACAGTTTTTCCCAATCCTTGTAGTCCGTCTTTTCTAATTTGAATTCCTTGACATCAGGTGAAGTCTCGTCACCGCATGATGCAGCAACAAGAATTACAAGCGCCAAATGAAACAAAAATATTACTTGTTTACCAATGCTTTTTAATGTAATCATGGAAATGTGTTTTTACAATGGAACTTTAATGAGGGGCATTAGAGTTCGGATGCCCCCCCCTTTTTTTCATCAGCAGTCAGACGAACTGCAATCTTCTTTTCCACCATATTTGCAGGTAACACTGTGTTTGTATTCTTTAGGCTTAAGGCATTTGTGTATGTATTTTACATAACTTCCTCCGATTTCCCCTTGTGTCAACGCCTCTATGTTTTCGTCAAGAATGAGGTCTGACATTGATTGTTTCTGGCCAAAGGTTTTGTAGCCAGTGAAAGCCGTCAGTGCCATTGCTGCAATAACGAACGTGGAAATGATTAATTTTTTCTTCATGGTTGATTTGTTTTTGAAAAATTATCCCTACTCTTTACGATTTCCGGGTTACTCGCCTTTTGCTGTGGCAGTGCGGTCTGCCTTATATTTCCAGTTGCATATTACCGTAATGATTGCTACAGCCCACAGTGCGACGCTTTTGACGAACGTGCCTTTGGCAGAGAAATGCACCAGTTCTCCGAAGCAGCCGCACGACTCCACGCTGCCCAAAGCCGTGGGAAAAAAGTAATTCATTCCCGTAAGATAGAGGAAGAACGTCATCAGCGCGAATGCCGCCAAAGTTGTGTAAAGGGAGATTTTTGACATTGGCAGGAGCAGTCCCAACATGATTTCGGTGCAGCACACTGCCACGGCGATGCCCTCGCTCCACGGGACGAGCGACTGCGATACATAGAGTTCGGAATATTTCGCCACTTCTTCGGAGAAGCCCTGAAGATATATTAGCTTTGAAGCGCCGGACAGCAACATGACCACTGCGAGCAGTATTCTGCCTGCGGTTCCATTCCTTGCCGTTGTGCGGGTTGTTTTCATGCTGTCGGCTTTATTTGGTTAGTTTAGATTACAAATATACGAAAACAAAAATACGGAGCAGATATTATTGCAATATATTTTCGTTCAATTTAAGTTTTACGACAACAGGGCTGTTCTTTGTTATGTTGTACTTCTCCAAAATCTTCCGCCAGAGTGTTCCCTGTTCTTCTTCATTTGGATAAACCAGAGCATAAAAGCTATTGTCTTTTACACCCATAACAGTCAATCCCAATGGTGTTTCCCTGCCAAGCGCGTATGCACCGCTGCGCTTGTTGATGAACGCGGCGTAATATTCCTGATTTGGCCCAGTAAGTCGTAGAAACAACCAGCCGTCGGTTTCATAAGCATATGATATACACTTGAAGTATTTTTGGCTGTTATATGACACGTCGAATTCCTTCCATGTTTTTGGCAGTACGTCTTCAGGAAATGCCTGTACCCCCAAATTAATCTTATATAGAGTTTTGAGTTTGCCATCCTCGTAGCTATCAATGTAAAAATCTCCATAGTCAGAGACAACCCTATAAGCGTTTTGGTATTTGTAAAAGCAATCTGTTCCCAAATGGAATCTTTTGCCTTCCCGCAGCCCCATTTGCCCTTTCGGACTGTCCAAAACGATGCTGCTTGGGGTTTCGCTATACGTGGAACACAGAAATTTCGAATTTCCGACAGGAGCAATCCGCTGGTACTCCCCGAATTTCTGAGAGAAAAGTTTTTTCCGCTCGACAAACTTTCCACTGTTCACGTCATAGCATACCACTCCCCGGTTATCCAACAGCATCATAATGGAGTCGTTGTCGCTCATGCAAATATCATCGATATTAGTGTATTCTGAAGCAGAATGCCCCATCCGCCCTATCTGGCGCAAGAACCTGCCGTTGTACGAAAAAGTGTAGATCTTTTTTGCCTTGTATTCCCAAAAGACGATCTGGTCATTTGTGAAAATACACTTCTGGGCGAAAGACATCAGACAGCTGTCGTTTTCCTGTAGCTGCACCACGCTCTCCACGTTCAACAACTTTGCCCAATCCTTGTAGTCCGTCTTTTCCATTTTGAATTCCCTAACATCTGATGAAGTTTCACCACTGCAGGAAACCATGGAGAGAACTATTAAAGCGAAAAACAACAAGAAACTTATATGTTTTGCAAGTGTTTTAAGAGTTACCATAATCAAGATTTTTATAAATGTTTTCCTATTAGGGGACATTGAGGTTGCCAATACCCCTAAAGTTTGTTAGCAGTCTGCGGGGCTGCAACCGTCATTTCCGTTTGGAAGGCAGGTTATTCTCATTTTGTAACTTCTAGGACATGGGAAAGTTTTAACAATGTAGCCATACTTGATTTCCCCATTTGTCAGTGCCTCTATGTTCTCGTCAAGGAGGAGGTCTGACATTGATTGTTTCTGACCTAAGGTTTTGTAACCAGTGAAAGCCGTCAAAGCCATTGCAGCAATGAAGAATGTGGAAATAATAATTTTCTTTTTCATATGAAATTAGTTTTAAAAGTAATCCCTACTCTTTACGATTTTCGGGGTGCTCGCCTTTGCTATGGCAGTGTGGTTTATTTTATTTGCAATCTCTGTTTCGCAAATACACGAAAGTTGTAATACGGAGCAAATATTATTGCAATATATTTTCGTTCAATTTAAGTTTTACGACAACGGGGCTGTTCTTTGTTATGTTGTACTTCTCCAAAATCTTCCGCCCCAATGAACCTTGCTCCGCAAACTCAGGATAAATCAAAGCATAAAAGTTCTCTCCATTTGCCCCTACAACATAAATCCCTATGTCCATGCTTTCTTCTCCAAATGCATATTTCCCATTTTGCTTGTTGATAAACGCAGTGTAATATGTCTGCTTTGGACCTACAAGTCTTAGCCATAGCCATTTCTCTGTTTCATAAGCATCTGTAATGCATTTGAAAAATTTCGGGGATTTATCTACCGCCATAAATTCCTCGAAAGTTTTTGGCTGTATGTCGTTAGGAAGTGCCTGCGCCCCCAAGTCTATCCTGTACAGAGAGGTGAGTTTGCCATCTTTATAGCTATCAATATAAAAATCACCATAATCGGAAATTACCCTACACTCACCATTATACCTATAAAAGAAGTTAACGCTTAAATTATATCGTTTTCTTTTTCTCAAGCTAATTTGACCTTTAGGATAATCTAACACCATACTGTTTTTATTATCGTTGTATGTGGCGCAAATGAAGCCATCGTCCCTAACAGGTTCTATTAGCAAATAATTATCAGAATCTGGCGAATGGAACTTTTTGCGTTCCAAAAAATTTCCAGTATTCGCGTCATAGCACACAATTCCGCGATCATCTAATACCATTATCACAGAATCGTCCGTACTCATGCAGATATCAAGAATTCTCATATATTCAGAGCCAGAATGTCCCATGCGTCCCACTTGATGTTCAAATTTACCGTCATATGAAAAAGAATAGATATCCTTTGCCTTATAATCAGCATAGATGATGTGTTCTTTCGTAAAGAAACATTTTTTTGCACTTGACATCAAGCATTGGCTGCTTTCCTGTAGTTGTATTATATTTTCTATTTCCAGAAAATTTGCCCAATCATTAAAATCAGTTCTCTCTAATTTAAACTCTTTTGCATCTGACTTTTTCTTAGTGCCACAAGAAGCAATGACAACAATGGTCATAAAAACTAAAAAGAGCGATATTATTTTTTGTCTTTTCATCTTTTCGTTTTATTAATATTATTAAGATCACAAATGGAATGTCGGCAAAATACCCGACATTCCTTTCTGCTTAGAAACAATCCGATGGGCTGCATTCTTCTTTTCCATTAGACAAACACGTAATGCTTTGCTTGTAAGCATAGGGAGGATTACATGGATATGCCACTCTTTTATAGTACCCTCCGATTTCCCCTCGTGTCAGTGCCTCTATGTTCTCATCGAGAAGTAGGTCTGACATTGATTGTTTCTGTCCAAAGGTCTTGTAACCAGTGAAAGCCGTCAGAGCCATTGCTGCAATGACGAATGTGGAAATAATAATTTTCTTTTTCATGTGAAATTAGTTTTAAAAGTAATCCCTACTCTTTACGATTTTCGGGGTGCTCGCCT
>CAVKYH010000015.1:0-57227 GCA_963660485.1 bacterium | reverse complement strand
TTGCCGCGGGCTTCGAGCAGATGGTCCATTGTGGAGCCTTTTTTGCCGCTCTTGGATTGCTGCAGCATTAAGTAATAGTAACTCAAATCGGGATCTTCCTTAATATAATCGGTCAAGGATTTCCCGCTAAACACATACATGTTGGATTCATCGACATTGTCGGAACAGGAAAGCAGACTCGTAAAGCCTACTACCAGCATCAGAATTCCCAAGGCGTACTTTTTCATGACAAGGCTTTTCTTTTTTATTCTTTTTGGCTTTTCAAAATTTATTTGTAGATTCTTCGATGATTTATCTCGGCAAATTTGCGATTTTTTGCGCAAAGAAGAAAGTTTTTTCTGGCTTATTTACTCTTTTTCGTTTGTTAATTTTCCCAAAACAGCAAAAATCTTATTTTGTATGTGCTTTTCCTTGAAAACAATGTATGACATTATTTAAACGATGTCAGACTTTATTTGAATAATATCAGACATCGTTTTTGCGATATTTTATATAGTGAAAAACTTCTTTGACAACGCTTTTCAGAGGCTGCAAATGCTGGGGCGGGAAAGGCATGAAAAAACCCCGGCAGCGTAGGTTTTGCTGCCGGGGCCGTATGCGGTGCGCGCCAAAAGTTATTTGAGGCGTGCGAGAGTGTCTTTGATGCGCTGCATAGCCTTGCGAATATTGTCTTCGCCCGTTGCATAGCTCATGCGGAAGTATCCCGGAGCGCCGAAAGCGTCGCCGCTCACGGTTGCCACGTGTCCCACTTCGAGCAGATAGAGAGCCATGTCGTTGGCATCGTTTATCACGCGGTCGCCGTCCTTTTTGCCGAAATAACTGCTGCATTTCGGGAAAAGGTAAAAGGCTCCTTCGGGATCGTTAACCTCGAGACCCGGAATTTCACGGGCAAGCGAAACGATGAGGTTCTTTCTGTTTTCAAAAGCCTTGCGCATGTCTTCCACACAGTCCTGAGAATCGTTGAATGCAGCGGCAGCCGCAATCTGGCTAACCGAGCACGGACCGCTGGTGTACTGTCCCTGAAGTTTGTTGCAGGCTTTTATCACCCATTCTTCGCCTGCTGCAAAACCGATTCTCCAACCTGTCATTGCGTAAGCCTTGGAAACGCCGTTGATTATCACAGTGCGTTCTTTCATTCCGGGCACTTGCGCCATACTTGCGTGCTTGCCAACGTAATTTATGTGCTCGTAGATTTCATCGGAAACCACAATTACGCGCTCATGTTTCTTGAGCACTTCGGCAAGTGCCTCAAGTTCGGCGTAAGAATAGATAGAACCCGTAGGATTGCTGGGGGAGCATAAAATAAGTGCGCGTGTGTTGGGAGTGATAGCCTCTTCGAGTTGCGCGGGAGTCATCTTGAAATTCTGTTCAAGCCCGGTGGCAACAGTTACAGGCACTCCGTCGGCAAGTTTCACCATTTGAGTGTAACTTACCCAATAAGGAGCAGGAACAATAACCTCGTCGCCTTCTCCTACAAGCGACATGATTACGTTGCAAACGCTTTGTTTTGCACCGTTGGAGCATATTATTTGCGCGGGCTTGTAGTCGAGTCCGTTTTCGCGCTTAAGTTTTCCCGCTATGGCCTCACGCAGTGCAGGATATCCCGGCACGGGGGAATAATGGGAATAGTTGTCGTCGATTGCTTTCCTGGCGGCATTCTTGATATGTTCGGGAGTGTTGAAATCAGGTTCGCCAACGCTGAGATTTACTACGTCAACGCCGCTCGCTTTAAGCTCGTTGCTCTTCTGCGACATGACTAATGTTGCCGAAGGTGAAAGACGGTTTAACCGTGCTGACAATTCGTTCATATTATATATGCTGTTTTAATATTTTCTTGGGGTATTGTTCAATCGTTGTTGCGTCCGAAAATGCGCAGAAGGTATAGGAACAAGTTGATAAAGTCGAGATATAGCGACAAACTTCCCAAAAGCGCAAGCTTCTGCGTATGGTCGTTCACTTCATCGCCATACTCCATGAGCATGTGCTTTATCTTCTGTGTGTCATAGGCTGTGAGTCCCACGAAAAGCAATACGCCCACGTAGGTAACCACCCAATAAAGAACGCTGCTGCCGAGAAAGACATTGACAACCGACGCAATGATCAAACCAACCAATGCCATAAAGAAGAAAGAGCCGAACGAACCGAGATCTTTCTTTACTGTGAAACCGACAAACGACATAACGCCGAACATTCCTGCCGTTACAAAAAATGCGCTTGCTATCGACTCCATGGTGAAGACTGCAAAAATCGACGCCATGGTTATCCCGTTGAGCACAGAGTATGCCACGAACATTATGCCGGCTGTGGCAAACGACATCTTCATTATCCTTGCCGAAAGAATGAACACAAGCGCGAGTTCGGCAATTATTATTCCCCAGAAAATGCCTTTAGAGGAGAATATGGCGTATAACAAACCCGCGTTAGAGGCTACGTAATAAGCTGTAAGCCCTGTTACGGCGAGGGCAAGGGTCATCCACAAAAACACCTTGCGCATAAGCACGCGGTAGGCGCTTTGGAATCCTTCGAGTACCGGATTTCCTACTTTGATTTCTCTTTCCATAATTAATTGTTTTGTTTTGTTATTTATTGAAGTGCAGGGTGTGTCCCATGCGCTCTTTTTTGGTATGCAGGTAACGCTCGTTGTATTCGTTGGGTTGGATTTCGATAGGCACATTCTCCACTATTTCCAGACCATATGCCTCGAGACCCACACGCTTTACGGGATTGTTGGTGAGCAGACGCATCTTGTGTACTCCAAGTTCGCTAAGAATTTGCGCGCCCACGCCATAATCTCTCTCGTCAGGGTCATAGCCCAAATGAACATTGGCGTCAACTGTGTCATAACCTTCTTCCTGCAATTTGTATGCCGCAATCTTCGCCATAAGCCCTATTCCGCGTCCTTCCTGGTTGAGATAAAGCACCACACCTTTGCCGGCTTCTTCGATTTTACGCATGGCGCGATGAAGTTGTTCGCCGCAATCGCAACGTTTTGAGCCGAAAATATCGCCGGTGGCGCATGAAGAATGTACTCGGACAAGTACCGGCTCCTCGGGGTCCCATTTTCCTTTGATCAAAGCCACATGTTCTTTGCCGTTGTTCTTTTGGCGGAAAGGAATAAGGCGGAAATGTCCGTATTCGGTGGGCATGTCCACTTCCTCGCCTTTCTCAATGAGCGTATCAGTCTTGAGACGGTATTCAATCAAGTCCTTAATGGTAAGAATATGTAGCCCCCATTCTTTCGCTTTCTCTATAAGTTGTGGCATGCGGGCCATTGTGCCGTCCTCGTTGAGTATTTCGATGAGCGCAGCGGCGGGGCGCAATCCACAAAGTCTTGTAAGGTCGATAGCAGCTTCGGTATGTCCGGCACGGCGTAGCACACCGTTGTCCTGGGCATAGAGCGGGCAGATATGTCCGGGCTTTCCGAATGTATCGGCAGTGGATTCGGGATCGGCGAGGGCGCGAATGGTTTCGGCGCGGTCGTGTGTGCTTACGCCGGTGGTGCATCCTTCGAGTTTGTCAACCGCTACCGTGAATGGCGTACCGAGCAGACTCGTGTTGTTCTCCACTTGATGTTGTAGTCCGAGCTCTCTGCATCGCGAGATGGTGATTGGCGCACAGAGCACACCCCTTCCGTTTTTAAGCATGAAGTTCACCTTTTCTTCGGTTATCATTTCGGCAGCTGTGATAAGGTCTCCTTCGTTTTCTCTGCCTGGGTCGTCAACCACTATAACGAATTTGCCTTGCTTGAAGTCTGCCAGGGCTTCTTCCACAGTGGCCATTTTGAAATTTTCGTTCTCTGTCATTATATTATTGTATGTTGTTTTCTAAATTATTTGCTGTTTCCGGAGTTTCTGTGATGTTTACTTCGGGCATAGCCTTTATTATCTCTCGTTCCTTGTCGCACGACGAAACGATTTGCTTCATGTCGCGGAGCAGCCGCAGGCGGAATTTCCACATTCTGAACCAGAAGAATATTCCTACGGGCAATATCACGCCTGCTATGCGGTTTAGCCACGGATTTGCAAAGGGAGAAACGTGGGCTGAGGCGAATATCACGGGAAAGCGGTTCAGTTCGTAGAGAACTTGCCGGTTTTTTGTATTTGACAGTTCCTCAACTATGCTTTCCATGTCGGCGTTGATTTTTTCCACATTATGGTCGGGCTGCGGATTAAAGAAGTGATTCCAATAATTCGGGGCGCGCCAGAGTTTCTTCTTTTGGTTGTATTCGCGACATTCTTCGGCAAGAGCTCCAAGACGTCGGTAAACCGACGGATAATCCGGGTCGTAAACCACCACTTCCTTGCGTGCGATGTGTCGTCGGGTGCGTAGCCCGAGCACGCGGTGCAGCAATCTTTTGTAGGCTTCGGGATTAAACACCACGGAGTCGTTGTTGGCTTTATATGTAAGGAATGCTCCGAGCGGCGCAAGTATCATTACGCTCATCCACATGCCTATCCAAATTTGCCATGTGCCTTCTTTTCCGAGTTTCATGCCCGAAGTGCTGAGGATATAGTATAATATGAAAATCAGAACCGACAGCACGGTGGGTGCTCCCAGACCTCCTTTTTGTATTATCGAACCTAATGGCGCGCCTATGAAGAAGAATATTATGCAGGTGAGCGAAACGATGATTTTTTCGTGCCATGCGATATGATACTTCCTTATCATGAGGTCGTTGTCTTCGGTTTCGTATTTCTGCCATTCGAGGTCGGTGAGTATCTGTTGCGATATTTCCTGCCCGTGGGCCACCACTTGCGCCCGTTGCGAGGAGGGAACGGTTGCCAACAGGCTGTCGAAATCGAGTTTCTTGGCGGCGGCAATTATTTTCGGCTCGCGGGCTGCATAGGCTTTGATTGCTTTTGCTGCTTCTGCGCTGCGTTTTTTCGCAACCTGCATATCTTCTGCCATGCGTGCGGCTCTCAGGCTGTCGGGATTGCCGTAGAGGGTGGCTTCGTTGCCTACGGTCGGGGCGTTCTGCACTGAAATTTGCGGCGGCTCCGTTAGTTTGTATCCTGAGTTGCTTTCCGACGGCACGGGACCGAGATTTCCTTCGCTGGCAATCATTGTGTAGTTTGATTTGCCAAGGCTGTCGCCGTGCATTTCCATTGAATCGATGCCGGCAACGAGTTGTTTCATGTTTTTCGACTCCGGACGGTTGCCTATGGCGTTTGCGTCGAGCACATTGAAGTTGCTGTCGAAATCTATAATTAATTTCTTGTAGCTGAAAGTCTCTCTGTCGTAGGGCACATAGGCTTTGATTTGGCTCAAGCTGCCTGTTTGCAGATTTTCAAACTGTTCGCCGTTGTAGAGTTGCAGTACAAGGTATTTCTTGTCGGCTGTGATGTCGAGTTTGGCCGAGTCCGACAAAACTATCTGCGCCTTGTTGAATCCTTGGTCGGTTTTGTAGATTATCACATCGTAGAGCATTCCCGTTTCGTTGTGTTTCTGCTTCACATAGATGTTTATGTTGGGAATGCCGTTGTAGAATATTCCTTCGGGAATCTCGAGTGCGGGCGCGCTCTCGTGCATGCTCATGAGCAGGGTGCGCAACTGCAGTTCGGCATAAGGTCCGGTGTAGTTTTGAAAGTAGAACGATGCGCCCGAAATGGCTGTTACGATAATTATAATCGGTCGCATTATTCTTATCAAGGGCACACCTACGGTTTTCATGGCCAGGAGTTCCAGACGTTCTCCCATGTTGCCGAACGAGATGAGCGACGACAGCAAAATGGCGAGCGGCATGGCTTGGGGTATGAGCGACAGCGCCATATACCAGAAGAATTTCGCGAATACGTCCATCGACAATCCTTTGCCGATAAGCTCATCGATGTAGCGCCAGGTGAATTGCATCATGAGCACAAACAGGCATACGAAGAATGTGCCTGCCAGGAGTGTCAGGAAATTCTTTATTATGAATATGTCGAGCTTTTTGATTTTTCTCATTTTGGTTGTGGCGCTGATGCAATCCCACTTAATCGGCAAATTTACAAAGAATAGCCCAATAGTCTTGTGGCTTGTATTATAAATATTGTATAAAGACCGCAACAGAACCTATTTGGGCAAGGACGCATTGCATATAGCCTTTTTCCGACGGGATTTTCGGGATTTTTCGAGCGTTTTGTAAATCATTGTTACTGAGACTTTTCGCATGTGGCTTTTTTACGCAAAAATTCCAAGGCATCTAATTTAAATTCCGACGCATCTAATTTAAATTAGGTCTGACCTAGTTTTTACGAGATGCCGTGTTGTTGAAACGGGGTTGTGAAAGTCTTTTGAAAACATTGGGCGGAGAATGAAAATAGGGGGGCATCGTTTACTTCTTACAAGTATGACACCTCCCTTTTTCGAACAAGATACATAACAATTAAATCTTAACGCGGATTTACCGCCTCGCGGCGTAGAACTGACACCTAATATTGATTAGTGCATCCACTATGAAACATCGATTTTATGTGAGTGCAAAGTTATTGTCATATTTAGAGGCCCACAATACCGCAAAGTGGGTATAACCACTTGCAAAGTGGTGATTATTCATAAAAGCGAGTGATAAAATCGTGGGAAAACAATAAGTTTCGCAGCCGGGAACGCTTTTCCATGCTGCGAAACCTATGGCGGTATTGCCGTGTTGTCGCGCCGTTTAACGGTATGGTTTATCGGGCGCGGCTTGTGGGTTATTTCACTTCAAACTTCTGTTTTCCTACAACATATATGCCTGGCTCAAGACCATTGAGGGCCTTGGAATATTCCACTGCGCTGCGCACCAGAATGCCGTCGATGCTGTAAACATCAACCCTTTCGTTGCTCTCGCGCAATATGCGGCCAATCTTGTTGCACAGTCCGTTGCCGGTAGTGGTGAGCGTTGCATCTACCACCGCATTGGGGATATTTACAATCCTTTTTGCATTCACATAGCCGCTTTGCGCCGCCACAATATAGCTCGAAACCACAGGCACAACGCTCTTCATGCTCAAATAGCCGCATGTGTCGTTTTTGAGAATCACGCTCTTTGCCACGCCAACAAGCCCGTTTTGGTTTTGGCTCTCTGTGGAAATCTCGCTGTCGATATCGGGCTTTATGATAAACGGAATCATGGAGTTTATCTTGTATTCCGTTCCGGCGCAATAGATTAGCGGATAGCCTGCAGGCACTGCGGTTTCGCGGTATTCCGTCAAGTCAACGGCGATAGTCTTTCCGCTTTCGTTCATCTGCGAGCCGCTTATTACGTAAAACTTTATCTGCTCCCCGTTTACCGTCTTCGGCAATTCCTTTTGCGCATACGGCAGCGTAACAACGCCAAACGAACCCTCCACGGCATTGAGCGAATCGGAAATGTTGCTGCTCACACGCGCGATGACCCACGACGTTGGAGTGGCAACGCCTGTGGAATCGCCGTTAAGGCTTACGTAGCGCCGTTTGCTCAATGCGCTGAGCGGGAGAAGCCTTTCAGCATTCATCAAAGTCCATTGCTTGTCCCCGTTGCTCCTTATAGTGTATTCAACAGGCGTTTCGCTCATCTTTATCAGGTCGCCCTCTTTTGCCGAAACGCCGAGATACCACCCCGAGCCCGCATTTTGCAGCGCGTATGTGCTGTCGCTGATGCACACGAAACGCCATGCGCTGCGCATCTTGCGGTTGTTTTCCTGCGGAGTGCCGCCCCAATAAACCACCGAGGTAGGAGAATTGCTGTAGGCATACAAACATTCTCCATTTGGTGTGTCGCCGGTTTTTATTGTAGTGTCTGCATTTACGATGTTATACCATGCGCCCTCGGCAGGAAGGGTTACCGACTTTTCGGCAACGTCCAGCGTGTTGCGCAGAAGGGTCGCCATTTCGATAAGCTCGCTTCGGCTCACAGCGTAGAACGGACGGCGGGAAATTGTAGCCTGATATTGTTCCGTCAAAGTTTGATGGGCATCGGGCAAAATCTCGCCCACTTCGTTTCCCGCGCGGTTGTTGGCAAGAAAATCTTCGGCGGATTTGCAAACCAAAGCCAGCTCGTTGCTGTCGGGCCATACGGAAATCAGCGCATCATAGGCTTTGGAAAGAGAATCTATGTCGTTGCGGGTAATGGAATACATGTCGAGCAAAGTATCTCTCGCCAAAAGTTGGGAAAGACTGGCGATATAAGGTTTAAGTGCCTCGTTGAATGCCGGAGAAAGCGGGTCGGGCGCGCCGTTTACTATCACGGTGGCGGAATTTACCTTCTCTTTCGCAAGATTAGCCACGGAGTCAAGCGGATTCTTCAAGTTGCGCAAAAAATACCGGTCGGCGTTAACAAGTTTCCAGGCCGCGCACGAATTTGCTCCGCCTGCGCCGAGCGTGATGTAGCTTCCCAGGAAATTCGTTCCCGCATCTCCGCCTTTCTGATAATAGGGATCGGAAAAAACATCATTGGCAATATTTATCTGCCCTGCGTGATTAAGTGGCGTAATGGTCTGTTTTGCGCCGATTGTGTCGGTAAGGCGTATTGTCGCGCTGGCGGTTTGTATTAACGAGCGGTTGATATATTGCGAAGAGGAACGGTTCTGAATCGTATAACCTCCCTCGACGGCAGAAAGTTTCCAGACGAAATTATCTTTGTCTTCGTTGAGTTGTTGCCAATGAAGCATATGACTTGAAGCGCTCGCCTGATCCATTGCCATTGTAGCGTTGAAATACGCGCTGTTTGCGCTCACGATGTAATAGTATCCGTCGGCGAACGGCACAGTTGCGGCATTTTTCAGCGCATCAAGGCTGTTTTGCAATTCATCGTGCAGGGCGTCGTATTGTTCGTCGGTAAGATTGTCGCTGGCTTGGTAATAGGCGTCATTGAAAGCCTTGGCGTATCGCGCAACTACGTTGGAATCTGCCACCATTCCCGGATTGTCGCCATATGCATAGTCTTCGAGGAATTTACCTGCGTTGCATTTTTCGACGAGCTCGGTTAGTTTTTTTTTTGAAGTGATTGTTTCACTTCCGTCTTTGTGCCAGATAAAACGATAGTTGAACCGGCGGTTTGGAGCTGCGTCGCCGGCGGTTGCAAGTCCGATGGGCGTTTCAAAGTCTCGCGCATTGTCCACCCATTTGAAGTCGAAAGTCAAATCATTTCCCGTAAGTTTCAGATTTTTTCTCGACACCGCAACAATCAGGACGTTTCCGTCTATAACGATATGCGCATTTGATATTTTCGTCCACTGTGAAGAATCGCCGTTGCATTGCATTACGGTTGAAGTGGTGGCGTTTTCAACGGTTTTGTTTACCACATAATCGTATCCGTTCCAGCCTGTGGAGTGGTTGTTGTCGGCATCTATAAAAAGGAGCATCCATTTCGCGTCGGTGCAAGGCGACAGTTTTTCGGCGGTCTCCACTCTGAAATAGATGCTGTCGGACGTTACGGCAACTTTGGTGCGAACGATATCGTTTCGGCCCAAGTTGTCGGTATATTTAAGGCCTCCATATCCGTTGAAAGAGCGATGCGTGATGTCTCCCTTGGTGTCGCGGTATTCTGTCTTTATCTTGTTCCATTCGGCAGTGTCGTTTGTAGCGATTTTGTCGGTTGCGAGTCCGTAGTTTTGCGGTATTGCGCGTGCGCCCTTGTATTTACGGATGTTTGCCGCCATTTGCATGTAGTAGTTGTCGGTATATTTTCCTTTCACAGGGCCTATCGTGCGGTTGAACTCCGCGTTGTATTGGTCGATAAAGTGGAAACCGTTGTTTTGGCGGCGCATGAATGTGATGTTGTTCCCGGTATATTTTCCGGCGGAGTATTCGTTCCAGTCGTTAAGGTAGATAAATTCGGGGTTGATGCTTAATGCTTCGTCCCAGCGCTCTTGAAAGTAGATTCCGTAGCTTTCGGGATCGTCCACAGTCTTGTCGAGGCTTTTAATATATTGCGCCACGGGCAAATCATATTCGTCGAGTTGCGGTTCGCCTTGGGCGCGCGTCCAACTTTTGCCTATGAGCGTCGAGGAGTGTTGGGCGGGAGTTACGGCATATTCCTCGTATTTCCCTTCGTGTTTCGTAACGAGTTGTTCTGCCGAATATCCGTCGAGGTCTCCCAGGTCGTAGCCGAAACTCCACCGGTCTTCTTCGCCCACGGGGTGCCCATACCAGTTTTTATATCCCCACCACATGTTTCTGAGGGTGAAGAAATCTTTGATATAATCGGGATAGTCGGTGAGGTAACGCGAAGTGTAGAGCGGATCTCCGTAGTGGGGATTTTGGGGATTGTTCACGGCGTCTTCGCTATACAGATAGTTGAGCAGTTGATGCCCTGTGCCGTTGGCGTCATACGACGGTTCGGCATTGTAGAGCAACAACGGTTTTCCGTACCAGTAGAACCATAGGTCTTTATACTTTTGCTTTGCATAGAAAAGGTCGTAGATTTCCTGCACCACGTAGATTGCATCGCCGTTGTAGCTCCAGAAACATATTTGCGGCACTTTGTTTCCCTCGCTCTTCATGTCTTCGAGCACTTTGAACAGGGCATTCCATTCGTCCCAATACCTCACGGCATTTGTAACGTCGAGAATGAGCACATCAACTCCCGCGTCGGCAAGCATGGAAACGTCGCGGCGTATCACAAACGGGTCGGCAGAGAGAAAGTAGCCCATCTCGGGTTCTCCCCAATGGTAGGAGTTGTAGTATTGCGGCTCCCACGCGGCATTGTCCTTGTCCATGCGCGCGGTGGGGTCTTTTTCCAACACCCTGCTCACGTCGGCGTTGTAGGGCGACTTCATATTGAAAAGCCCGGCCGTGTGCCAGGTTACATAGAATATGCCCACAGTGTGCTGTTTGCCCATCTTGTAGTCGCCCACATCGCTGTTGTCGGGCATCACACGCCCCGCGCCGTCGGTGGCAACCCATGTGTCGGGATATATGTCCCATTGGGGAGATTCGGGTATCTCACTTTGGGCCGCTGCACTCAATGACATGCATAGCGAAAGGGCGGATAAAACGTATTTCAACTTTTTCATTTGCAGTAACAACTGTTGTAACATCGCGAAATTAGCGATTTTTTACAAACACTATTCTTTTTAATGTTTTTAATTGCGGTGTCAATGGCAAAACGGGTGATGTTTTTTAGTTTTCAGTGCCGCAAAAAGGCATGGAAAACGATGCAGAAAAACCTTGGATTATTGCCGAAAAAACTCCAAGGCATCTCGTGAAAAACTCCGGGCCACCAAATTTAAATTCCGACGCATCTAATTTAAATTAGGTCTGACCTCGTAAAAACGATATGCGGCAGTGTTTTTCCGGCTTCGCAAAACCGCTTGCCACTGCCGCACAAAACCATACTGAAACCCACAGAAAATCAGCGCAAAAGCCTCATAAAAATTCTGGTAAGGGTTTATATATAATAAGGTATGGCTGTAAAACCAAAAAGGTGGCTCGCATTATGGAATGCAAACCACCCTTTGAAAGAATTATTAGTAGAATATTTTTATTTCACGGTTTTCACGATGCCGTCCCACGAAGTTATTCCGATAACATTGAGATAAGGAGCAAACACTTCTTCCTCTCTGTCGGTTCCGGCGGCTTGCCATACATACCACACCGGTTTCGGGTCGAGCTCCTTGAAGTCTCCTTCGGCGAATGCGCGCAATCCTATGCGCAATCCGAACTCTTCGCGGTTGTCAGCCCAGTTGTGCCACTGCATAGCGTCGATGCCGTCGAGTTTTTCAAGCTTCTTCCACATCCAGGCAGCGCCCGCAGCCTGTTTTGCAAGGTCGCTCTCGCTGTAGGAAGGCGAATTGGTGCCCTGTTCCGAGAAGAAAAGCAAACGCTTTGTGCCGTCCTTGTAATAATGAGCCTTGTCGAGAATCCAGGCATTGATTACCTCGGGATTGTAGAAGGTTACATATTGCGTGTTGTTTGAGAAAGTAGCTTCGCTCTTGTCGTTGTTCCAGAACTCAGGCCGTGTAAGGTTGATGGGATACGGGTGAAAAGCCACTCCCCAGCGGAAGTCGCCCTCCGTTGCCGAATATTGCACATTCTGCTCGAGCATCTTGCGCGGCGCATAATCGGTGCCGGAAAGATTCCACGAGTGGGTGTACGACCCAAGTATCGACGCGTTCTGATCGTATTGGCGCACAATGTTGTAACACATGCGCATGGATTTCATATACCGGTCGTAGTAGCGCATTTCGGGCTGATCGCCCATATTGGTCCAAGTATCGCCCTGGTCAACCTCGTTGTGCATTATCCAATGATGTATGCGCCCGTACGCTCCCGAGGAATAGCGCTCCGCAAGATAGTTGAGCGCTGCCGCATAAAAGTTCACGGCCGAAGCAGTAGTCATGTTGGGCATCGTGTAATAGCCGCCGGTACACTCAGGGTCTCTGAATTCCGATTCCGAAGGCGTAAGCAAAATAGCTTCCACGATTATGTCGCGCTTCTGAGCCGCCTTGAGCAAATTGTCAATGCCGCTAATCGCGCTGTTGTTGATGTAATAAAGTTTTCCGCCGTATCTGTATGCCGAGAGGTCGCTTCTGCTTTTTGTGGAAATGAAGCTGCTCAGCACAAGGTTCATTGTTATACTGTGCGCGTCAAGGCTGTCGAAATCGGCAATGTATGTAGTTCCGCCTCCGGCAGCTATACCTTTTTTGCCCTTCAATACACCCGGTTCGGCAGAGTATGAAGCGTAAACGTCATCGGCGTAGCGCGCGTGGGAATCAAGTATATTCTGTTCTCCGTCAACCTTTACCACTGCCCACTTCGACAAAACTCGGTCGTAATAGAACTTGTTGCGGTAGAGCTTGCGCGGCAGACGGATTTCAAAACTTCCCGCTTCGCCGATCTCGGTCAAGTTCTCAAAATTCTTGGTTTCGGTTACGTCTTCATAGGGCGCCACATCGGCAAGAGCGAATTTGCCTTCGCCGTTACACGTTCCCCTTACGATTACACTGTCGATAGTTACGCTTACACTGTCAACCGTTGAAGCGTAAGTGTTATTGAGATAAGCGGTAATGTTTTCCGCCGTTACGGTCTTTGCTTTCTCTACGCTGTCAGCCTTTTCTATTTGACTCTGTTCCTCTTCTGTGGCTGTTAATATGCGTAGGTGTCGCAACGAGATGTCCACTCCCGATGTCGTTCCGAAGTCAATGCGCAGACGATCTCCCTTCTTGCCCCAATTCAGGTCCTTGCGGTATTTCCCGATATAGTATCTGTATGTTGCCCATTCAGTTCCAATCGTTGCGGGAACCTTTCCAGGTTTCACGGAACGGGCTTCCGAAACGGGATCAGCAAAGAAAATCTGCAAATCGTTTATTCCTTTTGGGCAGCGATACTCAAATGATAAAATACATGAGTCATTTGGTAAATTCGAAGTGAGCGTTGTGGTGAAAAGATACGGGTCGCCGCCGGTAGTAGACAAGGTATATTCCTTGCTGCTGTCGTTGTAGTTCACCGTCATATTGTTTATAAAACCATTAAGGTTGATTTCGGGATAGGAACTCTTGTCATAGCTGCCGCTAAATACGATGCTGTCCACCTTGGCACGCGTGGTGAAAAATATTTGTGTGCGCGAAGGATTGTAAACCTTGAACAATTGTCCTGTTGTGCCGTAGGTAATGCTGTCTACATTCTCTACAATTGTAGTGAAGAGCGCTTTGCCGCTTCCGTAGACGGTTACAATTCTGTCAGCAGTTACTTTTGCCGCGCCTACAACGAGCATTGCGACAAGGCTGATAGGGAATATATTTTTTCTTTTCAGGAATTTCATCTCTTACTTCTTTATAATTTTCTTGGAAATCCGTTGTCCGTCGGTTGTTGTCGCATTTACTACATACACTCCGGCAGGAATTCCGTGCGTCGACAGAACCAAGTCGGAAGATGTCGGACTTATTGTGGCGAATACCGCTCCGTCGCTTGTTATTAGTTCGACACGGCGGATTTTTGCTGCGTTGCAAATGCGCACCACTCCGTTTTCGTAGGAAATTGTCGGCTTTTGCGTTTCCGTAGTTCCGATGCCAACGGGAACAGAAGTGCGATGGAATGTAATGTAAGAGAAAACTTCGTTTTCAACTGCGACGGAATCTCCCTTTTCCGAGATTAAAGTCGTAAGGGAGTCGCCGGTAATAATTTTCCGAATGTTTTCCAGCGAAGCTACAGGCGTGAAGTTTCCCGAGAGATATACATATACGTCGGTGGCAGAGGCTTGCAGGCTTGCTGTAAACAGTACTGATGCGATTATTATTCTTTTGATTTTCATTTATAATGCAGGTATTATTGGGCAAAAGTATAAAAAACGTCTTTACAACGGGACAATAACGCGCGGAAAATTCGTTTTTTACAAACGAAACCGCCCGGAATGTGTTTTTCGGGCGGTTTCATTATAATATAAAGGCGTGTTGCGGGGCGTCAGTCCCATTTCCATTCAAATCGGTCGATATCTTCTTCAACGAGAAGGTCTCCCGCCTGCACTTCAATGAACACGAGGTCGCTTATAGCCTTTACCGCGTGTTTTGTCTCGCGGTTTATGTTCACGGTGTCGCCTCTGCCGATTTTCGTAACCTTTCCGTCGAGCACGAGAAGCCCTTCGCCGTCGATGAAAGTCCATACTTCGCTGCGGTGATGGTGTACCTGATAACTTATGTTCTTTCCCGCGTTGATGCGAAGCTGTTTCGTTAACATTTTGTAGCCGTCGGGCATTTCCAGCATATCGATAACTTTGTATTCGCCCCATCTTCGTTCTTCAAACATAGGGCGTCGTTTCAGTTTGTCGGCATATGCTCTGATATTTTCGCTTTTGCTTTTTTCCGTAACGAGTATTCCGTCGTGCGATGCAGCCACAACCATGTTGTCTACTCCTATGCACATTATCGGAAGTTCCAGTTCGTTTATCACATGTGTGTTCTTGCTTTCCTCATCAAGCATCACGTTTCCCATGGTGTTGATTTTGAGTTCATCGGTAAGCGTGTTCCAAGTTCCGAGGTCTTTCCATTCTCCGCTGTAAGGCACTACTGCTACCGATTTGGCCTTTTCCACCACTTCGTAGTCGAAACTTATTTTGGGGAAGTCGGCATAGTGTGCGCGTATTTCGGCAAAACTGCTGCCGCTTGTGTATTTCTCGAGAATCTTGGTCATATATCCGAGTCGGAATGCGAATACTCCGCCGTTCCAGAAGGCACCTTCGGCAATCAGTTTCTCGGCAGTGGGCACATCAGGTTTCTCCTTGAACGAATCAACTCTGCATGCGGTTTTTCCGCTGTCGGTTTTCGAAGGAACGATATAGCCATATTTTGCCGACGGATACGTGGGTTTTATTCCCATCAACACGAGTTCGGCTGCATTATCCTTTACGGCGTCGGCAATCTTTGCTATTGTTTCAAAATATCCTGCCTCGGTGTAGGGATCGCAAGGCATCACCACCACCACTTCGTCGTCGCTGCAATGTTTTTCCTGCTTCAGAAAAGCTGCGCCGAGGGCTATTGCGGGAAATGTGTCGCGTCTTTCGGGCTCGGTAACCACTGGAATGTTTTCGCCGAGCTGGTTTATTATTTCGTCGCGCTGTGTCAGGCTTGTGGCAACGGTAAGGCGGTCGCCTATGCCGGTTTCGCGCAGTTGGCGCACCACTCTCTGCACCATCGACTCCTTTTCTCCGTTGGGCGATTCGAGTAGTTTCAAAAACTGTTTGGAACGTGTGTCATTCGACAATGGCCACAGACGTTTTCCCGAGCCGCCTGAAAGTAATATTATTTCCATGTCTTAAAATAAATCTTTGTCATACGCAAATTTATAATTTATTCCCGACTATGGGGAACAAATTGTAAAAATAATGGTGCGTACCCGGGGAGGGAGGGTTCCGGTGTTGTGGAAAACTTGCCGCGCCTGGGGTGTATGGTATGAATTTACGGAAAAACTAAACAAAACATGAAAAGCTATAATACGATTCCCGGCAGAGGGAAAAGGGTTTCGGGAGTTACGAAATGCGATGACGGATATACGGGACTGCTCACTTTTTCGCGGGTGTTGCGCGGAATGCGCGGCGGCTATGCTTGCAGAAATTCCACTATGGGTAACTATGCCACCGCCGTGCGTTCGTTTTGCCGTTTCTGTGGGGGAAAGGAGATGCCGGTTGCGCTCGTAAAGCACACGGTGGTGCGGCGTTTCGAATTTTGGTTGCACAACTGCGGAGTGAGCGCCAACACTACGGCGTGCTACATGCGTTCGCTGCGCGCGCTCTACAACAAAGCCGTGGAGAGATACCGCATCTTCGACCGCCGGCCGTTTGACGGAATTTCTACGGGCAACAGCCGAACGGCTAAACGCGGACTGAGTTTTCCTGACATAAGAAAATTGCGTGCTTTGAAGCTTCCCCGCGATTCGTTTCCCGAGCTCACGCGCGACATGTTTCTTTTCTCTTTCTACACAATGGGAATGCCGCTTGTCGATGTGGTGAACCTCAGAAAAATCCACATTAGGAAAAAGATGATAATGTATTTCCGCCAAAAGACGGGGCAGCAAGTGGTGGTGCCGCTCGACAAAAACATTATGGAAATAGTGAACCGCTACAGCTGCAAGGACAGCGAATTTGTTTTTCCGGTGAAAGACAGCCGCAAATACACATCTTTTATAGGGCAATACAACCGTTGTCTCAAAGTTCTGGCTCTTCGGGCAGGCGTCAACGCCAACATCACCTCGTATGTGGCCCGCCATTCGTGGGCAAGCCTTGCCTATGGCATGAATGTGGATTTGCCGGTGATTTCGCGGGCACTCGGGCACACCAATCCCAATACCACGCTTATCTATATAAGCGAGATAGACGACAGGCGTTTGGCAGAGGCAAGCCAAAGGCTGATTAAGGAGGTTGTGGAGGTCAAAAAAAGCGGTCGAAATGGATATTGATTTTCAGCGCGTTGCAAACGCAAAAATTCCGACGCATCTAATTCAAATTAGATGCCTTGGAATTTAAATTAGATGCCTTGGAATTTTTACGAGATGCCTTGTAGTTTTTACGCCCCCTATTTTGCCGATGCTCCCATAAGTATTATTTTTGCCACAACTTGAAAAAAATGCGGTTTCCCAGGCAAGGTTTTCGGGAAATGTGGATTTATAGAGCAGAATAAACAACAAACGTCAATATGAAACGTATCAAGATTTTGTTTTCTGCACTTGCGCTGTCGCTTATGTCGGCCGGATTTCTGTCGTGCAGCGATGATGTGGACGACAGCTCGCGCAATTCCGCCAACGCAATAGTTACCCTCAAAACCGATACCGCACGCGGGGAATTCTATATGCAATTAGACGATTCCACCACCGTATTGCCTACCAACGTCAAGGTATCGCCTACTGGAAAAAAAGAAGTGCGCGCGCTCGTAAACCTGAAGTTGACAAAAAACATTCCGCAATACTATTCGCGTGAAGCCTATGTGAACTGGATAGATACCATCAGAACCAAAAACATGTCGCCCGACATGGGCTCGAAAAACGATTCCATTTACGGCAACAACCCGCTTGAAATCGTAAACCATTGGACTACGGGCGTGGAAGACGGCTATCTCACCATACGGTTCCGCACATACTTCAGAAACGGAAGCGTGCACAGGCTCTCGCTCGTGAAGACCGACGACCCGTATTGCGTGCGCCTGCTCCACGATGCCGCAGGCGATGCCGTGGGAGTGGTGCGCGACGGAATAATAGCCTTCAGGCTCGACCAGCTGCCCGATACCGAAGGAAACACAGTGGACCTCACATTGAAATGGAACTCTTATAGCGGCGACAAATCGGTGAAGTTCAAATACTGCTCGCGCAAATAATTGCGCACCAAGCCCTGCGGGGCAAAAGTACATAGATGATGAATATTTTTAGTACCGACAAAGAACGCAGAATAATCTCTCTATTCCAACGGGGAGACACCTCGGCCATGAGCATGCTCTATTCCGAATATTCTGCATGGCTCACCGCAGTGGCGGCGCGCTATGTGCCGGACAACGAAGACCTGAAAGACGTGTTGCAGGAAGGCTTCATAAAAATATTCACCCAAATATCGTCGTTCGAATATAGGGGAAAGGGCTCACTGAAAGCGTGGACAAGCCGAATCATAACCAATGAAGCTCTCCACTTTCTGCGTGGAAAATCGGGCGAAATAGTAAACACGGTGGAAAATCTGCCCGACTGTCCCGACGAAGACCCCGATATCGAAAACCTTACCGCCGAAGAGTTGCAGCAAATCATAAAGCGTTTGCCCCAAGGCTATCGTGCCGTGTTTAATCTCTATGCGGTGGAAGGCAAAAGCCATAAACAGATAGCCGAGATGCTCGGAATAAAACCCGATACTTCGGCTTCGCAATTCCATAAGGCAAAGAATATGCTTGCCAACATGATTAACGAATACAAAAAGCAGAAACAATGAACGAACAATGGACAAAACGGCTGCGCCAACGCATTGCGGAGCACCGGGAAACGCCTCCCGAAGGCCTTTTCTCCGACATTCAGGAGGAGATGAGCCGCCGAGGACTGGCTATGCCCAATGATGTTCGTGCAAAAAGCCAAGGCCACCGCACCAAATGGGTTGTCCCCGTGTCGGTATGCACTTCTGTAGCTGCGGCAGCCGCAATTGTTGCGGGGATATTCCTTTTTGGCGACAACAAAGACGCTTCGCCGGCAAAACAGATACAGGCTTTGACGGAACGGCAGACCATAACGGAAAAACCCGATGCGCAAGACGTGGAAACCACAGGCGGAAACGTTCAAGCGAAAACGGGTGTCGTACCCATGAAACGCCTTGTCGCCGCTGCGGAAACCATTGCGCCGCAAACTGCAAGCGCAGAGAATATCGCCGAAAAGGCTTCTGCGGAAAACAATATGCCGAAACTTGCAGCCCAAAACGGGAACAGTGCTGACGCCAAGGCAAAGAGCGCGGACAATGTGGGCAAGGCAACGAAAAAATACGGCACATCGCCCAACGGCGGACGCATTTTGGGCAACGATGACGACTTCTCGGAGCTGCGCTCACGCAAACAATACGGCGGAAATGCGGGGACATTGAGCGTGGGAGCGTATTACGGCGGCACAACAGCGCATTCTGGAAGCATGCAGGGCGTTATGCTGGCTTCGGCAAACCCTTTCGGCGACTATTCGGCCGACATGAAAGGCGACGGAAGCGAGACTTCGGTAATGGGAACGGCTTCGCTCAAAACTAAATCCCACCATAAACTACCGGTAAAGGTGGGCGTATCGGTGAGATACCACATCACTCCGAAACTAAGCGTCCAAACCGGCGTGGATTACAGTTATCTTTCGTCCGACTTCGATTTCAACGACGGCGACAACGATATCAGTACGGCTCATCAGGCTCTTCATTATATAGGCGTGCCTTTGAAGGCGGCTTATTCGGTGGTGCAGAAGAAAAAAGTGAACTTGTATGTGGTTGCAGGCGGCGAAGTGGAAAAACTCGTCAAGGGAAAATGTACCACAACATACCTCTACGACAAAAAACAACCCGACCTAACAGAAAAGGTGAGCGAGAACCGTCCGCAATTCTCCGCAAGTGCGGCGGCCGGCGTGGAGTATAATTTTACCGACAACGCGGGAGTTTATGTAGAGCCGGGCATAAGTTATTATATTGACAACGGCAGCGATGTGGACAACATTTATAAAAAACGCCCGGTCAATTTTAGTCTCTCGCTCGGACTGAGAATTAATTTCAACAAATAAAAAGAATGAAAAAGATTGCTTTATTTTTCGGCGTAGCTCTGTTGATGCTCGCCTCGTGTGCAAGCAGCAGCGAAAGTGTGAAGTATACCGTTGCGAAAAACTACTTTGTAAAAAACAACGCCAAGGTTCCCGAAGGAATGAAAATCACTACGCAACAAGCGTTTGACGATTGTTTTGGAATGGCAACCACTATGGGGCCCGACGGAAAGCCCACGGAAATCGACTTCTCCAAGAGTTTCGTGATAACAAAGATTCTTCCCCAAACCAACAACGATACAGAGGTATCGCCGGCCGGCTTGCAGAAAAAAGGCTCCGACGTACTCCTTTTGAAAAGCGACATCAAAAAAGGCGAAACCATGAGTTATTCCATAAGGCCGTTTTATATAATTGTGGTAAGCAATGAATATGCCGGCTGCAAGGTAGAAGAAGTGAAATAAATCAGTTTGGCAGACATAACTTTAGGTTATAGAAAATATTAGAAAAGCAAAAGAACCTTTGCACATCATTTTTGTACTTTGCCGCATTGGAGGCGTGATGCCTGTGATGCGGCTCTTTTTTTGCGTTTCCGCATGCAGTTTCATCTTAAAAAGTGAGGCTAAAAACACGTGCGCATATCGCAAAAACGATGTCAGACTTTATTTAAACGATGTCTGGCTTTATTTAAACGATGTCTGGCTTTATTTAAACGATGTCTGGCTTTATTTAAACAATGTCTGGCTTTATTTAAACAATGTCTGATATTATTCAAACAATGTCTGATATTATTCAAACAATGTCTGATATTGTCTTTAACAAGATGCCTTATTATTTTTTCGGGAGCTAATCTGCGGAAAATCACAAAAATATTGCGCAAAAATATATGGGCTTTAAAAAATATCATTACCTTTGCAACTTGATTGTTAAAAACATAAACCAAACAAAAAAAAGAAAAAATCATGAGAAAAATTGTGTTTTTCATCGCTGTCTTGGCAGCAACCGCAAGTTCATTCGCGCAGTCAGAGGTAGGTAGCTTCTCTTTGACCCCGAAAGTATTCTTCAATGCAACGAATCTCATTAGTGATGATCTCACAAACGAGTACACTTTTGAAGGATTCAACAGTAAAATGGAAGCAAAGCCAGGCTACAGAGCAGGATTTGCCATCGGTGCAGAAGCAGGCTATCAAGTAACCAGCAAAATCGCTATTACCGCAGGCCTTATCTACTCTCTTCAAGGTTTTCAGAGAGGCGAGAGCTTGGAATACAGCGATAATACATTGTCGATCGAAGACAATAGCAAATTGACGCTTGGCTATTTGAACGTTCCTATACTTGCAAACTTCTACATCTTCAAAGGTTTTGCTGTTAAGGCAGGTATTCAGCCCGGTTTCCTTTTGTCTGCAAAAAGAAAAGATGATGTAACAGGCAAGTACGCAGCTGCTGGCTTGAGCAAGCACAAAACTGTAGATATCAAGGACCACTGCAACACCGTGGACTTCTCAATTCCCGTTGGCGTTTCGTATGAATTCAAAAACGGCATAGTTCTCGACGGCCGTTACAACATTGGTTTGACCAACGTTTCAAAAGACGACGATGTTAAGGCAACCAACAGCGTCTTCCAGATTGGCGTAGGTTACAAGTTCAACCTCTAAAAAAACGCAGTCTGCGATTAGAGTCTACCCTCCACAGGTAAGATAAACAATATTCCGCCCCGTCGTGATAATATCATGGCGGGGCGGATTGTTTTGCGTTGGCATCTGATTGAAATTGCTCGGGCGCGTTGCTACATGGGATTTCAGCAAAACGGCACAGAATATCGGCGAAATTTTAAGAAATCTGCGTTGTAACACAGGCTTAATTGTTAAAACAAGGCGGTTTTGGCGATTTGCCAGTCCTCGAACATTGTCATTTCCAAGCATTTTTGCATATTTGTAAGTTGGAATGCCGAAAATCATCAGCAATTTTCGCACATTGTAATACCAGAGAAAATTAAAACTTCTATATTATTCCATGAAAAAAATCCTTTTAACGCTGTTTGCCCTCGCATTTGTAACATTGGGCATGGTATCTTGTTCCGACAATGTCGATGATTCCAACATGTATGTGTTCACCGGGAAATCTTTGACCGATTATGTTAAGGAAGATCCCGATTTAAGTTATTATCTTTTCATGCTGCAACACGCCAAGAGCGGCAAAAAAGGCTCCACAATGGACCATCTGCTCGAAGCCCGCGGCAATTATACGGTTTTCGCGCCCACAAATGCAGCCGTGCAGCACTATCTCGACTCTATTTTCTCAACTCCCAACTACGATGTCAACCAAACGCCCGACTCCGTGGCCCAGGATATCGTTTTCAACAGTATTATCGACTGCGAAAGCAACGAGGCGTACAAAACTACTACGTTCCAGGAAGGAACATTCGATTACAAAACAATGGCCGACCGCTTTGCAACCGTAAGTTTCGGCACAAACGACAGCACAGGTAAGGTAAGAATTTTCATCGATGCCTTCTCGGAAATCACAAGTTCCGACAACGAGGCCGAAAATGGCTGGATGCACATCGTAGACCGCGTGGTGATGCCATATTCAAGCACCTTGCCCGACCTTATTGCGAGCCAGGACAATCTACAAATCTTTTCCCGACTACTTCTTACCACACATTGGAGCGACAGTCTCACATTAATCCGCGACGAAGAGTATGAAAGCCGCGACCTTCCCTCGCGAGTGCAAACTCCCACCATGAACGCAATCGTTCCTCAGCACAGATACTACGGATATACCGCCTTTGTGGAACCCGACTCCGTTTTGTGCGACAGATGGGGCTTGCAATTGGAATACGAAGGCAGCGGAATTTCAAATTGGAGCAGTATTATCGAAAAGATAAGCACTATCTGCCAAACCTATTACCCATATGCTACAAACCCCGACCTTACAAGTCCCGACAATGCCGTGAATCAATTCGTGGCATATCACCTTGTGAAAGGCGCGATGTCTTACAACAAACTTGTGATACACTACAACGAAGTAGGCTATGCCTATACCAACCCCTCGAAACTTGGTATCGACAAAATGCAATACTGGGAAACGATGGGCAAATACCCGCGCCTTTTGAAAATGACCGAAGGCAAACAAACCGACGGCAAACGTCTGAACCGCTATGTATCGGAATACGACTGGGATACCTATGATGAAATTACCGTGCCGCGTCCTGGTATTCTCGTAAGCCCCAACAATGGTGTTCGCGACATACAATCGCTTAACGGTTTCTATTATCCCATTAGCGATGTGCTTTGGTATGACGACGATGTGCCGGGCAAGGTGCTCAACGAGCGTATTCGTTTTGATGTGCTCTCGCAGCAGCCGGAACTTATGACAAACGGTTTGCGCGCGCTGCCAAATACAAACTACTATTACATTTACGACGGTTTCTGCGAGGGAATTCGTTACACCGACGAGACACAACTCACGTTGCTCGAGGTATATGGTCTTTCCGGAAACCGCGCATTTGAACAAGACGAACCGTTCTTCGAAGGAAACTATGACGTGATATTCAAACTACCCCGTGTGCCCAACGACGGAACATACGAGTTGCGCGTGGCAGTAGGCAACGGAAGCAACTGCGGTATGATGCAAGTTTACGTAGGCTCCGACCGAAACAATCTTCCTGCCATAGGTCTGCCGGTTGATATGCGTTATGATGAAAACACCGAGCGCATAGGTTTCTTCATCGATGGGGACGACAAGGAAGAAAACCTGCGCCTGGAACGAAACATGCGCAACCACGACATAATGAAAGGCACCAACTGCTACGGCAGTGCCAACTCGGCAGGAACTACAGGCGGCCGAAACGACGGTTTCGCGCTCCACAAGCTCCGCCACATACTTTATCGCGGCTTTGTGAGCAAAGACAAAACTTATTACGTGCGTTTCAAGACTATTCTCGACAATCCTGCGGCACACTTGGATATAGATTATATGGAATGGGTGCCCAAGAACGTTTACGCTGGAGTGAACGCGGAGGATTACTGGTAAGGAAAAAACGCCCCTTGTGGCTTGACGATAAGGCTGAACGCCGTCCGCAAAAAACGGGCGGCGTTTTCCGTTGCATTCCGCCCAATTCTCCGCAAATTTTTGCCGATTTATAACTGCCTGAATTTCAAAAAGAAAACACCACCCCGTTTTCCCCAAAAACTCCAAGGCATCTCGTTTAAATTCCGACGCATCTAATTTAAATTACATGGCCCGGAGTTTTCACGATATCCGATGTCGTAAAAACGGCATTCCCAACAGCCTTTTCCTCCAAAGGTTTTCCCCGCCCCAAATGCGTATTTCGTTTTTTGTTTCGTATATTTGCACAAACACTTTTCCAACCATGAAAAAATTATTTACAGCAGCAATCTTTCTGTTATTTGGCATTGCGGGAATACAGGCGCAACCGCTTAGTGTGATCTACGAAACCGACTACGGCAACGACGCCGACGATGCGTTGGCGCTCGATGTGATTTGCAAATATTGCGACATGGGCAAATTCAAACTCCTTGGCGTGAGCACCCACAAGGACGATGCCGCCGTTTGTCCCGCAGTCGACGGCTCTCTCCATTGGTATGGCTATTCCAAAGTGCCGGTAGCGCGCAGTTCCAAGCCCGTGGCGCGCCCCAAAGACGGCAACCATTACGCCGATTCCGTAATGCTGCGCCGCGATGCCAAGGGCAAAACAGCATTCCAACCCACAAAAAAAGGAAAATACGAGGACGCAGTAACTTTTTACCGCCGCACCCTTGCAAAACAGCCTGACAACAGCGTGGCGATAATCTCCGTAGGATTCGGCACGAACCTTGCCATGCTTCTCGACTCCAAGCCCGACAAATATTCTCCGCTCACAGGGCGCGAACTGGTGGCAAAGAAGGTGAAAATTCTCTCAACCATGATGGGCTGCTACCGCGAAAATCCGTTTAGCGAATACAATGTGAACTGCGACATACCGGCAATGCGCAAAGTGATGCAGGAATGGCCCGGCGAAATAGTGGAAAATCCGTTTGAAATAGGCGAGCAGGTGAAATACAAGGTATCGCTGATGAAAGAAAAGCTGTCGTGGACCGACAATCACCCGTTGATTGTGGCTACAAGCGGACTTAATCCCAACCCCAACTATGAGCAAATGCAATTTGACGTAATGTCGGCAGTTTATCTCGCAAGTCCCGAACTTTTCAACCTGAGCGAACCGGGCAAAATAAGTATTGACGAAAAAGGTTTCAACCATTTCACACCCCAAAACGGCGGCAAACACCGCTACATCACAGTAAACCCCGCGCAGGCCCAACAACTGCTCGATCTTATCGTGGAGCTAACGGCAAAGAAACCCAAGAAATTCAAGAAATAACGGTTAGCAGGACAAACATACAAGATACGGGCACCCCAACAAGGGACGCCCGTATTTTTTTGCCCGAATGCCAAAGAAAGACAAGCCCCGGCGCACAAAAAAACAGCCTCGCATTCTTCACGCCAAGCCCCGAAAAACATACGGAAACGAAAAAGGGGGCTTTTGCAAGCCCCCTTATATCGCGGAAAATCCACTGATTGTTTTACATTTGAGAGAATTGAAACTGTTACGTCAGTTCCCGTTTGGGTTTTAATAATTGCCGCGTTTCCCAACGGGGCAATCGATTGTTTACTAAATTATATAGAAACGAATTAGTTGTATTTGCCATTTTCTCCGGGGCATCTCGTCAGCTTTCGCCGCTCTTCACGAGTTTCTCTATAAAGTCCTCGCTAATCTGTCCCGTAAAGTCCATCACCATGAACCCTTTTTCGGAATGCGGAGCCACATATACGAGCTCCACCGTGCGACCTTTTACCTTTCTTACCCACAAACAATCGCCATAGTAAACCTTACCCGCACGCTTATATTGCGAATAGCGTTTCTTGTTTGCCTGCAGCAACGTTACGGCATCCTTTCTCAACTCATCGGCATCGGTTTCGCTCGTAACGATTCTTATACTTTTCATTCCGTCGAGCCCTTCTTTGAAATCCGCATTGCCGTTTGCGTCGTCCGACAACAGCGAGCCGAGCATCTTAGGTCCTACAGTAACGCATTTCACAGCCTCGTTGTCGGAATTATCCCGCATGAAGTGTGCCGCGAAATCTTGTGTGCTGTTCTTCTGCGCCCATAGGCAAAGCCCGAACAGCATACTTGCTGCGAATGTAATCAGTCGTTTCATTGAACATTCTTGGTCTTGTCAAAACGCGATGCGGAGTCGGCTTTCATTTGTTGGCGCAAACCGTCCGACATGTCCTTAAGCGCTGACGAAACTTTGTCATACGCCACCTGAGGGTCCTCGTAAGTATCCTTATATGTGGCATAGTTGTAATCGGGAGCCGTTGTTTCGTTATTGTCAAACGAATGTTGGGCGGCGTTACCGAGTGTCAGAACTATTGCAACGGCTGCAGCGGCTTTGAAGAAAGGCTTCAAACGTGCGGCAACAGATATCCTGCGCGCACGAACCACCGGCTGCTCAATCATGCGAATCATCTTTTCATCGAAGTCCGCTCCGAGGCATTCGCTCTTGGCTATGTCTTCGTAATTGAACAGACTGCGGTATTGCTCGAAGCGTTGCGGTATATCCTTTTGGCGGAAGAAAGTTTTCAGCATCTCTTCTTCTTCCTCCGTAGTGCCGCATTGCCAGTAGCGTTCCAGCAGTTTGTCGATGTAGCTATAGTCCATAATTTTCTATTTTCTCTATTTGTTTTCTTATATACTGTCGCGCCCGGAAAATATTCACTTTCACTTGTTCTTCCGTCTGTTCTGCGATTTCCGCAATCTCTTTGTAGGTTTTTCCCTCGATATCCCGTAGCTGCATTGCTATACGTTGTTGCGGCGGCAACTGGTCAAAAAGCAATTTTATCTGCTTAATGCGTTCGTTGCGTATGAGGATAACGTCGGGAGAAGGCTCGCGGTCTTCGGTAGGCGGGGCATCGTCGAGCGGGATATTGGAATTTTCCTTACGCTGTGAGCGGTCGAGGGCAAGATTCCGGCAAATTGTCAGACTATAAGCCTCCAAGGATTCCACTTCTCCGAACTCGTCCCTTTTATTCCAGACACGTATCAGTACATCTTGAACGATGTCTTCGGCCTCTGCCCTGTTGAGCGTAACGCGAAGCGCGAGCCTGAAGATTTTGTCCTTCAAGGGCAACACATCATCGCGGAAACTTATTTTTTTCATCGTTCTATTTAAAAGACGGTTGAGAATGGGAAAAGTTACAGGGGCTCACAAAAAAAAATGTCTTTTTTTCGTTACCCCTGCATTTGTCGTTGTATTTCGGAGGTTTGTCAGAATATCATTTCGTAGAGTTCTTCGGGCGTTGAAGCTACCTTGATGCGTTCGCGCCATTTGGAATCCATCATTTTTTCTCCGTCGATTTTTTCGAGCACATCAATCAGCGGCTGCCAGAAACCGCCTACATTATATAATATAGTAGGTTTGGAATGATATCCGAGCGTGTTTGAAGCCGCAACAGTGAATATTTCGTCGAGCGTACCTATTCCGCCGGGGAGGGCAACAAACACTTCGGCTTCCCGAAGCATTGTAGCTTTGCGGTCGTCAAGGTTTGCGGTGTAGAACACGAGGTCTGCATCACATTCCGCGCCTTTGTCCAAAAGCAGTTGCGGCACTACGCCGATTGTTCTGCCGCCGGCGTTGCGCACGGCCCGTGCTGTGATGTCCATAAGTCCGAGGTTGGAGCCGCCATATACCATTTCCGCGCCACGGCGTCCTATTTCGTTGCCGAGTTGTTGGGCTGCGGCGATATATTCGGGCTTTATGTCGCTACGCGATGAGCAAAAAACTCCGATTCTCTTCATTTCGCTGCGATCGCCTCTATTTCCAAACGTGCTCCTTTGGGCAAAGCTTTCACCTCAACTGCGGAACGGGCGGGAGCAACATCGCCGAAATACGAAGCATAAGCCTTGTTCATTTCGTCGAAGTCCTTCAAGTTGGTAAGGAACACCGTGGTCTTTACCACATTGCGCATTGTAAGTCCTGCTTCATAGAGTATTGCGCTTATATTGTCGAGCGATTGGTGAGTTAGTTCGGCCACTCCGCCTTCGGGGAACTTTCCCGTTATGGGGTCGAGGGGTAATTGTCCGGAAACAAACACCAGTCCGTCGGTTTCCACGCCTTGGCTGTAAGGCCCGATTGCCGCGGGAGCATTTTCGCTTATTATTTCTTTTTTCATTTGAATGATGTTTTATGATAAATACACTACAAATATAATGTTTTCCGCGAGTTCACGGCGTTTATGTCCTATTAAAAAATCTTGCGAAGCCGCCTTGTCTCCCCTACTCTTGATGCCGTAAAAACGAAGTCTGACATTATTCAAACGATGTCTGATATTATTTAAATAATGTCTGACATTGTTTTTACAATATGCCTTGTTGTTTTTACGCCTGTTTTTCCCGCACTTTCCAGAGCGCACAACCTTCTAAGAAATGCGGTAGATATACACACAAAACGCCGTGCTGCATGCACGGCGTTTCATCTATTTCCGAATATATTGCTTTGCTGTTATTCTGTCGGCGGATTATTCCTCCACGAGTTCGCCATGGAGCGTTGCAGACGAGGCTGAAAGTATTCTTACTTTGGCAAACTGCCCGATGTGTGCCTTTTGGCGGTCGAATACAACCACTTTGTTCTGCTCCGTACGCCCGAAAAGTTGTTCGTGGCTGCGTTTGCTCACTCCTTCAATAAGAATGTTGAAAGTTTTGCCTATACATTTTTGGTTGTTCTCGGCCGAAAGTTCGTTTTGAAGTGCAATCAGTTCGTTTAGACGGCGTATCTTCACGTCTTCGGGCACATCGTCTTCAAAATGTTTCGCAGCGTATGTTCCCGGTCTCTCGCTATATTTGAACATGAACGAAGAGTCGTAGCCGCATTCCCTCATCAATCCGAGCGACAGCGCATGGTCTTCTTCGGTTTCGCTGCAATATCCGCAGAATATATCGGTGGAAAGTCCGCAATCGGGCACAATGCGGCGAATTGCAGCCACGCGCTCCATATACCATTGCCTGGTGTATTTGCGGTTCATGAGCTTGAGGATTCTGTCGCTGCCGCTCTGCACCGGGAGATGTATATGCTTGCACACATTAGGCTCTTCGGCTATCACATGCAGCGTGTCGTCGCTCATGTCTTTGGGGTGGGAAGTGGTGAAACGTATCCACATTTGCGGCACAGCCCTTGCAACCATACGAAGCAGCTCTGGGAAGCCCGTATGTTCGCCCTCGTCGCTCGTGAAATCGTAGGAATTCACATTTTGTCCCAGCAGGGTGATTTCCTTATAGCCTCTTTTTTCAAGGTCTCTCACCTCGTTGAGAATACTCTGCGGAGCGCGCGAACGCTCACGCCCTCTCACGTAAGGAACAATGCAGTAGTGGCAAAAATTGTTGCACCCGCGCGTGATGCTTACGAATCCCGAAATTCTGTTGCCGCATATTCTTTCGGGGATAATCTCCGAATAAGTTTCTACAGTTGACAAAGCCACGTCGATAGCCTTGTTTCCGTTTTCGGCCTCCGCAATAAGTTGCGGCAACATCTGATAGGCGTCGGGACCAGCTACGAGATCGGCGTGATGATTGTCGAGAAGGTCGTTTTTGGCCCGCTCGGCCATACACCCGAGTACACCTATAATCAATTTGCCGCGCTTGCCGCGTTTCATAGCATTGAGCGCGTCGAGACGGTTGTATATTTTCTGCTCGGCGTTGTCGCGCACGGAACAAGTATTAAGGAACACCGCGTCGGCATCGTCTATCTTCTCAGCCACGTCATAGCCTGCCGTTTTCATCACAGAGGCTACCACTTCGCTGTCAGCCACATTCATCTGGCAGCCGTAGGTTTCTATATACAGTTTCTTCATTATCTATCGTTTTCGGGCGCAAAGTTACGAATTTTCGGGCTACATCGCGCTTTGCCCGCGCCACATGTTTCGGCGCGCGCGGGTCGGCGTTTTTTTGCCAGCGCGAATAATATGGCGTATATGCCGCCGTTTCTAAATTGTAGGCATAATACATTGACATCATGTGCAGAAAACATCCTTTGGCTCTCTTTGAATTTTGTCCGAGATGCGGCAGCGCGCAATTTGCGGCAAATGACAGTCGTTCCAAACGCTGCAACAGTTGCGGCTTTACCTATTATCTGAATGCCAGCGCGGCCACTGCTGCCGTTGTGGTCAACAGTCGCGGCGAAATACTCGTGAGCCGCCGGGCTTTTGAGCCTGCACGGGGAACGCTCGACCTGCCGGGGGGATTCGTAGACCCGGGAGAGACTATCGAAGACGGCATGCGCCGCGAAATTTACGAGGAAACGCGTTGCCGCGTAAAGGACATGCGCTGGCTTTTCTCAATGCACAACAGTTACAGATACTCCGGATTTGACGTGCCAACGGCCGACAGCATTTTTCTGGTGCATCTTGCCGAGGGCGAGACGCCTGTTGCTTCAGACGATGCGGAGTCTCTGAAATGGATTGCGGCAGATGATTTGAATCCGGAGGATTTCGGACTGCAATCGATAAGGGAAACGGTGGAAAAAGTGAAGATTCTTTTTGAAAAAGGGGCTTTATGATTTAGCTGCAAAAGACGCAAAAAAAAACTACACGGCATCTCGCAAAAATTCCAAGGCATCTAATTTAAATTCCGACGCATCTAATTTAAATTTGGTGGCCCGGAGTTTTTAACATTTCAAATGCCTTTTTCGGAACAACAGAAAATGCGTGAAACTCTCAGCGTTTCGCGCATTTGTTTAAGGTGATAATTCCTTCCGGACCCTCGTTGAAAAGCAAGTCTACTATACTAAGGTTGGGCTTGAAGCCATTGCGCTGCGCAAACACCTGATAGTATTTCTGCGAAACGAAACATGGATCGTCGGCAGGGTGCTTGGGATTTATCGCATCTCTGAAATCATCGGCTTCAAGCTGCGCGGAATCGGCATACTCTGCGGTAACAACCGGACTGTATTCCACATCAAGCAAACGGCAGAGCATGGCAGTGAGCTCTTGGTTGAAGTCGAACAGATATTTATAGTCCTTCTCGAAAAAAGGACGGAAATCATCGGCATAAAACTCGAAGAACGGGCTGTTTTCATAGGCGCTGACAAGAGATTGCCAATGAAGATGACGCCAATCTCCGTGGTCGCTAATCAATACGTCGCGCATGAAAGTTTTGGTCTCGGGCAACGTTACGGGCACAGTCAATGCCTGCGTTCCGGCTTGCGTGGCAATGATACAGCGGTTGCGGTAAGTTTGTTTGCAATAATGGTCGTATTGCTCCACATATACCTTGGAATACGCCACAAGTTTGGCAAACCATTGCACGGGCGGCATATAGGCCGACGAAAGCAGCACGGAGTTTTTCATTTGTTAGGTTTTACGGGATTTACAAAGAATCTGTCGGGGCGGAGACACCTGTAAAACGGCGCGCCGTCAATCACCGAATACACCACAAAGCCTACCTTTCCCACAAGATGACTCCTCGGCACCAAACCATAGGAGCGGGAATCGTCAACGTTTGACTGCGCACCCGAATAAACCCAGAAATAATCCTGCGTAAACATCACGTCGCGCGCCGTGTGGCCGTCAATCATCAGCGTGTCGCCTATCATTTCGGCGCAATGGCACGGCTCGTGAAGGTTAATGGTATTGCAAAGCAGTTGGGCGTTCCATTTTGTAACCTTGACGCGTGTGCCGCGTGCGGGAACTACAAACGGGAACGTTTCCTTGCCTTTGCGTGTGGATACTTTCAGGTCTCGCGTGAGCCACACCGTATCGCGCGGCAACGCCAGGCACTGCGCCACACACACCGTGCGCGAAGGGATTTTACGGGAAGTGTCGGTGGGAAGATTGAAAGCCATCAAATCGCCGCGCCCGGGCATCTTGCTACCCAGCCGGCGGCATTGGAAAATTTCGGGAAACGGCAGGCGCACACCGTAGCTCGTTCTGAAAACCACGATGCGGTCGCCTTGTTTCAACGGCACGGCAGGACGCGGAGACGAAATGCTATATTGCACCACGAGAAACTGACGCACAAGACACAATATGATACAGGCTGCAAAAAACACAGCCAGTGTGCGCAAAACTTCCCGTATTCCTTTGTATCTCCGCAAATCCCGTGAAAATAAAATGGCTATTTGATGTTGTCAACCCAGCGGAAAATACGATTCCAGCGTATCTTGCCGTCAAAAAGTCCGCGATCCTTGTCAAGAGAAAACCATACAAGAATCGGTTTGCCCACTATGTGGTCTTCGGGAACAAATCCCCAAAAGCGCGAATCGGCCGAACGGTCGCGGTTGTCGCCCATCATCCAATAGTAGTTCAACTTAAACGTGTAGCTGTCGGTTTGTTTTCCGTTTATATATATATTTCCGTCGCGCAATTCCAGGTTGTTTTTCTCGTACACCCGTATCGGGCGTTCATAAATTGCGTAGTTGTCCTTATTCAATCGGATTGTGGCGCCGCGTTTCGGTATCCACACCGGTCCGTAATTGTGAACGGTCCAATCTTTCACCATGTCGAGCGGATAAAGATTGCGGCTGAAAGGCGGCTCCTCGGTTATCGACGCAACGATGTCGGGACGCGAGCGCAACACAGCCAATGCCTTTTTCGTGAGAGGCATGTATCGCGTTGCGGGATTGTAGGGCGAAGTTTCTCCAAGGTCTTCCTGCGTGATTCCAAGCGAGCGAATCATATCGTCGGGCAGATTTGCTTTGAACGTTACCACGTAGCCGTACTGAACATTGTCGGGCTCTTTGTTTGGTTTCCCGTCGAGATAAACAATTTTGTTCTTGATTTGCAAAGTTTGTCCGGGAAGTCCCACACAACGTTTCACATAGTTTTCACGATGGTCGACGGGGCGCGAAATTACTTTGCCGAATTCCTCGGGGTGTCCCACTATGTAGCTCCGGCCATAGGAATATTGTTTCGCAAACTCGTTCATTTGTTCCTGCCAGGGCAGGGAATCGAGATTTTCCACGGGATAGAGTTCCTGTCCTGCCTGATAGCACATACTGTAGAAGTCCTGCTGTATCTGTGCTGTGGCTACGGTATCGCCCGAAGGGTAGTTGAACACCACGATGTCGTTCAGCTTGATGTTTCCGAAGCCTTTCACGCGGTCGTATTTCCATTGCGGCCATTCTATATAGCTTTTGCTTCCGGTGATAGGCATTTCGTTTGCAACGAGGGGCATTGACAGCGGGGTGATAGGCTTTCTCGGGCCGTAGCTCATCTTGCTTACGAAAAGGTAGTCGCCTGTGAGCAGACTTTTCTCAAGCGAAGACGAGGGAATGACGTAGTTCTGAAAAAAATAGTTGTTCACAAAATAGGCTGCAACGAGTGCGAACACGATTGCGTCTATCCAGCTCATGAGGGTTCGCCTGTTTTTGTTTTTGATGTTCTTCCACCAGCCCCACTTTATCTTTTTCGTGATGTAGGCGTCGAATATCAGCGGGGCGAAGACTATTCCCCACCAGCAGCGAATCCATATAAGGAAAGCAAAGTAGCATACGAGCCAGAAGGCGCAGAATGCTATGCGTATTTTGAGCGGCGTGGACTTTTTGGGCTCCGTTGCCGCGGGTTTGTTGTCGGGTGTCATTTTTATGGCGTGTTAAAACTTGAAAAGGTCGTGCATTGTGAGGAATCCCTCGTGGGTTGCGGCGTATTCGGCAGCGAGCACAGCGCCGAGGGCAAAGCCTTTGCGGCTGTGGGCGTCGTGGGTGATGGTGATGTTGTCGGCTTCGCTGTCGTATATTATAGAATGTATTCCTGCCACTTCGCCTCGGCGTATGCTGTCGATAGGCACGATATTGGGCGCCACGTTGTCTGTGCCGCTCACAGTGCCGTCGGGGGCGGTGAACACGCCTTTTGCCCACCCGTTCTTGCGGTCGAGGTTTTTCACCACTCCTTCGGCGAGCGTAATTGCCGTGCCGCTGGGAGCATCGAGCTTGTGAACGTGGTGTACCTCTTCTATCTTGACATCATACGAGGGGTAGTTGTTCATAAGTTTTGCGAGATAGGCGTTGAGGGCATTGAAGATAGCCACGCCCACACTGAAGTTGCTGCTCCAGAACAGGGTGTGCATGCCATATTCGCAAAGTTTCTTCATTTCTTCCTCGTGGTCGGCGAGCCAGCCCGTGCTGCCGGAAACCACTTTCACGTCCTGCGCAAAAGCTGCCTTGACATTTTGGTAAGCCGACGAGGGGGCGGTAAACTCTATTGCCACGTCGGCGCTGCGAAATGCGTCGCTGTTGATATCGTTGCGGTTGTCGATATCCACCACACATACTATTTTATGACCACGCTGAATGGCAATCTGCTCTATCATGTGCCCCATTTTTCCGTAGCCTATCAATGCTATATTCATGTCTGTTAGTTTTATGAACTGCAAATATACCATTTTTTTGTCTTACATATTACGGCAAAAATGCCTACTGCGGTTTTTAGCGGTAAACAGGCGGTTTTTCAATGCTTTACGGCAGGGTTTTCACGAGGTGCCGTGGAGTGGAAAACTCCGACGCATCTAATTTAAATTAGATGGCCCGGAATTTAAATTTGGTGGCCCGGAGTTTTTACGAGATGCCGACTTGTTTTTTCGGCATCTCACGGGGGTATGAAAAAATCCCGTGCAGGAGTTTCTGCACGGGATTTCTTAGGTTTTTATGCCGTTCGGCGTGAGCCGAAAAGCGTTCTGATTTTCTTACTTCACAAGAACTTTCTTCTTGCCTACAACGTAGATGCCCTTGGCAAGACCCTTGGTTGCATCGGCAGCCTTGACATTGCGCTTAACGAGCGTGCCGTCTACGGTGTAAACGTCAACTGTGGTCTTGGATTCGAGAACGGCTTTCTTGATATTGTTGAGAATGCCGTCGCCAAATACATTGATTACAACATCGGGCTCACCGTCCATTGCAGTAATGAGACCCGGGATAATGTAACCGCTGTGGGCATAAATGCTTACGCTATTGACGGAATCTGAAACGTTGAGCAAATTCTCATTGAAGTAGCCATATCCCGGAGCGCTGAGAGTAGCTGCATCCAAGGTTGCTACAAGACCATTTACGGTATCGTTATTGTAAGTTTTTGTAGCAGGATCGTAACTTGAAATAACATCGGTAGGAGTTTCAAGCAAGATTTCTGTTATATCACTGTTCTCAGCATACTGAGTAGTGTCGCCAACAACGAGAATAAACGGTTCGCCGGCTTCGAATTCAGTCTTCTCTACAAGACCAAGAGATGTTTCGCTTGGCTGGCTGTGGATTTGGAATGCGTGAACGTTGTCGTTGAGATCAAGACCGCGCACTGCAAACGGCAGAGTAACGATGCGTGCAGAATTGTTCTCCTCGCGCAAAGCAATCTGCGGATATTCATCAGCATCGAATTCCTCGAATGTCAAAGAAGCACGGTTGTTGTAGTCAGAAGCTATGTCGTCAACACGAACCTGACGTGCATTGTCGCCAAACAGAATAATCTTGTTGGGCCAATTACCGTTGAGAGTTTCAATATTAAACTGGCCGCGACCAATAAATACAACTCTGTAAGGATACGGACGGCTGCTTGAACTTATATAGCAGTCGCTGCTGGAATTACTGTTACCCATGTACCAGCCAGTGCGCATGTTCTGAATGTAATAAGCGCGTTTGCCATAACCAAGACTGTCGGGAACTTCAATGAAGCGCCAGAGAGCATCGATATCACCCTCGGTAGGCACATTCTTAATGTCGTCCATACCCCAACGAAGCTGATTGCTCGATTTATAATTGCCTTCGGTTTCACCCTTGCCAATTGAGCTGAGCACATAGAGCGCTGCGCCCTTCACTTCATCGCGTGCGCCGTAATAGTTAGCAGGAGCAGTATCTTCGTCATAAGTTTCACTCTTGATGTAATACCATTTGCCCGGTTCTACAGACTTCACATTGCTGTAAACAGCCTCGATAGCATCTTCGAGAGCAGTCTTCACTTTGTTGAACTCTTCGGTGTTGGTATATTTCTCGCTACCTTCTGCGTTAGCAATGGCATTGTCGAGATCTACAAGCAGTTGATCGTCGGGAATCTGACCGATTTCGTCGCCCGATTCGGTGTTCTCTACAAGTTTCTGACCCTCGCTGATAAGATCTGAAAGGCCATCTATGTCTTGATAAAGGGCTTCAACTGCATCAATAGCCTCCTGAAGTTCCTGACCGTCGGAGATGGTAGCAGTTCCTTCGTCGAGTTTCGCCTGCACTGCCTTGGCAAGAGAATTCATCTTGTCGGCAGCATCTTTCATACCCTCTACGTAGCTGTACTGTGAGTTATCGAGATCATAAAGGTCCTTGCCTTCGATAACCTGGAAGCCACTGAACGAAACATAATTGTAATCTGGAATTGCAGAAGTGAAGCGGAAACGCAAATAACGGTAAGGCTGATCGGGAGTAATCTCATCGGTGAAATAAGGCCAACTAGCATTTACATTAGGATCGGGCATATCTGAAATTTCAGCAACCTTGGTCCACTCGCTGCAAGCACCGTCAATATTTCCACCTATGGCATCGTCATTCGTAGCATATATAATAGCGGTGTGAGGAGCTGTGCCTCGGCGGTTGGAGCCTTTATAAAGGTCGTTGCGGCGGTCTATTCTGAATCCGAACGAAGATACGTCGTTGCGTTTGAGGTCGATTTGCAAATAAGCTTCGGTAGTCTTGATACTGGAACCTTTGGGATTGGAATGCCAATAGGTCTGGTCGTCATTATCAATGAGGGCACCAAGAAGATTGTAGTTATCCTTAATAAACTTCTCGTTGAAAGAATAATTATCGTTGTCTTCGGTTATCGTCATCCAGGTGCAGTTGCTCGAAAGCTGGTTGGTACCGTCTTCTCTCGTGTTAACTTCTGTAATGAGACCGATATCTTCTGAAGTATTGTTCACATAAAGTTTCTTTGCCAAGGTCTTCGCGTTGTCTACAATGGCTTTAACACGTTCTGTGCTGTTGATAAGTTCGTTGATAACGGCGAGATGTTCGCTCATACCGTTCAACTCGGTTCCGTCGATAGTGAGATTGTTGATATGTTCGTCGGCTTTCTTGATAAGTTCATCGAGAGCGTCAACGGCAGTCTTCATCTCGGGAACTCTTGCATAGAGGGAGGTTGAAGCAGCCTCCACAGTTTCGGGATAAAGCTGGAACTCGCTGAGATTCCAATAGGTATTACCGGAAGTTGTGCTCTTGATATAGAAACGAACATACTGATAAGCGCCCTTCATGTCGATGAGCGGAGAAACATAGTGGGCATTGTCTACGTTTTCGGGGAAACCGTTCGACAATGTAACGATCTCTTTCCACGAAGACTCGTCGTCGGGAGTATTGGTAGCCTTTACAATAAATTTGTTGGGGCTATCGTGCCATGCTACACCCTTTCCTGCACCGTCGTTGCGGCCCCAATATTCGATTGAGAACTTAGAAAGGTCGGTACGGTTGAGGTCTACTTGCAGATATTCATCGTCGCTGTTAATATTCATCGCGGTGGTGGAGTGGAAGTGTGTGGAGTGGTCTCCATCGATGAGGGTGTTAACATCGTTTGCTGCGCTCCAAACGCAATTGCTCGACATTTGCGAAACTTCTTTTATGAGTCCGTTGGTCGGCGACTTTATATTGAACGAAGTGAGGCGCGGCTCTTTGAGCGAATCTATCAAAGCGACTGCCTGCTCTTGTTTCTTCTTCTTTTCTATAAGTTCGTCGATATTCGAAGCATCGGCTGGAACGAATTTCCAAGTGGAAGTCTCTTCCCAAATACTTGCGGGAACAACATAGCCGCCTATGCCGGAGCCGGAGCCATTGCTCAAGGGGTGATAAACGTTGATGTTTTTCGTATTCGACAAGTAGTAGGTGCCATTGCCTATCGGAGTGAGTACTTGATGTACGGTGTCGGTTTTCGACATCGGCACAAGCACGGTAGCTATCTTGGCGTCGCCGGCAGCTGTGTAGATATACATGTCGTTTGCGCCGCAGCGAATGGAATAGTTGCCGTCGTCAAGGCGTTTCACATAGAAATAATATGAAGGATCCTCCTCGTTGAGTGTGCCCCAGAAGAGATTTGTATCGGTAGAATAGAAGGCCTTGTTGACTTTCTGCTTGGTGATAAAGTTTTCATAAGCGCTTTCTATGAAATAGTAACCGTCGGTAACAGGAATCACGGCTGCATCGATATCATAGAATGCCTGACGCAAACTTACTATGGCTGCTGCGAGTTCTTCCTGCGAGGGAGATGCATCGAGCAAATCGAGTGCTGCCGAGAATTTCTCGTTGTATGCATTGAATGCCTCTTCTGAAACATAACCGATAGTTGTGCCTACCTGGTAATCGCGTTTGAGGTCGTAGATACTGTCTATAAGATTCTGCAGAATCACAGCATTGTCTTCGATTTCCTTTGCGGGATAGAACTGTAGCTCAGAGATTGTCCAATAGGCGTGTTTGTCGGTCAAACTTGCCGTTGCCGCCAAACGCGGAACGAGACGCAGATACTGATAGGGCTGGTCGAATTCGAGCATTGTCATATACGGCCAGTTGTAGGAGTCGTCCATTGAGGGCGGAATGTCGGTGATTTGCTTTACAAGCTTCCACGAGCTTTCGTCTTCGGGAGTGTTGGTTGCCTGAATGTCGAGATGCACCGGCGTAACGCCCCTGCGGTATGAATTGGAGGGCGTGTAGTAGTCGTAGCGACGGTTCAGCATGAAATACATACGCGCCAAATCGCTGCGCATAAGGTCTACCTGAATGTAGCAGTCCTCGTTGTTCAAGTTCCTGCTGGGGTCGGAATGCCAATAGGTCTGTTGACTTCCGTCGATCAACGTGCCGAGGTAATTGCCTACGCTGTAAAAGGCGGCATTGTTCTCCTCAAGGTTGTTGTCATTGCCTTCTTCGGGTTCCCAGGTGCAGTTGCTCGTGAGCTGTGTAGTCCCTGTGGGCGAAACCGTGGTGATGAGCGGTGAACTCTCATCGGCTTCGTAGCTTTGAGCATAAACACCCGAAGAAACTCCCAAAATGCAGGCCATAACAAACAGTTTGAGCCTTAGAAAAAATTTCTTCATTGTGTTTTTATTTTTGATTAAACATAAAATAGATTTCGTCTATGGTAAAAAAGTATACTTAAAATCCGGGTGTAAACTTAATTATTTTTTTTTACAATGCACATGGTTGGGCAGAAAAATCGCATAAATCTCGCCTCTTATATGAAAATAACGAACAAAAACGGGCAAAATGGGGGGGGGATTTTTAATAAACAAAACGCTTTTTTACACCGCGCACATCACTCTGCACACCACTTGCACAAGATGCGGAATTCGGCAGAAATATAGCGGCGCCGAAAAAACGTTTCCGCATACCGAAAAAAACACACGGCATTTCGGAAAAACAATATACCGAGTGCTTTTTGGCACGCCTTATTTATAAGTCTCCGCAAGCCCAATCGAAAGTCCCATTCCGCAAGCCAAAAACCATGCTGCGCATGGCGGAAAAACTACACGGCATCTCGTAAAAACTCCAAGGCCCGGAATTTAAATTCCGACGCATCTAATTTAAATTAGGTCTGACCTCGTAAAAGCCACATTTCGCCCCGTCTTAAACATCTCGTTTACAGACTGTTCCAAATTCGGCTTTGGAGCCCGAAAATCGCCTCGTAAAAAGCCGTTGAGGTGGACGAAAAAATTTAACTGAAAAAACTTCTCCAATATATTTGCCGTAACAAATCAATGTGCTACTTTTGCAGCGTGAAAAGAGCCAAACGTCATGACGCGAGGCTCGACACTTGTAGGGTGGATAGATTTGGGCTGCTTGCAACCACTTAAAAACAATGCTAAAACAATGGTCATCTACAAAGCCGACCATGTGCGTTTCCGCAAAGTTTAGAAAGATTGTGCAGTAAAGCCTCCACTCCCGCAAAGAGAGGACAATTTAACCCGTGTGAGCGCGAAAAACGCGCCGCACATAAATACATTATAAAAAATGGCTTACTTATTCACTTCCGAATCAGTGTCAGAAGGACATCCTGACAAGGTGGCCGATCAAATATCGGACGCCGTGCTTGACGAGTTGCTCGCCTACGACCGCAACTCCAAAGTAGCTTGCGAAACATTAGTTACCACTGGCCAAGTGGTAGTGGCAGGTGAAGTAAAAACATCTACCTATCTCGACCTTCACGAAGTTGTGCGCCGCACAATAGGTCGCATAGGCTACACTAAGGCCGAATACAAATTCGAAGCCGAATCGTGTGGAGTGCTCAACGCTATCCACGAACAAAGCGCCGACATTCGTCGCGGCGTGGAGCGCGAAGACCCCAAAAACCAGGGAGCAGGCGACCAGGGAATCATGTTTGGTTACGCCACCAACGAAACCGCAAACTACATGCCCCTTACCCTCGCGCTCGCCAACAAGATTCTAACGGTGCTTGCCGACATTCGTCGCGAAGGCAAGGTGATGACTTATCTACGCCCCGATGCAAAAAGCCAGGTAACCGTGGAATATGACGACAACAACAAACCCGTGCGCATCGACACCATAGTGGTTTCCACCCAGCACGACGAGTTTGTGTCAGCCAACGACGGCAATCAAGACGCAGCCGACAAGGCTATGCTCGACAAGATACGCGAAGACGTTGTGAACATCGTGATTCCGCGCGTGGTGAGCGAGATAAAGACCGAAGCCGTGAAGAAACTCTTCAACGACAACATCAAATATTTCGTCAACCCCACAGGCAAATTCGTAATCGGAGGCCCCCACGGCGACACCGGACTCACCGGACGCAAAATCATAGTAGATACCTACGGCGGACGCGGAGCACACGGAGGAGGAGCGTTCTCGGGAAAAGATCCTTCGAAGGTAGACCGCTCGGCATGCTACGCCGCACGCCACATAGCAAAGAACCTCGTGGCAGCAGGCGTTGCCGATGAAGTGCTGATACAGCTGAGCTACGCAATAGGCGTGGCAGAGCCTATAAATATATATGTAAACACCAACGGCACCTCACACCTGAAAATCTCTGACGGAGAAATAGCCGAAAAGATAGGCAAGATTTTCGACCTTCGCCCCTATGCAATAGAAGAGCGCCTGAAACTTCGCAATCCTATCTATGAAGAAACAGCTGCCTACGGACATTTCGGACGCGAACCGCAGGTGGTAACTAAAACTTACCACAACGCATACTACGGCGACAGGACAGAAACCGTGGAACTCTTCACATGGGAGAAACTAGACTACGTTGACAAAATACGCGAAACCTTCGGAATTTAAAAGATAATTCTATAATTTTGCCCGACGTATCCACCGCCCGTGAATGCGTCGGGCATTATTTTTGAAAGACATGAACAGCATCAAACGAATAGCCGTCTACGCGGCATCAAGTTCGCAAGTGGCGCAGGAATACCTCGACGCCGCCGCACAACTGGGCACACTGCTCGCACACGAAGGCATAGAAGTGGTATACGGTGGGGGAAAAGTGGGACTGATGGGCGCGCTGGCCGACGCTGCACTCGATGCCGGCGGAAAAGTAACCGGAGTGATTCCGGAATTCATGGTCGAAAACGGCTGGTGCAGGGACGGACTCACAAATCTGACCGTTACCCCCGACATGCACGTGCGCAAAGATACAATAGTGTCGCTCGGAGATGCCACAATAGCCCTGCCCGGAGGAGTGGGAACGCTCGAAGAACTGATGGAAATAATCACCTGGAAACAACTCGGGCTTTACGCCAAGCCGATAGTGATTCTCAACACGCGGGGATACTTCAACCCGCTGATTGAAATGCTCAAAAAAGCAATAAACGAGAACTTCATGCGCGAGATATACGGGGAATTGTGGAAAACAGCCGACACGCCCGAGCAGGCATTGCTTTTGGCAAGAACCACACCGCAGTGGGACACCACGATATCAAAAATGGCGCAACTCTAATCCCACACCCCCAAAACCACAACCGCACCGGAACAAACTCCAAGGCAAGCAATGAATCTTATCCCGTTACCCCTTCCGCAGGACACCGTAAGCAGTTACTCGTTTGAGGAAACCGCCGATACGATGTCCGTGCTCCCAAAGGCAAAGCCCAAGACCGTGGCGGGAATATTGCGAATGCTTCCCGCCGATGCAACTCCCGAACAACAGGACTCGGCCGTGCAGGCAATGATGGACATACCTCCGCTCACCGATCTCTCAACCCGTCCCGACACTCTCTATATTCCCGGGCTCAAAGGCTCGCCTGCAAACGTCGATCTCAAACAGTTTGACGTCAGGAACAATTATTTCACCGACAAGAACTACTTCCATTCCGAACTCCGCGTGAACCAGTTGGGAATGGCTGCCGAACCGGTGGACTACCGTCTGAGCAACGACGATTATGTTACGGGACTGCTTTTGCTGAGCTTCTTTATCGCAGCAATGTTTATAGCCCGAAACATAAGGATATTGGTTGAAAAGGTGAAAAACTACTTTTATTCGCGAACGGAAGACGGCGGATTTTCAATGAGCACCAATTCCGAAATCCGCGGACAGGCTTTCCTCGTGGTGCAAACCTGCCTCACTGTGGCAATATTGTTTTTCGACTACACGCAACTTAACCTCACCGAAGTTTTCAACCAGATTTCGCCCTACATACTCCTCGGAATGGACACGGCAATCGGCCTGCTCTATTTTGCGTCAAAGTTCATTGTCTACAAGTTCGTGAACTGGGTGTTTTTCGACCGCATACAAAACCGCAAGTGGCTCGACTCATATCTGCTGACCATTACACTCATGGGCTTGTCGCTTTTCATCGTGGCGCTGCTCGTTGTTTATTTCGATTTGACGTTCAAAACTCTCGAGATAGTAGTTATTTTGTTAGTCGCAACTTTCAAATTGCTTCTGCTAATCAAGTGTAAACAAATATTTTTCAATTACCGATTCAGCCAAATCCATTTAATTGCGTACTTTTGTATCTTGGAATTGATACCTGTGCTATTACTCTGGAAAGCATTGGTGTATTTCAACGAAATATTGATAGTGAACATTTAAAGAAATGATCAAGAAAATTCTGGTATCACAACCACAACCGAGCTCAGAAAAGTCACCTTATTTCAATATTGCGCAAAAGTATGGAGTAGAACTCGTGTTCCGTCCATTTATAAAGGTAGAAGGTGTAAGCGCAAAGGATTTCCGCAAGGAAAAGGTTAATATTCTTGACTATACTGCAATAGTCTTCACTTCACGCACAGCTGTTGACCATTTTTTCCGCATTGCCAAGGAGCAGCGAACCACTATTCCCGAAGACATGAAGTATTTCGGAATTTCGGAAACCGTGGCTTTGTATATCCAGAAGTATGTGGTTTACCGCAAACGCAAGGTGTTTTTCGGCACATCGGGTAAACTTCCCGAACTTGTGGCTGTGATGCAGAAACACAAGGCAGAGAAATATCTGATTCCCGTAAGTGATGTACACGACGACCAGATGCAGACCGCCCTCGACTCAAAAGGATTGAAATACAAAGAGACTGTGATGTATCGCACGGTGAGCAACGATTTCAAGCCCGAGGAAAAGTTTGACTATGATATGCTAATTTTCTTCACGTCAGCCGGTGTGCATGCGTTGAAAAAGAACTTCCCCGATTTCCAACAGGGCGATATCCGCATAGTATGCTACGGAAATTCGGCACAAAAGGCTGTGAACGAAGTAGGGCTGCGAATGGACGTTGCCGCGCCCACTCCCGAAACTCCTTCAATAACTGCCGCACTCGACAAATACCTTTCGGAAAACAAATAAAGGGACATAAAAATCATACAAAGCCGTCGGAGAATTTCCTCCGGCGGCTTTTTGTTTGCCCCAACGCTTGATATAAAGAAAGTTACAAAACTATTTTGCACGCAAAAGCCCCGCTCTTATCACACGATGCTTTATCGCGAAAACAATGTCTGATATTGTTTAAACAATGTCAGACATAATTTAAAAAATGCCTGACATCGTTTTTGCAACAAACCATATTGTTCGGAAGAAGTCAAAATGGTGCGTTTTTTCACCATTTCGTTTTTGCAGAAATTAGGGAATTGTATAACTTTGCACACACTTAGAATTTTTCTCAAACAGCAAAAACATTAACATCAATAATTAAATCCAACATCTATGTGGTTATATGATTCATCTGTTGGAAAGAAAGTGGTTATGTCGATAAGCGGTATAGCCTTGATTCTTTTCCTCACTTTCCATGCCGCCATGAATGTTGTAGTGCTCTTTTCCGAAGATGCTTACAACGGCGTGTGTGAATTCCTCGGCAGCAACTGGTATGCCGTGGCAGGAACTTTGGCTCTTGCCTTTCTGGTTGCCTTGCATTTTGTTTACGCGTTCATTCTGACGCTGCAAAACCGCAAAGCGCGCGGCAACAACCGCTACGCCGTAACATCGCGTCCCGAAAAGGTGGAATGGGCTTCGCAAAACATGTTCGTGCTCGGCGTTATCGTGATTCTGGGCCTGCTGCTCCACCTCTACAACTTCTGGGCAAACATGATGTTTGCAGAACTTAGCGGGATTGAAGGCGACCTGATGCCTACCGACGGCGCTGGCTATATTGCCCAGACATTCGGCTGCCCCGTGTATGCCGTAATCTACATCGTGTGGCTTGTGGCTCTGTGGTTCCACCTCACCCACGGTTTCTGGAGTGCTTTCCAAACTCTCGGCATCAACGGCAAGATTTGGTTCAACCGCTGGAAAGTAATCGGCTCTGTCTACGTAACAATAGTAGTGCTTGCGTTCGTGGCAGTGGTTTTGAAATACGCTTTCTGCGGAGGCGCTTGCTGATAAATTAATAGCATACAGATAACAAACGTAGGGCGGCACTCCCAGCGGGACGCCAGCCTACCAAAACAAGAAACATAAGATATGTCAACTATAAATTCAAAAATTCCCGAAGGTCCTATATCGCAGAAATGGACTAACTACAAAGCTCACCAGCGTTTGGTGAACCCCGCAAACAAGCGCAAGCTCGACATAATCGTTGTGGGCACCGGACTTGCAGGCGCTTCGGCAGCTGCATCGCTCGGCGAAATGGGATTCCACGTTCTCAACTTCTGCATTCAAGACTCCCCGCGCCGCGCACACTCTATCGCAGCCCAGGGCGGTATCAACGCAGCAAAAAACTACCAGAACGACGGCGACTCAATCTACCGCCTTTTCTACGACACCGTGAAAGGCGGCGACTATCGTGCACGCGAAGCAAACGTTTACCGTCTTGCCGAAGTTAGTGCCAATATCATTGACCAATGCGTGGCTCAAGGCGTACCTTTCGCACGCGAATACGGCGGACTCCTCGCCAACCGTTCTTTCGGAGGTGTGCAGGTGAGCCGTACATTCTACGCCAAAGGACAAACCGGACAGCAACTCCTCCTCGGCGCATACTCCGCATTGATGCGCCAAGTGCACGAAGGCACAGTGGAACTCTTCACTCGCTACGAAATGCAAGACGTGGTGATGATTGACGGACGTGCACGCGGAATCATAGCAAAGAACATCGTAACCGGAAAGCTCGAACGCTTCGCAGCACACGCTGTAGTTCTCGCAACAGGCGGCTACGGCAACACATACTTCCTTTCCACAAACGCAATGGGCTGCAACTGCTCCGCTGCAATGGCTGCTTACCGCCACGGCGCTTATTTTGCAAACCCCTGCTACGTGCAAATCCACCCCACATGTATACCTGTTCACGGCGACAAGCAATCAAAGCTTACGCTTATGTCGGAATCTCTCCGAAACGACGGACGCATCTGGGTTCCCAAAAACATTGAAGACGCCAAGAAACTTCAGAAAGGCGAAATCAAGCCTACAGATATTCCTGAAGAAAACCGCGACTACTATTTGGAGCGCCGTTATCCCGCATTCGGTAACCTTGTGCCGCGCGATGTAGCTTCGCGTGCAGCCAAAGAGCGTTGCGATGCCGGCTTCGGAGTAAACAATACCGGTTTGGCCGTTTACCTTGACTTCTCCGAGGCAATCAGTCGCCTTGGTCTCGATGTAGTACGCCAGCGCTACGGAAACCTTTTCGATATGTACGAAGAGATTACCGATGTAAATCCGGGAGAATTCGTAAAGGAAATAAACGGAGTGAAATATTACAACCCCATGATGATTTATCCCGCTATCCACTACACTATGGGCGGTTTGTGGGTTGACTATGAATTGCAGACAAACATTCCCGGTCTGTTTGCAATCGGAGAATGTAACTTCTCCGAGCACGGAGCAAACCGTCTTGGTGCTTCTGCTCTCATGCAGGGCTTGGCTGACGGATACTTCGTTCTTCCCTACACAATACAGAACTACCTCAGCGACCAGATCACCGTACCTCGTTTCTCAACCGACCTTCCTGAATTCAAGGCCGCAGAGAAAGCCGTTCAAGACAAGATTGATCATCTCATGAACATCAAGGGTAAGAAATCTGTTGACTCCATTCATAAGGAGCTCGGCAAAGTTATGTGGGAATACGTTGGTATGGCGCGCACCGAAGAGGGTCTTAAAACCGGTTTGGAGAAGATAAAGGAAATCCGCAAGGAGTTTGAAACAAATCTTTTCGTTCCCGGCAGCAAAGAGGGCATCAATGTGGAGCTCGACAAGGCTATCCGTCTCAACGACTTCATCACTATGGGCTCGCTCATTGCTTATGATGCTCTTCACCGCAACGAAAGTTGTGGCGGACACTTCCGTTCGGAATATCAGACCGAAGAAGGCGAAGCTAAGCGCGACGACCAGAATTACTTCTACGTAGGCTGCTGGCAATATCAGGGCGATGATTCCAAGGCTCCCGAACTTACCAAGGAACCGCTCAAATATGAGGCTATTGAAGTCAAGACTCGTAACTACAAGAGCTAACAAAATGTCCGGACTTCTTACTAACAATTAAAAACAACACGAAAATGGCTAATACAATAAGTTTCAAGATAAAATATTGGAAGCAGAACGGCCCTCAAGATCCGGGACATTTTGACGAGCGCGACATGAAAGATATCCCCACGGATACTTCGTTTCTCGAAATGCTCGATATCCTGAACGAACAACTTGTGGAGGAAGGCAGCGAGCCGTTTGTTTTCGACCACGATTGCCGCGAGGGAATTTGCGGAATGTGCTCACTCTATATCAACGGCACGCCTCATGGCAAGACCGAGACGGGCGCTACCACTTGCCAGCTCTATATGCGTCGTTTCAACGACGGCGATGTTATCACGGTTGAGCCTTGGCGTTCGGCTGCGTTCCCTGTAATCAAGGACTGCATGGTAGATCGTTCGGCTTTCGACAAGATTCAGGCTGCCGGCGGTTATATCAGCGTGCGCACAGGTGCTCCGCGCGATGCAAACGCTATACTTATTCCGAAAGACAATGCCGACGAGGCTATGGACTGTGCCACATGTATCGGTTGCGGTGCGTGCGTAGCGGCTTGCAAAAACGGTTCTGCAATGCTCTTCGTGTCTTCAAAGGTGAGCCAGTTTGCTCTCCTTCCGCAGGGACGCGTTGAAGCTAAAAAGCGCGTAAAGGCTATGATTGCAAAAATGGACGAACTCGGATTTGGTAACTGCACAAACACTCGTGCATGCGAGGCTGTGTGCCCCAAGAACGAGAGCGTGGCAAACATTGCGCGTTTGAATCGCGAGTTTATCAAAGCTAAACTTTCCGACTAAAGAATTTCATTGAAATTTCCATAGTTTTGTGGGGCGCATCGCCGTAATGGCGGTGCGCTCTTTTTTTGTTGTTTGCAGAATGTTGCTTTTCAGGAAAAGAGAAGCGTAACGATGTGATTTCCAAAGCCTTTCAGTCTGATACGGATTGCTTTTCGGAGAGTCTTTTTACCTTGCCGCGAAACTTATTCATTATCACGTTTTTACGACAAGGCATCTCGTTTAAATTAGATGCGTCGGAATTTAAATTAGGTCTGACATCGTTTTTCCGATATCCGATATCGTAAAAACGGCATGCTTTTGGGGCAAAAATTCTTCATTTGGGAGGGGAAAAACGGGGCGTTGCCGTTTGCACAAAATTCCATGTAAAAAACACCCCGAGCAATGTGGCAGGAATGGAAACCGCGCCGCATTTTGTGGGCAACTGATTGCGCTCCGCTATAAAAAATGCTTTATCTTTGTATGTTAATCATGCGGCTGCGCCATACCCTTGAAATGGGGCCGATGACGCACGGCATGCGTTTCATTGCAACGAAACAAAAGAACATGAAGATTATACATACTGCCGACTGGCATATCGGCAATACATTCTACGAATTTGACCGCGCGGACGAGCACCGCCATTTTTTCGAATTCCTTCTCGGGCAAATCGGGGAGCACAATGCCGATGCCCTTGTGGTATCGGGCGATGTGTTCGACAATCCCAATCCGTCGGCCGAGGCACAGCGCATCTACTACGACTTTCTGAGCAGCGCCGTGAAGCAATATCCCGGGCTCCAGATAGTGGTGATTGCCGGCAATCACGACAGCGCCGCGCGTCTTGAGGCTTCCTCGCCCGTTCTTGAGGATTTGGGAGTGTTTGTGCGCGGCTGCCTGCATACCGACAGCAAGGACAATCCCGATTTCAACAATCTCATCATTCCGCTCCACGCGCGCAACAATGCCGAAGACACTGTGGTATGTCTCGCCGTGCCGTTTCTGCGCGCTGCCGACCTGCCCAAGGAAGACAGTTTCAGCAAGAGCATGGGCAAATTCTTCAAGAATCTCATCGGCGAAGCACGCAAGCAATACGGCAAACGCCAACGCATGATTCTTGCCGCACATTTCTATGCCACCGGCAGCGAGATAAGCAGCGAAGACCATAGCGAACGCATCATAATAGGGGGCGAGGAAAACGTGGACGCGTCGAAATTCTGCGAAGACCTGAGCTACGTGGCCCTTGGGCATATCCACAAGGCACAACGTGTGGCCGGGCTCGAATATGCACGCTATTCAGGCTCGGCACTGCCAATGTCGTTCGGCGAACGTGGCTACAAACACGGCGTAAATGTAGTAAACATCGATACGGAAGGCAACGTTACGCTCAACCCCGTCGAATATCGTCCGCTCCGCAACCTGCTCACCATTCCACAAAAAGGCACAGCCACCCCACAGCAAGCCATTGCCGCCGCAGAATCTTTGGCAAAGGCAGGAAAAAACGCATCGTCATACGATTGGCCCTACGTGGAAATCCGCCTGAGCGAAGACCCCGATTCTGCTACAATGCATTCCATAAAAGAAAGCTACGCCGAGCGCGCCGCACAGCTCTGCATCGTAAGAAATCCGGGCAACATGGGCAGCAGCATCAGGGAAATAGAAGTTCAGACAGAGGCACAGCTGCAACAACTCGACCCTCTGAATCTGGCTAAAAAAGAATATGGCAAGCGCAACAACGGCACAGATATGCCGCAGGAACTAATTGACAAATTCAACACGGCAAAGAAAATAGCCGAAGAACGCGAGGCTGAGCAATAAAGCCCTTTTTGACATGTACATACGCAAGATAATCATAAACAATATCACTTCGCTCAAAGGCGAACACGTGATAGATTTCACACAGGAACCGCTTCGCTCCGCCGATCTCTTTGCAATAACCGGCGACACGGGAGCTGGCAAATCCACAATACTCGACTGTATTTGCCTGGCGCTATACAACCGCGCACCACGTTTCGCATTGCGCGAAAGAAACAGCAGCAGCGTTGCCGCAAACTCCAACACCACGCAAAACAACCGGCTTCACGGCTACGACACACGCAATGTGCTTCGCCGGGGAGAGAACGAAGGCTCGTGCGCAGTGGAATTCCTTACGCAGGAAGGTACTTTCGTAGCCACTTGGAGCGTGAGGGTGAAACGCACAGGCACTTTCGACAGCGTTACCCGAAGCCTCGTACAAACGGCTCCCAAGAAACGAACGTACGATCCGCGTGAAGTGCAAGACAATATCCAACGTCTTGTGGGGCTCGACTATGATCAATTCACCCGCACCGTGATTCTCGCACAAAACAGCTTTGCCAATTTCCTGCGCGCACGCCGCGACGAAAAATCAAAACTGCTCGAGAAAATCACAGGAACGGAAATCTACAACCACATATCAACCGTGGTTTACGAGCAAAACCAAGTGGCACAAAACGACTGCCGGGAAAAACAAACCGAATATGATTTCCACCAAAAAGAAGTGCTCGACGAAACATCGCTGACAGAATGCGAAAACCACAAAAACCTTGTGGAATCGCAACTCGAGCATTATGTGCAGCGCGTGGAGTATCTCAAGAAACAACTTGTCTGGTATGATACCTACGAGGAACTCGAAGCGAAAACCGCAGCGGCTACCGAAGCTTACAACAACGCCAACCGTGCAAACGTGAGCATGACCCTTAAACGCGAAAAACTGCAACGTTACGACGATGTGGCGGAAATTCGCGACAAGGTGATATCCGTGCAAATCAACGAGGCAAAAATTTCAGACAACCAGCGACAAATCGATGCGCTTTCCAAGGAAGAAGCCGATAAGAAAGGAGAAAAATCGTCTGCCACGGCATTCCTCGACGAAGCAAAGATAGAATTTTCAAAATACGAGAGCACCCTGCGCCAACAGGAACCGTTCTTCAAAAAAGCCCACGAGATATTGCGCGAAATTGCTTTGTCTGAAAACACAAAAAGAGAGAAAAAAGCCGATTTGGAACAGCTTCGCAAAGACGTAATCGAGATAGAAAACAAAATAAGAACCTGCGAAGCGGCCCTGAAATCGTATGACGAACAATCAGGAAACTGCAAAAACGTTCTGCAATCCCTTATGCCCCATCAGGCAATGCTCGACCAATACGGCCTGGTGCTTGAAAAAATCAGGTCATACGGCAGTCTGCTTTCCGAGTCCGACACAATGAAAAAAAGACAGGAAACGCTGAACGCAGAACTTGATACGCTGAAAAAGGCACTCGAGAAAATGGAAAGCGAAATAGATACTCTTTTGCAGAAAAAGGAATCTCTCGAGAAAAACCGCGCACAACTGCAAAACAGAATCCTCGGCGTGGACAACAATATGCTGCAAAAAAGCTATAAAGACGCTTTCACTCAACGCGCCAACCTGCAAGGAGCGCGCAGGCTTTGGGATTCCCTTTCTTCCGAGTATAGCGAGTACGACAAGAACGAGAGTCTTATTTCCAGCATCAGCATCACGATAGAAACCCGCAAAGGTCAGTTGCACGATCTCGAACTTGAAACAACCAAGTGCAAACAAATCTACGAAATACACGAGAAGTATTTCAACATGGGGCAGGCTGACAACATAAAAGAACTGAGAAAAAACCTGCAGGAAGGCGAACCGTGCCCCGTATGCGGCGCAACCCACCACCCATACCACAGCGAATCGGAACAACGTCTGAACGAAGTGGTGAGCAATGCGGAACGCGCACGCGACGAAGCCCGCGAAAAATATAATGCAAGCGAGGAAAAATTCAGCAACTTGAAGAGCATGCAAAGTTCTGACGCTGAAAAATACCGCAGCCTCATCGAGAAACGCACGGAGATAGGCAACAGAATAGCGAGAGACCGCAAAGAATGGGAACAATACGCCGCACTCGACAATACATTTGCCGACAGTTCCGACAGAGTGAATGCCGATGCGCGGAGAGTGATGATCATCATGCTCCTCGAGAATGCCGACAAAATGGTAAGCGACACCCAAAAGCGCTTAGAGGAATACGGAAAATGCCATGCCGAGATTGAACGGTGCACAGCCGAGATAGAAATTCTCACAAACGACATTGCCGAACTGCAAAAGAAGCGTTCCGACATTTTGATGAACATGGGCGTGGACGAAGGCAACCTTGCCACGATTGCAGAGAATATCCACAGCAATTCCGACAATGCCCACGAAATTTACCTTGACTTGGAAAAACTTCTTACCGTTGCCGATTGGCGGCAGCTTATCCGCGTTGACCAGAAGTTGCTCCGCGAAAAGATTTCGGAGTTTTACAACCGTTGGAAAGAGTGTAACGCCGAATTGCAAAAGATTGAAGAAAGCAAGGGAGAGGTTGAAACTGACATCAAGATGCTCGAAACCAATCTTCAGAAGAACAACGGCGCGATAATGGAGCTTTCCACGCGAATTGAAGAGATTGACAACATGATTTCATCGAACCGAAACGACATCTACAAGATGTTTGGCGATGAAGATCCCTTGAAGCAGGAGGAATATCTCCACAACCAACTCGAACAGGCACGCAAGAATGTTGCCGAAAGGACAGATGCGCTCCACAAAGTGGAACAGTCGCTCGGCGCAGTCAGTGCTCAGTGCACTCAGATGAAAGAGGAACGCAAACGTCTCGAACAAGAGCGGCTCGACATGAGCACCCAAATAGACACTTGGATATCTGCGTTCAACCAAAACCATTCCTCGGTGCAATACAGCGAACTTGTTGCGATTTTCAACTCAAACTGCGACTGGAACGCCATGCGTGCGGAACTCAAGAAGGTAGAAAACAATTTCGTGCTGGCTGGCGAGAGAATGACTGCGGCACAGGCTGCGCTCAACAACTGGCAGTCGCGCCCCGAACACCCCGACCGTGCCACCGAAACACGCCAATACATTTCCTCGTGCATAGCTTCAATAACCTTGAAGAAGAAAGAAGCCGACACGATGCTCGACGAGGTGAAGCACAAACTGCAAAACCACAAGACGAGCCTCGAAAAAATGGCGCAAATCAGACCTGCTCTCAACGAATTGCAGAAAAACGCACAGGAATGGGCGAAACTGAACGACTTGATAGGCTCGGCAAACGGAATGGTATTCAGCCGCATCGCACAAAACACCACACTGCAACTCCTCGTGGGCTATGCCAACGCCCAGCTCGCCATGTTCTCGCCACGCTACCGCCTGCGCAAAACCGAAGATACGCTCGACCTCGAAATCATAGACCAATACATGGGCGAAGAACAGCGTCCGGTGGCAAGTCTGTCGGGCGGCGAAACATTTGTGGTAAGTCTCGCACTCGCGCTCGCCCTTGCCTCGCTTTCAAACAGCCGCATATCCATCGGCAGCCTGTTTATCGACGAAGGCTTCGGCAATCTCGACAATGCAAGTCTCGACATGGTGATACGCGCATTGGGCTGCCTCAACGCCCAAGGGCGAAAAGTGGGAATCATAAGCCACACACAACAAATACGCGAGAATATTTTTCCGCAAATACAGGTTGTGCGCAAAAACAATGCCGACAGTCAAAGCACCATACGCATCGCCTCTTTTTGACCATTAGAAACCCGAAAAACTACAAGGCATTTCGTCAAAAACGAGGTCAGACATTATTTAAATAATATCAGACATTGTTTGAAAGATATCAGACATTATTTTTTCAATATTAATATAAGGATGAACAAACTTGTTTTCGCAACAAACAACCCGCATAAACTCGAGGAAATACGCAGCATTCTCGGCTCGAAAATCGAGATATTAAGTTTGAAAGACATAAACTGCAACGCCGACATACCCGAGACGGCCGACACCCTCGAAGGCAATGCGCTCATCAAGGCCCGCTACGTTTACGACAACTACGGGCTCGACTGTTTTGCCGACGACACGGGGCTTGAAGTCGGGGCCTTGAACGGACAACCCGGCGTTCACACTGCACGATATGCCTATCCCGACCGCCACGATCCAGAAGCAAATATGCTGAAACTTCTTGACGCGCTGAAAGAAAAAAACAACCGCAATGCAAGATTTCGCACTGTTATTGCGTTAATAAAGAAAGGCGAAGAAATTCTGTTTGAAGGCATCGTCGACGGCGTTATCTCACACGCCAAAAGCGGCAGCCAAGGATTCGGATACGACCCGATATTCATTCCGCAAGGACAACAGCAAACTTTTGCCTCACTCGGCGAGGATATAAAAAACTCCATGAGCCACCGCGCACGTGCAGCACAAAAACTCGCCCAATACCTTGACGCCGACAACTGACATAAAACGGCGCACGAGGCATATTGACCCATAAAAACACCCTAAAATGCAAAAGAAAAAGCTATTGCTCCTGCTGATGCTCATCGTGAGCCTCACGGCACGCCCCGAAAGCAGATGGAATTTCTACGGGGCATACCACAACTCGCTCGTAAACATAGCCACAAGCAAATACGTGCTCTCGCTATGCGATGGCTCGATTTTTTCCTACTCTCCCTCCGACAACGAAGTGAGAGTTTACAACAAAACCACGGGACTTAGCGATGCCGACATACAATACATGGCATACTGCGAGGAACTAAAATGCTTCGTGCTCGTATATTCCAACTCCAACATCGACGTTTTCTATCCCGAAGACGACCGCATGGCAAACCTTCCCCAACTAATGAACAGCTCGCTCAGCGACAAAACAGTGAACGACCTCACCATTTCGGGAAAGAAAGCCTATCTCGCCCTCAACACAGGCATATCGGTGATAGACCTGAGCCGGTTGGAATTTACGAAAACCTACAACATCAACGTCCAAACCAACAGCGCCGCATGTCTGGGGCAATACATCTATGCCGCAACAACAACTGGAATGATGAAAGGCGACCTGTCGAAAAACTTGCTCGACCCTGCAAACTGGACAACCATGAACAGCGGAAACTTCAACAAACTACGTACATTCGCCGGGCAACTATATGGGCACGCACAACTGGTTTACAATATAAATATAACCAGCGGAACTTATACGGCAATTGATGACATTAAAGCCACATACATCTGCGCCGACAACACAGAGTATCTGCTCTTCGGAAACTCCGATGCCGCCTATTCCATATCTACAGACGGTACAAAAAACAAGCTATGCGGTGCCAATACCTTCTGCTACCTTTCATATTCAGGCGGAACATATTGGGCCAGCCTCGGATTTGGCGGCACCCAAGCCTATAAAGCCGACGCCGCAGGTGCGTTGCAAGCCGCAGGAAGTGCCATAACGCTCGACAGTCCTATCAGGAATTATTGCGCATTTATGAACATGAGTCCATCAAACCGCCTTATCGTTGCAGGAGGAACGCTCAACTATAATCTGCAAAACTACGACGGCACACTCTACGCCTATCAAAACGGGAAATTCTCAAACTTCGAAGACAGTGTGTCAAACCACACCGGTTTTTCATACCGCAACCTCACGGGAGTAGCCGAAGATCCCAACGATGCAAACCATGTATTTGCAACTTCGGGCGAGACCGGGCTCTACGAATTCCGTAACGGGAAATACGCAAACCATTACGATTACGCCAACAGCACACTTCAAACCGTTCTTCCCTCAAGCCGTCGCCCCTACATGTATGTTCGTGCGGGCGGTCTGCAATATGATAAAGACGGAAACCTTTGGATGCTCAACGACGAGGTAGACACTGTGCTCAAAGTCATGATGCGCGACGGCACGTGGCGGGCAATTTATATCGACGAGCTTGCAAAATATCCCACATTCGACCATCTTATTTTCGATGACGAAGGCCGTGCATGGTTCACGCACCGCCGTACAACCAGCAGCCACAATGCTGGCGTAGCATGTCTGGACTTCAACGGAACAGTAGGCGACACGTCCGACGACCGCTTCATGTTCCGCTACCGATTCACCAACGAGGACGGAACTACTTATACCCCGAACACCGTAGATGCCATTGCGAAAGACAACGACGGGAGAATATGGGTTGGAACAGTGGAAGGGCCGTTTTTGATAAACGACCCCGGAGATTTCATGAGTACAAACTTTACGTTCGAGCAGGTAAAAGTTCCGCGCAACGACGGTACTGATTATGCCGATTATCTGCTCACGGGGGTGCCGATAACCGCTATTGCCGTAGATGCAGCCAACCGAAAATGGTTTGGAACGAAGGGCGACGGAGTTTACCTTATCAGCGCCGACAATATAGAGACTGTGTATCATTTCACATCGTCAAATTCTCCGCTTGTAAGCGACAATGTGCTTTCGCTTGCCGTGAACCGCGAAACGGGAGAGGTTTTCATGGGCACCGACAAGGGACTCATGAGCTACAATGCGGGAAAGGTGAATTCCGGCAACAGTTTGAAGGATAAGGACCTCAAGATTTATCCCAATCCTGTGCGCCCGGATTATTACGGAGATGTAACAATCGAAGGACTGCCTGCGGGCGCGGAAATAAAGATAACCACTACCGGAGGCCAGGTGGTGAAGCGCGCCAAGACCAACAACGGTTTCTATAAATGGGACGTCAAGGATAATAGCGGCGCAGGTGTGGGCTCGGGTGTTTACTATGTGTTGGCGGTTACGGCCGACGGCAAACACGGCGCACGCGGACGCATTGTGGTTGTGCGCTAACGCATATTGTATATGGGGCGCTCTGTTACCGAAAGCAGCAGAAGGGTTTGCGGAAATTCCGCAAACCGCATTGTGCCTCCACAATACTTCAACGCCATAACGATAACGCGATGGTTTTTCGCCTTGTCGCTTGTATGTTTCCACGGGTGCATCGTGGCGGGACACCCGTTGTTTTTCCCCGTGAAAGGGCACGCCATTGTGAGCGTGTTCTTTGTGCTCAGCGGAATGTTGACCTATGAAAGTTTTTCGGCAAAGCCCGATGTGTGCGCGTTCTACAAGCGCCGCATCGTGAAACTCTATCCCGCCTATGCCATAACCGTTCTGCTGTGCGCATTGTTGCTTCCCGTGATTTTCGGGCTTGACCTCGGTGAATTTTTCTCCTCGCCCGGAACGTGGAAACACCTTGGCGCAAACCTCACATTCCTCAATTTTCTCACCCCGCGCCTTGACGGAATTTTCGACTCCAACCTTATCACCACCATAAACTCTTCGCTGTGGACAATGAAGGTCGAAGTGATGTTCTACGCCGTTTTCCCACTGCTCTTCATGCTCATGCGCAAGTTTCGCCCCATTGTGGTGATGCTCATATTATATATGCTGTCGGTGGCATACAACATTTATTTCACTTCAATGTATCAAGCCACGGAGATAGAGAAGTTCGACGTGATACGCCGGCAACTCCCGGGACAGATGATGTATTTCGTAGCGGGAATGATGGTTGTAAAATACCGCGCACAGATTTTGCGCCACAAATACACAGAACTTGCGGCAGGCGTGGCGCTATGGGTGCTGTGCGCTGTGCGTCCGCAGTTCCGCCCCATCGAACCATTGGCAATTGCCATCGTAGTAACGGTAGCCGGATATGGCTTCCGCAAAATTTCAGCCCTGTCGGTGAAAATCCCCAACCTCACCTACGAGATATTCTTGATACATTTCCCGGTGATGCAAACGCTCACCGCTCTCGGCATGCCCCAAAGCGTAGGTTTTGCCCCGTTTTTCATCACAGCCCTCACGCTAACAATCCTGCTTTCGTTTGCTCTGCAAAAGGCAAGCATGCTTATAATTGCCAAGGTAAAATAAGCGGAAAAAACAATAAGGCTTATCGCAAAAACAATGTCTGATATTATTTAAACAATGTCAGACATCGGAAAAACCATATACCCACTGGCTTCCCGCACGCCTTATTTACGATTTTTCGCGAGTCGAAACGAATGTTTTTTCCCGCAAGCCAAAAACCATGCTGCGCATGGCGGAAAAACTCCGGGCCACCAAATTTAAATTCCGGGCCATGTAATTTAAATTAGATGCGTCGGAGTTTTT
>CAVKYH010000014.1:0-57513 GCA_963660485.1 bacterium | reverse complement strand
CACCAAATTTAAATTCCGACGCATCTAATTTAAATTACATGGCCCGGAGTTTTTTTTGATATCAGAGCCCGAATTTTCTATTAAAGGAATCGTCTTTTTTAGAGCGCTTTTCGTTAAATATTTATATATTTGCAAAAATGCGTATAAAGTTCTTCAATACCCCCGATGCCGTTTCAGCCGACAGGCTTGCGGCAGATGTTTCGCGGCTTCCCGAATGGCGGCGCAAGCAGACGCTTGCCATTAAGCCGCATGCAGGTCGTGTGTTGAGCATCGAGGCATTCCTTTTGCTTGCCGACGCATTGCGCGAGGAATACGGCATGGAACAAGTGCCTGAATTCTCGTATAACGTGCACGGAAAACCTTTCTTTCGCGACTATCCCCAAATCTGTTTCAACCTAAGCCATTGCCGAACGGCCGCAATGTGTGTGGTGGCAGACAGAAACGTGGGGTGCGACATCGAAACGCTCAACCGCAAGGTCAGCGAGGGAGTGCTGGCGCGTTGTTTCAACGAAGAAGAGATACTTTCCGTTCGTTCTTCCGAAAATCCGCAGGTGGAGTTCGCCAAACTCTGGACGCAGAAAGAAGCCGTGGGCAAATGCCGTGGCGAAGGTATCACCGATTTTGCACCTTATTCGCTGCTGCCGCAAAACCTCCGCAACTTTTCTCTGGAATGCCGCGTAGACTATTCCGCAGGATACGCCTATTCCGTATGTCAACAGATAGAAAACGCCACTTGAAGCCCGTAAAACATACAAGACCCATGAAAGCCCTGTTCATAACAATTGCCACATTGCTTTTGTCTGTCGTGCCGTTGCGTGCGGCCGATATCATAACGTGCGCCGACTATGTTGGCGACGGCAAATGGGTTTGCTTCCGCAAGGAATTCAATATCAGCAGCAACAAAAGCAACATAGAAAATACGCTGCGCATTGCCGCCGATTCGAAATACTGGCTTTATGTAAACGGCGAGCCAGTGGTGAGAGAAGGGCAACTGAAACGTGGCCCCAATCCGCGTGATACGTATATCGACAGCCTTTCCCTGCCAAATCTCAAACAAGGGAAAAACACCGTTGCGGTACTTGTGTGGTATTGGAACAAGGGCGGTTACAGCCATCGCAGTTCAAAATGCGCCGGACTCTATTTTGATCTTCGCGCCGGTAAAGATACTTTGGCGAGCGACACTACCTGGAAAACCCGTATCCACCCTGCTTTTTACAATCCCTCGGGCAATAGGCCCAATTCGCGACTTCCCGAAACCAACATTGGGTATGACGCGGCTAAAGACCCCGAAGATTTCACCGATACATTATATAATGACTCCGCCTGGGCAAATGCCGTGGCTATAACCGCCGATTCGGCCGACTGGAACGCATTTGTTCCGCGCCCCATACCTTTGTTCAAGGATTATGGCGTGAAGAATTATGTATCCTCGCACCGGTATGGCAACGATGTCTATTGCTATCTGCCCTACAACGCCCAGGTTTCGCCCATTCTGCGTGTGAAATCCCCCGGCGGCAAAGTAATCGGCATTCGCACCGATTTGTATTTCAACCAGGGCAATGACTATACGGTTCGCTACGAATATCGCACGAAAGAAGGCGAACAATATTTTGAATTCCCCGGTTGGTTCAACGGCCATAGCGTGATTTATACGATTCCCGAGGGAGTGGAGGTGATAGAACTCGCATATCGTGAGAGCGGTTACGATTGCAGTCTTGCCGGCAGCTTTGATTGCAGCGACGAGATGCTCAACAAACTTTGGCGCAAGGCACAACGCACGCTTTATGTTACGATGCGCGACAATTTTATGGACTGTCCCGACCGCGAAAGGGCACAATATATCGGCGATGTAACAAACGAACTTGCCGAAGTGCCTTATGCTCTTTCGCCCGAGGCTTCTCTTTTGATTGGGAAATGCGCCCGTGAATTTGTTGACTGGCAGAAAAAGGATTCCGTGCTTTATGCGCCCGTTCCTTCCGAAAGCTGGACAAAAGAACTCCCGCAACAAAGCCTCTCTTTCTGTGGTCTTGGGCTTTGGGACTATTATCTTTACTACGGCGACGCTTCCACGATAAACTATGCCTATCCTGCGCTGAAAAAATACCTGCATCTTTGGAAAGTTCAGGCCGACAGTCTTGTTGATTACCGACGTGGTTCGTGGGACTGGGGAGATTGGGGAAACAATGTCGACCTTCGTTCGCTCAATCAGGCATGGTATTCGATCACCCTCGAACGTTATTCAAAAATGGCGCGTCTTCTTGGCGACAGCGCCGAATGTGTTTGGGCCGATACCGTAAGAAAAAATCTCAACGTCGCATTTTATTCGAAATATTGGAACGGAAAATCGTTCAAGACTCCCAATGCGCTTTTAAAAGATGACGACCGCGCGCAGGCTATGGCGGTTCTCGCGGGAGTTGCGCCGCAAATGGTTTACCCCAAACTGCGTGAATTGTTTTCTTCCACGGAGTTCGCGAGCCCGTATATGGAGCGCTTTGTTTTGGAGGCGCTTTGCGAAATGAATTACCCGCAGGACGCTCTCGACAGAATGCGTCGACGCTATCGCGCAATGGCTGACAGCGTTTACACAACGCTTTGGGAACGTTTTGAACTCGCTCCCAATTCAACGTATAACCATGCCTGGAGCGGCGCGCCGCTTATCGTGCTGTCGAAACACATTGCCGGGATAACGCCGTTGCTTCCGGAATTTCGGGAGTTTCAAATCAAACCGCAATTGTGCGACCTTGAATATATCCGGACCGTTGTCCCCACGAAATACGGCAATATCTCGCTGTATGTATCCCGCAAAGACGGTTTTTCGATGCGTCTTGATGTTCCCAAAGGCACAAATGCGCGGTTGTTGTTGCCTTCTGTTTATACGGCTTGGCATCTCAACGGCAAGGAGATGAAGCCTGAACTTTCCGACGACACAACTTGTTTGGAAATCAACCTTTCAAGCGGATATTATGTGATAGATGCGCTGAACAATGACGCCGATACGCTGAATATATTCCCCCGTCTGGCCGACAATGTCAAACGTATGGAATTTTTGCGCCGTAATGTAAGCGCCGGCAATGGAGTTGGCAATGCGCCCGAGGCGAATTATTCGTATTTCAAGGCAAAGGCAGATTCACTTGTCTCGCTTCCCACGGATTCCATCGACAGCTATGCGGCTGTGTTCCGTTTGCGTGAAGTGGAAATCGCTACTGATGAAATCTGCAATTCTATTATAACGCCCGTTGCGGGAGAATGGTTCCGTGTGGCGGCATGCGGTGCGAACAAGATGCTGGAAGTCTCCGACTGTGATACGTCGCGCTTTGTAACCAACGGCATATGGATTGCCGAAGAGGGCGATGCGGCAAAATCATTCGGCATGTTCAATGCAGCAAGCGGCGATATATTTTCCGAATGTTTCATGCGCGTCGTTCCCACAGGCAACAACCGCGTGGCGCTTCAGAGTATGGACGACGGCAAATGGCTCAGATGTGATGCCGACAGTGTTCCCGAATGGACGGAAGCGGATTTCGATTCGATAGAAGCCGCTGAATTCGGATACACATTCGAGAGAATCGAAAAGGCAGCGGAATGTTATCGCGATACAATAGGCGCCGGCGAATGGAATGCCGTTATCCTGCCCACGCGAATCGACAGTGTGAGCACGCCGGGCGTTTCGGTTTACCGCATTTGCCGACTTGTGAAAAACTCGTCAGACGAAGTAACGGGGATAGCGGTTTCTGAAATCGGACTCGACACTACTTGTGTCGCAGCCGGCGTACCTGTGATATTCCATGCCGATTCTGCGGCGGGCAAAGCCGTACCTTTCTCGTTTTATTCCCTGCCAGCCACAAATGTTTCGTATGTAAAAGCCGTATCTAATGGCTTGTATGGAGTGGTCGATACCACGAATGTGAAACAAGACGGCACGCTGTATTTCCGTAGCGGCAAACTGGTGCGCTCCGACAGCAACGAAGTGGTTTTGCCAAGGCAATGTTATGTAGCGCCCAAGAGAATACAAACACGGGATTGGAAAGTGTCTGACATAATTCCCGTATCAGCAGACGGAAGTTTCAATGCCGTGAAATCTATTACCTATACGAAAAACCGGGAATATGTTGACGTTTACACGCTTGACGGAATACGCGTAAAGAAACACGTAAAGCGCAGTAATATAATGCGCAAGCTCAAGAAAGGCGTGTATATCATCGACGGCAAAAAGCGTATCGTAAAATAGAGGAGTTTTGCTGAAAAAACTCCAAGGCCCGGAATTTAAATTCCGACGCATCTAATTTAAATTACATGGCCCGGAATTTTCACGAGATGCCTTGTTGTTTTTTCGGGCACGAAACGCGCTTTTCCAAAAGGGCTTGCGAAAGGCTTTTTTATCCCTTCTTGAATTTTTTCAAAAGGAAATCCACGCTCTCGCGAAATATCTCGGCGTGGGCAAAATGCATTATGGCGCAATAACAAACTGCTGCCGTGGCAAACTTTACGATAAGTTTCAAAACCATGCCGCCTGCAAGAGATGCCACACCCCACGCCGCAACCATTGCAACGGCTGCCGCAAACGCAAAAGGCGCTATGTCGCGTATGGTTTCGGTGAACCTCAGATTTATTTCCTTGTGCACCATGCTGTGCCACACTGCGAGCCAAACTATTTGCAGCGCGGCAATGAAATAGAGCAACGTCTGCACTCCGCAACCGTGGAAATAAAGCGCAAGGATTATTATCAATTGCATTATCATCATTGAAGCCGTGCCGATGAAGAATGCCGAAGAGCGTCCGCGCGATATCAGAAGATTGGAATATAGTTGTGAAACGGGAATGAACGCACCTGCCACACACAAAGTCTGCAAATAAGGCACACAAGATGCCCATTGCGTTTTCAGGGCAAGCGGAACAAATTCGGGGGCAATGGTTGTAAGCCCGAACATAGCAGGAAACGAGAGAAACGCAGTGAAGCGCACCATTTTCCGGAACACTTGTTTTTGGCGCGATTCCTCACCCGCTTTTGCCAAAACCGGTTGGGCTACCGACGATAGGGTGGTGGTGATGAGCGAATAGCCCATGGTGTTCCATTTGTTGGCCTGCGAATACAGCCCTACTTCGTGGCGCGGAAAATAATGTCCCAACTGAGCTTGCAGAAACTGGTTGTTGAGAGTGGTGAGAACGTTTGTGGCAAGAATCTTACTGCTGAAACCGAACATCTCGCGTATGGGAGCCATACTGAACTGCATCTTGGGACGCCAAGGCGAGAGAGTCCAATACATCACGACCATCATGAATTTATAAGTAAGGTCTTGCGCCACAAGTCCCCAGTATGCAAATCCGCGTAGAACGAGAGTGATTCCCACAATGCCGCCCACGCATACCGCAACAAAGGCCGCCATCATTTTTTGCTTCACCATCAGGTTGCGGAAAAGGTATGCCGACTGCGCTATGCCGAAACTTGAAATCACGAATCCCAAGAACGAAACGCGTGCAAGCCTTGTGAGTTCGGGGGTATGGTTGAACGCGGAAATCATAGGCGCTGCAAACCATAATATAATGTATAGCGCGATGCTTACAAGCAACGAAAACCACATCACGGCGTTGTAGTCGCGGTCGCTGACGGTTTTCTTTATCGCGATGGCCGATGTGAATCCGCTTTCTTCAAGGTTTGCCGCCAGCAGAGAGAATACCGTGAGCATGGCAACCATACCATAATCGGCGGGGAGCAGATGTCGCGCCAATATAATGCCTATGATTAGCGCCAAAGCCTGTTGCACGCCTCCCGATATGCCGCCCCAGAACAATCCTTTCGCGGTTTTTTCTTTTAATGATGAGTTTGCCATGATTTTGCAAAATTATAATTTTTCGGGGCTACCGCATGCCGCCGCACATATAAATAATGCGCAAACCGTCTGCCTATACCAATAAATCCTTAATTTTGCGCACGATTATGCAAGTCTGTTTACAAAAGATATATAGCGCATTTCGTTTCCTTGCCACCCCTTTGCGCAAGGAATGGGTGCTTTTTGTATTCATGTACATGGTGTTTGTTGTGGCGCGTTTGCTTGAAAAGCCCACTTCCCACACACCTTCTTACGTTTTCTACCTTGAAAATGTAGCCGATCTCTATTTGCTTTGCGCCGCGCTGTGTCTGTTTCCTCGCAAGATACGTCGGTGGGTGCGCGCTGTGGTATATATAGTGGCTTATGTGGCTGCTTTTTCGGAATGCTTCATACACGAGCGTTTCCATTTGCTGTTCGGGCCGATTACAATCCAACTTGTGAGCGAAACAACGCCTGGCGAAACTTCCGAATTCTTTGCTTCGTATCTCAAAGGCTGGCCGTTGGGCAAAATTTGCCTGATATTTATTCCGCTTGTTGCGCTCAATGTTTTGGCCGAATTATACGGCAGAAAAATAGTACGGCATATTGCAAAAACGTTGTCAGACAAAATTCAAACAATGTCAGACATTATTAAAATAATATCAGACATCGTTTTTCCGATATTTGTAGCTGTCTGTATGGTGTGTTCTGCGGGCGAAAAAAAACAGATGCTCGCCTTCTTTATGAGCCATGATACAGACGAGGCGGAGCATGCCGACAACCACGCGTTCCATACTCCTTTTTACAGAATCGTATTCTCTACGAAATTTCTCAGCATAAGTTCGGACGAACTCGAACGTATGCGTGAAAACATGAGGAATATTCGTATTGATTCCTGCTCTCATCGGGTTAAGAACATTGTGCTTTACATCGGCGAGAGTTATAACAAGCACCATTCCCAACTTTATGGCTACGGCCTCGAAACCACGCCCCACCAGAAGGCTATGGCTGAAGACGGCAGCCTGATTGTTTTCAACGATGCGGTAACGCCGTGGAATGTTACGAGCAATGTTTTCAAGGACGTGCTTTCCACACATTCCGCCGACCAGAAAGGTTCGTGGGTTGACGGAGTGCTTGTGCCCGGGGTGCTTAAAAAAGCAGGCTACAAGGTAGCTTTTATCACCAGCCAGTATTATAAAAGCCCCAATCAGGGAGTTGTGGATTTCAACGGCAGTTTCTTTTTGAACGACAAGGACATTGAGCGCCGCAGCTTCGACTATCGCAATAAATTCCGCAAAGCTTACGACGCTACCCTCGTGCGCGAAATCGACAAGTTCAAATTTGGAGAAAACAATTTCGTGATATTCCACGGCATGGGGCAACATCAGGAATACAACAAGCGGTTCGGAACAAACGGGGTGCACTTCACTGTGGGCGACTACGCTTCCCGGCGTGATCTTTCGCTTGCCGAAAAGCAAATTGTGGCCGACTACGACAACGCCACGCGATACAATGACAACGTGGTGCGGCTGCTTTGCGAGCGTTTCAAACATGAGGACGCCGTGGTGGTTTATCTTCCCGACCATGGCGAAGAAGTTTACGACCGCCTCCATTCTTGCGGGCGCGACCACAATGCGGAAATTTCTGCCGACATAGCTTATTCGGAATTCGAAGTACCTTTTGAAATCTGGTTCTCACCTATTGCGCGCAAGAAGCACCCGGATCTTTACGAAGCCGCTTGGAATGCAGTCGACAAGCCGTTCTCGACCGACGATTTGCCTCATCTGCTTATGGGCATCGCGGGAATTTCGTCGCCTTTGTATGATGCGCGGCGCGATTTGCTTAATGCCGCATTCGATACCTCACGCAAACGCATCTTGAAGCGCACGGTGGATTATGATTCACTGATGTGTGCCGAACGAAAAAAGGAAACAAAATGACAACAACGATTTCGCGGCGCGACACGGCGTTTCTCAAAGGCTTGGCAATAGTTGCAATCGTGATGCATAACTTTTGCCATTGGATTCCGGGCAGTGTTGTGGAAAACGAATACAACTTCAGCTTGCAGAACACAATTGATTTGCTCGATGTGTTGCAGAACGGTTGTCCTCACGTGGTTCTCAATCTGTTTTCATACTTTGGCTGTTACGGCGTGCCCGTTTTCCTTTTTATCAGTGGCTATGGAGTGGTGAAGAAATACGAGAGCAACAGAACCATGCCCGTTGAAATACCGTCGGTATGGCGTTTCGCGCGATACAATGCCCTTAAACTTTGGCGGCTGATGCTTGTGGGCGTGCTGATGCTCTATCTCTACGAAACGATATTCACCACCGGCTGGCGCCACGGCTATATGAACATCGTGTGGTTGTTTACATTTTTGTCGAACTTCTTTCCGCAAATGGCTACAGGCGTTCTCCCCAAGCAGGACTTGCTTCTTGGGCCGTGGTGGTACTTTTCGCTTACGATGCAGATGTATATGCTTTACCGTCTATGGTATTACGGGCGTGGAAAAGCGGCTCTTGTTTCTGCGGCATTGGTTTGCGTGGCGTTGCAGGTGCTTTCGGTTACGCTTTTGTCAGATTCCGCCCAAACCATGCTCCACTATATGCGCTACACATTGCTTGCGTGTTTGTTGCCGTTTGGTTTCGGAGTATGGACAGCGCGTTACGGATTTCGCGGCAGGGCATATATATATATAATATGCGTATTGGTTTTTGCGGCATCGCTTTTCAATGTGTTTGCATGGATTGTTGCGCCGCTTGCATTGGCCGTTCTTGCTTTGCCGCTTGTTAAAATCGATGCGGCGTGGCTTCGCAAACCCCTGGAATGGCTTGGCGGAATATCTGCGGCGCTTTTTGTGGTTCACCCCGTGGTACGCTGTTTTTTCAATCCGCGCCTTGGGGGAGACGTATATGCCATGCTTGCCGAATATGTTGCGACGAGCGTTGCGCTGGCATGGTTGCTGACAAAACTGATGAGTTTCATTCCTAAACCAAAACTATGATTACACGTAGGGAAGCCGATGAACTGGCGGCGAAATACCGCGAAGTGAACGAGGGATACGGCAAGATGCTTGTGTTTCGCGCCGGAATAGATGCGGGGTTCTTTGCCGAGTACAAATATCTGGTTCATGCCGTGATATTTTGCCTGGAACACAAAATTCAGCTGCGGCTTTACAGTGCCGGTGCCAATTTCGGTTGGAACAAGGGCTGGACTGATTATTTCATGCCCTTTTGCAAGGAGGTGGACGAGGCTTTCCATTCGCGCCACAACGTACATTCGTTGCAGGGTTTCGGCGAATTGCGCAGGCTTAATCCCAATGTGTCGCCGGCAAACCTGCTGAAGTGGAAATTGAAAACGCTCTTTTACAACCGCTTGTGCCGCCTTGAGAGTTTCAGTGCCTATGGCGTTGCCGCGTTGTCCACTTCCGACATTCCGCCCCACGAGGTGCGCGAGCGTATATCGCTTCCGCAATTGGGCATAGAGGGAAACTATATCGAGGTGTTTCAAAAGGTGGCGGCGATGTTGTGGCGATTCAATCCGCAAACCGAAGAAGCCGTGGCTAAATGGGTTGAGAAACTTGCGCTTCCCCCACACTATGCAGCCACACAGATACGCGGCGGCGACAAGGTTACCGAAGTGAAACTCTATGAGCCTTCGCTTTTTGCCGGGGCTTTGGAGAAACATACCGCCTTGCGGGACGTTTTGCTCCTCACCGACGATTATGCGATTCTTGAAGCAGTGCGCCGCGATTTTCCGCAATTTCGTTGGCATTCGCTCTGCTCTCCCGACGAAAAGGGCTATTACAACAATTCGTTCACCCATACCGCAGCCTCTGCCAAGCGAGAACAGATGCACAGGTTTCTTGCACAAATCGATGCAATGGCACGGGCGGATTTCTTTGCGGGAAGCATTGCCGTAGGCCCGAGTTTGTTTTTGCTCGAGATGCTCTATCCCCAAGGTCTCCCGGTGGATTGCAGAAACGAAGACCTTGCCCGGGCGGCGCAGCTCAGTATTCCCGACCGCGACCAACTGGCAAGAAAATTTCTGAAAGGCATTTGACTATTATATTTGGGGCTTGTGGAAAGGCTCAAAACCATATGGATTTTATGATATAGAATGTCGTAAAAACGATATACCGAGTGCTTTTTTTGCACGCCTTATTTATATATCTCCACAAGCCGCCGGGAAGTCTTTTTCCGCACATCAGACGCCTCGTTCCGCAAGTCGAAAGTTTCATTCCGCAAGCCAAAAAACATGCTGCGCATGTCGGAAAAACTCCGGGCCATGTAATTTAAATTAGATGGCCCGGAATTTAAATTCCGACGCATCTCGTAAAACACGAGATGCCTTGCAGTTTTGGCGGTATCCATTGCCGTGAAAATAAGCAGGGAAGCCGAAGCAAAAAATACGCCTTTGGGGCAACATTGCAACCCGCATGAGGCAAAGATTGACAAAGATTTTTTTCAAAACAGCCCCACGTTTTGAAAAAATTAGCATTGCAATCGTGAGAATCGTCAAAGAAAAATTGGGTTTTGATATACACGATTGCTATTTTTGTGTATATTTGCAGACCTGAAAGATTTAGATACTAACTCGACTCAATTATATTTTTAATACAATAAACAAAGTAATCATGAAGAAAGGACTACGCTTTTCTATACTCGTATCCGCAATGTCGTGCCTCGCACTTTGGAGCGCCAAGGCCATAGACGTTGTTGACGGAGTATACCAAATCACTAACGCAAGTGATTTTGCAGAGTACGGAGAATTGGTTGCTAACGGAAACGACACCATTAAAGGTGCGCTTACCGCAGACATCGATTTTCAGGATGTGGCTTGGGCGCCCATCGGTACAGAGTTGGTTCCGTTTAAAGGAACTTTTGACGGTAAGGGACACAGGATTAAAAATCTTGTAATCAACACTACCGAAGACTATCAGGGCTTGTTTGCCCGTATTGGCAACGGAGCCGTGATAAAGAACGTTATTATCGACAGTTCGTGCTCCATCACCGGCGGCTCTTACACTGCTGGTCTTGTAGGCGGCTCGATTGGTTCGGGTACTGCCTATTTTACGAATGTCGGTAACGAAGCAAATGTTACCGGTGGTGGCAACACAGCCGGAATTATCGGCGTGAGCATGGGCACAGCCTGCGCTTTCATCATAACCAATGCCTACAACACTGGTAACATTACGGGAACACACGAATCTGCAGCCTTGACAGGTTGGGCAGGACCTAACTCCAAAGTTACCAACTTCTACAACACAGGTATTATAGAGGGTGTAGACGGTTCGAACAAGTTGTTCCGTAACAATCCTACCAAGAAAAACGTGTATGACATCGAGGGTATTCAAGGAGATTCCATTAGCGAAGAAATGGTAGCCAATGGAAATCTTACATACTTGCTTAATGAAGCCCGCACCGACAGTCTTTTCTGGTTTCAGAACATAGACAACGGCACTCCCGACGAACGTCCCGTGTTCGACAGCACTCACGCCGTGGTTTATATAGTAGGTAATTTGCATTGCAACGGCACAGAGTATGAAGATGCCAACTATTCTTATTCCAATACCAATCAGACAACTCAGGACTCACACGACTTTTTGGACGGCGTTTGTTCCTATTGTAGCGCTGTAATTCCTGATTTTATTCCTAAGAACGATAGCGTTTATGAAATCAGCGATGCAAAACAACTCAACTGGTTCGCTGCATATGTGAACAGCTTGGACGGCACGAAGAAACTCTATGCTCGTCTTATGAACGACATCGATTTCACCGAATACACTCAAGTAGGCGTGCAAATCGGTCTGGGCGGACACGATTTCAATGGCTGGTTCGACGGTCAAGGACATAAGGTAACAATCAGCTATGATACCGATGAACAATTCACATCTTTGTTCCATTTCTCGAAAGGTGCAATCCGCAACCTCATTACAGAGGGCGATGTTGTAACTACCGATAATTTCTGCTCAGGTATTGTGGGTGAACTTGTGGGCGCAAGCTCAAGTCTTGAAAACTGTATCAGTACTGTTGTGATTACTTCGGAGAAAGAAGGCGATACAACTCTTGGCGGTCTCGTAGGTATTTCAAATGCCGGCGCTATTCGCAACTGTGCTTTCTTTGGCGAAATAAACGATGCTACTTCCATTGGTAACGGTGCTCTCGTTGGCTGGTGTTCAAATAGCGTGCCCGTAGAAAATTGCTACGTTAACGCAAACTTCAACGTTCAAGACGGCGACAACAATATTATTGGTCGTGGCTCGCTAAACGTTTCCAACTGCTATTATCTTGATGCCGCTAATCTTAACGTTCCTACGGGTGCAAAACAAACGACCGAAGAACAAATTGGTAGCGGTGAACTTGCTTATCTTCTCAACAACATGCGCAGCGATACCGTTTCATGGTATCAGAATCTCGACAACGGACACGATTTTGACGAACACCCCTTGCCTTTCAGCACTCACGGCGTGGTTTATGCCGTAGGTACGTTGCATTGCGACGGAAGTCCTTACGACGATGTCAACTATTCCAACACAAATCAGTCAACTATGGAGCCGCACGACTATCAAGAGGGAATTTGCTCCTATTGCAGTAGCGTGAAAGATGATTATATGACTCCCGTTGACGGATATTACGAGGTTTCTACGCCGGAACAACTCAACTGGTTCGCACGTTATGTGAATAAAGGCAAAACAAAGATCAACGTGAAGCTTATGAATGATATCGACTTCACTAAATACAGCGCAGACTCTGTAATGGTAGGTTACGATAACGCGTTCAGAGGAATCTTCGACGGTCAAAACCATACTGTAACTGTTGCATACGACCGTAAAGACACTCTTGGCCGTGCAGGACTCATTGCATACGCTGACAGTGCAATTATCAGAAATCTTAGAGTTGACGGAACTGTTTCTTCAGGCTATATGATTGGTGGTGTAGTTGTAACAGTAAGCAACAATACTTTGGTAGAAAACTGCTTCAGCTCTGCAACTCTTACAAGTTTCCGTAACGGCGACGCAACAATCGGCGGTATCTCTGCAAGTGCAGCCGGACACATTACTTATCGCAACTGCGGCTTTGTCGGCAGCATCATCTCCGAAAATGGAACAGGTAACGGCGGTCTTATTGGCTATGCAAACGGTGGCCCATCGGTTGTGCTTGAAAACTGCTACGTTGCCGGCGAAGCATTTGTTGTTCCCGAGGACAACAACAGCGCTATACTTTGCCGCAACAATCCTTCCATCGTAAATTGCTACTATGTAGATCCCGGAACGCTCGTTCTTGATACACGTGCAAACGAAGTTGCAACCGACCAGGTGGCCAGCGGTGAACTCTGCTTCTTGCTCAATTCAAAAGAAAACGGAGGAAAGCCTTGGACACAGACTATCGGTGAGGATAAATATCCTACTCCTTTCAGTGGCGACAATGTAGTTTACGCTATTGGCACACTGAATTGCGACGGAACTCCTCTTGATCTCTCCTTCTCCAATACTGAAGGCGATCTTGAAAAGCCCGATCACGATTATGACGCAGATGGCATTTGCGGTACTTGCGGCCTTCGTCTCATCTCCACAGGCGCTCAACTCCTTGCCCTTTCCAATGATATCAACAGCGGTTTCGCAAACAACGATATCAATGTTGTTCTTGCAAACGACATAGATATGACAGGCATTGACAATTATCTTGGTATCGGTACCGAAGCTCTTCCGTTCATTGGCGAATTTGATGGCCAGAACCACGTTATCAAAAATCTCTTTATCAATACAACGGAGCCTAAACAAGGTTTGTTCAGCTATGTAGGTGCCGGTGCAGTGATTAAGGATGTAACAATGGATGCTTCTTGCTCGATAGTAGTAAAAGATGCAGACTATGCAGGCGGTATTATCGGCTGTGTAACAGGTACAGGTCTCATTCGGATTGAGAACTGCGGCAACGAAGCCTGTGTTACAGTCGGAGGAGCCAACGCTGGAGGTATTCTAGGCGTAAACTTCAGCGAATCCGTACTCCTTAGAATGAAGAACTGCTACAACACAGGTACTATCTCCGGACAGAAAGAAAGCGCAGGTATCAGTGGCTGGCTTAGCTCACGCGCAGAACTCACCAACTGCTACAACATCGGCCTTGTAAGAGGTGTTGATGGCGAGAAAACATTCGCACGCTTCGCGACTGCTCCTATCTTTACCAACTGCTACGAGACTGTAGGCAAACAAGTGAAGAAAGTAACCCTCGATTTCGTACAATATGGCGGTCTCTGCTATGCACTCAACGACAGCGTGGACGGCGGCGAGAACTTCTATCAGACTCTCGGCACCGACCTTCACCCCGTATTGCTCAAAGACCATGCAAAAGTGTATGAAGTTAACGGCAAATACGTAAACGATGTAGTAGGCATAAAAGATATCATAGACAACAAGAAGACCAACGGCGCAGTTCGCGTTTACTCTGTTGACGGTATGCGTCTCCAGGGCTTGCAGAAAGGTATAAATATCGTTCGCAAGGCAGACGGAACCACCGAAAAGGTACTTGTAAAGTAATATTACACTAACTCTCTGAAAGCCGTGCCGCATTCCCTGCGACACGGCTTTCTTTTTTATAATCACCTCTCAAAACCAAATTGTTTGATCTTAATCTAAATCTCTGAATACCCAAGAGAAAATTTAGCTGTTGTATCCCGGAAAAACGATATCGGTTATCGCAAAAACAATGTCAGACATTATTTAAACGATATCTGACATTGTTCAAATAATATCAGACATCAGAAAAACGGTATGCCGAACGCTTTTTTGCACGCCTTATTTATATGGCTCCGCAAGCCGCAGAGGAAGTATTCTTACACTTATTGGAAGTATTTTTCCCGCATTTCGAAAGCTATATCCCGCATTTCGAAAATATTGTTCCGCGAGTCAAAGCCCCTGCCATGCATGGCAAAAAATCTGCTGCGCAGGGCGAAAAAAACAAGTCGGCATCTCGTGAAAATTCCGGGCCACCTAATTTAAATTCCGACGCATCTAATTTAAATTAGGTCTGACCTCGTAAAAACAAGAACAAATGTAATTGTTTTAGTGCTTTCTGTAAAACAAATGTTTTTACGATATAATTTTTATCTTTGCATTTGATTCTAAGTTTTGTGCCGTTGCGTAGTAAAGCAAAAAGTTGCTGTATGCATCACATGGAATACCTTTGAAAACAGACCGTATATGTGGTCTGTTGTAATGGGAAAAAGAATCATGACATAATAGAAAAAGGCGTTTGCTAACGCTTTGGTCTTGACGCAATAAGAACTTCGCAAAATTTCAAACTGTCGGTCAAGGACAAAGCAACGGTGAATGCCCCTTTGGGTGTATTATGTACAGCCCTCACTCTGCCTGCTGCACAAGTGGTAGGCAGAGAATGGGTATGTTATATATCTACATTCGGCGTGGGGCTTCGCGTTGCTCGTTTCAGACTGACAGGGCAATGCGAAGGCCTTTATTGCGTGGAACGAGCGACTGCATAAGGCTCCACGCCTTTCGTTTATTCCAAAATATCCTCGGTTTAGGAGTTCTTACGAGACAAACTGGAAGTTTGGCTTGCTGTCAAAGGCTTGCCGTATTCCTAAAAAAACAAAGGATTATGGAGACGAAAGTAACAGTTGTTGTTCCTGTTTACAAAAACACTTTTTTGAGAGAGTGCATTGAAAGCATACAAAATCAGACTCTGCGGGATATTAAAATTTTGCTTGTAGAAGATGGAAGTCCTGATAATAGCGGTGAGATTTGCGACGAGTATGCCCGTAATGATAATCGTATAAAAGTTGTGCACAAGCCTAACGAAGGTATTAATGCCACGAGATATAGAGGTGTTGTTGAAAGTGAAACGGAATGGATTGCTTTTTGTGATGACGACGACACGTTGCCTTCCAATGCAATAGAAGAATTATATTTGCTACATGAAAACACGGATATCGTTATTGGCTTTCCTACAATACCGCTTCATAAACGTCAGCTTTCATTAGAGGAATGTAGAAGTAATAGTATAACATCGTGGGCTTTTCCGCCAACTCCGTGGGCAAAACTTTACCGCCGTAGTTTGTTGACAAAGGAGATATTTGATTTTCCGCGTGAAATAGACGGGGAGGAGGACATGATAATGAATATCCGATTGATGTTCAAAACAAAACTTACACCAAGAATTTGTTTTAAGAAAGTATATAATTTCAGGCGTAACGTTGCAAGTGTTTCTCACACCAAAACCGCTTCATTGGAGCATGAAGAAATATTTGACCGCGTTCGCGCCGAGTCTATTCCACAGGAAGCGGTCGGGAAATATTCTCGAGAAATAATATGGAGTAAGCTAAACGGTATTATAGGAGTGATTTTTGCCAATCCTGCTATCGTTGCCAAGGGAACTCATCCTTATCTTGTTCGGTTGAAAGAAGAAATCAAAAGAAATCATTATCATTTGAATTTGCAGCAATGGCTGTCTTTGAATCTGCATTCCGTTTTGCTTCTTAAAATTTTCGCATTTGGCGTGTTGGTCAAAAACTCTATACGCTATCGTCTTGGGCTTAATAATTAGTGCTTTCCGGGGAAAATTTAATGATTCCGCATCCCGTAAAAACAATATCGGTTATCGCAAAAACGATGTCTGACATTGTTCAAATAATATCAGACATCAGAAAAACGGTATGCCGAACGCTTTTTTGCACGCCTTATTTATATGGCTCCGCAAGCCGCAGAGGAAGTATTCTTACACTTATTGGAAGTATTTTTCCCGCATTTCGAAAGCTATATCCCGCATTTCGAAAATATTGTTCCGCGAGTCAAAGCCCCTGCCATGCATGGCAAAAAATCTGCTGCGCAGGGCGAAAAAAACAAGTCGGCATCTCGTGAAAATTCCGGGCCACCAAATTTAAATTCCGACGCATCTAATTTAAATTAGGTCTGACCTCGTAAAAACGATAATTAATGTGTTTTTTGCGAAACGGATTGTGTGGGGAGAAAAATGTGCAAAAGTCATTGTTTCTATGCAATTTGTTGTGAAAAAAGTGCGCGCCTAAGTGTCTATGTTAAAATTAAATCGTAATTTTGCACGCCGATTATTATCAACGGGCGTATTACGAGCCCGTTTTGCCACGTGTTAATAGCTGCATCTAATGATAAAAATGGCCAGGTGTGGTGGTTAGTGAATCGTGGAGCGTTGGTGGACAACGCAAAAACTTTATGGTAAACTCAATGCAGGCTTAGCGCGGAGGGTGAACCTGATGTTTAATCAATTAATTAAAAGACACGAAAGTGGATACATTAAGTTACAAAACTATTTCTGTAAACAAGCAGAATGCAAACAAGGAGTGGGTTGTTGTTGACGCAACCGACCAGGTTCTCGGTCGTCTTTGCACACGCGTTGCGAAACTCTTGCGTGGTAAATACAAACCGACTTTCACTCCCAACGCCGATTGTGGCGACAATGTGATAATAATCAACGCAGACAAGGTGCGTCTCACAGGTAAGAAGTGGACAGACAGAATCTATCTCACATATTCTCTCTATCCTGGCGGTCAGCGCGAACATACTCCGCAGAGCATTTTCAACAAGCCCAACGGTCCTGAAAGACTCGTGCGCAAGGTGGTGCGCGGCATGCTGCCCAAAAATCGTCTCGGCAAACAGCTTCTCAAAAATCTCTATGTTTACGAGGGTGGTGAGCATAAGCAGGAAGCACAGCAACCCAAACAAATCGATATTAACCAGTATAAATAAAATAGTAAATGGACGTAGTTAATGCATTAGGCCGTCGCAAAAGTTCTGTAGCACGTGTTTACGTGAGCGAAGGCACAGGAAAGATAACTATCAACAAGAAAGATCTGACAGAATACTTTCCATCATCTATTTTACAGTTCGTGGTTAAACAGCCGCTTCAGCTCTTGGAAGCAGTAGAGAAATACGATATCAAAGCAAACCTTACAGGTGGCGGTTTCACAGGTCAGTCGCAGGCTCTTCGCCTTGCAATTGCACGCGCACTTGTAAAGATCAATCCCGAAGACAAGGCCGCTCTCCGCAAGGAAGGTTTCGTAACTCGCGATCCCCGTGCTGTTGAGCGTAAAAAGCCGGGACGTCCCAAGGCACGCCGTCGTTTCCAGTTCTCCAAGCGTTAATATTTATATTCCGTTTGTTCCGACTGAAAACAAATATAGTTTAGTATCTAAACCGCAAGGATTCTTTTGCCGCCAATTCGCCATTGAAACAACGGCGAGAGACTACCTTGGGGCTGGTGCTTGAAATGCAAACAAAAAGAAAGTAAACAATTAAAAAAACGACAAATGTCACGTACAGATTTTGAAACCCTATTGAAGGCTGGCTGCCATTTCGGCCACCTCAAACGCAAGTGGAATCCCGCAATGGCTCCTTATATCTTCATGGAGCGCAACGGAATCCATATCATAGACCTCAACAAGACCATAGCAATGGTTGACACTGCTGCTGAAGCACTCAAGCAAATTGCTAAGTCGGGTCGTAAAATCCTCTTTGTAGCTACCAAAAAACAGGCAAAGGATATCGTGGCCGAGAAGGCAAAGGCTCTCGATATGCCATACGTTATCGAACGTTGGCCGGGCGGTATGCTCACAAACTTCCCCACTATCCGCAAGGCTGTGAAGAAGATGGCTAACATCGACAAGCTTACTGCCGACGGCACATTCTCAAATCTTTCAAAGCGCGAGATACTTCAGATTAGCCGTCAGCGTGCGAAACTCGAGAAGAACCTTGGCTCTATCGCCGATCTCACCCGTCTTCCTTCCGCTCTCTTTGTGATTGACGTTTACAAGGAGAATATCGCAATCCGCGAGGCAGTTCGTCTTGGTATTCCCGTATTCGGTATTGTTGATACCAACAGTGATCCTTCGAATATCGATTATGTAATTCCCGCCAACGATGATGCGGCTGCAAGTATCGAAGTAATTCTTGACGCTTGCTGCGCAGCAATCAACGAAGGTTTGGAAGAGCGTAAAGTAGAAAAGGCTGACAGCGATGCAGCTGCGGCACAGCAGGAAGCAGAAGGCGAAGTGGCTGACGCTCCTAAGGTGATGCGCCATCGTACTCGCAAGGCTCGTGTGGAAGCTCCCGCTGCAACAGAAGCTAAAGCCGAAGAAACTACAGAGGAAGAGGCTAAGTAATTTTATCAACCCCTAAAGAAAAACTAATTATGGCTGTTACAATAGCAGAAATCCAGAAGCTCCGCAAACTTACCGGTGCTGGTATGATGGATTGCAAGAAAGCACTTGAAGCATCAGAAGGTGATACTCAGAAAGCCATTGAGATTATTCGCGAAAAGGGACAGGCGGTTGCCGCAAAGCGTTCCGATCGTGAAGCATCTGAAGGTTGCGTTCTCGTAAAGAAAGTTGACGGATTTGCAGCAATCATCGCGCTCAAGTGCGAGACTGACTTCGTTGCAAACAACGCTGACTTCGTGAAACTCACCCAGGATATCATCGACGCTGCAGTTGCTGCAAAGGCTAAGACCATTGAAGAAGTTAAGGCTTTGACAATTGGCAATGAAACTGTTGAGGCTGCAATCGTTGCCCGCAGCGGTATTACTGGTGAGAAGACCGAACTCGACGGCTACAATTACCTCGAAGGCGACAATATCTCAACTTACGACCACATGGGAAGACACACTCTTTGCACTATGGTTCAGTTGAACAAAGACAACGAGGAAGCTGCTCATAAATTGGCGATGCAAGTTGCTGCCATGAAGCCTATCGCGCTTGACGAGGCTTCAGTTTCTGAGGACGTTAAGAAGACAGAATATGAAGTTGCTGTTCAGAAAACCAAAGACGAACAGGTGGAGAAGGCTGTTGTTGCCGCTTTGAAGAAAGCAGGTATCAATGCAAATCTCGTGGATAGCGACGATCATATCGAGTCGAACATGGCAAAAGGCTGGCTCACCAAGGAAGAAGCTGAGAAAGCTAAGGAAATCAAGGCTACTGTTGCTGCTGAAAAGGCTGCAAACCTTCCCGAGCAGATGATACAGAATATCGCTAAAGGCCGTTTGGCTAAATTCTTCAAGGAGAACTGCCTTGTTGACCAGGAGTTCCAATTTGGTGATGACAACAAGGAAAGTGTTTCGGATTGGCTCAAGAAGCAGGATAAAGAGCTTCAGATTGTTGAGTACCGCCGCTTCACTCTCGCTGCAGAATAATAAATCCAATCAATAAATTAAAGCCCGCGCATCAGATGATGTGTGGGCTTTTGTTTTTTTATACCGTTGGTTTGGCTATGAAATGCGGGGGAGGTGTCAGAAAAAACGTTGTTTTGATAACTCGGAACGACTTCATTTTCTCTTCAATATTTGGCGGAAAAATCTTTGGCGGAAAAACAATAAGTGGGTTGGGTCAAAACACCATTGTGTCCTGACAAAGAGACCGTGGTGTTTTGACAAAGAGACCATGGGGTCTGGAAAAGAATGCTTTATAGGCATATCGCAACAACGATGTCAGACATTGTTTTTACGCTTTCCGCATATCGTTTTTACGTCTCCGCATCTCGTAAAAATTCCAAGGCATCTAATTTAAATTCCGACGCATCTAATTTAAATTTGGTGGCCCGGAGTTTTTTCGAGAAGGCATGTAGTAGAAACGGCGTGCAGAAGGGCGTTTGCGTTAAACCGACAAGGCATTAAAAAAGGTGCGCATCGGGAATGATACACACCTTTGTTTATATATTAAATCCGGTTTCCGCTTTTTGAAATCCGGTCTGTTTTTGTTTACAACAAATCCCGATAGGCTTCCACGGCACGGTCCATCACCTTAATGGCTTCTTCCATAGAGCATTCCAATTCTCCGCCCGATGCATTGAGATGTCCTCCGCCGTTGAAATATTCTGCGGCAACCTTGTTGCACGGGAAATCGTCTACCGAGCGCAACGAAACGCGAATCTTGTGCTTTTCGGCATCTTCGCGCATGGCCACGCTAAGGCGCATCCCCTTGACAACGAGCGGCATATTGACAAGGCCTTCGGTATCTCCGCGCTGAAAATCGAAATGTTTCATCTCCTCTGCCGTAAGTGTGTAGTAGCAGGCGTGAAGTCCTTCATAGAAATGAAGTTTTGAGTAAAGAATGTATCCCGTAAGGCGCACCCGGCTTTGGGAATAGTTGTTGAATACGTTGCGGTATATCTTGTCCTTGTCAAAACCTTTGGTAAGCAATTCGCTGATAATGAAGAATATTTCGGGGCGCGAAGAGTTGTATGTGAATCCCCCGGTGTCGGTCATCATGCCGCAATATATATTTACGGCATCGTTGAGTGTCATCTCGTTGAACGCACCGAGTTGCCACAACAAGCGGAACACGACCTCTGAAGCCGAACTCATGTCGGGACGACTTACCATGAAATCTGTATGCATTTGCGGGTCGAGATGATGATCGAGCATCACCTTTGTTCCTTTGTGGTTTTCTATGAGCGGAGCAAGCTCGTTGATTCGCGAAAAATCGTTGAAGTCGAGACAAAATACGGTGTCGCATTCGTTTACAACCGTTTTCGCACGTTCGGCATCGCTGTCATAACAAACAATGTCGCCTGCACCCGGTAGCCACATAAGGAATTCGGGAAGTCTGTCGGGCATCACCAGAGTAACCTCTATTCCCCGCCGGCGCAAATAGCCAGTCAACCCAAGACTTGAGCCTATGGCATCTCCGTCGGGCGATGCGTGGGCTGTGATGATAGCCTTATGCGTTTTTCCAACTATTTCGTTCCATAAAATCACATCTTGGTCAGATATCAATTTGGGTAGCATTTCAAAAATCTTTATGCGAGGTTACATGTTAAACGGCAAAATTAACAAAAACTTTCCGTTAATTCCCTTTATAACGGCATTTTAAGGCATGGCTTGCATGACAAATCGTATGTTTCGCAGTTTGCGGCATTACATTTTGCAATAAAATCGTTGCGCCACCAGTCGGAAAGCCTATTATCGAGTATCACGATGGGCGTTTCTATGTTGGCAAGCCATTGCGAAAGGTCGCCCTTGAAACCTTTTGCCACATAAATTGCATCAACTTTGATTTTTGTCGGAACATAACCTTTGGCAACAGACGAATCGAGTATGCAATATTTTTTGTGTCCGAATATCAGCAGCCCGCTGCGGTAGTTTACAACTCCGTTTTCAAATCCCGGTGAAACTCTCTCGGGACGACGAATGTTGCAACGCCTCCAAAAGTCCTGCGAAATGCCGTTTGTGGCACGCCATAACAAGGAGTCGGACGTTTCAGAAGGCGAGTAAACGTAGGATTCTTCGGGAGAAACCATAAAATGAACGGCTGTGGCAGAAATACCTTTGTAGCAGTACACGCCGGAAACCTCTTTCTCTTTTCTGTTGGAGTAGGTTTCTGTAGCGATAGCCATAAAAACTACCGACAGTGCCGGGTAAAGGTAAATTCTCTTGCTGTGGTTTATTGCGAGAACCAGGAAAAACAATGCAACGTAAAGCAATATCACTGTGGCAAGCGATGGGAAAAACGTCAGCGAGGCGTATGGCATGGCGCTAACCATGGCAAGAAATCCCTGTAGGCACGACAGAATAAACTCCAAGGCCGTTGCGATTGCCGAAGCCAGGAATGGTATCCACGAAAATGCCAACAAAGCAAAACCGCAAGCCACTATGCAGGAAGTGAGCGGCACAGCAACAAGATTTGACAGTATAAAATAGGTGGGAAAATTGTGGAAATAATAAGCTATAAGCGGTGCCACACCTATTTGGGCGCATAGCGACACGGCGACAAGCCCCCATATCTTGCCGGCAAACGTTGACATCGTGCGGGCAGGGGCTATTGTTCTAACGAATTTTATTATGCAGAATACGGAAACAAACGACAATTGAAAACCAATGTCGAACAGTGAAAAAGGACTGAACAACAAGATTACAAAAGCGGCGAAATATAAATTTCCAAGCGATATGGAATTGCGGCGGAGCATTATGTCGAGCGATACAACCGAATACATCACGGCTGCGCGCAATAACGATTGTGGTATGCCGGCAACGAAAACAAATGTCCATATAAATAGGAGAATCAGTATTTGGGCTGGGATTCTCATTCTGCGTAACCGTCCGCCGAAAGTGAGTAGGAATTGCAACAGCGAGTATATTATGCCGAGATGCAAGCCCGAAAGGGCGAGAATATGACTCACGCCGGCGTCGGAAAATACTTCTCTGGTTGATTTGCTCAAAAGATTTTTCTCTCCCAAAGTCATGGCCGAAAGCGCAGCAAGCTCGTCGTCTGAAATTTTTGCATCAGCGTAGATTTGCAAAAGGTTATGCCGCACACGCTCTGCGAGAATCGAGATTTTCTCACGCATGCCAAGATTCTCGTTTCTCATTATTTCGGCCTGGCAACTGTTTTGCTTCCGAAAATCATCGGTAAAAACGAAAGCCGTACCGCATACGCCGTGCATTTTAAGGTATGAAGCGTAGTCGAAACAGAATGGATTTCCTGTGTTCTCGGGAGGATTAATGCGGGCATAAAACATTACAGCATCGCCAAGCGACAAAGTTTCCGTGGTATTGCTCCGCATTACACTGATTTCCGCAAAACGTTTTATCGGTTTGAGCTTTCCTTCACGATATTCTCCGATAATTTTCAAACGGAGACGCACTACTTTTTCCCCAGGTTTGGGAGACGATACAACAGTCCCGCTGTAAACCGCTTTTTGGTCAGACCATGGAAAAACGGCACGCCTTTCAGCCGAAACGGTAAGCGATATTCCGAGCATGACAAAAAACAAAACGGTGGTGAGAAAGAACAAAGCGTTTCTCACCAACCGTTTGAAAATTATTGTCTGCAATATAATCCCCGCAACAAGTATTCCCGTGGCTACCCAAAGCCATGTGGAAATTTCCAGAAGGGACGACGCGAAAAAATGCCCGCATACAATTCCAATGATAAGCGGTATCAGAAACCGCAAAACGGGAAATGCACCAAGCATTTGAGACGTGGGAATTTTGTCGTTGCTTATCTTTTCAATCTCTTCCCTTGCTACGGATTATTCAAGCGTTTTGAATGCTTCGATCTCGGCTTCCGGGTCGGGTGCATTGAATATTGCGCTGCCGGCAACAAGTGCATCGGCTCCGGCATCAAGCAGCAAAGGCGCGTTGTCAAGGTTTATTCCTCCGTCAACCTCTATAATTGCCGGTGAAGAGGCTGTGTCGACCATTCTGCGCATTTTCTCTACTTTTACAAGCGAATGTTCTATGAATTTCTGCCCTCCAAATCCGGGATTAACCGACATTATAAGCACAAGATCCAGGTCTGTGATTACATCTTCCAGCATTTCGACCGGCGTAGATGGGTTAAGAGTGGCCCCGGCAAGCATTCCCGCATCGTGGATCTGCTGTATCACCCGATGGAGATGAGGACAAGCTTCCGCGTGAACGTTCATGTAGCGTGCGCCGAGGTTCTTTACTTCGTTTACAAACTTTTCAGGTTTTTCTATCATTAAATGTACGTCTAATGGCTTGCGTGCAATTCGTGCGATAGCCTCCATTACGGGAAAACCGAACGATATGTTTGGCACGAAAACGCCGTCCATTACGTCGAGATGCATCCAATCGGCGCGGCTATGGTTCAACATTTCCACATCGCGCCCTAAGTTTGCAAAATCGGCAGCGAGAAGCGAAGGAGAAATTATCGGATTCATTTTGTTGTTGGTTTACGTTTGCATTCCGCCCCATGCTATAATCAATAGGCGGCGTTTGCTTTTATTTCTGACTTATCTTTTCTGCACAAAGTTTCACTCTTTCCCTCACGGTATCAATTGTCTCGGAATTACTGCCGTATGCAAGGGCCACTGCAATGCGTCGTCCTACCCACGCCTTGGGCTTTCTGAAAATACGCAAATCGGTGTGGGGAATTCCAAGTGCGTCTTCAATTCCGTTTAGTTCGGGAGTGGTGTCGCAATCTTTGGTTGCGAGTATCGGGCGGCTGGCTCCGGGGCGCAGTTGTTCTATATCGGGGATAGGCAAACCGAGAATGGCGCGTAGATGTAGCTCGAATTCGTTAAGATTCTGGGTTTGTGCCAAAGTAACCATGCCGGTGTCGTGGGGACGTGGCGAAAGTTCCGAAAAATATACGCCGTGTTCTTGACTCACAAAGAATTCCACGCCCCATATGCCGCAGCCTGTGAGGGCGGAAGTTACTGCCGCAGCCATATCCTGCGCTTCTTTCAGGTGTTCGGGGCTTACGTTTGCGGGCTGAAAGCTTTCGCGATAGTCGCCGTGGCTTTGCACGTGTCCGATAGGCGCGCAGAATAAAGTCTTGCCGTTTTTCTGAGTAACGGTGAGGAGTGTAATTTCATAGTCGAACTTTATAAATTGTTCCACTATCACTTCCATTACATCTCCGCGCGCTCCTTTCATCGCTAACTCCCATGCTTTTTCCACGTCTTGGGGTGTGCGTATCACGCTTTGCCCGTGTCCCGACGAGGACATCAATGGTTTTACGACGCAAGGCGTTCCAATTTCCTCAACGGCTTTTTTCATTTCGTCAAGACTGCTTGCGTAGCGATAGTCGGCCGTTTTCAGTTTGAGCGTCTTGGCTGCAAGGTCGCGTATAGCCTTTCGGTTCATCGTGAAGTTTACTGCTTTTGCGCTTGGAACTACTTGTATTCCTTTTTTCTCGAAATCATAGAGCCGCTCCGTGCGTATTGCTTCTATTTCGCATACGATAATATCGGGATTGTGTCTCTCTACGGCAGTTGCAAGTGCGTCGCCGTCGAGCATGCTGAAAACTTCGCAGCCATCGGCTACCTGCATGGCGGGCGCTTCTGCGTAGGAATCGCAAGCTATTACTGTTTGTCCCAAACGTTTTGCGGCAATAACGAATTCTTTGCCGAGTTCGCCAGAGCCCAGCAACATTATTTTCTTCATACGTTAATTGTTTATTGTTTTAATCCATTACACGCTTCAATTGTAAGCCAACATAGAATTTTCTTCGTTGGTGTTGCCGAGCGGCATATAGTTGCGTGCAAAAAATTTAAGAAACTGTAGCGTGGTTTCGCGCGGAGACAGTTCGGCAGAGGAGAATTTTATCATAGGCATGTTGATATGTTATACTTACACTATGATAACGTGTGTGTAATATGTTTTATTATAATTACACACAAAACTTTTCAAAATTTTCCGGAAAGCCCACCCGCATTGCTCTGCCGGGCAATGTAGGCGGCTTTTCAAGAGTATTTGGTTTGTCTTGGGATTAATATACTTCAAGCACTATTCCGCGCTCGCTCACAATCTTTCTTAGGTTGATGAGTCCGTAGCGCATGCGTCCGAGGGCCGTGTTGATGCTCACGCCGGTGGTGTCTGCAATTTCCTTGAAGCTCATGTCTTGGTAGAAACGCATATATATTACCTCGCGCTGGTTTTCGGGGAGTTCTCCGAGCAGTCGTCCTACGTCCGAGAGCGATTGTTCGGTGATCATTTTCATCTCCACGGTGATATCGGATAGGGCGGCGTCGTTAAACAAATCGGCGTCGCTTGCATCGTTTGAAATCACGTTTGAATTCTTGTCCTGGCGATATTTGTCGATTACGAGATTGTGGGCAATGCGTGTGAGCCAAGCCGAAAACTTTCCGCTTTCCACATATCGTCCTTGGCGAATCCTCATAATGGCCTTTACAAATGTTTCTTGGAAAAGGTCATTTGCCACTTCGGCGTCGTGAACGAGAAATAATATATATGAATATAGTTTTTGCTGGTAACGCGAGAGCAATATATCAAATGCGGTGTTGTCGCCTTGGGCATAGTTGTTCACCAATTGCTCGTCGGTAAGACTGCATATTTTGTCCATTACTTCTATGATTTTTCTAATTGTTCGGAGTATTGGTGTGCAATAGGCAGATGATATTTACGTTAAGCATGACAAAGTAAGCGATATTTTTTAGAACTGCCAAATTATTTAACACAAATATTGCCATATTTGTTTGCCAAAGGGCATTCTTGTAAAATAATTGCGTGTTGTTTTCGTTGCTTTACGGGTTGATGAAATGCGTTTCTGCGGGCTTGTTTTTACAACACGGCATCTCGTAAAAACTCCGGGCCATGTAATTTAAATTAGATGCGTCGGAATTTAAATTTGGTGGCCCGGAGTTTTTCCGCCCTGCGCAGCAAGTTTTTTGCCATGCACGGCATGGTTTTTGGCTTGCGGGAAAAAACTTCCGATTTGGCTCGCGAGACCATGTTTGTAAGGTATGCGAAAAGCCTTTGGGGATATCGTTTTTCAGATGTCAGACATTATTTAAACAATATCAGACTTTGTTTTTACGAAATCCCGCAACGTTTTTCTATCGTTTGTTGTGGGGTAAACGACGAGGGGTGGGGCAGTAAAAAATCCGGACTTTCAACGGCCCGGATTTGTATTGTGAAAATCTCCAACCTATCTCTAAAGTTCGGCTTGCTGCAAACGGTTTGCGTTCTCGGCCACTGTGAGGCGGTCGATGCATTCCTGTATGTCGCCGTCCATAAATGCTTGCAAATTATAAACGGTATAGTTTATGCGATGGTCGGTGATGCGTCCCTGAGGATAGTTGTAGGTGCGGATTTTTGCGGAGCGGTCGCCCGTTGATACGAGTGATTTGCGGCGAGAAGCGATGTCGTCCACATATTTCTGGTGCTCGTGGTCGTAGATATACGTGCGAAGACGTGCAAGAGCGCGTTCCTTGTTTTTTGGCTGGTCGCGCGTTTCGGTACACTCAATGAGAATTTCGGAAACCTCGCCAGTATTGGGATTTTTCCAGTTGTATCGCAAGCGCACACCGCTTTCCACTTTGTTCACGTTCTGACCTCCGGCACCGCTTGAACGGAATGTGTCCCAACGTATCTCGCCCTCGTTAATCTTAACTTCGAAAGGATCGGCTTCGGGAAGCACAGCCACCGTAGCAGCTGAGGTGTGGATACGCCCTTGTGTCTCGGTGGCCGGCACACGCTGCACACGGTGCACGCCGCTTTCGTATTTCAGCGTGCCGTAAACGTCGGCGCCGGTAACGGAACAGATTATCTCCTTGAAACCGCCCACTGCTCCTTCGCTTGCAGAGGATACCGTGAGTGTCCAACCCTTTTGCTCGCAAAATTTGGAGTACATTCTGAAAAGGTCGCCCGCAAACAGTGCTGCTTCGTCGCCACCTGTTCCGCCGCGTATCTCGAGTATGGCATTTTTTGCGTCTTCCGGATCTTTCGGCACGAGCAACAATTTTATCTGCTCCTCGAGTGCGGGAATCTTCTTCTCGCATTCGGCCGCCTGTTCCTTTGCCATTTCCCTAATTTCCGGGTCGCTCTCTTCAATAAGTAGCTGCTTGGCCTCGGCTTGTCCCGAAACGAGCGCGGAATATTCCTTGCGAACTTCCATTAAACGCTCCAGTTCCTTGTATTCGCGCGTCAGTTTCACATAACGTTGCTGGTCGGAAATCACCGAAGGGTCGGAAATAAGCGTGCTGACCTCTTCGAACCGGTCGTGGAGGGCATTAAGTTTGTCGAGAAGCGAGCTTGTGTTTTCTGCCATATTAATAGTTGAATTCTCCGTACTCGCTTTTTATCGTAAGACTGCGTTTGCCTTCTTCGATATGCCCCACAATCTGTGCGTCGATGTTGAAACTCTTGGCAGTGTCGATTACCGTTTGCGCCTCCTCGGGACTTACGTAAACTTCAAGGCGGTGGCCCATGTTGAACACCATATACATTTCTTTCCAGTCGGTTCCGCTTTCGTCGTGAATGAGTTTGAAAAGCGGCGGAACGGGGAACATGTTGTCCTTAATCACCTTGCAGTTTTTATTTACGAAGTTGAGTACTTTTGTTTGTGCTCCGCCGGTGCAATGTACCATGCCGTGGATTTTCGGGCGCATGATGTCGAGCAATTTCTTTACCACCGGCGCATAAGTACGTGTGGGCGAAAGCACAAGTTGTCCCGCCGTGAGCGGAGTGTCAGCCACCTTGTCGGTAAGATGCATGTTTCCGCTGTAAACAAGTTCGTCGGGAACGGCTTTGTCATAGCTTTCGGGATATTTCTCAGCCAGATATTTTGCAAATACATCGTGGCGCGCCGAAGTAAGTCCGTTGCTGCCCATTCCGCCGTTGTACTGTTTTTCATAAGATGCCTGGCCGCACGACGAAAGTCCCACAATCACATCGCCCGGACGGATATTGGCGTTATCGATAACGTCGCTGCGTTTCATGCGGCAGGTTACGGTGGAATCAACTATGATGGTGCGCACAAGGTCTCCCACATCGGCTGTTTCTCCTCCCGTGGGGTAGATTCCTATTCCCATTTCGCGCATATCAGCAAGCAGTTCGTCCGTACCGCTAATGATTGCGGAAATCACTTCTCCCGGAACGAGCATTTTGTTGCGCCCTATGGTTGAAGACACAAGGATATTGTCTACCGCGCCAACGCATAGCAGGTCATCGGTATTCATTACAATTGCGTCTTGGGCTATTCCGCGCCAAACGGAAAGGTCTCCCGTTTCTTTCCAATACATATAGGCGAGACTTGATTTCGTTCCTGCGCCGTCGGCGTGCATTATGTTGCAATATTCAGGGTCTCCGCCCAAAACGTCGGGCATTATCTTGCAAAATGCATGGGGAAAGATTCCTTTGTCAATGTTTTTGATTGCTGCGTGAACGTCTTCTTTCATTGCGCTAACGCCGCGCATCATGTATCTCTGGCTTGATTTCATAATCTGTAGGGATTTAGAATTTCACTTCGGGTGCTTTTTCGGAGCCTTCCGAAGCTTCGAATTTTGTTTTTGCCGAGAAACCGAAAATAGAAGCCACTATGTTGCCGGGGAAACGGCGTGCCATGAGATTGAAGTCCTGCACGGCTTCATTGTAGAGCCTGCGGCTTTCGGTTATGCGGTTTTCTGTGCCTTCGAGTTGCGATTGCAGTTCGCTGAAGTTCTCGTTGGCTTTAAGTTCGGGGTAGTTTTCTGTAATTGCAATGAGTTTGCCGAGCGCGGAAGAGATTTCGCCTTGTGCTTTCTGGTATTCCTTGAGTTTTTCGGGCGTCAGGTTTTCGGGGTCAACGGTTATCTGCGTTGCTTTGGCGCGTGCTGCCACAACTCCTTCCAATGTTTCGCTTTCGTGCTTTGCGTATCCTTTCACGGTGTTTACCAGATTGGGGATAAGGTCGGCGCGGCGCTGATATTGTGTCTGCACATTGCTCCACGCGGTAGAGACTTTTTCGTCTTGCGTAACCATGCCGTTGTATTTTGTGCTGCACCAAATGAGCAACAGTGCTACCACTGCAATTATGGCTATGAGAGATTTGTTCTTTTTCATGTTGTTGTATTGTTTTTATTTGTTATTCTGTAGATTGTATGCGTTGTAGGTTTTAGAATTTGCCGCCTGCGCCACCTCCGCCGAAACTTCCGCCGCCAAACGAGCCACCTCCAAAACCGCTTCCGCCGCCGTAGGAACTTCTTCCGCCTCCTCCGCCGAGGAATATGAAAGGCAGGAGCGACGACATGCCGTTGCCGTGGGAATGGTTGTCGTTGTCGTCTTGCTCTTTGGCTATGGTGTGGCCGCATTTCGAGCATTTGTAAATCACGAGTAGCTTGCCGTCGGTTGTGCGACGGAGCATTTGGCTGGTGCGCTTCAATGTGTGTTGTTTGCAATTGGGGCAAAGGTCATCGTTCCACTTTTTACGCGCCACGAAATAGAAGAACATCACGGCGATAACGAGGAAGATGAAGAATCCCACGATTTGTGCGTCGCTGTCGTCTGATTTCTTGTTGTCGGGAAGCAATGACTCGTCTTTTGCCACGTAGGCATACAAGGCTTTGGCGGAGTTGAGCATTGCCTTGTCCCAGTTGCCGCTTTTGAGATAGGGCACCATGTAGCGGTTTTCTATCCTGCGGCAAATTCCGTCGGGCAGAGTGCCTTCGAGCCCGTTTCCCGTGAGAATGTAATAGGCTCTGTCTTCAGTGGAAAGCACTACTATCAGTCCGGAGTTCTGTTTTTTTTGTCCCACCTTGTATTTGCGTGCGAGCGCCATGCCGAATTCGTAAGGTTCGCCGCCTTCTATGCGTTTCGCCACGGCAAATACGCTCTGCACACCGCGTTTCTGTTCCATGTTGAACAGCAAGGCGTCGATGGAATCTCTGACGGCGGGAGTGAGAAGATTGTCGGGATCGCAAACATATCGGCGTGCGTTTTGCAGGTGTACCATCGGAAAATTTTCGGCAGTCCATACTTCCGCCATTGCAAACAGCGGGAGCACGCATACGACAAGTGCAATTATCCTCTTTATGCCTCTCATTTTGGTTGTTATAAGCATTGTAGAAAAGCAGGCGCAATTTCCACGGTGCAAAGGTAGGAAAAAAACGGCGAAAGCCCATATTCCGCATTTTTTCTTGTGATTATAGCAGAATTTTTAAGGTTTTTCAAAACTGCTGTATTTTAGATAGTTAGATATAGGCGCTTTGCCGCAAAAACTCCGGGCCATGTAATTTAAATTAGATGGCCCGGAATTTAAATTAGATGCGTCGGAGTTTTTACGATATCCGATGTAGTTTTTTCGGGGTCAAAACCGATGTTTCAGATGTGGTAGATACAAAAAAAATATCGCGGACAAATTCCGCGATATTTTCTGTTACGTTTGAATGAAAAACGTTGTAGTTAGAAATTGTCGGCAAGGATTTCAAAATATGCCTGCGGGTGATCGCATGTGGGGCATACTTTGGGAGCTTCCGGACCTATTACAATGTGTCCGCAGTTGCGGCAAATCCATACGCGGTTGCCTTCGCGTGCAAATACCTTTGCTTTCTCGATGTTTTCGAGCAGAGTCTTGTAGCGCTCCTCATGACGTTTTTCGATTTCAGCCACAAGTTCGAATTTCTTTGCGAGTTCTTCAAAACCCTCTTCACGCGCTTCTTTTGCAAACGTAGGGTACATGTCCGTCCATTCGTAGTTCTCGCCCTCTGCAGCGTCCTTCAAATTCTGCTTTGTGTCAGCCACGGCTCCGCCATGGAGCGCTTTGAACCACATCTTGGCGTGCTCCTTCTCGTTGTTTGCCGTTTCCTCGAAAATAGCGGCTATCTGTTCGTAGCCATCTTTCTTAGCGCGACTTGCGTAGTAGGTGTACTTGTTTCTTGCCTGGCTTTCGCCTGCAAATGCTGCCAGCAGATTTTGCTCGGTCTTTGTTCCTTTTAGCTCTTTCATTGCAATTAAGATTTAATTGTGTTATTACTCGATTACAAATATAGGGAAATTATTTTAAAATACCGATTCTGTTTTTATTTGCCCAGTTTTTCCTTGAAAAATTCAGCCACCCGGGTGTAGAGATGTAGGCGCGTGTTTCCGCCATATATGCTATGGTTGCGGTTAGTGTACACCTGCATTTGAAATTGTTTGCCGGCCTGCACAAGAGCTTCGGAATATTCTGCCGTATTACGGAAATGCACATTGTCATCTGCCGTTCCGTGGATAAGCAGAAGGTCTCCCATAAGTTTTTCGGCGCGTGTTATGGGATTGTCGTCGTATCCTGCCGAATTTTCATTGGGAGTGCGCATATACCGCTCGGTATATACGGAATCGTAGAAGCGGTAGCTTGTAACCGGCGCGATAGCTACGCCGGCGCGGAACACACCTCGTCCTTCGCTCATCGACATCAAAGTGTTGAATCCGCCGTAACTCCAGCCCCAAATACCGATGCGGTCTTTATCAACATAGTTCTGTTTTCCGAGATATAGGGCGGTTTCCACCTGATCTTGGGCTTCGAGCAAACCAAGTTTGAGATAAGTTTGTTTTTCAAAGTCTGCGCCGCGTCCGCCAGTGCCTCTGCCGTCAACGCAAACGCATATAAAGCCTTCCTGCGCCAGATAACGTTCCCAAACCAAGCCACCCATAAATCCCGACGACCATGAATCCTGCACCTGTTGTGAGCCGGGGCCGCTATATTGGTACATTACGACGGGATATTTCTTCGAGGCGTCGAAATTTGCCGGCTTCACCATGTAACCGTTAAGCTTTGTGCCGCTCGTAGTAGTGAACTCAAACATTTCCACTTGGGCGGGAGCGTCGCTGTCTACCTTCTTTTTCAAATCGCTATTGTCGACGAGTGTTTTCAATACCTTGCCGTTTGCACTGCAAAGCGTGGTGATCGGCGCAGTGTTGAGATTGGAGAAAGTATTTACGTAGTATTGGAAATTAGCGCTGAACTGTGCCGAATTGCTGCCCTTCTGTGTTGAAAGTTTCTTGACATTGCCTTTAAGATTTGCGCACATCACCGAAGTATATTGCGCGCCGTCGGCATTTGCATTGTAGAAGAAATTTCCGGTCTTGGAGTCGTAGCCGTAGAAGTCCTGTATTTCGTAGTTTGCATTAGTTACCTGGCCTACGAGATGCCCGTTGATGTCGTACCAATAGAGATTGTTGTATCCGTTGCGGTCGCTAATCATTGCGAAGTGGTCTCCGTAGAATTTCAGGTTGTCGTAAGTTGTTTCGCGGAGGTATTTGTCGCTTTTTTCGCGCACCATAAGTTTGCACACACGCGAGCGCGGATTTGCGGCGTAGATATCCATTTGGTCTTGGTGGCGATTGAGCGTAACCACGGCTATTTTCTCGGGATCTGAAGTGGAGAATATGCGTGGGATATAGCCTTCGGTTTCGAGCGGAACGTCTATCGTGCGCTCCACATGGCTTTTGATGTCGAAGGAGTGCACTGTTACGGTAGAATTAACCTCACCTGCGATGGGATATTTGTAGCTGTAGGCGCCAGGATATCCCTCATAATCTTTCTTTTCGGGCTTCATGCCTTTGTATAGAGGGAAGGAGAACATTTTCACTGCGCTTTCGTCGTAGCGTACCCATACAAGCATTTTGCTGTCGGCGGTGAAAACGTAGGAGCATGCGGTGGAGAATTCCTCTTCGTTCACCCAGTCGGGAATTCCGTTGAGAACTTTTCCCGTTTCGCCGTCTTTGGTTATCTGGCTTTCGGAATTGTCGAACAGAAGTTTTACAAGAAACAGATTTCCGCCGCGCACAAACGAAATCATATTGCCGTCGGGCGAAAACTGCGGCTGCATTTGTGCCCCGCCTTTGGAAAGGGCGGTAAGGGTCTTGTTGTTTACGTCATATATATAGTAGTCGGCGGTAAAAGAGCGGCGATATATATAATGCGTGTTGGTCTGCACGAGAATTCGGCGGTTGTCGGGCGAAATGATATAGCCGTCAATGCTTTCAGCCTTGTCGCCGCGTGCTGTGGTAAGGTCGATTACCACACCGTTCTGCGCGCCGGTCTTGAAAGAATAGGAAAGCAATTTCTTGCCGTCGTCGCTAATCTGCATATAACTCTCCCCGTCGGGCGAAGAGCGGAAAGAGCGCATCGTCTTGGGGTAATAGTTGCCGCCGGCAATGCCTTGCAGCGTTATTTCTGCCTTGGCCTCGGGCATGAAAACCGTCATAGCCATTGTGAATACGAATAATACTAATTTTTTCATGAGCTTGAACTTTGAATGCAAAGTTACGAAAATCCGCATATTAATGCCCGTAAAAAATCCACACCTTTTTGACGGGGCTGAAACATTCTTTCTTCTCTTTGGAAACGATGTGGAAAACGTGGCAACCGACATGTTTTTAGCTACCTTGGCTGCTGCAAAAAACAACAAGGCATCTTGTGAAAATTCCGACGCATCTAATTTAAATTCCGGGCCACCAAATTTAAATTCCGACGCATCTCGTAAAACGGCCCAACACACCTCGTAAAAACAGCATGGAATATGGCAAAAACGATGTCAGACTTTATTTGAATAATGTCTGACATCGTTTAAATAATATCAGACATTGTTTTTCCGGTATACGCATATAGTTTTTCCGAGGCTTTGCAATGCTACGCGCGGAAACCGCTATCTTTGCACGGCAAAGACTTTTAGCCCCACCGAAATGCCCGGAATTTACGTTCATATACCTTTCTGCAAAACGCGCTGCGACTATTGCGCGTTTTATTCCACTACGCATTCCCCCGAGGTGCGCGAACGGTATGTGCAAAGGCTTTGCCGTGAAGTAGGGGAGCGTAAGGCGTTTTTCGGTTCTCCCGAAGTCTCGTCGATATATTTGGGCGGAGGCACTCCTTCGCAGCTTTCCATTGAAAACATCAACTATATATTCGGCGCGATATACAAGCATTTCCATGTGTTGCCCGATGCCGAAATTACAATGGAGGTCAATCCCGACGATATAACCGAAGAGTATGCGGCAAAACTCGGTGCATTGCCCGTGAACCGCATCAGTATGGGCGTGCAGAGCCTTGACAACAAGTTTCTCTCGCTTATACACCGCCGGCATTCGGCTGCAAAAGCCGTGGAAAGCTATGAATTGCTGCGGAAATGCGGGTTCAAGAATATCAGCCTTGACTTGATTTACGCGCTTCCCGGGCAAACTCTTGCGGAGTGGGGGAGCGACGTTGACAAGATGCTTGCTTTGCGCCCGGAACACATCTCCGCCTATGCGCTGAGCTATGAAGAGGGCACGGCATTGTATGGACGTTTGCGCAAAGGCGAGATAGCGGAAACTTCGGAGGACTTGTATACCGCGATGTATGCCATGCTTGTGGAGAAACTGCATGCCGCGGGATACGAACACTATGAAATTTCAAATTTTGCGCTTCCCGGAAAGCGCGCAAGGCATAATTCTTCGTATTGGACGGGCGAAAAATATCTGGGATTGGGAGCGGGAGCACATTCGTTTGACGGAGTTTCGCGCAGAATGAACATGCCCGACGTGATGAACTATATCGGGGCAGATGAGGTGGCTTGCGAAACGGAATGCCTCACGTCTGCAAACAAATACGACGAGATGATTATGACCCGTTTGCGCACATGCGAGGGCGTAAATCTTGAAGAAGTTGAAAAAAGATTTGGTGTGGAAATGCGCCGATACCTTATGAGCGCGGCAAAAGTTTATGTTGATAGCGGGAAAATGGAACTCGTGGAAACTGCAGGCGGAATGTTTCTGAAACTTACGGGAAACGGAATTTTTGTGTCAGACGGAATAATCGCGGAACTCATGAATCCCGGCTGAATGAGCCACATCAATTAGTCGGCAGGGAACTTTACACCCAATTGTCGGCGTATCTCGTCGGTAATCTTCAATGTGTTCAAGGAATTGTCCCAACTGTTAAGCGCGGATTCCTGTCTCTTTGCCTCAATAACGTTCAGAAACTCTTCGGTCTCGTAGAAGTAGTCGCTTTTGTCGAGTTTCAATCCTATTTCATGGCGTTTTTCTTCCGGCCCTTGCCCCGACATCGGCGCGCGGTGGGGGATAAACGTAACGTCATGGATTACGTGGATTCCGCTAAGCAACAAGTTCCCGTTTTCACCCTCTATCTCCGACGGCAAATAAGAGTCTGCAATTTTGGAATACAACACAGTGGCGTTCATGTTGGGGTACACAAAATTTACAGCCGCTTGCGCATCAACGCCGGTGGACAACAGAATTCCCTGTGCGCTTATGTTTTGCGGCATGCCAAACATCGCCACCATGGGATAGATTGTGTAAACGCCGATGTCCATTGTAGCCCCGCCCGACATCGTTGTGGTGAAAACGTTTGCCGCTTCGCCTTTTTTCAATCTGTCGTATCGTGAGGAATATTGGCAATATGCGCCGAAATATCTGTGTATCTTGCCAAGACTGTCAAGGTTGTCGCGAATAATATTATAGTTGGGACTTGTTGTGGGAAGCATGGCTTCCATAAAAGCTACCTTGTTTTTCTTTGCACACTCTATCATGGCGCAAAGTTCTTTGGCATTCGAAGCCGCAGGTTTCTCGCAAATCACGTGTTTTCCCGCATTCATGCACGCCAAAGCGTAGGCGGCGTGAAGATTGTTGGGAACGGCAATATATATTGCGTCGACGTTTGGGCTTTGAGCCATCTCGTTTATCGAGCAATAGTATTCGGTAGCACCATATTTGCCGGCAAACTCACGGGCTTTGTCGATGCTGCGCGAACATACGGCAGTGAGCGCGAAACGCGGGTCTTGCATTGCCCCGTTCAGGAACCAGTCGGTAATGGAATTGGTGCCCGCAACACCGAATCTCACCTTGTTTGCCATAAATGCGCCGGAGTTTATCTGTATCCCCTTTGGTATGTGATGTCGTAGAAGCAAGCGTAAACGTTCTCGCTTGCATCGAGCTGTCCTTGCGAGTCGGGAACGATGAGACGCACTCTCGCAATTTGTTCATCGGCTGTAGACTGCCGTCCTATCTTTATATATGTAAGGGGAACGAGCCAACCCGAAGGCACTGTGCCTCCCGTTGAACTGGAATAGGACGAAGAATAGGAAGAATACATTACGCCCGAGATGAAAGACGCTGTGAATGTGCCGAGTGTGTTCGACACTGTCATTACATCGGGTTGCTCCGTGTAGTAGCTGTTTTGATTTGAAGTTTGAATGGAGTCTCCGCGCAGGTTAACCTCTGTATATCGGCAGAGCACGGTTGCCGTCTCGCCGTTGCCGAGTTTCTTTCCTGTGCCGCTTCGAACAATCTGCATGTAAACGCCCGTGTTGGAGAAATATACGTATTCGTTTTTAGAAACGTCGGTTGTGGAATCCTGCTTGTAGAATTGCGATTCGCTTATAACCTTTATCGGTGCCACGTATACGAGCGTGTCGTTTGCATCGCTCGCGATAATGGTAGTACCTTTCTTGATAAAGGAATTTATTATCTTGCGTTCCTTTTTCTTACGTTCGCCATAGTTGTCGTCGTCTTCGCACGATTGTAGTGCGAAGCCTGTCAATAATGCTGCGACAACGGTAAGTATTAAAGCCTTGTTTAGTTGCATTTGATGGCAGTCTTGTTTTGGTTCGTGCAAAAATAGCAACTTTTCCCCAAATGCCCATTGTAGTGCATAATAAATAAGAGATATTAAGACTTGTATTCGTTTTTAGACACGCAAAACGCGGCAATTTGCCATGCCAAAACCATGGGCGAAATACGTTGCGGGATATCGCAAAAACAATGTCTGATATTATTTAAATAATGTCTGACATCGTTTAAATAAAGTCTGATATCGTTACGACGATATGCGGTGATAAAAAAATATGTGATATTTTGGGCTCTACGCCTTGCTCGTTTCGATTTTTTTTTGCAAATTGCGCTCGGAATACAAATGAAATGTTTTCCGAAATAACCTAAAATTTCAACCCTAAAAACAATGTATCATGAAAGTATATCAAACTAAAGAGATCAAAAACATCAGTTTGTTGGGCAGCGACGGCTCGGGTAAGACCACTCTCACGGAGGCGCTACTCTATGAAAGCGGTCAGATTCAACGACGCGGCAGAATCACAGCCAAAAACACCGTTAGCGATTATTTTCCTGTGGAACAGGAATACGGTTACTCTGTGTTCTCCACTCCTTTTCATACAGAATGGAACGGGAAAAAGCTCAATTTTATCGACTGTCCGGGTTCGGACGACTTTATCGGCGCAACAATCACTGCGCTGAGCGTTACCGATACGGCAGTGATAATGCTTAACGGTCAGAACGGCGTGGAAGTTACAACGCAAAACCATTTCCGCTACTGCGAAAAGCTGAACAAACCGGTGATTTTCCTCATCAATCGTCTTGATGACGAGAAGTGTGATTACGACAACATTATCGCCCAACTGCGCTCCGTTTATGGCGAAAAGATCACGCCTGTGCAGTTCCCGGTAAAGACCGGGCCTGATTTCAACGCCATGATCGATGTGCTTTTGATGAAGAAGTATTCGTGGAAACCCGAAGGCGGAGCTCCGACAATCGAGGAAATTCCCGAAGATCAAATGGCAAAAGCGCGCGAATGGCATGCAAAACTCGTGGAGAACGCAGCTGAGAACGACGAGACACTGATGGAGAAATTCTTCGATACCGAAAATCTTACCGAAGATGAGATGCGCGAAGGAATACGCAAGGGATTGATAACACAAAGTATATATCCCGTGTTCTGCGTATGCGCAAGCAAAGACATGGGAGTGCGCCGAATGATGGAATTCCTTGGAAACGTAGTGCCGTTTGTTGATGAAATGCCCCCGGTGGTCAATACAGCAGGCAAGGAAATCGTTCCCGATGCAAAAGCTCCCACATCAATTTATTTCTTTAAGACAGGTATGGAGCCCCATATCGGAGAAGTGCAGTATTTCAAGGTAATGAGCGGTACACTTCACGAAGGCGATGATCTTGACAACGCAGATCGCGGCTCCAAGGAAAGGATTGCACAAATATTCTCGCCTTCCGGTTCGCTGCGCGACAGAGTTAGTGAAATGGTTGCCGGAGATATCGGCTGCACCGTCAAACTAAAAGACGTGCGCCTGGGAAATACTCTTAACGGGAAAGACTGCGATTATCATTTCAACTTCATAAAATATCCCGACTACAAATACTCGCGCTCCATAAAGGCCCAGAATGAAGGCGAAACCGAGAAACTGATGGCCGCACTCATAAGAATGCACGAAGAAGATCCGACATGGGTGGTGGAACAAAGCAAGGAATTGCGTCAGACACTTGTTCACGGTCAAGGGGAATTCCATCTCCGCACACTGAAATGGAGACTTGAGAACAACGATAAGATACAAATCGAATACGGCGAGCCGAGAATTCCTTACCGGGAGACCATAACAAAATCCTCGCGTGCGGACTACCGCCATAAAAAACAGAGCGGCGGCGCAGGACAGTTCGGAGAAGTTCATCTGATAGTTGAACCGCTCGTGGCAGGAGAGCCCGTAAAACAAACATACAAGTTCGGCGGACAGGAATATCGCATTACGCCGCGTTCTACAGACGTTATAGATTTGGAATGGGGTGGTAAGCTCGAATTCATAAACTCTGTTGTCGGCGGCGCAATTGATGCACGTTTCATGCCGGCAATTCTCAAAGGTGTGATGAGCCGTATGGAACGCGGGCCACTCACTGGATCTTACGCGAGAGACGTTCGAGTTATCGTTTATGACGGAAAGATGCACCCCGTTGACTCGAATGAAATTTCTTTTACCCTTGCCGGTAGAAACGCTTTCAGTGCTGCGTTCAAAGATGCGGGACCTAAGATTCTCGAGCCGATATATGATGTAGAAGTTCTCATACCTGCCGACTACATGGGTGATACAATGAGCGATCTTCAGGGACGTCGTGCGATTATCATGGGAATGGATGCGGAGAAAGGCTATCAAAAACTCACCGCCCGCGTACCTTTGGCAGAAATGTCGAACTATTCCACGACTTTGAGCAGTATAACGGGTGGTCGAGGTGCGTTCAGCATGAAATTTTCAAGCTACGAACTTGTTCCAACTGACGTGCAGCAGAAACTTATCACGGCATTCGAGAAAGAAAACGCCGAATCTGAGGCATAAGGCGGCATCTTGTTCGTGCCGTAAGCCGAATAAATTAAACGCTTTCAAGACCAGCGCGGTTTTGAAAGCGTTTTTTTTGCGTCTAAACTCGTTGTTTTGATGTCTATGTTGCTTAAAGGGCTTAACTTTGCCCAGATTTTCAAAATTTATGGCAATATGATTCGATTTTTCCGCCTTTGCGCATTATTTGTTAGCTTTTTGTGCGCCACAGAGTGCTTTTCGCAACATACGATATCCGTTATACCCCAACCGCAACGGGTTGATATTTCCGAAGGAACAAGTGTGTTTCAAAACAACTTGCGAATAAGCAGTCCTTCAAAGTTCAAAAACGAGGCGAAATACTTGGCCGAAGCATTGAAACTTGATTTTAAAATTTCGGCAAGTCTTACAAATTCGTCAAAGGGGGCTGAAATAATTTTCGAAACCGCCAAAGAAACTAACTGTAAGGCTAAAGGTGAATACCGGCTTGCGGTTTCGGGCAACAAAATACGCATTTCGGCGGCAGAAAGTGCGGGAATTTTCTACGGCATACAGAGCTTGTTGCAAATGTTGTCGGTTGACGGCGAAACGTTGTCGGTTCAAAATTGCACCATTACCGATTGTCCCACTTACGGCTGGCGCGAAATGATGCTCGACGAAGCGCGCTATTTTCAAGGAAAAGCGGCTGTGAAAAAACTGCTCGGCGAAATGGCGCGATTGAAACTGAATGTGTTTCACTGGCATTTGACAGACGATCAAGGGTGGCGCATCGAGATAAAAAAATATCCCAACCTCACGAAAATTGGCTCAAAGCGCCCACGCACGGGCAAGGCTTATTATTGGAACAGCTCCGAGTTTGACGAAACGCCGCACGAAGGATTTTACACGCAAGCCGACATTAAGGAAATTGTTGCCTATGCCGAAAAACTCCACATAACTATCGTGCCCGAGATAGAGGTTCTCACCCATGCCACTGCCGCTATTGCATCGTATCCATGGCTTGGAACCACGGGAGAAACCATTGGCGTGGAATGCAGAATGGGAACTTGCCACGAGGTGATGAACATTGCCAATCCTATGACAATGAAATTCATTCACGATGTGCTCGACGAAGTAATGGCGCTTTTCCCCAGTAAATACATTCACGTTGGCGGCGACGAGATAATGGGAGACCATTGGAAACAGTCGACCGAAATTCAGAAGATGAAGCAAAGTCTCGGCATCACCGAGGATTTGGAACTACAGATATATTTTCTCAACAAGTTGTCGGAGCATATCGCGCGTAAGCATAGGCACATGATAGCGTGGAACGACGGCATCGGCAATGCGGCAACTGACTACAAAATGCCTGTAAGCCTTGCCCCGGGCACTGTGTTGCAATACTGGACTGGGAATGCCGATGATCTTAACCGCATTCTCGACCTGGGGCTTCAGGTAATTCAGTCTCATACCGACGGGTTGTATTTCAACGCATATCTGCCGCAAGCCTATCAGATAAACTGCATTCCCGAAAATATTGCGGCGCAGAAACACGCGCAGTTCTTGGGGTTCGGCGTAGAATTGTGGACTGAATTCGATGCCACGCCCAATCAAATGTTCGATCATGCCTTTCCCCGTATTGCCGCCTATGCAGAAACGGCGTGGAGCAAGCCGTCAAAGAAAAATTATGACGATTTCCGGCAACGTCTGCAACCGCTTTTGGAGCAATGGAAAGCACGGGGAATCAACGTTGGAGGCATGGAGGAAAACCCATAACGTTTGCCGTAAAAACAATGTCAGGCATTATTCAAACGATGTCTGATGTTATTTAAATAATGTCTGATATCGTTTTCCGCATATACCGATATCGTTAAAACCATGTGCGCAAGGCTTTTTTCACCCTTTGACGGTATTGCTGAAAGAAGAAGTTTTACATACCTTTGCACGCAGAATTAGAACAACATACTCGATTATGGCTAAAAAACATTACACAACGGTAGTTTTCGACCTCGACGGCACACTGCTAAATACGCTTACCGACCTTCATGCAAGCGTGAACATTGCTTTGGCACACTATAACATGCCGCCGAGAACAATGGACGAAGTGCGCACGTTCCTCGGAAACGGATATCTATACCTCATCGCGCATTGTGCACCCGAGAACACTCCGCAAGAAAAGGTGGCCGAGGTGCTGAAATACTTTGAGGAATATTATTATTCCCACAGCATGGACACTACATGCCCTTACGACGGAATTACCGAGGTGGTAAACACGTTGGCAAACGACGGCTACAAACTGGCGATAGTTTCAAACAAGGGAATGGCGGCTGTGAAAGAACTTGCGGCGCATTTCTTCAACGGCACAATACCCGTGGCGATAGGCGAAAGCGAGGACGTTCGCCGCAAACCTGCCCCCGATGCCGCAATAGAGGCAATGCGTTTGTTGCAGGCCGACAAAGATTCTGCCCTTTATGTAGGCGATTCGGAAGTTGACATAGCTACGGCAAAAAATGCGGGCATCGATTGCCTTTCCGTGAGTTGGGGTTTCCGCACCAAAGAACATCTTGTGAACAATGGGGCGAGCGTGATAATCGACAAGCCGGAAGAAATAGTTGATTTCCTGAAGAAAAACTAAACCAACAGATTACGCGGCTTCTGTATAGCCGGAAAAAACAAATCCCGGGGCGTTTGCTCCGGGATTTGTCGTATATATTTGCTATAAGAGGCTTAGAAATTAATCTTCATAGCTTTGGCAATCTTCTTGGGTATCTCGGTGTTGTCAATACGTCCCTGATATTGGTCAGCACCTGCGCCAATGGCGAAAACAGGTACGTAGCCGTTTGAATGGCCACCGCTCTGCCAGCCCACAAGAGAGCACTCGTCCATAACTCTCTTGGCAGTGGTTGAAATACCGTTGGTGCTGTCGTATTCATTCTTCTGCTTGGCTGCACCGGCTTTGGTAGCTTCAAAAGAATCTTTGAGACGCTGTGTCTGATTGTCGTTCAAGGAAATTTTTGTCCAGAAACCAAAACCGTCGCTAAGCAAGGATTTCATATCTTCCCAAGTGGTGTTTTCAGCACCTTTGGCCTTGAACAGACTGTCTGCCCTAAGAGAGAATGTAGCTGCGGTGTTGCGTTGGTTTTTAAGCACATCGAGATGCAATTCATAGGGACCACGGCCAAGAGCAAGCCCGCCGGTTTCATGATCAGCGGTAATCACGATGAGAGTCTCCTTGGGATGTTTTTTGTAAAACTCAAACGCAACTTTTACAGCCTCGTCCATGTCGATAAGCTCGGTTATGAAAGCTGCGGCGTCGTTTGAATGGCAACCCCAGTCCACTTTTCCGCCTTCGAGCATGAAGAAGAATCCTTTTTTGCTCTTTTTAGAGAGGAAGTCAATGCCGCTTTGTGCAATTTGTTTCAGTGTCAAATCGTTTGCCTTGCGGTCGAGGGCGTAAGGCAAACAGCTTGTGTTGATTTTAGCTGCGCTTTCGGTTTGAAAAAGAATCATCTTGTCGGCATCTTTTTGCTTTGCCTGGAAATCCTGCAAGCCACGTGCTATGGTGTAGCCGCCTTTTTGTGCGAGTTGATACAGGTCTTCGCCGTTTTCTGTGGGTCTCAGAAATTCCGAGCCGGCAAAGAAATCAAATTTGGAGTCGATGAGTTGCAAACCAATCTTGTGGTATTCGCCGCGGTTCTTGACATGGGCGTAAAAAGCTCCGGGAGTGGCGTGGTCAACAGAGACTGTGGTGGAAATACCTACGGCATAGCCTGCATCGCGAGCCGCTTCGGCTACCGACTTTACGCTTGTCGTCAGATCTTTGAGCAATCCGAGTGTGCCGTTATGGGTTTTGTTTCCCGAAGCAAGCGCTGTGCCTCCGGCTGCAGAGTCTGTTACGCCGTTTGTGCCCGACTGTGTGTTTACGAGACCTGCATAGGGAAAACTTGGAAAGCACAACGGCACGATGCCAATCTTTCCCTGCAAGGCGCCGAGGTATGTTTCGGCTGCATTAACCTGGTTCACGCCCATGCCATCGCCTATGAAATAGAATACATACTTTGCTTTGGGCTGAGCGAATGATACGATGCCCACAAAAGCGAGCAAAAGTATCGATAAAAGTCTTTTCTTCATATTATTATAGTGTATTGGTTGCTTTTTTCCGCATGCAAAATTAGCAATGCCTTGTTACAGTGTTGTTAATTGCCGTATGGGAGTTTCTTATTTGCTGAAAACTTGTTTCATCGGCCTTCCTGTCCACACTTGCGGCGTTTTCAGGTTGAATATATAGGCTGTGGTTGCGGCAATGTCGTATTGCATCATGCTTTCCTTGAATTCGCCGATATTTTTCACGCCTTTGCCGCAGATTATAAACGGTCCTTCGTATTCCAAGAGCGAACGTCCGCCGTGTCCTTTGCCTACGCCGCCGTGATCGGTGGTAAGAATAAAAATCGTTTCGTTGTAAATTCCGGCTTCTTTCGTGGCTTGAATCACCTTGCCCACGTTCTCGTCAATCACGCGCAGCGAATCGTAGTAGGCAGGTGTGTCGTGTCCTATTTGATGTCCCACTTCGTCGGGTTCGTTAAGGGCTACGAATGTTATTGCCGGCTTATATTTCTTTATCATCTCGCATGTCTTGTTCATTGCGCCCGTTATTGTGGCTTCGCTTCCCGTTACCATGTAGGTATGGTTCACGCACGCCGTGTCGATAAGGTCGGGAATTACGTCCCACCAGCCAACAAACGCCGTAACAGCCTGCGGATATTGCTCGCGGAGCAGTGAGAAAACCGTTGGTATCATACCCCGTTTGTTTGCCACGCCTTCGGGTAGCGGTGTGGTGGGCTTACGGGTGTTCCATTCCGTGATGCTGTGGATTTCTGTGGGGCAGCCGTTCCACATCGAAGCCCAGTTTATAGCGCTTGCTGTGGGGAAAACGCTACGCTTGTGCAATGTGTAAGCTCCATGTTCCATTAGGGATTTGATGTTTGGGATACCGTCTGCCTTTGGTACGCTGTAGGCGCCCCAGCCATCGGCTCCGATAAACACCACATGCTTTGCACGCCATTTGCCTTGCGCGCACTGAATGCTCAATACTCCGATGAGGAGGATTGCCAATGCCAAGATTTTTTTCATGGTTTTGTTTGCTGCTTTTGTTATTAGATGTTGTATAACGCAAATTTACCATTAAATTTTGACTTGGGCTTACAAAGTTTGGAGGAATGCTACAAATTGTTGTTTTATACTCATTTGTTCTTGCTTGATACGGTTGTGGATTTACGATATTCTGCATCGAAAAAACAAGGTCTGATGTCGTAAAAACTCCGACGCATCTAATTTAAATTAGATGCGTCGGAATTTAAATTAGATGCCTTGGAGTTTTTACGATGTCCCATGAAAGTTTTGCAAGGTCGGAATAGGGTAGGGCTGTTAAGGGAAATGGATGTGCCTAAAAGCTTGTAATGCAGATGTAAAAGAGCCCAAAAAAACGTGCAGCAAAGATATGTTGCACGAAAAACGATGGCAGGCGCATTCCTGTGCTTTATCCGCCTATTGCAAAGATAGCAGGAGTGTGGCTAAGGTCGGGAATTTGGGCTTTGCGCCATTCGGCAACGCTCTTTGTCCTGATGTTTTCGTCGCTACACGTTACTCCGGCTGCAATACACAAGCGTGTGGAAGCTGCAAGGGTTTTGAGCAACAAATTGATGAACTTGTTGTTGCGGTAGGGCGTTTCGATGAACATCTGCGTCTGCTTTTCTTTTATCGCGCGTGCTTCGAAATGTTTCAGCGCACGCACCTTGTCGCCTTCGTCTATGGGCAAATATCCGTTGAAAGCAAAGCTCTGCCCGTTCATGCCCGATGCCATAAGCGCGAGAAGTATTGACGACGGACCTACAAGCGGTACAACTTTAAGATTAGCCTTTTGCGCAAGCCCAACAATCACTGCGCCTGGATCGGCAACCGCCGGACAACCGGCTTCGCTTATCATTCCCATAGCTTCGCCGCGTTTCAGCGGTTCGAGATAGCGCGAATAATCCATGGAATTGCTATGCTTTCCCATGGGATAGAACGTCAGCGTGTCGATGTCAATCTCCTTGTCCACGAATTTCAGGAAACGGCGTGCGGTGCGCGTTTCTTCCACAATGAAATGCTTTATGCCAAGAATTATCTCTCGGTTTTGCGGCGGGAAAACGTATGTTGCCGGCGAATCGCCAAGCACTGTGGGAATTAGGTAAAGGGCAGGAGTCATCAGAGCTGGGAATATTTGTGTTTCATACCTATGTAATACAACCGCAATATGCTGTCGTTTATCTGTTCGGGTATTGCGTATGTTTTTGTAAGTTCAAGATTTTCGCGGCGTGAGGGTTCGAAATCCTTTTGCATGGCCTTGAAATCACGGCGTGCTTTCCTTATGGCACAAAACGACTTCACATCACCGGTAAGCAGGAACTTGAGCGCGGCAACATTGTCGAAAATCTTGCGGAAACGCATCACGCTTTCAAGACGGTCAGTCGGAGTGTTCTTGAAAAGCATCAGCAGATTGTTTCGGAAGTTCAGGTAAATCTTTTTGGGGTTCGTGGTTTTGAGTGTAGCCCCTCCAATGTGGAATACATAGCTTTGGGGCACACAGACAAGCCGCCAACCACGGCTGCGAAGCCGCCAGCAAAAATCAATCTCCTCCATGTGGGCGAAAAACCTTGGGTCGAGCCCGCCGTTGTCGGTATAAACTTTGCGCCTTACCATGAGTGCCGCGCCTGTAGCCCAAAACACGTCAACAATATCGTTGTATTGTCCGTCGTCGGTCTCTACTGTTCCGAAAATTCTGCCACGGCAATAAGGATATCCCCATTTGTCGATAAAACCACCTGCGGCGCCGGCGTATTCAAACTTCGACATGTTGTGATACGAAAGTATCTTGGGCTGACACGCAGCCACATCAGCATTCGCATCCATGTATTCAAGAAGCGGAGAAAGCCAGTGGGGAGAAACTTTTACGTCGGAATTCAGAAGCAATACGTATTCCTCTTCCACTTTGTCGATTGCACGATTGTAGCCATCGGCAAAGCCGTAATTTTTGTCAAGTTCTATTAGCGGGACGTCGGCAAATTGTTTGTGCATTGTCTCGACAGAATTGTCGGTAGAACCGTTGTCGGCCACATAAACCGTGGCTTCGGGAGAATATTCTATAACATTCGGCAGAAAACGCTGCAACATCTCCGCTCCGTTATAGTTCAAAATTACAACCGCTATACGTTTCATAATAATATTGTGCCTGTAAGCGCGCTTTGGTCGGCATTGAAATCGCCGAGTTTCACGTTTACGAGTGTATTGTCAAGGTTTTCGGAATTTTCAGACGGTATTTCCACACGAATATAATTGTCGGTGAATCCGTGCATCTTGCCGTTGTGTAAAGTATGTTCAAACAAAACGCTACGTGTGGCCCCGATATATTTACTGTAAAAAGCCTTGCGCTTGATTTCTGAAAGTTCGATTAATCTTTGTGTGCGTTCGCGCTTGTCCTGTGGCTTTACGATATAAGGAATCTTCAAGGCCTGCGTTCCCGGACGCTCGGAATATGGAAAAACATGGAGCTGGGCATAATCGAGACGGGAAAGAAATTCGTAGGTCTCCTCAAAAAGTTCGGGTGTCTCCCCTCTCGTTCCCACAATAACGTCGATACCGATAAAAGCATCAGGCATAGCCTCGTGGACTTCGGATATCTTTTTTGCGAAAAAGGCTGTGTCGTAGCGTCGGTGCATTAGTTTTAACACAGTGTCGCTTCCGCTTTGCAGGGGAATGTGAAAATGTGGCATGAATCTGCGTGAGCCGGCGCAGAAGTCTATTATTTCTTTGGTGAGAAGGTTTGGCTCGATTGAGGAAATCCTGTAACGTTCAATTCCGTCCACTCTGTCGAGAGTTTTTACAAGCAAAAGAAAATCTTCGTCAGTCTTGTTTCCGAAATCACCGATATTCACTCCGGTGATAACGATTTCCTTTCCACCTTGAGCCGCTACATTTTCCGCTTGCTCAATTAAAGATGCCACCGAAGGGCTTCTGCTCAATCCGCGAGCGTATGGAATCGTACAATAAGTGCAGAAATAATTGCAGCCGTCTTGTACTTTTAGAAAATAACGGGTTCTGTCGCCGCGCGAACACGAAGGAACGAATGTTTTTATGTCCCGCAAAGCTCCGCTGACTTGCATGTGCAATGCTTCGCGCTCTTCGCGTTTGCGCGCAATGCCTTCGGAAATATATTCTAAGATACGTCCTTTGTTTTCCATGCCCACTACGAGGTCTACACCTGCGATTTCGGAAACACGCTGTGGCTGCAACTGTACATAACAGCCCATCACGGCAACAAAAGCTCCGGGATTGTCTTTTACAAGTTTGTGGATAACCTGACGGCATTTGTGATCCGCCATTTCTGTAACCGAACAAGTGTTAACGATACAGATATCCGCACCGCCATTGTCGGTAATTTCTACTCCTTGTTTGCGTAGTTTATCCTCAATAGTCGAAGTTTCTGCGTAATTTAGCTTGCAGCCCAAAGTTCGTAGGGTTGCTTTCATTCCTTTTATGTCAGTGTTATATGACATTCTTGTGTCTTTATGACAGAATTGGTTGATAAGTTTATGGTTACAAAGGTACGAATTTCCTTTTACATTAAAAAAATATAGATTTGAGTTGTGGTGTAAAATATCTGAGTTTCAGATAAATATAAAATCGTGAAGAAAATAATTGAAAAAAAACGACTAAAAAATGTACACCATATTATCAAAAGTCCGTAACTTTGCATCGGTTTTAAAAGCAATTGATTGTTTTACTAAAAAAAAGACAGAAATGAAAAAGTTAGTATTCATGTTCGTAGCAATCGCAGCAATGTCATTCGCAAGCTGCGGTAACAAGTCAAACGAAGCAGCTCCTGCTGCTGACAGCGACACTGTTGCTGTTGATAGCGCAGCTACTGATAGCGCAGCTACCGATAGCGCTGCTGTTGTAGATAGCGCTGCTGCTCCTGCTGCAGAAGAAGCTCCTGCTGAGTAATCAACACGAACAAGAGAGAATTGAAACCTGTAAGGATATAATCCTCGCAGGTTTTTTTATGTCTTTTGGTTTTTAGATTGTTTCCTTTCGTGTTTGAATGAGGAGGGGAATGATATTAATAAAAGCCGGTTTGCTCGTTTTTTAATAGGATAGTAACTTTTTTATTCCCCGGAAATGTTTTTGTTTTCGTGATATGTTGCATCGGAAAGTGTAGTTGGGATAAAATATAATTAAAGCCGCCATTCCAAAAGGAGTGGCGGCTTTAATTTATTACGATGTATTTCTTTTTATGCTTCAGTAGTTTCGGTTGTTGTTGCTTCGGTTGCGGGTGCTTCCTCTACGTTTTCAGCCGGTTTAACTGCTTCTTCGGTTACTTTGGCATCTTCGTCAACTACTTTGAAAGGAACTTCTACTGTAACTTCCTTGTGGAGATGAATTGCTGCGCTGTATTCGCCGATTTCCTTTACGCCTTTCACGTCAATGCGCTTGCGGTCGATTTCGAAGCCTGCTTCTTTGAGTTTGTCGGCAATCTGAAGAGAATTTACAGAGCCATAGATTACGCCGGTGGGGCTTACTTTGGTTGCAATTATGATTGTCGGAACTTTTGCGAGCTTCTCAGCGAGAGCTTGTGCCTCCTGTTTGATTTTCTCGAGCTTGTGAGCGCGTTGTTTAAGCTTTTCTGCGAGAACTTTGCGTGCGCTTTCAGATGCGATAACGGCGCGACGTGTGGGGATAAGGTAGTTGCGGCCATAGCCGTTCTTTACCTTTACGATATCGTCCTTGTATCCTAATCCCTGGATATCTTCTAAAAGTATTATTTCCATTGTCTTTTCTTCTCTTTAGTTTATTTCATCAAGTCCGTTACGAAGGGAAGCAAAGCCAAATGACGTGCGCGTTTTACGGCCTGAGCCACGCGGCGCTGATATTTGAGTGATGTTCCCGTGATGCGGCGGGGAAGAATTTTACCCTGCTCGTTAAGGAATTTCTTGAGGAATTCAGGGTCTTTGTAGTCGATGTACTTGATACCGCTCTTTTTGAAACGGCAGTATTTCTTTTTCTTCAGTTCGATTGAAGGCGGGGTTAGATATCTGATTTCTGAATTTGCTTGTGCCATTGTTTATTCCTCCTCTTTTTTAGCGTTTTTGCTGCGGCGCTTGTCGGCATATTCTGCAGCGTACTTGTCTAATTTTACTGTGAGATAGCGTATCACACGCTCTTCGCGGCGATATTCCGTTTCGAGCTTAAGCATCAATGTAGGCTCAGCCTTGAATTCTATCAGAACATAGAAGCCTGTTGATTTTTTCTCGATGGGGTAAGCCAATTTCTTAAGTCCCCAATTCTCCTCATTCAAGATTTCTGCACCATTGTCGGTGAGCAATTTCTTGAACTTTTCAACCGTTTCCTTCATCTGGTCAGCAGACAAAACGGGAGTCAAAATGAAAACGGTTTCGTACTGGTTTGTCATTACTCTGTTGTTTAGTTAATAATGAATGTTTGAAAATCGGGTGCGAATTTACGATTTTTTTTTCATTCTGCCAACTTTGTGCATTATCTTTTAGCGACTTCCGCGGCGTTAAGGCGCAAAATATTATTTTTGCAGAGTAAACTGCATGAATTATGGACCCTTTATTTGACATCGATGTAAGGTTGATTTTTGCTATACTCAATGGTAAGGTTTCGGCTGCCGTGAGCCGCAAACTGGCTCTTGATTTCCAAAAGGCGGGGTTGGACCTCAAACCGGAGCAATGGAATGTGTTGCAGCGGCTGACGGTTCACGACGGTGTTTCGCAGCAGGAACTTTGCGAGGTGATGTTCAAGGATCGCCCGGGAATGGTGAGGCTTGTAAATTCAATGGTCGAGGCGGGATTGGTAACGAGAACGCCCAACAGGTTTGACCGCAGAAAGAATATCATTCGCATCACCGAGCGTGGCAAAGCCGTGCAGGAGGCTTCGATACGCATTGCCTTGCAAACTTTGCGCAATGCGTTGAGAGGGTTGAGCCTTAGTGATATACGTACTACGCAGGCTGTTTTGAGGCAGGTGTTTGAAAATATTACACAGAGCCTCGGAACGAGAAATACTGCCGTTCACAGGGTGGCTTACGACTGAACGGAAATCTGTTGTTTTGCCTTGGATTATGCCTTGCAAAACGTGGGGATTTTCATTGGTTTGATGTGGCGAAAACTCCAAGGCATCTAATTTAAATTCCGACGCATCTAATTTAAATTTGGTGGCCCGGAGTTTTTACGAGATGCCGTGTCGTTTTTTTCGGTATTTGTTGGGAGTTGAAAAAATGGCTTGCGAGATGATTTTCGGGCCCCAAAAACGCAATGTAGTCTGCTTTGTCAACGTGGGCAAAGCGTGGTGGATTTAGCTTGTGGGTAGTGGGGGTAAAAAGAATAAGACCTTGTTTTTGCAAGGTCTTATTCGTGTATCGTGTGGTTCGGAATGTTTTGTTCCGAAAGGGTTTATATCAAGAATTTGAGAAGGAAATTCCTCACGTCGTTGGATATGGCGAAGAGCATGAGCAGTATAAGCAATGTCATGCCCACTACCTGTGCGCGCATAAGGAACTTCTCGGAGGGCTTGCGGCGCGCTATGATTTCATAGAGCAGGAAAAACACGTGTCCGCCGTCGAGCGCGGGAATGGGAAGTATGTTCATAAATGCGAGAATGATGCTTATGAATGCGGTAAGCTCCCAAAAACGTTGCCAAACCCAGTGGTCGGGGAACATGCTGCCTATTGCGCCGAAACTTCCCACGCTTTTTGCGCCGTCTTTGGTGAACACGTATTTCATGTCGTCAACATAGCCTTTCAGAACGTTTATCCCATGTTTCACACCGGCGGGAATTGACTCGAAGAAACCGAATGTAACGGTGTTTTGCTTATAGCTTTTGAGCACCATGCCATATGTTACGCCCAATTTATAGTCGGCTGTCATCGTGATACGCAATGTGTCGGGCGCGGTGGCGTTTTTGTGCATCACGGCAAGCGTTATGTTGCGCAATGCAATGCTGTCGGCATGGTTTGCAGTGGTAAGCGCGTCGGCAATGCGGCTTTGCGAGTCGTTTATCTCGTTCCACGATGCCACGCTACGGTTTCCGAATGCCACAATGCGGTCGCCGGCTTTGATTCCGGCCTTTGCTGCCGGCGAATTGGGCAACACGCTGTCGACAACCGAGGGTATGAGCGTTTGTACAAACGGCGGCTCTGCTTTTATCATCGACAGCATATTCATTTCGCCGGGAAGTTTTATGGTTTCCTGCTTTCCGTTGCGCAACACGTAGGCTTCTGAAGAGTTTGAGAGTGCACGGTAGGCATTCGAAACGCTTTCGCTGGTATCGAAACTCTGGAATTTTTTTGTATCCGTGCCCAATAGAATATCGCCGTCCTTGAATCCGAGTTTATGGGCTTGCTCATTGAACGCCATTCCATAGGTCATGTTTTCAACCGGAGTGTATTTCTCGCCCCATACAAAGAGTATCATGGAATAAATGAAAAGCGCGAGCAGGAAATTGACCACTACGCCGGCTACCATTATAATAAGGCGCTGCCATGCGGGCTTTGTGCGGAATTCCCAAGGCTGTGGCTCTCGTTTCATCTGCTCTGTATCCATGCTTTCGTCAATCATTCCGGCGATTTTCACGTATCCGCCGAGCGGAAGCCAGCCAAGGCAATAACTTGTGTCGCTATGCTTTGGTTTGAATTTGAACAGCGTGAACCACGGATCGAAGAATAGGCAGAATTTTTCCACCCTTACTTTGAATAGTTTGGCTGCAAGAAAATGCCCGCCCTCGTGCAGGAATATCAATATAGAAAAGCAGAGTATCAACTGCAGGGCGCGGATTAAAAATGATTCCATCTGTGTTTACGTTATTTCTTGTTTATGATTGTCTGTTGATTATCTCGACCGCCTTGGCGCGTGCCTCGCGATCTATGTCCAATATGTCGTCGAGTGTGGGCTTTGCCGTGAATGGCATGGCGCTCATCGTTTGCTCAATGGTCTTGCCAATGCTCGTGAAACCGATTCTCTCTTGACGGAAAGCAAGGTTTGCCACCTCGTTTGCCGCATTCATTACGCACGGCAACGTACCTCCTTGCTCTATGGCTTGGAATGCGAGTGCAAGACACGGGAACTTGTCGGTATCGGGTGCGGAAAACGTGAGTTGGGAAAGCGTGGCAAGATCGATTCTGTTGCCTTCCAGATGCATTCGGTAGGGATAGCTGAACGCGTATTGTATTGGAATTTGCATATCGGGCATACCGAGTTGTGCTTTAATGGCACCGTCGGCAAATTGCACGGCAGAATGTACGATGCTTTGCGGGTGTACGAGCACTTCTATCTGTTTTTGGCTCACTCCGAACAGCCATTTTGCTTCGATTACCTCGAATCCTTTGTTCATCATCGTGGCAGAATCGATTGTTATCTTGGCCCCCATGTTCCAATTGGGGTGGTTGAGCGCCTGGGATACGGTAACTTTTTCAAGTTCTGCCTTGGTGTAGTTGCGGAATGGCCCGCCCGAAGCTGTAAGCAGTATCTTTTCTATCTGATTGCAGTTCTCGCCTGCAAGACATTGGAATATGGCCGAATGTTCACTGTCGACGGGTAACAAAGGAACTTTGTATTCCGAAATCAAATCGTTGATGATTTCACCTGCTACCACAAGAGTCTCCTTGTTTGCGAGAGCGATAGGCTTGTTGGCCTTGATAGCGCTCACTGTTGGGAGAAGCCCGGAAAAACCTACCACGGAAACCAAAACCATATCTATGTTGCCCAATTGAACTACATCACACATGGCTTGCTGTCCCGCGTAGACTTTTATATCTTCATCGGCGAGCAACTCACATAGCGCTTCGTATTTACTTTCATCGGCAACAACCACGGAATCAGGCTTGAATTTTCGCGCTTGTCGGGCAAGGAGTTCGATATTCGAGTTCGCGGTCAAAACTTCTGCCTCAAAAGCATCGGGGTGTGCCTCGATAACTTTCAAAGCCTGCGTACCGATCGAACCGGTTGAGCCTAAAATGGCAATATGTTTTTTGTCCATCAATCTTCTTGAGTTGAGTTTTTTTCGTTGATGCTTACAAGCCCGTCGGGAAGGCTAAGGCGGATAATTCTGCTTGACGTATTGAATTCTTCAATGAATTCCTCTGCCAACGGAATGAGTATCTCTTCTTTTCCGTGAACATATAGCACGATATTGGCGGTAGATGTGTCGACAGATGTTACTTCTCCGAGATTTCCCAAGGCAGAATCGATAATTTTGAAGCCTTTCAGTACGTTCGGGTTGAGACTTAGCGAATCTTCCGTGAGTTCTTCCAAATCTTCTTTCCTGCAGTAAACGTCGCAACCTATGATGTCGTCGTATTTCCCGTTGCTTTCTTCGAATTTCACGAGCATACAGTTGCCGCGTTCTTCTATTTCGTCGATTTTGAACGGCACCTTCAGCCCGTCGACATTGATTATCAGAAAATCGCCGTCAAACATGTCGGCACTGATATTTGTCAAGTTTATCTGCACGTCGCCTTTTGCGGAGCGCGATTTTATGATCTTTCCAATTAATATGGCATCATCGAAAAGCATGGTCAGTCTATTCTTAGAATTTTAGCCCCGAGTTTGTTTAGACGTTCGCTAATTTCCGAATAACCCCGGTCTATTTGTTCTACATTGTCTATGCGGCTTGTCCCGTCTGCGCTCATGGCTGCGATAAGTAGGGCGATGCCTGCGCGAATATCGGGCGAAACCATTCGGCGTGCCTTGAGCTGGAATTTATGATTGTGCCCGACAACAACAGCACGGTGAGGATCGCAAAGAATTATCTGCGCGCCCATCGAAATTAGCTTGTCTACGAAAAATAGTCGGCTTTCAAACATCTTTTGATGGAAAAGAACTGTACCGTTTGCCTGAGTGGCGGTTACGATAAGCACGCTCAACAGGTCGGGGGTGAGTCCTGGCCAAGGTGCATCGCTTATTGTCATTATCGAACCGTCTATGAACGTTTCGATTTGGTAGTGTGTTTGTTTTGGTACGATTATGTCGTCGTCTTTAACGTGCAGATGTATGCCGAGACGCTTGAATGTTTCGGGGATAATGCCGAGATTTTCAACGGAACTGTTTTTTATTGTAATTCCACCGCCCATGATAGCCGACATACCTATGAAGCTGCCAACTTCAATCATGTCGGGGAGAATGGTGTGGCTTGTGCCGTGAAGGTTGTCTGTTCCCGTTATTGTGAGAAGGTTTGAACCTATGCCGCTGATGCTTGCCCCCATTTTTACAAGCATCTTGCAGAGTTGTTGAAGGTATGGCTCGCAGGCGGCATTGTATATAGTGGTAATGCCTTCTGTCATTGTGGCTGCCATAACTATATTTGCTGTTCCTGTAACCGAAGCCTCGTCGAGCAAGATGTATTTGCCTTTGAGTTTACGGGCGGAAATGTTGCAGATATTGCTTTCCTCGTTTATTTCAAATTGGGCGCCGAGTGCAGAAAGTCCCCGCAAATGGGTGTCGAGACGCCGTGTACCGATGTTGTCGCCGCCTGGTTTTGCGAGCGCGGCCTTGTGGAAACGTGCCAATAGCGGACCGGTGAGCATTACGCTGCCGCGCAGTTTTGCACAGCGCGATGCAAATTCTTCGCTGCCCACATAGTTCTCGTCAATGCGGTCGGCGCAGAAAGTGTATTCGCCTTTTGCTTTTTTGTCTACCCTTACGCCCATTTGCCGAAGCAGGTCGATGAGGTTGGCAATGTCGAGAATTTCGGGAATGTTTGAAATCGTTACTTCTTCGCCTGTAAGCAGGGTGGCACAAACCACTTGCAGCGCTTCGTTTTTAGCGCCTTGCGGTGTGATGCTGCCTGTTAGCGGGTGTCCGCCCTCAACGAGGAATGATGCCATGGCTCTGTGTCGCTATTGTATGGGGCAGAGGATTAATCGTTCTCGCTGTCGTCGGTATAGCGCAGCATGTCTTTGTGAATCTTGTTGTCGTTGAGCGCGTCTTTGTTCCACATCTCAAGACTTCGGCGCATTTGGCTTTCGGTGAGTCGCGTAAGTTCTTCGCGTTCTTCGCCTTGTGGCATGTTGGATATCTCTTGCAGAAGTGATTCCACGAGGTGTCCGTAGTGGCGGTAGCGTATCTTGTTGGTGGGATATGGCACGCGCTCGGGTTTGGCGTCCTTTTCCTTGCGGTTGATAGGGAAAGGATAGTCGATGTCGAGGTTGTAGTTGGAAATCATTGCCAGATGATCCCAAAGTTTATGGCGAAAGCCGGGAATATTGCGGTTTTGCGGATTGCAGTTGGCCATTATGCGCACTATGCTCTCGGCAAAGCGCTGACGTACCTCGCGTTCGGGAATTGTGATGGCGTATTCCACCAAATTCTGTACGAGCCTGCCATATTCGGGCATCATTACTTTTTCTCTGGTAGTATTGTATTCCATATTGTTAAAGTAGTTTCTTGGGTTTTGTGGCTATAAAGTCTTTTAGATAGAAAGGCTCGAAATAAGCCACGTCTTCAAATTTTTCGTTGTATATGGCTTGTTCGGCGAGCGGGAGCATGTTTTTGGCTATCGGCTCTATGTTGTCGATGAAATGAGCGTTGGGGCATTTAATTATGTCCTTGCATTTCTCTGCTCCGTTGCCAAAGAAGTATATCGGGTGGTTTGCCGCTATCTCGTCAAACGAGTTGCTCTCTACTACAAGGGCTTCGGTGGTAACGGTTTCGCGCAGCGCGCGGTCGTAGACGGCGCAGTAAACCTCCATGCGGCGTGCGTCGATCATGGGGCAGAACAATGCGTTGTCTTCAATGTCTTCGCGATAAAGCAAGAGGGGCACTGTGAGGACTTTGAGCGTTGGCACAGCAATGAGTTTGGCATTTCGGCCGTAGCATACGCCTTTGGCCATTGAACTCCCTATGCGCAGACCGGTGTAGGAGCCGGGGCCTTCGCTTATGGCTACGTGGGTGAGCGGAATGGCGTGGCTGTCGGCAAACGACAATGCCTCATCGACCATTGGCGCGAGCACGCGGGCTTGGTTAGGGCCTTCGAAATCTTCCTTGTGATAGATGATATGATTGTCCTCGCTTACTGCCACGGAACAAACTTTGGTGGAAGTTTCAATGAAGAGAATGCATGACATGTTTTTTGTGATTAGCCTTTTTATTTACCTTGCAAAGGTAGTCAAAATAAGCGGGATAAATTCTTGTATGCGGCAAAAACCTGCCACGCCTCCGGTTTTTGAGAAGTTGAAACGGCTATATGGCGAGTCGTAAAACGGTAGCGGAAATACACTGCTTGATATCGGAAAAACTCCAAGGCATCTAATTTAAACTCCAAGGCATCTAATTTAAATTCCGACGCATCTAATTTAAATTTGGTGGC
>CAVKYH010000013.1:0-58583 GCA_963660485.1 bacterium | reverse complement strand
CAAGGACTTGGAGGAGCTTTTCAGGCGTGCCTCGGAAATAGACAACATCGTATTGAACTATCTCCGTGAAGTGGAGCGTTTCATGCAATATCCGCCCAAAGCGTTCAGATCCTGCCGGGGCATCTTGGCGCTGGAGAAAAAATACGGCCGCGACCGCCTGGTTGCGGCTTGCGTATGTGCGGACCAGAAGTTGCAATACGGGTATCAGGCCTTGCGCGAGGTGCTTGAACTGGGAGAGGATGCTGATTTCCTTCCCGACGAGGACGGGAACGTACAGCCCGATGCTCCTTCCGCGGCTCCATTGACCCACAAAAACATACGTGGACGTGAATATTACAGAAAGGACAAACAATAAAACCCATAGTTATGGAAGTAAACAATAAGACAGCTCCCGTTACGGGACAACAAGACCAGAACACCATATCACTGGATTTAATGAACCGCATGAAATTGCACGGCATGGCAGAGGCCTTCAGGGAAAGTCTTGCCGGCACCACTCCGCAAGCCATGACCGCCGACACGTTCCTTTCCATGCTACTTGCACGTGAATGGGACTATCGCGCACAGGCTGCCGTTGCACGGCTTACCAAGAATGCGGCATTCCGCTACAAGGCCTACGTTGAGCAGATTGACTATGCCACTAACCGCGGACTGGAGCGCAACCAAATGGAACGTCTCGCCACCCTTGATTTTGTGCATAAGGCACAGAACCTTTTCATCACCGGTTCTTCAGGAACGGGGAAAAGCTATCTGGCCTGTGCCCTCGGCCACGAGGCATGCAAAAGGGGGTTTAGAACCTTCTATGCCAACGCCCCGAAACTGCTCGGTGCGCTGAAAGTCGCCAAAGTCAAAGGCACGCTTGAAACAGAACTCAAGAAGATTGAGCGATGCAGGTTGCTCATCCTTGACGACCTGTTCATCGTGCCTCTTGATGCCAAGGAGCGTTCCATACTGCTTGAAATCATCGAGGACAGGCATGAACGGAAATCCATTATCATAACATCGCAGTACCCGTCTTCCAACTGGTACGACATGGTGGGTGCCCCGACAATAGCCGATGCAATCCTTGACCGCATCATACACACGGCCCATACCATAGAGTTATATGGTGAAAGCATGCGAAAGTTAAGGTCGAGGAGAAACGAGAATTTTTAAAAGGGTAAAATAAAATTGACCCCCAACACCAGGACTTTAAGGGGGCAATCATATTATAGCCAAAGGTGGTCAAATCCCGTTTGGCCAAAAGGGTCAAATCCGCATGGCTTTTCCAATAGCCTTTATCGTCTATTCTGCGATATCTGAAAAGTTTTTCTGGGATATTAGGAAGTATTAATTTATAAATATTACTCCATACATCTGAAGTTGCAGTTTTATCTATATTGAACGGGATATAGGATTGTTCTATAATTTCCTGAAATTGTTTTCTAAAATCCAACATTTGCAAGTCGTGAATTGTTATATCCTTTTATTTCATTAACTCAACTACATCTTTCGGTAACATAGCATTCTCAGCATCATCTTTCGGAGCATTCTTAAGGAACAGTACTGGAACGATGGTGTAGTTCTTGGCAAATGGTAACAGATTAGCTTTACGGAGAAGTTCGGCTGTCAGCTGTTTTCCATTCTCCTGACTTGTCCATTTGCATTCGCCGACCAGCAGATACTTTTTATCAAGCGATTCGACCATCACATCGAATTCGACCTGTTCAGGGTTCTTATCCTCATTGAGAACAGAACCCCACCAGCGTTTTGCCTTGCCATAAACCACTCCATTGACAAGATTTCCTGTCACAGCATCCCTACATAATTTTTCCCATTGCATACTCACATACTCCGAGAAATGAGCAGTCAAAGCCTGTTCTATTGGTAAACGACGGCCAAGTTCAATAAACGAACGATTAGGTACGACAAACTGATAATAAAATGCCATAAACGGATCGGCTATCTTGTAGAGGCTCTTTTTCGCATTCTTCTCATCAATACCGAACGGAACATCTTTTTCCAAGAATCCGAGATCGATAAGTTTCTTCAACGGACGCGACAGATTGGTTGCCGGCTCATTGCATCGTGCTGCAATCTCAGAAAGCCGGTTTGCACCAGTCCCGATATAAGACATGATCGTTGAAGTCTTGATAATATCCTTGACATCATCCTGAAACAGTTTTATAGGCTCTTCATAAAGAGTTCCATTTACAGAAAGGATATTGCGCCACAGGGCATCATCAAGCGAACTTCTGTTTTCCCTCAATTCCCAATAACGCGGTACACCGCCCCATACGGCATACTCTTCAATGGCATTCATCGCATTAAGATGCAAAGCCTCTTGAATATACGGCAAACGTATCGGTGCAAGCCTCATTATTTCATCAGCACGACCATAAAGAGGCGCAGTAGAATCAAGAAACAACCCATACATCATATTTTGCGACGAACCGCAAAGCACAAGATTATACTTCAACTGCTTTTCATCAACCAGTTTTTGCAGCACAGACGGCAGTTCAGAAGATTGCTCTACAAGATACGGAAACTCATCCAAACATAAAGTAAAACGCTTGTCTGTTCGATAATTGACCGCGCGAAATATAGATTCCCAATCCGGATATGTCAGTTTGTCGAAATCCGGGAACACTTGTGCTATTACTTTTGCAAGCAATACTCTCTGATGTTGCCCTTCAGAACGGTCAGCAAGGAAGTAAACATCATTTTCTGACAACACCCTTTTAATGAGCGTTGACTTACCCAGCCGTCTGCGACCGTACATCACGACTAACGAGGACTTCTCTCTTGCAAGAGCATCTTTCAGTCGTGCTGTTTCATCTATTCTATCAACGAATTTCATACGTCTTATTTATTATGCAACGCAAACATAATGTTTTTATAACATAACACAAAATTTTGAGCCATATTTTTTTATTCCAACAGAGCAAATTGCAACTTATGTATAGGAGAATAATAGCTCTATTCCTTTTTCGAAGCTCGCTTCCTTGTCTTCAAACTCAAATCCTGCAAAGCTTTTCCCAATTTGTCTTCTCTGGCTAACCACAGAATATCATCGTCAAGCTGCAAAGCATACAGCACACGCAAGTAGATTCCGATGGCTACTGTTGATGCACCTTTCTCTATTCGGGACACGGTCAACGGAGAGCAAGTAGCACGTTCTGCAATCTGAGCCACACTCAGATTCCTGCGCAAACGAGCTAATTTTATCTGCTCTCCCACAACCTGCATCTTCTGCTCCAGTTTTCGGGGCAACTTAGTCCCCATTGTATTCTTTGCCATATTCAACATATCATATAATATGCAAATTTATAACTTTTCATCTATTTAATGATGTATTATAGGTAAAAAATCACAAAATTAGAAGAAACGCTTGACCAAGTACAATATAACGGTTATACACTTTTTCAAGCGAATCCTATGTTTATAAAAGTTGCAGCAGCTTCCGACAACCATCTTGGGGAAAGTGTGTAAAACAAGATAATTTTGCTTTGGAGAAATATAAACGCTATTATATTGTTTATAAGCGCCAATATATCCACACAACATATATTCAAGATTAGTTGGCTATTCAAATGAAAAACAACTTTACTTTATCCCCGTATTTATATATACGTGCATTAAAGTAAAGCTAACAGAGGGAGAAAAAGAAATGGCTTCGCCAAAGCCGAACCGAACTATATCTGCCGACTTTTTTGGAGACTGCAAAATAATCACATAATTTGCCAAATCCCTTTGACCATTATGTCTCATTTTTGAGTCGAAAACAGTTCATTTTAGAAATTCCATCGTTTATCATTAAATGTTATCGACTAAAATCAGTACCTTTGTATAAGAAATCACTTAGAGTATAAATGTGGTAAGAATTTGATTATCACTCATTTCATCTCTAACCCATAATACATTCTTCGTCTCGCACTGTAAATGATTAATAGTTCTTGGCTGAGCTAAGTGATTAAAGTTTAGATAGATGTTACTAGTAGTTCAAATATAATGTCAAAGAAGATTGGTCGTAATGAGCCTTGCCCTTGTGGCAGCGGCAAGAAATACAAGCATTGTTGTATGCAGACGGAACGGGCAATAGGAACATTGCCTAGAGCAAATCATGCTTTGTGGCCAGCTTCTTGGCTTGATGCACCAAAAACGATAGCGTATTTAAGTAATCATGCAGTCCCACCTATATTGGACTATTTGACAGCAATGCAGCTTAATCCACAAAATCGTGGGAAGAATATCCGAATTGAACACCTTTTGCAAATAGCAGTTGCGAATCTCGGAAAGAGTAGCCAGACTCCTGACATCAGTAAGTTCAAGAGTATAATTGACCAGGAGTTCTCATTTGATCTTATGGAAGACTTGCCGATTAACATGTTTTCTGAACCGGTAGTATTCTATGGAGGTAATTACACATTCTTTCCTGGCATCTCGACCCATGCAACAGAAATTTTCCGTTCGATGACAGAAGCCATATTCAATAAAGGGAATATATTTACGAGAGCTTTCCGTAATGAAGTTTATGATGGAGTACTCTTCATGCTTGAACTGAGCAACCTTTTGTCAGCCCGAGCAGGGATAAGTGGCTTAGTACGAGGAAATGAGAACCCACGCGAGACGCTTAATAAACCAAATACTAACCAATCTTTTGTCATTACTTTGCCGATGATGGCAGAACTCATTAATCGAAATGGGCTGGATCCAAATGTTTTGAAATCATTTTTGTTAGAGGTTAATGCTCCTGATATACTAACCCAAGATGCAGAAAAGAATCCATTATTATACAGGCCAATTGTTGAGTTTGACAATAACTTCTACTTGGCTGGAATCTCCAGTCAAGGTAGTGCCATTAACAACTTTATCCTGAAAACAGCTCTAAAACACCGTTGTCTCGAAGAACTAGTAAAACAAACCCACTATGGAGTCTGGATGCGCATCGGACGTTCCTGTATAGAACAGATGCGCTGGGGACAAAACTCAATGGATGAAATCCTTGCCCCTGTTGAAGGCTATTACGAAGATGTATTCCGTATTGACGTCAACTGGCTTGCATACGTGTGCTATGCTCATGATTTGGCCTGTAATGTAGCCATAGATGGAAATGATAATTTCAGCAATCGAGATCTCAGCCAACATTTACAAAAACGTATTGATACCATCAGAAATGACGAAAGCTCGAAAGATGACCATATTCTGACGCTTGTTCTGTATTCTACAATGGGTGAGACATACGGATTTGCCATGGGAGAGCAGAATGTAACTGACTATTTTCTTCAATTCTCTGCCTATGATTTCTTGCAATTGATACAGACTGAGAAATGGGACAGTTTGAGTCTTGTTCGTTATGCTCGTTCCAAGGAGAACGTATCATCACTCGAGACTCCTCTGAATCAATCTATCGATGTATATGCTCTCTATAAGCATTATGGTGAGAGTTTCTATATGACAGACGACAAACCAACAGACATTCTTTATATTGAGCCAAATGATGGCTGTGACCTCATATTCAAAAGCAAAGATAAACTGTATTTCCACGGAACACTGAAGAGACTCAATGGACGGTATGCTCATATACCAGTGATACGCGATCTCGATTATGCGGCAATTTTTAAGCCCGTCCACTCAGTTATCAATGCCAAGAGTTGTGAGTCTTATAGTATTCCTGTGTGGGTAAGCTGTTGTCAAGAGGAAAAGCAGGGAATAAATCCATCCTCTATTTCCGATACTGTAATAACAGCTGTTGCATACTGGATGGATACTTTACAACCAGTAATAGCCGATATGCTCAGCCAACGCTATGAACACTCCGTAGAGATAGAACTTGTCTTCAGTGAAAAGGTCTTGGTCGATAAAGGGATACACTATGACGACGACATAAAGCCTACGCGAGGAGGAAATCTTACCGTATCCAAGACAGAAGGCGGAGTTACCGTTACATTTGATGATGATTACATCCATTCTTTTATGGGAGCAGGCAATGATAGTGAGCGTACCATGATGCGTTGTATCATAATCGAACTCCTGGAAATAGACGAAGAGACTGCAAACCAAATTATAGATAGTCGCATCCCCTTTGGCCAAGCAAAGATGATTCTAATGATGGAGCAGTCACTCAACCTGTTGTCAATACCCTTGTGGCTTTATACTCCTATCTATATTCATGCCGCCACCAGCCAACTACTACTGGACAAATTCCCACAGTGGATGAAGGAGAATGGTCTCGATATAGCAGGCAAACTCAATACAAAAACTGAAAAAATAGACTTCCTTCACAAAGGAGTAGATGTGCTTCTTGATGAACTTGCTAGACGCCTGTCATCATTTGATACATTGCGGTTGCTGCGTATGCTCATGCAGAATCACGAGACATTAGTTTATCAGCGAGAACATAACAGAGTCTTACAACCCGCACAGATTCTTTGTTTTGGAGAAAATAAGTCTAAACGTAAAGAATTCTTCGATACAGAAAAACGACTTGCTGATGCTGGAATATCTACCCGTGCTATGATAGAATATATAGCTGCAACACAGTATCGTGGCGGTGGTGTTAAACCAGGCAATGATGATGTAGAAAGCCTGTTAGCTATCATGAACGAAGTGATATCCATTGGTGGTATATGTGACGCCATACATTTAGATGTAGCTAATCATACCATTGAGAAATTAGGCTCTGGACGTTATGGTATCTACGATGATGTTTTTTCCGACAATGTAGGAGAGTTTGCAGCAACGCGCACTATTGAGAGTGTAAATGGGCAAATCGAAGATTTCGAGAGTAAGATGGCCAGGATGGCAGTACGTCCAGATACAAAAGAAAAAACCAAGGATGCAGAACTCGAGGAGATAGATGTGGCATTCTTAGAGGATTGGGGAGTATCATATTCTAACATCTTGCAGTTCCTTTATGTTTGTTACATCATAGCTATGAAGCAGCAGAAGTCTGTTATTGAGATGGAAGAGTCTCAACTCATCAAGGCTATGCAGGAGCATTGTACAGAACTAACTGAAGATTTAGCAAAGAAATGTATCATTCGCCTTTCTTTGGATAAACGGGAAAACTACCTCACTCCGCCAGTAGGATTAGCGGGCAAGGATATCTTCCCTTGGTCATACAATAGGGAATTAAGTTATCTGCGTCGCCCAGTGATTCGTTATCAATATGATGATGGCACAGTTATGTGCATGTTTGGGTTCCGCTCCTGTATTCAAGCCGGCATTCAGCTATCTGACTTGCTTTATTCTGGTCGCTTACGTTATGTGGGAAGGAAGATAGAAACCTTGCTTGGAAAATTTGAGGCTATAAAAGGGGCTGCGTTCAATGACGAGGTACGCTATTTTTTGGCAAAGATACCAATAATGCGAGTATGGGAACATGATGTCACTATCAAATCTGGAGGTTATTTTGCGGCAGATAAAGATTATGGTGATATTGATGTGATGGCTTATGATACATCACGTGATATACTCTACTTGATAGAATGTAAGAATACCAATCCAGCCAAGAATATTAAGGAAATGAAAACCGAGATGGATGAATATCTTGGTCGTGGTGATAATCCCGAGAGAGACAAGAAGAGAGCTCTTGTTCTTAAACATTTGCGTCGTCATCGCTGGGTAACGGAGCATATTAATGAAGTTGCGAAACACATTGGTGTAGCAGTTACCCCCCGAGTAAAGTCAATGATGCTGACAGCTACAGTAATACCAACATCCTATCTCAAAAGAGAGAAAATACCAATGTCAATTCTGAATTACCCTGAATTAAAGATAAAGGGCGTGAATTTACTAGATTCGTGCAAAGAACCAGATTTAAGCGTACTTGATATATGAGACTTTTAGAGGTGCTGACGCATCACGCCTTCTAATTTTTACCTACTCCTAAAGGTAGTATGGATCAATCGCTGACGGTTTATCATCTCTGCAATCTGTTCAGTTCGCATTCCCCTATTCTGGCTTGCCAAACAGTAGAGTATAGCCTCTTCAATCTTCATATTACCAATAATTTAAAGTGTGCAAATTTTGCACAAGTTGTTACAAAAGTACGGAAAAATACGGCAACGGAGGCTCTCTGAAAAAGAATCATATCTGAAAACTTTCTCTTTTGACTGCAAAAGAATACGAAATCCCGACTAACAAGCCTGACAAAATTTCATATATGAACTTTTATACATATTTTCGTCCCCCCAAAGAAACAAAATTATGGAAACATCAAAAACATACAATAGAACAATTAATTTATTAGATAAGTACACAAAGTTTATCAAGTCTATTAACACCGAGGATATTGGTAACAATCTTACACTAGATAAATTAATAGAACTAAAATCAATACTGTCCGATATTAATAACATAATGTTAATATCGACTCGTTCTATTGCAACAAAGTTATCAGATATATTATCATTTAAAAATGAAGATAGAGAACGGATATTTAATGATATTGATAAACAAAAGCCAAACACAAATGGATTCGACATAAGAATTGACTCTCCTGTAAAAATATTAGTAGAAGTCAAATGCAATTCTCTAATCCGCAACAAAAAATTTGGTGCTGCACAAATCAATGCAATTCTTGAAGATGCTAGAAAATTACGGTTAGAATCATCTCGACATATAAAGGCAAGTAAAAGTATTCAAGACACAAAAGATTATATTAAGATAATTGCTATTGTCAATTTTGGCAATAGGTCTGACGAAGATTTAACGTCTCAACTACTGAGAGAAACCAAGTGTAAAGAATCCACTAATTCTGCAAGAAAAGAACGAATGAAAGTGAAAAAGTTTTTAAGACCATTATATTCACTATCGCAAATACATGAAATAACTGATGTAGAAAATGTTTATCTAATAATTTTACATATAAATGATTTAAAAAATGAGTTAGAGCGAATACGATGTGAGTACAGTTTATCACTCAAGTAAAAATACAACATAGCTTTACTTTATCCCTGTATTCATATATACGTGCATTAAAGTAAAGCTAACAGAGGGAGAAAAAGAGATGGCTGTGCCAAAACCAAGCCGAACCATAACTGCTAACTTTCTCTTTTGGCTACAAAAGACACAGAAATCCTGCTCACAAAACAGACATGATTCGAGCCCTTGTCAAGACACAAAAGCCAACCAGAAAATCTGTGAATCCATCTCTGATTTTGCAACTCGAATCGGCGAAATAATCACCGATATGCCTTATCTTTGCGAACCGGAGGTTTCGGAGCAAAAGAGAGCCATTTTTCTCTTTTTCCCTTCGTTTGAAGACAAACTAAGGTTAAAAACGTTAAATCTTCGATTTTCGGCAAAAAACAAGTAAATTTTTGAGCAGTCTATCTTTTAAGCCATAAACTATTGATAATCAATTGGCATAATATGCTGCATCGGCAAGTGATTGCCGATGCAAAAAGCATTGCCAACACGCTTAACAAGTTGAAAGTATCCGTTGTGTATTAGGTCGAAGGTGATAAGGTGCATCTTCTCCAAGTCGGGCTTGCCATCTTCGGCGAGATAGTCTTCGTTGCAGACGATGTTCACAATTTCGGCAACGATGTAGTAGCCTGTCTCCGCTCTCTTCAATATTCTCTTTAATACGAAACTCTAATGACATCGGGAAGTCGGTAAAAAACAGGAGCATTGACATTTTCTGCCTTCACTGCAGTCCAACCAGTCTTCTCTATCTTGTTCGGCTCATTTTTGGCGCTCACGATACCCATATAGTTCCAAAACTTTTTATTGCTTATTTGTCCTTTCTTTATACAGTTATTTCCAACGATAAAGGATTCGGGGCCCTCCCTTTCACCCTTTTATATAAGCATATTCCAAGACAACTTCGCCAAACAATTGGCCTTGATGTTGTGAGGAAACGGCCAACTTAGCCAACTCATGTTTGATTCTCTTATGGTGTTTCAGTGTACAAAATTCCACAGACTCTCCGCTATCTCGGAAATAAAAAATTATAATAGACTTCTATGATAGAATCGGTCTTTGACAATTTCTTCCATATTGTCTTTTGCCCAAGCTATAAGGTTATTGACCAATGGAAGAAACGACAGACAGCGCTCAGTCAAAGCATATTCTACCCGAGGAGGGACTTCTGCATAGACCTTGCGGCTAATAAAACCATCTTCCTCCAATGTACGAAGTGTTAGAGTGAGAGATTTTTGCGATATATCGGGTATCTCACGTTGTAGTTGCTTGAAACGCAAAGTCCCTTTGTGTTGCAGAGTGTACAGCACAAGGAGAGACCATTTGTCGCCTACACGCGCCAGCACGTTGCGTATAGGGCAGTCGGGAAACAGAGCGTCTAATACTTCTTTATGTTCAGATGTTTTGTTCATTTTCTAATGGAATGATGTTCGCATCTTCCATAAAGCTGATTATAGGCTTGGCTTCATACTGGACGCACATCATTACCATTTCTTCATTGCTGGTGTTGCGCAGGGCTCTTACACCAGCAGGAGAAACTCTGATAATGCTACCCTCCCTAACCTCGTTTTTCTCACCATCCACTTCAAACTCTCCACAGCCAGAGAGAATTACATATAGTTCCTCGTGAGTCTTGTGAGAGTGAAGGAAGGGGGCATCCTCGCCAGCGGCCAGACGCTGGAGTGATGCTTCCGCACCCGTCAGACCAAGTTCTTCACCCAAGAATATTTTACCTTCTACACTTGCCCAACCATTCAGGCTCTTGATTGCATAATTTGCCATACTTGTACAGTTTTTAATGTAAACATTGATGTTAGTTTTGCGCCACAAAGCTACTAATATATTGATCTGTATACAAGTAGGCACAATTTACTCACTTGGTTACCTAAAGGTTAGCAATGCTTATATCAGATGCTTATAATTTCAATTTTAACGTTTTTTGTTTGTTCTATTTTCTGCTTGAGTGGTACTATTAATTACCACCGTAGGTTTATACTCTGTTATAGAATAGCGTTTTGTTTTTCCTATAAAGCATGCTCTTCTGCAAAATATTTCCAGAGTGGTGCTGTCATTAAACTTTGCCATACTTCCCCCTGACGGAGCATATCAAGCACCTCATTACGATTGAAAATTCTGACTTTGATATCCTCGCCTTTGTCCAGATGTTGCTTGTCCACAAGTTCGACGCCTGTTGCAAGGAAACAATGCGTGAGGTTGGTATGGGTGCTGGCATTGGCAGAAATCGTCATCCAGGGAATCCAGTCTCCGCCACCGAATCCAGTTTCTTCCAGCAACTCCCGCTTAGCAGCGACCATAGGCTCTTCTCCTTCTTCAACCACTCCGGCGCAGAGTTCGTTGACAGTCCTGCGGATGCCGTGGCGATACTGGCGAACGAAAACAAATAGCCCCTCTTTAGTTATGGCAATGGTATTCACCCATTCGGGATATTCCAGTATGTAATATTCGTCGACAATGGCTCCAGTGGGTAGTTGTACCTTATCAACCCTGGCTGTGAGCCATGGTTTCTTGAACAGATACTTGCTGTCCAAGATTTTCCAGCTCATGTCTATATCGTTTTGTTTCATATCGCTCATTATTACGTAATAGAACGCCTCCAATATTTCTATTCTCTGTTGTTTCACGCTCCTCTTATTGTCTTCCGTCGGCAAAAGTAAGCTCTTCCACCTCCTCATCGATGCGTTCTATCCTGAAAATGACGGGGCGCGTGCCGTCGCTGCAACAGGCTATCATCATCTTCTCGTCGTTTGTCCATCCTTTCATGATGCTGCCACCCTGCAATGCCGTATAGACATAGCGGCTAATGGAATCCCATGCTTCGGAGCAGAACTTGCCGTTGAGCATATGCCAGAAGTCGTCGCGCTTTCCATTGCGTTCCAACAGAAATGTGTCGCCGGGCTTAAAACATGGGCATGGACCGCTCTTCGGGTCTGCCAGATATTTTTCCTGGTAGTCGTTGAAGCACTTGCATTCGAGAACAGTTATCTTACATTTGTGTTCTGTCACCATAACTTGTTGTGGGTTATTTGTTGATGTACTCCAGTATTTGCTCCGCATGAATCTTTGTCTTGATTTCTTTGGGAGTAAAAATTTTCTCGATTACTCCTTCCTCGTTGACAAGGTAGGTGGTGCGGAGAATGCCGATAGTCTTGCGACCGCAAGCCACCTTCTCGCCCCAACACCCCAGTTCCTGCAAGAGCGTGGTCTCCGTATCAGCAATTAGTGGAAACTCCAAACCCTTGGCCTCGGAAAATTTTTTCAGAAGAGCCTGTTTGTCCTTGCTAATGCCGATAATATCGTAGCCGGCAGCGGCCAATTCGTCCTTGTGCGCCTGTAGCGAGCAAGCCTCGGCGGTGCATCCGCTTGTGTTAGCCTTGGGATAACTATAAAGCACTATTTTGCGACCACGGTAGTCGCTTGCCTTGATTTCATGTCCGTCTTGGTCAATGCCCAAAACCTCTGGTATTCTGTCTCCTATTTTCATGTTGTATATCTTTTATTGGTTATCAAAAAATAGCCGGTTTTGTATTGCTTTATGGGCTAAAGCATTTCGAATTGCAACGCTTCGTTAAGCCTTGCAAGGCACTTGTTTTCCTTTGTGAGCGTCTTGAATTCTTCTATTGGGTTTACTGTTGCGCGAAAGTCTTCTGTTATTTTGATTTCAACTATAATGTCGGGATTGTTGAGCGTTTTGCGTAGGGTTTCCTGCATTTGCGGAACTATTTCCTGCATATACTTTGCCACCAAAGGGTTCTCGCATTTTACGCTTATCTTACAATTTTCATCTACTTCCGGACGTATTGCTTTCATTCGTGCAGCCAAGTCATTGTTGGCCGTAGGAAGGTTTTGTGCTAATTCAAGCCATGCTCCATAAAGTTGGGTTTCGTCGAAATTTCTTGCGGTATTGACAGGTTTTTCTTGCACAGTTTGGGGTTGCTTGTCGCTTGTAGTCGTGCCATTTGAGACTATAGGCTCATCTTTCTTTTTTGCGCCTGCCATAATCGAGGTTATCGACATAACGTTAAGGGTATGAACCTTCTGTTTTGTCTCTTTCTGGTCTGTTGCAACCGCAGTTGTTTGCCCCTCCATAGGTTGCGGCGTTGTTGTTGAAGCTACCTGTGGGTGATTTGTGGCTTGTGCAGGATTTTCCGCCGTTTGTTGCGCTCCGTCTGATGCAGTCTTGATTTGCTGAGGCTGCTTGGAGAATATATTTTTCAGAACTTTGGCTTGAGATTTCTTGCCCGCATGACCATCACCGTCGTCATCGGCTTGAGCAGCTTCTATAAGGGTAATTTCAACCAAAAGTTGTTTATTGCGACTATCGCGGTATTTCAAACTACAATCGCTGCAAAGCCTCATTACTTTGTAAAGATATTGCGGTTTGCACTTTTGGGATTGAGCACGATATTGGTCAACCGTATGCTTTGAGACTTGAAGTAAAGGCAACGTCCTTGCGTCCTGTGCCATCATGAGATTACGCGTATGACGTGCAAGACCGTCGATAAAGTCTCTGCCATCGAATCCACGCGCCACTACTTCGTTGAAATCAAACAGCACCTGGGGTATATTATGGGCTATAAGGCTCTCGTAGATTCTGAAATAGGCAGAATGGTCGAGTATGTTAAGATTCTTGATTACCTGCTCGTAAGTAATGTTGCCGTTTGTATACACAGCTTGCTGGTCGAAAAGCGAAAGAGCATCGCGCATTCCGCCGTCAGCTTTCTCTGCAATCACACGCAACGCATCCTCCTCAAAAGTAAAACCCTCTTTGTTCGCGATTTTTGTGAGCTGGTAAACAATATCATCGGCTTCGATGCGCTTGAAATCGTAGATTTGGCAACGGCTCAGTATTGTGGGGATAATCTTCTGCTTTTCGGTTGTGGCAAGTATGAAAATGGCATACGAAGGCGGCTCTTCAAGCGTTTTCAAAAAGGCATTGAATGCACCGGGTGAAAGCATGTGCACCTCGTCTATGATGAAGATTTTGTATTTCCCCATTTGTGGAGGAATCTGCACCTGCTCTATCAAATTGCGAATGTTGTCAACCGAATTGTTTGAAGCGGCGTCAATCTCATGTACGTTCATGCTTCGCCCGTCATTGAAAGCCTTGCAACTGTCGCACTCGTTGCATGCCTCACCATCGTTGTTGAGATGCTCACAATTGATAGTCTTGGCAAATATACGCGCGCAAGTTGTCTTTCCCACGCCTCTCGGACCGCAGAAAAGGTAGGAATGGGCGAGTTTACCGCTTCTTATCGCTCCGATAAGAGTCGATGTCAATGCTTTCTGCCCTACCACGTCGTCAAAACACTGTGGTCTGTATTTTATTGCCGATACTACATAATCGCTCATGGGTATTGTCTATTTTATTTCAACTTCTTTTTGTTTGTAAATCAGAATGCCGCCGCTATTTTCTCATCTATTTCCAACGTAGAGGTACACAAAACCTCGCGCGGCTTACTTCCTTGCTGCGGTCCCACGATTCCTGCTTTTTCCAACTGATCCATTATTCTGCCGGCGCGGTTGTAACCGATAGAGAACTTACGCTGTATGAACGATGTGGAACCGATTCCCGACTCTATCACGGATTTTGCGGCTTCTGTTATGAGAGGATCGAGATGTACAGGCTCGTCGCTTGTTCCCCCAAGGTTGTTTATCGAACTCTCGGGCATAGGAATTTCCGGAAGTTCGAACGGCGCATTGTAACCTTGCTGCGTAGCGATATAATTTGTGATATTCTCCACTTCCGGCGTGTCGACGAATGCACATTGTACGCGCACCAGTTCTCCGCCTGCGAGATAGAGCATATCTCCGCGCCCTATCAAACTGTTTGCTCCCGTGCGGTCGAGAATTGTGCGAGAGTCTACCGATTGCATAACCCTGAACGCGATACGGGCAGGGAAGTTTGCTTTTATCGTACCGGTTATGATGTCGGTCGTAGGCCTTTGTGTGGCGAGAATCATGTGAATTCCCACGGCGCGCGCCAACTGTGCGATACGCGCGATAGGAGTTTCCACGTTTTTGCCCGCAGTCATTATCAAATCGGCGAATTCATCGACGATTACAACGATATATGGTAGAAAGCGGTGTCCGTTTTCGGGATTCAATCTGCGTTCGCTAAACCGCTTGTTATATTCCTTGATGTTGCGCACCCGGGCTTTTTTAAGAAGCATATAGCGCGTATCCATTTCCTTGCAGAGACTGTTGAGCGCATATACCACTCTGTCTACATCGGTAATGACAACTTCGTCGTTGTTGTCGGGAACTTTTGCAAGAAAATGGTTTTCGAGAGGAGAATATAGGCTCAACTCCACTTTTTTGGGGTCAACGAGCACAAGTTTCAGTTCGGCGGGGTGTTTGCGATAGAGAAGAGACGTTATTATTGCGTTCAAGCCTACCGACTTTCCTTGTCCGGTGGCACCAGCTACGAGAAGGTGGGGCATCTTGGCGAGATCAAACATAAACGGTTCGTTCATGATGGTTTTTCCTATGACCACCGGAAGTTCGCCCTTGAAATTGCGGAAAGCGTCGCAGTTTATCACGCTTTCCATCGACACTATCTGTGATTTTTTGTTAGGAACTTCTATACCCACTGTGGTTTTCCCTGGAATAGGAGCTATTATACGTATTCCGAGAGCGCCTATAGAACGTGCTATATCGTCTTCGAGATTGCGGATTTTCGATATTCTCACGCCTGGAGCAGGAGTTACTTCGTAAAGGGTGATTGTAGGGCCTATTGTGGCGCTTATTCCCGATATCTGAACGTCAAACGAAGCAAGCGTCTGGCGTATTCGTTCTTCGTTGGCGGTTTTTTCTGCATCTGTAACCAGCACTCCGTCATCGTCGTAGTGTTTCAAGAGGCTTACAGACGGGAACTTGTAGTATTCCAAATCCTTGCGCGGATCATAAAGTTCCACCCCGTCTATTGCAGATTCGTTGTTTTCATCGCTGTCATTGGCTTTTTCTCCCGAATCTTCCTTTTCAGAATCCCCGTTGTCTTCATTTTTTTCACTGTATTCATCGGGAGTTTCTTCTTTCAGTTCTTCTTCAGGAGTTTCTTCTATGACATCGGTTGTTTCTGCCGTTTCGGTTATATTTTCCTTGTTTTCATCGGTAGTTTCCCCGACTTTTCTAAAACTGAGTTTCTTAAAGGTTTTCTTGATACACCTAATGGTTTCGTCTGACAAGTAAACCAGATAAATCAGCACGGCTATGAGCAGCACGAGAAACGCTCCCGGCTTGCCCAAATTAGATATCAGTTCGTCGCAAACAAATTGTCCATGCTTTCCGCCGGGAATGAAAAACAGTTGGTTGATGATATTGTCGGGGATAAAGAATTGCAGCGTCACGGAAAACCAAATAATGAGAAAGGCGAAGTTTGCAAACCATTTCCATAGTCTGATTTTTCCTATTTTCAGCAGTCTCAAACTTATCATGACGAAGAAAACGGGAATGAATACCGATGCCAATCCAAAGCAGTGGTTTATAAAGTAGAACGAAATAGATGCCCCAAGCATTCCGCCCCAATTGCTGATGTCGCGAATGGAGTTTCCGCTTTCCATGATGCTTTGGTCAAGGGTGCCGGTGAAGAAAAACGACACGAAACTCAAAAGCATGTAAAGGGAAAACAACAATAAAACCACTCCTGCAACAAAACGCACGTTTTCGCTGGTTAAGAAAGCTTTACTTTCTTGTTTTGCTTGTTCTATATTGGGCTTTTTGATTTTCTTGCCGGTGTTTTTTTTATTCTTTGATGCCATACGAATTTTCTGTTTGTAGGAAAAGCAAAGTTAGCTATTTTTATCTGCCTATCGGCAACATGCCTTTAATTTTTGACTGAAACCATAAATAAAAACATATGCGATATCGCAAAAACAAGGTCAGACCTAATTTAAATTAGATGCGTCGGAATTTAAATTAGGTCTGACATCGGAAAAACGAAATTCGGCCTGTTTTTACAAGCAAGCCGAATCGATTTATTATCAGTTGATTATAGTCAATTTCACACTATTGCTGCATTCCCGGAAATAAGCGCGCAATATATTTGCCTATGATGTCGAATTCAAGGTTTACTATATCGCCCACCGAAAGTTTCCCCAAATTGGTATTGTCAGAAGTATAGGGAATAATCGAAACCTTGAAAGAATTGTCATCTATGTCATAGGCAGTAAGACTCACGCCATTTACCGTAACAGAGCCTTTTTCAACAATGGCATACCCCTTTTTCAAATCATCTTCTTCGGGCTTGTAGCTAAAGGTAAGCACCGTGCTCCCCTGGGCATTCTCGATGTTCACACACCGTGCGGTGCGGTCCACATGCCCTTGCACAATATGTCCGTCGAGACGCCCACCGGTAATCATGGAACGCTCCAAATTTACGAAATCACCCGTTTTCAACCCTCCGAGATTTGTGCGTTTCAGAGTTTCGTCCATTGCCGTAACAGTATATTCCTTTTCAGTAATTCCGTCAACCGTAAGGCAAGTGCCGTTGTGGGCTATGCTTTGGTCTATCTTTAAGTTCCAATTTGCGGGACGCTCAAAAGCGAATGTGATGTTCTTTCCCTCCTTGCGCGCATCAGTCAGGCGCGTCATAGTCTCTACAATTCCTGAAAACATGGCTCTACTGTGTTTGTTTTTGATGTTTTTTCGTCTGCAAAATTAGCAGTTTGGTCGGTTAAAACCGCCTATTGGTCGTTTTTTTTGAAACAACAGGAAAACGAAGAACTTATAATACACTATGTTTCAATATTTTTGCACGCAAATAACGATAATCATAACAAAGATGAACAGACACCTGAAAAAAATCATTATTCTGGCATTGCCGATGATGTTGGCGTTTGAAAGTTTTGCCCAAAACGGTAAAACCTGGTCGCTTAAAGAATGCCTGGACTACGCATTGGAAAACAACATTTCAATCAAGAAAAGCAAGGTAAGCGAAGCCTCAGCCACTTCAGACTTGAACAAAGCTAAAGCAGCCCTGTTGCCAAGCCTTTCGGCAAGCATGACGCAATCGGTAAACTACCGCCCGTTTCAAGAAACGGCAGGTAATTTTGTAAACGGCTCAATCACATCGAGCAGCAGCAACAAAACCACCGAAAGCGGAAGCTATGGCATAAACGCACGCTGGAATGTGTGGAACGGAGGAGTAAACCAAAACACCATCAAGGCACGTCAGTCGGACTTGAACGTGGCAAAACTTCAAACACAAGTAGAAGCCAACACCATTCAGGAACAAATAATGCAATACTACGTACAGATATTGTATTCCAAGGAAGCCGTGAAAGTAAACGAAAACATTTATTCAAAAGACTCCCTTACCTATGTGCGCGGCAACGAGATGCTGAAAAACGGAAAGATGAGCCGCAGCGAAGTAAAACAACTCGAGGCTGCCATGAACGAATCGAAATACAACGTGGTGAACTCCCAAACCACAGTTGACCAATATCTTTTAGAACTCCGCCAGTTGCTCGAACTGCAACCTGGCAGCACAATGGACGTAGCTTCGGTGAGCGTAGCAAAAGAAGCAGCCCTGAGCACAATTCCCGAGAAACTCACGGTTTATGACGAAGCCTTGCGCTCACGCCCCGAAATACAAATGGGACAAGAAAGCATCAATTCGTCAGCACTACAGCTCAAAATTGCAAAAGCAGGATATATGCCAACCGTAAGTCTTAGTGCCGGCATAGGAGATAACCATATGACAGGAACACAGACAGACTTTGGCAAGCAGATGAAGTATAACCTTACAGGTAGCTTGGGAGTTACTCTAAGCATTCCTATCCTCGACAACCGCGAAGCAAAGAGCGCAGTGGAAAAAGCAAAGTACAGCAGAACAACAGCCGAGCTCGATTTGCAGGACAAGCAAAAGCAACTCTACAGCACAATTGAACGCTATTGGCAAAACGCTGTAAGCAATCAGCAAAAATATGTGGCTTCGCTCAGCAATGTTAACAGTCAAGAGGAAAACTACAACTCCATTGCAGAACAGTTTAAGGTGGGACTGAAAAACGTTGTGGAACTCACGACTGCCCGCACAAGTTTGTTGGAAGCAGAACAAAAGATGCTCGAAAGCAAATACACAACGTTGCTAAACATGCAACTGCTTAAATTCTACAGCGGAGAAACTCTAAACATTTAACAAAACAAGAAAACAACAAAAACAGTATAGTATCATGACAAAGAAAGCAAAAACCAGAATCGGGATAATTGTCGTAATTGCGGCCATTGCCGTTTTTGCCATAATCAAATTCACGATAGGAGGAGAAAAAGGCGGTTTGAACCTAATTTATGAAACAGCCAAAGTAGAACCGGCCACGATTAGCACAAGCGTAACTGCTACCGGAACGATAGAGCCCGTAAACGAAGTGGAAGTGGGTACGCAGGTGAGCGGTATTATCAGTAAAATATACGTAGACTATAACAGTGTAGTAAAGAAAGGACAGGTAATAGCCGAGCTCGACCGCACCAACCTTGAAAGCGAACTAACAAGCGCAAAGGCAAATCTCGCAAGCGCAAAAAGCGAACTGAATTACCAGACAACCAATCTTAAAAGAGTGAAAGAACTTCATAAGAAAGGCTTTGTGAGCGATGATGAATACGACAATGCGCTACTTAACTACAACAAAGCCCTCGAAACCTACAAAGGCCAGCAACAAACTGTAAGCCGTGCGCAAACCAATTTGGGCTATGCCACAATTACAGCTCCGATTGACGGCGTAGTACTAAGCAAAGATATAGAAGAAGGACAGACTGTTGCTTCAAGTTTCAGCACCCCTACTCTATTTACAATTGCCCACGACCTCACAGACATGCGTGTTATTGCAGATGTTGACGAAGCAGACATAGGTGAAGTTAGCGAAGGTCAAAGAGTTTCTTTTACTGTTGACGCTTATCCAGATGATACCTTTGAGGGAACTGTTACACAGGTTCGTCAGCAAGGTGAGGAGGAAAGTAATGTCGTAACCTATGAAGTTGTGATTTCTGCACCCAACAAAGATTTGAAACTTAAACCGAAACTCACGGCAAACGTAAACATATATACCAAAGAAGTAAACAACGTTCTTAGTGTTCCCTCAAAAGCCCTGCACTACACTCCTACAAAAGAGACAATAAATAAAGGCGAGAAAATCAAAGATTGTAACGGGGCGAATAAAGTGTGGGTGAAAGAAGCAAATGTTCTCAAAGCATATTCTGTTAAGGTAGGAACTACCAATGGAATTCGTACTCAAATCATAAGCGGCATAAAACAAGGCGTAGAAGTAATTACCGGTTCGAAAGCACAGGCAGAACTTAGCGAAAGTACAGACGATAGCAGCGATAACGAACAGAGTCCGTTCGCACCGGGGCCGCGCAAAAATGACAAGAAAGGCAAAAAGTAATGGACTATTCAAATAACAGAGTAGTTATCGAGCTACAAGACGTTAAAAGAGAATTTCTTGTTGGCGAAGAAGTGGTACACGCCTTGCGGGGAGTATCGTTCAAAATCCACGAAGGGGAATTTGTTACGATTATGGGAACTTCCGGTTCGGGAAAATCCACACTTCTAAACCAATTAGGATGTCTTGATACGCCATCAAGCGGAGAATATTTGTTGGACGAGGTTCCTGTAAGAAAGATGAGCCGCAACCAACGCGCTGTTCTTCGTAACAGAAAAATCGGATTTGTATTTCAGAACTACAATCTGCTACCTAAGACAACCGCTGTAGAAAATGTTGAATTACCACTTATGTATAATCCTGCTATAAGTGCAAAAGAACGTTTCAATAGATCGGTTGAAGCTTTGAAGCGCGTAGGTCTCGGGAGTCGTCTGTACCATAAAAGTAATCAGATGTCGGGTGGACAGATGCAAAGAGTTGCTATAGCGCGTGCATTGGTAAACAATCCTTCTGTATTGCTTGCCGATGAAGCGACAGGTAACCTTGACACGCGCACTTCATTCGAGATTCTTACTTTGTTTCAAGAACTTCATGCCGAGGGGATAACTATCATATTCGTAACTCACAATCCTGAAATTGCAAGTTATAGCAGCAGGACAATCACTTTGCGAGATGGACTAATCCGCTCCGACAAAATGAATGAAAATATTCTATCGGCGGCAGAAACTCTTAAAAGTTTGCCTGTACCAAAAGACGAATAAATTATGAACGTACACAATCTATTTCAAATAGCATTCCGTGCAATCGCGGCCAACAAGCTACGCTCGTTTCTAACAATGCTCGGAATTATCATCGGTGTTGCTTCTGTAATTACCATGCTTGCCATAGGTCAGGGCTCAAAGAAGAGTATTCAAAAGCAAATCTCCGAAATGGGTTCCAATATGATTATGATACGTCCCGGACAAGACAATGGTCCTGGTGGGGTGCGTCAAGATGCAAGCGAAATGCAATCGATGAAATTGAAAGACTTTCAATATTTGGTTGACAACGCAAAATATCTTGCAGCTATCAGTCCAAGTGTAAACAGTTCAGGACAATTCATCTACGGAAACAATAATACGCCGTCAACCGTTTATGGTATAAACAACGACTACCTCACAATCCGCCAATTAACAATAGAGGAAGGCGACAAATTTACTGATGACGATATAAAGACAAGCGCCAAAGTCTGCATAATAGGAAAGACTGTCAAGGACAATCTATTTCCCGATGGGAGCGATCCCGTAGGAAGGGTGATAAGATTCAATTCCATTCCGATGAAAGTCATTGGGGTTTTGAAATCCAAGGGGTATAATTCTTTCGGAATGGACCAAGACGATGTGGTTTTGGCACCTTATACTACAATCATGAAGCGTGTGCTTGCCGTTACTTATCTTCAGGGAATAAATGCTTCGGCGCTTACCGAAGACATTACCGATGAAGCCATTGAAGACGTTACAAATCTTTTGCGTGAAAGCCACAAAATCAAAAAGAATGAGGAGGGCGAATATGATGATGACTTCACGATTCGTTCACAAAAGGAATTGTCAACGATGATGAACTCCACAAGCGATTTGATGACCACACTGCTTTTGGTTGTAGCTTGTATCTCTTTGATTGTCGGCGGTATTGGAATTATGAACATCATGTATGTTTCAGTAACGGAGCGCACGCGAGAAATCGGTCTTCGAATGTCAGTAGGCGCAAGAGGCATGGACATTCTCAACCAGTTTCTTATCGAAGCGGTATTGCTCAGTGTTACGGGCGGACTAATTGGTGTTGTATTCGGAATACTTGCTTCATTCGGCGTAAACATCTTTGCAAAATGGCCGATAGTAATCCAACCATGGAGCGTGTTGATTAGTTTTGTGGTTTGTTCGGCAACGGGTATATTCTTTGGCTGGTATCCTGCCAAGAAAGCTGCCGGAATGGATCCTATCGAGGCTATCAGATATGAATAAAGGTAATTATTGCTAAATTTGCAGCTGATGATATCTAACGACATAGGCATGTCAAAAGCAAACAAAAGCTTTGTAAGCACATACACGACAGAAGTGTTCATGCATGTGCTTGCATGGCTTTTTGTATTCAGCACTCCGTTGATATTCAACCATGGGCAAAGCACGATAACTCTCAACGCTTATCTGCGGTGGTGCTTTGTGCCGCTTACGATGTTTGCGGTGTTTTATATCAATTACTTTCTGCTTGTCCCCCAATTGTTCATGCGCAACAGACGGCAGTTGTTTTTTGCTTTGGAAATACTGCTTATTCTGGCGATAGTGGTGCTGATACATCTGGTGCTAAATTATTTTATGCCTCATCCCCCACACCACCCGGGCGATGCAAAGAAAGTTCCGGCCCATTGGCTTTTCATGCTCAGAGATGCCGTTACCATGTCGCTTGTGGCAGCTTTCGGCTGTGCGAGTCGCCTAAGCCATAATTGGCACAAGGCTGAAAACGCAAGAAAAGAGGCTGAACTGGGAAAGAGAAATGCGGAACTGAAAAATCTGCGCAATCAGATAAATCCCCACTTTCTTCTCAATACATTAAACAATATTTACGCCTTGACCATGTTTGACTCCGACAAGGCGCAAAAGGCTATTCAGGAACTTTCACGCTTGTTGCGATATTTGTTATACGACAACCAGTCGCAATTCACTCCGCTTTCAAAGGAGACCGACTTCCTGAATTCCTACATAACCCTCATGCGTATGCGCACGGCGGCAAATGTAGAAATCAATGTAAGGCAAAACATTCCCGCCAACTGCGACATTGCCATCGCTCCCCTATTGTTTATCTCTCTTGTGGAGAATGCTTTCAAGCACGGCATAAACCTTTCGGAAAAGAGTTTCATAAACATATCGCTCGAGGCTACTAACGACGGCGTCATCGACTTCTTCTGCGAGAATTCCAATTTCCCCAAAAACGGCAAGGAACTTAGTCCCGGAGGAATTGGGCTGCAAAACCTGCAACAACGCCTCAACAACCTCTATCCAGGACGTTACCATTGGCAGAAAGGCGTGAGCGACGACGGTACAAAATATTTCTCCCACCTCATAATACAAACACGATGAACATAACCTGCGCCATTATCGATGACGAGCCGTTGGCTCTTGAATTATTGTCGAGCTATGCAAGCCGAGTACCATTTCTCACACTCACGGGCAAATATACCAGCGCTATCGAAGCACTTGGGAGAATAAAGGAAGACAGAACCCAGTTGTTGTTTCTCGACATACAAATGCCAGATCTGAACGGTTTGGAATTTTCAAAGATCATCGACCCGGCCACAAAGGTTATATTCACCACTGCTTTCAGCGAATACGCAATAGAAAGCTATAAAACCCAGGCGCTCGACTATTTGTTGAAACCTGTAAGTTTCAGCGATTTCATGAATGCCGCAAACAAAGCGCTCCATTGGTTTGAATTGCAGAAAAAGGCGGAAGAATCGTCAAACTCCAAAGAGAGCGAAAAGATCTATGTGCGCAGCGAGCACAAGCTGCTCGCCGTGTCGCTAAACGAAATTCTGTACATAGAGGCACTCAAAGACTATGTGATGATACACACGGTGAACAGAAAAACTCCTATCTACACCATCACCACCATGCAAGCCGTGAGCCAGGCGTTGCCTTCAGAAAGATTCATGCGTGTTCACCGCTCCTTCATCATTGCGCTCGATAAAATAAGTGTGCTCGAAGGAGACACTGTGATTGTAGGCAATAAACATATCACCGTCTCGCGCCCCTATCGTCCCGCATTGCTTGAATATTTGAACGGGAAGACTGTAAAATAATGTTTGTCGGCATAACTAAGTGCCGATAAACTTTTCCGTAAAAACTCCTGTAAGACAAACTATTTCCTACAACTTCTTTCGTTTCAACAGACGGAAGAATTCTTATTTCATCGTCAAATCCGTTGGAGACAAGAACGGATTTGATAATTATATCCTGAAAACGCGAAGAAATTCTCCCTGTTTCTTATGCAACTGATGCCTTTTGATTTCGAAAAACACGCGGTATTTATTCGTGAAAGCTCCTATGAAATTTCCATTACAAGCGTTCTCTTTTGTCTTACTTCGTACGTTCAACATGTTTACTACGTACGTTCAACGTGTTTACTACGTACGTTCAACGTGTTTACTTCGTACGAAGTAAGACAAACACATCAGGCGTTTTGGGAAAACACATCGGACTTCTTGGCTATTTTCAAGGCTTCAAAACAAATTCAGCTGGGAGTAAAAACTAATTTTCAAGGCATCGGAACAAATCACCAATGCTTAAAAAACTATTTCCAAGGGCTTAAAGATATTGGGGAATGGCTTCAAAAGAAACGGCAATGCTTTTCGTTTGAAGCACAAAAAAAAGGGAGTTTCCACTCCCCTTTCGCGTTATAAATGCTATCGTTGTATTCTTATTTGTGAAACAGTTTGATGCGCTGTTCTTCCGAAAGTTTGCAAATCATAAGCTTGCCGTCTTTCTCTGCCACGATATAGCCGTCGAGACCTTGCACTACCACTTTCTTGTTTTGCGAACAATGGATAATGCAGTTGTTTGTTTCGTATAAATCAACGTCTCCCACAATGGCGTTGCCGTGAACATCACATTCTATCTGGTTTTTCAGAGCGCCCCAGGTGCCTACGTCGCTCCAGTCAAACGCAGCCTGACACACGAATATCTCTTCTGCTTTCTCCATTATGGCATAGTCAACGCTTATCGACTCGAGTTGCTCGTATGTCTTGTCCACGTTTTCGCGCTCTTTCTCAGTGCCGAAACTTTCCGACAAGTCTTCGAACTTCTTTGCCATTTCGGGCTGGTAAACTCTAAACGCATTGACGATGGTTTGCACGTTCCACATGAATATGCCCGCGTTCCAGAAGTAATTGTTCTTGGCTATGTATTGCTTTGCCAGTTCGAGCGAAGGCTTTTCCTTGAACGAGTCCACGCGGAATATGTTCTTGGCGCGCGAAGACGAGTAGCTCAAATCAGCTTCAATGTATCCGTATCCCGTTTCGGGCGCTGTGGGACGAATGCCAAGGGTTACGATCGAATCGGTCTCGGACGTGAAATCCATGCATTCCTTTATTGCTTGTTCAAACGACTTCACGTCTTTCACCACATGGTCGCTTGGCGTAATCACAATGTTTGCGCGCGGGTTGATCTTCTTTATCTTCCAGCTCACATAGGCAATGCAGGGCGCCGTGTTGCGGCGGCATGGCTCGAGCAATATGTTTTCTACCGGAATGTCGGGCAGTTGTTCGTGAACTTGTTCGAAATAGTTTACCGAAGTAACCACCCAAGTGTTCTGCTCCGGGCAAATGCCGTGGAAACGGTCGTATGTCATTTGAATCAGCGAGCGCCCCGTGCCGAGCACGTCAAGAAACTGTTTTGGCTTCTCCTCGCTACTCATAGGCCAGAACCGGCTGCCTACTCCGCCTGCCATTATAACCAAATGGTTGTTGCTGTCCATACAAATAGGTTTAGTCGTTAGAATTGCGTTCTTCCATGTCGCCTTCGATTGTGAGGCGTACCATTGGATTCTTGGCGTTTGTGCGGAGCGTTATAGTCTTTTTGAATTGCCCGGGAAACTTGCCGAGTCCGTTGTATACCACGTTTACTTTTCCCGTTTTCCCCGGAGCAACGGGCTCTTTTGTATATGTCGATACTGTGCAGCCACACGAAGTTACCGCCTGGTTTATTATCAGCGGCATGTTTCCCGTGTTGGTAAATGTGAATGTGTGGCTTTGCTTGCCGTCGTCGGAATAGAATTTTCCGAAGTTGAAAGATGTGGAATCAAACTTGATGTCTGCAAATTTGTCTTGCGCATGAACTGCCACGCACAACAAACCTGCCACCAAGCACATAATCATTTTTTTCATCTTCTTGGGTCTTTAGTAGATTGGTGCAAATATACGAAATTATATTGAGCGGCAAAGGTGCAACGCTTGTTTGATGGCGTTTGTATGGTTTCTTGCCGTGCAAACTTGATTTTTGTGCAAGAAAAAGGCGCAACACATTGTGCCGCGCCTTTTGTTGTTTCTTTTTAATCTTCTTGATTAGAAGTTGTAGTAGAGACCGAAGTTGAGGTTATTGCCGTCGAGTTTGAAGCCGAAACCGTCCTCGCCCCATGCGCAATTGCTGTCGTCAGCATCTCTGTAACCGAAGAAACCTACGTGGGCAACGAATGAAAGTTTGCTTGTGAGGTCTACCTTTACACCAGGAGTCAAACCAATTTCCCAACCGTTCTGAGAATCGCTTGATTTGCCGTGCTTCGGAGATACTTTGTAAGTCATGAAACCGAAACCGCCGTCAACAAAAAGGCTTACAGCATCGAATTTAGCGAATGTGTAGCGTGCATAGGGAGCTACTTCTACGCCATTTACCTTTGTGCCGTCATTGTAATTGTAAGCGTAGCCGATTTTGGTACCGATTGCCCAATTGTCGCTGAGATTGTAGCCGATTTCGGGAACGAGACCGAAGGTTGTGTGGTTGTCATTCCAGTTACGCCAGAAATTAACTTCGCCACCTACATACACCTGTGCGCTTGCTGTGAGGGTAATCACTGCTGCTACCAAAGTAAACAAAAACTTCTTCATTTTCTTATTTATTTTTTGTGTTACACATAACCTCGGCTAATGCCTAGGCGTTTCATTTTTGTCGGTGCAAAGGTATATATTTTTCCATACTGCCAAACTTTTGGTATAAGAAATTTGTCGGCGTGGGTAAATATTTTGTACTTCTGTCAAACAATGTGCACACTTTTCGGCACAATCAAACCACATTGCTTTCAAAAAGTCAGGATTTCGAAATTCAGATACGCTTGTTTTTGCAAGCCAATGGGACGTTCAAAAAACTATATGAGATGTCGTAAAAACGATGTCTGATATAATTTAAACGACATGGCTTGTAATTTAAATTATGTCTGACATCGTTTTCGCGATATACCGTTGTCCTTTATAAGGTTTGCAAAGCGTAGTTTTACAAGCATTTAGAGAATGATTTGCGGCGTATGAAAGAAATCGCTAACTTTGAATGTTCAAAACAGAACTTGCTGCCGCCCGGCAGCATTGCTTACAAAAGATGATTGACAGGGAAACCATACAGAAAATAATGGACGCAGCCGACATTGTGGAGGTTGTGTCGGAATTTGTAACGCTCCGCCGTGCCGGCGTGAACTATCGCGGGCTTTGTCCGTTTCATGATGAGAAAACTCCGTCGTTTTATGTTTCTCCAGCGCGCGGCATTTGCAAATGTTTCTCTTGTGGCAAAGGCGGTAATGTGGTTCATTTTCTGATGGAGCACGAACAGATTTCCTACCCCGAGGCTTTGCGCTGGCTTGCTGCCAGATATCATATAGAGATTCGCGAAAAAGAGATGACCGACGAAGAGCGCGAGGCAGAAAACATGCGCGAGAGTATGTTTGTGCTCAATGCCTGGGCCGAAAAGTATTTCCAAAATGTGCTCCACAACCATGCCGACGGCATTGCCATAGGCATGCAATATTTTCGCAGCCGTGGTTTTCGTGACGATACCATACGCGAATTCGGCCTCGGCTACTGTCTGAAAGAACGCACGGCCTTTGCCGATGCTGCAAAGGCTAAGGGGTTCAAAGAAGAATACATCTTGAAAACCGGACTATGCTACAAGCGCGATGACGGAAGGCTTATCGACAGATTTTCGGGGCGAGTGATTTTCCCGGTTTATACAGTTGGCGGACGCGTGGTGGCTTTTGGCGGAAGAGTTCTCTCAACCGACAAAACCGTTGCAAAGTATGTAAACTCCCCCGAGTCGGAAATATACAACAAACGAAGCGAACTCTACGGAATTTATATAGCCAAGAGACATATTCAAAAGGAAGACCGTTGCTTTTTGGTGGAAGGCTATACCGACGTCATCTCAATGCATCAGAGCGGCATAAAGAATGTGGTGGCATCATCGGGCACTTCGCTCACACAGGGACAGATTAGAATGATACGGCGGTTCACCAAAAACATCACTGTGTTGTATGACGGCGACAAAGCGGGCATCAAGGCTTCTATTCGGGGAATTGACATGCTGCTTGCCGAGGGACTCAATGTGAAAGTGCTGCTTCTTCCCGACGGCGACGACCCCGACAGTTTTGCACGCAAGCACAATGCCGAAGAATACCGTGCCTACATAGATTCCCACCAAACGGATTTCATTCGATTCAAAACAAGTCTGTTTCTCGAGGAAAGCGCCGACGATCCCGTGAAACGCGCTTCACTTGTAGACAATATCGTTACAAGTATTTCGCTTATCCCCGACAAGATTTTGCGCGCAATGTATGTGAGCGAATGCAGCCGGACTCTCAACACCGACGAGAACCTTCTTGTTGACGCCGTGGCAAGAAAGATACGCGAACACATTGATGCCGAACACTCCGGCCGTCCAACGGCTGACGCCCCCGAGGAAAACAATTCCGAAACCGCAGAGCCGGCAAAAGAAACGCCCGAAGAAACGCATCATTACGGAATAACCGAAAAATACGAACGCGAACTTGTATGGTATGTGCTGCTCTATGGCGAAAGACAGCTTGCAGAAGTGAACACCGGCGAAGGCACGAGACTGATGAACGTAATAGATTTCATCGATTTCTGTTTGAAAAACGACAATCTGAAATTCTCACGCCCCGAATACCAAACTATTCTTGACGAAGCGGTGCAACATTCCAAAGAAGACGGTTTCATACCAAGCAAATACTTCTTGTTTCACACCAATCAGCAGATAAGCAAAATAGCAGCAGCGTTGGAAAGCGAAAAATATCAGTTGCGCGAAAGCCAAAGAAACACTGTGGAGAAAATAGAAGACAAACTCTACGACGTGGTTCCCGATGCAATCAACCGGTTCAGAATATCGTATGTAAAGGAAGAGGAAAACCGAGTGCTTGCCGAGATGCAAAAGCCCGAAATATCTGCCGACGAAGATAAACTTACCAATCTAATGTTGCGCTACAACGAACTTAAGAAAATGGAAGTGGCTCTTGACAAAGCGAAAAACAAACGTTGGGACGAATAAGCGCCGCCCCGAAATAACCAAAAGCTATCAAGGAAAGAATACACGCCTTTTCCATAAGACGAAACCGCCCACAGCGCTCATATAAACAAATAAGGCGCACATATAAACAAATTACCCGCTACGCAAATCGCATAGCGGGTAATTCTTATTTTACAGAGTGCACGTGTTATTTCACATAGTGTACGTAGTCTGGCTTTCTTGGTTTGCGGGGAGCGTCTTTCTCGTTTGAATATCCTATTACGCAATGACCAATCCCCTCATAATTTCCAACAACGCCCCACTCTTTCAAAGCAGCTTTCCATTCCGGCATGTCGAATACCTCTTTTGCGCGGTGTATCCAGCAACTTCCGAGTCCCAAAGCATGCGCGGCGTTCATAAGGTTTCCCATTACGAGCGAACCGTCGTAGAGATAAGTAGGAATGTCGCGGTTGGCAAGCACAATCAATACCACCGGCGCGCCATAAAACGGGTCGCTTTTTGTGCCAAGTACCTCTGCGTTTATCTTTGATAGCTTGTCGCGTACCTCTTTATTGGTTACGGCAACGATTACAGGCGACTGGCTTCCGCGTCCCGTTGGTGCAAACGTTCCCGCTTCAATTATCATGTCTACAATCTCCTGTGGCGGAACTCTATCGGGGGCGTAGTTTCTTACGCTCTTGCGTGTTTTCAGAATGTTGATAAATTCGTTTTCCATTTCGTTGCTTTTAATTTTTCCCGTTCAATGCTTCTTCTATAGCCCGTGCGAGCTGGTCGGGACAACTCGTGGGCTTTTGTCTACACAATATGCCTTTAAGTTTCTTTGATACCTCGCGTGCATTTCTTCCTTCGCACAAAAGTTCAATGCCGCGCGTATTGCCCGGACAACCATTGGTGAAGCGTACGTTATGCAGGGTTTCGGTTTCGTCGATGTCAAAATCAATGAACGTAGAGCACGTTCCTGTTGTTTCAAAAGTCTTGTGCATTGTATTAATGTATTCTTGTCTTTTCGCAAAGATATGTATAATAGTTGTGATTTCCGGAACTTTGCAGCATTTTTTAGGCAGAATAACATAACTTTGCACCAACAAAATCAACTAAAAGATGAAACGCTTTATATTATATGCCTGCGTGTTGGCAAATATTCTTGTTTTGTCGCAATGCAAGGAGAACAAAAAGACAGAAACACCCACACCGGAAATCCCTACCGACACAGTTTCCGCTCCAACCGACTCTACTATCTACGGAATTGCCCTTGAAAGTGGAATGAGCACGCTTTGCATCAAGACAAATGCGGGCGATACTCTAATAATGGACAAAGAAGATGAAGACGGATACGGAGAATTTTACGGCTATACTCAAGAAGAGGACAGTTTTGCCGTAACAAAGCGCGAAGGGCACGACGGCCTGGTTGTAGTGAAAGCGTATAACATTTCGCTGCTAAGGCGTTTTACCCAAAACTTCGCCATTCGCAACGGCTTGCTTGTATTGAACGGCGACACTGTTGACGTGAAATACATTGACGACGACTCTCTTGTTGTGGAGAAAGCCAAGAACAAGGAAAAGCTCACGCTATATCCCACAAAGAAATAAGCATTGAATAAACTGCGCCCTTGATTTCGTGCAGACGTTTCACCACCGATTAATTACTACAAATCAGTTTGACCAACAAATGAAAGCTACAAATCTATTCCTGACCTTGCTTTTTGCCACCGCATGCGTCTTGTTTTCCTGCACCTCCAACAGCAATTCCCCTACATTCGAGGAAATTTATCCCCAAGTGCTCAAGATAGTAGACAACCCCGATTTGGCTGACGACAACGCGTTTCCCGGCAACGGCATAACCAAGTTGTACGATGCCGCATGGGAGGAAGATTCCATGCCGATGCGCTTGATTGTCTACGGCAACGGTATGAAAGTAAGCGGCAACAAGGACGGATACAACTACGCTCCCTCAACCGACAAAGCCTTTGCCGTGCGCATCTCAATGTTTATGGACCCGGTGATAAACTTCGACTTCAAGACGCAGGCAGCAGCCGAAGACTTTTACAAGGGAATGCTTGAATACGGGCTTGTAGAAGACAATTTCAACTGCGTTTTCGTTACCGACAAAAAGCTGAAGCCCGGCATAACCAAGGTGAAGGACCTTTCACAATACGGGCGCACCATTTGTGTGAGCAAACCCGCAAAGACTTCCAACGGCTGGTATTCCATTACAATGGGAAACTGACCGAAGATTCCACGCCACAAGCCCCGCGTTTTAGGACATTGGCCATAGGTTAGCCAATGTCTTGTTTACCGTTGTCTGCATCTCATCGTGCATGCAACAAGAGCGTATCTGCGCCCCATCCCTGGCTATTCGTTGAGGAAATAAACCGGCGAGTTGCGTGCGCCGCCTTTCTTCAACACTCCTGTCTCCGTGAAATGTCTAAGCCAATTGAGCGCTGCATTCTGCCGCAGACCGAAGAGGCTTTCCATTGTGCGGCGGTTGATGTAGTTGTTGGTTGCAAGATGCTCCCTTATCTTCTCGAGCATCTTTTCTTCGGTATATTTTTTCGACTTTGTAGAGAAGTTGGCCTTCTCGAAACTCACGTCAGCTTTCACCTCGTTCAACAATGAAGCATCGGGACGGAACTTGATGTTTCTCACGCCGATATAGTTGGCGCGGGCTTTGTCCGCCGACACACCCTCCGGGATATCCAAGTCTACCGACAGCGAGAAATAGCCAATCGACGGAATGTAGAAACGGTTGCCCTGCGACAACTCCCTAACCATATACTCGTGCAAAGCCGACAGTGCGGCCTCGACATCGCCCTTGGTCAGCGAGCAGGAAGACTGTATGCTCTCCTTAAGTTGCCCTGCCGACATGGGAACACCCTCGAAGATACGGGCAAAATAACGCTCCTCTCCCGTACCATCAGAGTTCTTGATAGATTGAATCTCGTATTTAATACTCATATTACCATAGTTTTCGATATTGCGAAGATAAACAATATCACTCTAATATCCGATATAATTTGCCGTAAATGCCGTGAAAAACAGTAACTCAACGCATCTCTTTTCCCTTTTGATGCCATTAGTTTGTCTTACTTCGGCCGTTCAACGTGTTTACTTCGGCCGTTCAACGTGCTTACTTCGGCCGTTCAACGTGCTTACTTCGGCCGTTCAACGTGCTTACTTCGGCCGAAGTAAGACAAACACATCAGGTGTTTTTGGAAAATTCATCGGAGTTCTTGGAAAACACATCGGACCTCTTGGCAAACTCATCGGACTTCTTTACGAAAGAGATGCCGCAAAAAGGAAAACTCATGCGAGGAAAAACCTGTTTCGTCTATTGAAACTACAAGACAGACTGTGAAAACAAAGCCTGCCAACGCTCAAACTACACCAGACATCGGTTGGGCCTAAAAACTGATTGGGAGAAACGCGTTTTGCATCGCACGATTTTAACAATTTGCAACGGCTTTCGAGGCCAAAAACAGCACGAAACACACAAATAAACCGCATTTGTGCAAAAAATTACGCGGAATACGACATTTTTAGTTGGCAAAACACTGCCATTTCGCTAAATAATATTACTTTTGCGAAAAGACGATTGCAGAACACGCCTATATGGCATGCAAAGCATACAATAACCAATAACCAGGAAACATCGTAGAAGTTACCCGCAACCATACATTATATATAATGTAGTGCGGCTTCCGGATATTAAAATATGCGGACCTTTTACGTTGCGCCCTATATTAAGAACATAATTAAATCGTACAAACACTATTCAATAATATATATGGAAAATAAAAGAGTTTATTTGTTTGGTAACGGCAGTGCCGAAGGAAATGCCAGCATGCGTAATCTGCTCGGCGGTAAAGGTGCCAACGTTGCCGAGATGAATCTATTGGGAATACCAGTTCCTCCCGGATTCACCATTACCACCGACATGTGTAACGAATACTACCGCATCGGAAAGGAAGCAGTTGTAAACCTGCTCAAAGAAGATGTGGAGCATTCCGTAGAACATATAGAGAAATTGATGAACAGCAAGTTTGGCGACCCCGTCAATCCCCTGCTCGTCTCAGTACGCTCAGGCGCAAGAGCATCAATGCCCGGTATGATGGACACAATCCTCAACCTCGGCCTTAACGACGAAGTGGCCGAAGGACTTGCCAAGAAAACCAACAACCCCCGCTTTGCCTACGACGCTTACCGCCGTTTCGTGCAAATGTACGGCGACGTGGTATTGGGCATGAAGCCTAAAAGCAAAGAAGACATCGACCCGTTTGAGGCAATCATCGAAAAAGTGAAGTCGCAGCGCGGCATTACTCTTGACAATGATCTTACCACCGAAGAACTCAAACAGCTTGTAGCAGAATTCAAGGCTGCAATCAAAGAACGCACCGGCGTAGACTTCCCGACCGACCCGATGGAACAGTTGTGGGGCGCAATCTGCGCAGTGTTCGACAGCTGGATGAACGAACGCGCCATACTCTACCGCAAAATGGAAGGAATACCCGCAGAATGGGGAACAGCCGTATCGGTAATGGCAATGGTGTTCGGCAACATGGGCGACAGTTCAGCCACCGGCGTATGCTTCAGCCGCGATGCCGCAACAGGCGAAAACGTGTTCAGCGGCGAATGGCTCGTTAACGCACAAGGCGAAGACGTGGTAGCAGGTATCCGCACTCCGCAGCAAATCACCAAGGCCGGCTCGCAGAAGTGGGCTGAGATGCAGGGAGTGAGCGAAGAAGAACGACTTGCAAAGTATCCTTCCATGGAAGAAGCAATGCCCGAAATCTACAAACAGCTCAACGCAATACAAAACAAACTCGAAGACCACTACCGCGATATGCAGGACATGGAGTTCACCGTTCAGGAAGGTAAGCTCTGGTTCTTGCAAACCCGCAACGGCAAACGCACGGGAACAGCAATGGTGAAAATCGCAATGGACCTCCTTCACGAAGGAAAGATTGACGAGAAAACAGCACTCGAACGTTGCGAGCCCAACAAGCTTGACGAATTGCTCCACCCCGTCTTCGACAAAAAAGCCCTTGCCAATGTAAAATCCTTGACCCGCGGTCTTCCCGCTTCACCGGGAGCAGCAACCGGCCAGATTGTATTCTTTGCCGACGACGCCGCAAGATGGCATAAAGACGGCCACAAAGTAGTAATGGTACGTATCGAGACATCGCCCGAAGACCTCGCCGGAATGGCAGAAGCCGAGGGTATTCTCACAGCACGTGGCGGTATGACATCACACGCAGCCGTAGTGGCTCGCGGAATGGGCAAATGCTGCGTATCGGGTGCTGGCGCATTGGTAATCGACTACAAGAAACGCACAGTAACAATCGACGGAGTTGTACTTCGCGAAGGCGATTACATTTCGATAAACGGTTCTACCGGCGATGTATACCAAGGAGAAATCACAACACAGGCAGCAGAATTCTCAGGCTCGTTTGCAGAACTCATGCAACTCTGCGACAAATACACCCGCTTGGTTGTAAGAACAAATGCCGACACTCCCCACGACGCATCAGTTGCAAGAAAATTCGGCGCAGTGGGTATCGGCCTTTGCCGTACAGAGCACATGTTCTTCGACGACCAGAAAATCGTGGCAATGCGCGAGATGATTCTCTCGGACAGCAAGGAAGGCCGCGAGAAAGCCCTTTGCAAGTTGCTCCCCTACCAGAAAGAAGATTTCAAGGGCATCTTCAAAGCAATGGACGGCTATCCCGTGAATATCCGCTTGCTCGACCCGCCTCTTCACGAGTTCGTTCCCCACGATGAAAAGGGCCAGGAAGAAATGGCAAAAGACATGGGAGTAACCGTAGAGTATATCCGTCAGCGCATCGAAAGCCTCTCTGAACACAATCCTATGCTCGGACATCGCGGCTGCCGTTTGGGCAACACTTATCCCGAAATCACACAAATGCAGACGCGCGCAATTCTCGGCGCAGCCATAGAGTTGAAACGCGAAGGCTATGATCCCCACCCCGAAATCATGGTTCCGCTCATCGGTATCCTTTATGAATTCGAGGCTCAGGAGAAGATTATCCGCGACACGGCAGCAGAACTATTCAAAGAAGAAGGCATTGAAGTTCCGTTCAAAGTTGGTACGATGATCGAGATACCTCGTGCAGCCCTTACAGCCGACAAGATAGCTTCACGCGCAGAATATTTCTCTTTCGGTACAAACGACTTGACCCAGATGACATTCGGTTATTCGCGCGATGATATTGCTTCGTTCCTGCCAGTATATCTCGAGAAGAAGATACTTAAGGTTGATCCGTTCCAGGTGCTTGACCAAAACGGCGTAGGACAACTTATAGAAATCGCCGTAGAGCGCGGTCGCGCAGTGCGTTCCGATTTGAAATGCGGCATTTGCGGCGAACACGGTGGCGAACCTTCGTCAGTTAAATTCTGCCACAAAGTAGGATTGAACTACGTTTCTTGCTCTCCGTTCCGCGTGCCCATCGCCCGCCTCGCAGCGGCGCAGGCAGCAGTCGAAGAATAAGGCAACAGAAACCGATTATTAAATAACTTAGGCGGAAAGTCCCAATAACAAAGGGCTTTCCGCCTAAGTTCGTAAATATGCTCGTTTATATCGACATATAAATAGGCGAGTCTCTATAAAAGAAAAGGGCGAGTCTCCCCGCCCATAATGTATTCACAACGGAATAATCCTTATTGTGATTAGCTAAAATGCTATACAAATATAGCAACATTCTTAATAAGAGCCTAATTGTTTTGAAGATTTTTGCTAAATTCGCGAAAATAACAACAAAAAAACAAATATCATGAGTAGGATATTAGGTCTTGATTTAGGAACAAACAGTATTGGTTGGGCATTGATTGATGACAACGATCACAATATAATTAAAGCAGGTAGCCGCATCATTCCCATGGACGCTGCAACTATGGGCGATTACGAAAAAGGCAATTTGAAGTCTGCCGCCTCGGAAAGAACGGATTTAAGAGGCAAACGCCGATTATATGAAAGAGCCACCCTTCGACGCGAAAGACTATTGCGGGTATTACACACTATGGGATTCTTACCACAATCGTTTGAATCGCAGATTGATTTCACCGTTCATTCGGGAAAATTTCAAAACCATGGCGAGCCATTGCTGCCATACACCAAGGACGACAACGGCAAAAACATATTCATTTTTCAAGAATCGTTCTCCGAGATGCTCTGCGATTTCAACAAATATCAACCACAACTTGTTAACAACGGTCGAAAAGTACCCCACGATTGGACTTTATATTATCTGCGCAAAAAAGCCCTCACCCAACCCATAACAAAAGAAGAACTGGCTTGGATTATACTCAACTTCAACACGAAACGAGGATACTACCAACTTAGGGGTATGGACGACACAGAAGCGGTATCGGAACAAGAATCTGCTGACACAAAAATCAAAGAATACAAAGAGTTGGAAGTTGTATCTGTAGAAAACACAGGCCCAAATTCTAAGAAAAGCGGATACAATTGGTATCTGATTACCTACGACAATGGTGCTACAAGTAAAAAATCATCTCCTAACCCTCCGCTAAAAGTAGGAGACAGAAAAGAAACTGTTGTTACAACCATTCTCGATAAGGATGGAAATGTAAAGACCGATAAAGATGGTGTGCCTAAGATCACGGTAAGTACTCCAAGCGAAGAAGACTGGACGCTGATAAAAACACGTACGGAGAAGAATCTTTCTGACAGCCATCTTACAGTCGGCACTTATATCTATGAGCACATCTTGGCCGATCCCAATACAAAAATCAGAGGTAAACTCATTCATACCATAGAGCGTCGATTCTACAAAGAAGAATTGCGACTTATTTTGAACAAACAAAAAGAATTTATCAACGAGCTCAACGACCATAATCTTTACACAGCCTGCATACATGAACTTTACAGGAATAATGAAGCACATATCCAATCGCTAAAAACGGGCGACTTTACCAGTCTTTTTATAGACGACATCATTTTTTATCAACGCCCTCTGAAAAGTAAGAAAAGTTTGATTGCCGACTGTCCATTTGAATTTTATCATTTCAAAGACAAAGACGGGAAAATACAGTCGCGTCCAATAAAATGTATACCCAAGTCGCACCCCCTCTACGAGGAATTCCGATTATGGCAATTCTTGGCAAATCTAAAAATTTACAAGAAGTATGCAGAAGTTGGCGGAAAAATCATTCCTGATTATGATGTTACCAATAAATTCCTTACAAGTCCCAACGATATATGCGACCTATTTGAATGGCTTAAGGACAAGAAAGATATCAAACAAGAGCAACTGCTTAAATACAAACCGTTCGGCATTGACAAAGTATTCAAAGACTACCGTTGGAACTATGTAGAAGACAACACTTACCCCTGTTGCCCTACCAGGCACGAGATAAATAAGCGACTTCGAAGTATAAAAAAATCCAGTTTGGATAACAATAGTTACGTTCACCTTTGGCATATTCTGTACTCTGTAGACGACCCAATAATGTGTCAAAAAGCTCTCGGCAAGTTTGCACGCGAACACCAAATTCCAGAAGAAGAGTTTGTCGGCAAGTTCAAACAATATTCTCCCGAGAGTAAAGACTACGGCGCTTATTCAGAGAAAGCAATCAAACGCTTGCTTCCCCTTATGCGTACAGGAAGACTATGGAATGAGACTGACATTGATACCCAAACACTCAAAAGAATAAACAATATCATTGACGGAGAAGATAATGAAAACATTTCTAACCGCACAAGGGAGAAACTGACCGGCAAACATAATATCAGCGACTTCCAAGGCCTACCGCTTTGGACAGCAAGCTATGTCGTATACAACCGCCATTCTGAAGCCTCAGAAACAATTAGATGGGAAAAGCCGGAAGACATTGATCTCTACATTCAGAATAATCTAAAACAACACTCTCTGCGCAACCCTATTGTGGAAAAAATTATTGGCGAGACTCTGCGGGTGGTCAGGGATATATGGAAAACATACGGAAAAATAGATGAAGTTCACGTTGAAATGGGGCGCGATCTGAAAAAAAATAACAAAAGCAGGGAAATCGACTGTAAGAAAAGAGCGGAAAACGAACGCACCAATCTAAGAATTCGTACTTTGCTGCAGGAGTTTGCAAAAAAAGAATACGACATAAAGAATGTACGATCCTACTCTCCGGTTCAAATGGAGAAACTTAAAATATGCGAGAACTGTGTGCTGTCAAACCCTAAGGTAGAAACAGATATAATCAAGGAATTGGATAACACCAAGACAGAACATATAAAGTCATCGTATATTCAAAGATACAAATCATGGCTGGAACAGAATTATCAATCGCCTTACACAGGCCAGCCAATACCTCTATCTCAGTTGTTCACAACAGAATATGAAATGGAACACATAATACCAAGGTCTCGATACTTTGACGACTCACTCTCAAACAAAGTAATCTGCGAAAAAGAAGTCAACATAGAAAAAGGTAATATGCTTGCCTACGAATTCATCACGAAAAAAGGAGGAAGTATCATCAACGGCAAGAAGATTTTGGAAAAGCAACAATATGAAGACTTTGTGAAAGAACACTACTCCAAAAACCACGCCAAGATGAAGAAACTTTTGCTCGATGACATTCCTGCAGAATTTACACAGCGGCAACTCAACGATAGCAGATATATAAGCCGCAAGATGCTTAGCGTTCTGTCATGCTTGGTCAGAGAAGAGGGTGAGCAAGAAGCCACATCCAAACACGTGATAGCTACCAATGGTTTCATTACCGACAAAATGAAAAATGATTGGGGCATTAACGACGTATGGAACCGCATTGTTGCCCCACGTTTCGAGCGACTCAACAATAAAAGTTGCACAGAAAACTACGGACAATGGGTAGAAGGTAAGCGATATTTTCAAACCAAAATTCCTTTGGAGCTATCGGTAGGATTCAGCAAAAAGCGTATTGACCACCGCCACCACGCAATGGATGCTATCGTTATAGCTTGTACCAGCCGAAATATCATAAATTATTTGAACAATATATCGGCGCTATCCTCCAAAGAAAATGAGAGACAAGATCTCAAATATACGCTTTGCACTAAAAAATATACCGATGATAAGGGCAACGACTGGGTATTCAAAAAGCCCTGGAATAGTTTTACCCAAGACGTAGCCAATGAGCTCGACAATATCATTGTTAGTTTCAAACAAAACCTTCGCGTCATAACCAAAACCAACAACCGTTACACCCATTATGTAGACGGCAAAAAGATTGTAGATCGCCAGACAAAGGGAGACGGCTGGGCTATCCGCAAATCAATGCACGCGGCTACTGTATCCGGCCTTATCAGCCTACAACAAACCAAGTTGGTAAAGTTGGCAGACGCAATCGGTGATTGGCAGCACATCGCAGACCGCGAATTACGAAAAGAGATAGCAAATCTCATCGAAAAATATCACAAATTCGACCAAAAACTGTTTGTAAAGTATTTCAAAGACAAAAAGAACATTCTAAATGGGAAAGACATTTCCAAAGTCTCCGTATACTACTATACAGGAGTGATAGACGGAATTTCTGCAACAAGAGTTCCTTTAGACGAATCTTTCGATTCCAAAAAGATTGAATCCGTTTCAGACAGTGGCATCAAAAAGATTCTACTTGCCCACCTTAAGAAATACGACGATGCACAAGGCAAACAACACCCCGAAGCAGCATTTTCACCCGAAGGTATAGCCATGATGAACAAGAACATCAAGGAACTGAACGGGGGAAAAGATCACAAGCCCATTCTTAAAGTGAGAAAAACAGAAACTCTCGGCATGAAATTTCCTATCGGCAACGTGGGAAACAAAAACAAAAAATACGTAAAGACAGACAAAGATACCAACCTGTTTTTTGCCATTTATATCAACGAAAACGGCGAGCGTTCGTTTGAGAGTATACCTCTCAACATCGCTATCGAAAGACTCAAGAAACATCTAGACGTGGCAGAAAAAGTCAAGGAAGATGGACGTAAATTGCTTTTCACCCTTTCACCAAACGATCTTGTACGCCTACCGGGGGTAGAACCGGGGCACAATATATATAAAATGGTATCCTGCTCTCGCTCAAGATGCTGGTTCGTTCCTGAAACTTGGGCTTCACCAATCCACGACAAATATGAACTAAACTCTAATAACAAAGTAGAAATATCATTAGAGGGTATCAATATCAAAGAGAAATGTGAGAAAATTGAAGTAGACCGCCTTGGGCGAATTGTCAAAATATATAAGCAATAAAGCCTATGATAAAGAAAACCTTGTATTTCGGAAATCCTTCATACCTTTCGCTAAGCAACAAGCAAATGGTTGTAAAATTGCCCGAAGTGGAAAAAAGCAAGAACATCTCCGAGGTCATCAAAAAGGAATCTGTCAGAACTATTCCTATCGAAGATATCGGAGTGGTTATCCTTGACCACAAACAGATTACCATTACGCAAGCTCTCATCGCAGCACTTCTTGCCAACACCGTGGCCCTCATTACCTGCAACGAAAAGCGCATGCCAACAGGTATGCTCTTGCCATTGCAAGGCAACACTACACAAAACGAAAGGTTTAGAAAACAGATAGAAGCTTCGCTACCGCTAAAAAAACAATTGTGGCAGCAAACAGTAAAGGCTAAGATTGACAACCAAGCCTCTCTACTTGAAAAGCAGACTGGGCAAACTGCCAAAACATTGAGACGAATTGCTGCCGAAGTAAAAAGTGGCGACTCCGGCAATTGTGAAGCGCAAGCCGCAGTGTATTACTGGAGAAACATATTCCCCACCCTTACAAATTTTATAAGAGGACAAGAAGAAAGTCCACCCAACAATCTGCTCAATTATGGTTATGCCATTCTTCGCGCAGTGGTAGCGCGAGCCCTTGTGGCAAGCGGACTTCTTCCCGTATATGGCATTTTTCATCATAATAAATACAACGACTACTGTCTGGCCGATGACATAATGGAGCCTTACCGTCCATTTGTAGACCAAATAGTTGTTGGATTGGTGAATTCCGGAGAAGATATCGAGGAACTAACCATTGACTTAAAGCGCAAACTCCTGCAAATACCAGTCGTCGACGTAAAGATAAACGACAAACGCAGCCCACTTATGATAGCCGTGGCACAGACAACAGCCAGCCTTGCCAAATGCTTTAACGGAGAGTCCCGAATAATCAGCTATCCTGATTTTGTATGATAGAACGGCTAAACAAATATCGTGTAATGTGGATACTGGTATTTTACGACTTGCCTACCGAAACAAAAAAAGAAAGGCAGACTATCGCCAAATTTCGCAAAAACATAATGGCCGATGGCTTCACCATGTTTCAGTTTTCCATATACGTGCGCCATTGCGCAAGCATGGACAACGCCCAGGTTCATATCAAAAGAGTTCAAGCCCTGCTTCCCGACAAAGGACATGTAGGTATCCTTTGCATCACCGACAAACAATTTGCCGATATCAAAATATTCTATTGCAAAAAAGAAAAGCAACCCACAGAACCCTGCCTGCAACTGGAGTTTTTCTAAGAAACAAAACCTTTGTTTGCTTAGAACACATTTTTTGATTTCGTAAAAACAAAGTCCTATATTGTTCAAACAAGAATAGATATTGTTTCAACAATATCTATTCTTGTTTGAACAATATAGGACTTCTAAAATTCAATCGTCAAAATAGTTCTTCCTCGGTTATTGACGCTAAGTCAACACCCAAACAACCTCATTTTTTCTTTTCTAACATCCTTGTTATATTTATGATTTACAACAAGATGTAGCAGACAAGTTGTTTTTGACCCTACGAAGGTAATAATTTTTTAGCTAATCACAACTTAATCCTTTATGGACTGATAAGGCTTCTAAGTTGTTTTTGACCCTACGAAGGTAATAATTTTTTAGCTAATCACAACACGCGACTGCATAACAATTCGCAGGAGCTTGTTGTTTTTGACCCTACGAAGGTAATAATTTTTTAGCTAATCACAACTTACCTGTTGCAGGTGAAGCGCCTTTGAAAGTTGTTTTTGACCCTACGAAGGTAATAATTTTTTAGCTAATCACAACAAATCGTGATAGAGCCTACCTTCCGCGTTGGTTGTTTTTGACCCTACGAAGGTAATAATTTTTTAGCTAATCACAACAAGGCTGGCGTATATTTTAGATTCATCTTAGTTGTTTTTGACCCTACGAAGGTAATAATTTTTTAGCTAATCACAACTCCGGCAATGTCCACCCGCCATTGTTGCGCGTTGTTTTTGACCCTACGAAGGTAATAATTTTTTAGCTAATCACAACTGGAATCCGTCTACAACAGTGTAAGGCTTAGTTGTTTTTGACCCTACGAAGGTAATAATTTTTTAGCTAATCACAACTTATTATGCTAATATCTCAAACTTTGATTTTCTAATAAAGGCTTATTTGAATTTATACCATTCATGTCTTTATAAGGCATTCCTGTTTTAAGAAGGCTTGTACTATTTGCTGTATGAGTAAGATCTACCTAATGAGCTAATTCATGTTGTATTAATTCACCTCTATCAATATAGAGTTTATTTGGGTTGAATATAACCTATTCACCAAGAGTGAAAGACATTCCGTTTGGATTACCAAGTGTATTTGCTTTATCAATCCTTACCTAAGTATCATGTAATCCGTTAATTCTTTCTTGTATTTGATTTTCTGGAATACCTGCTTTTCTTAATTTCTTTCTATACTAAGAACTTTCTAAGTATTCTTTTAATAAATTTTTATGGTTAGAAGTAAAACTACGTTTCCCTTTATAAACTTCACGCATTACTGGATTAGGTAAAAAATATTTATTATTTGCATCCATACCATATCTTTCAAGATAGCTTTGCATCTGTTTATTCATTTTATTATGAAATAGATTTAGATACTACAGTAAGTCAAAGCTTTGTGGTTTTCCATTATAGATGACTCCTGGTTTTAATTTCTAGATTAATTCAGATAATAATTTAGTCTACATATTAATAACATATTAACAAAGGTCCAATTTTTATTTCATTAGGAATCTGATCCTCTGGTATTCCACTATTTATAAGTTCTTTGTATTTTTTATAACTTAATTCTCGAGCTTCTCTCTGTTTATTAAATCTTTCGATTAATTTCATTTGCTCTTTTCTTCCTTCTGCTGTTTTTGCTAAATACATACTCATGGCATTTTATTTTATCATTTTATTAATCAATTGCAAAGTTGTTTTTGACCCTACAAAGGTAATAATTTTTTAGCTAATCACAACTGGAAATTCTCTTGTCTTCCTAAATTTATCGTTATCACGGAGTAAATCAAAATATTAGAGCAAACAGACTTGGGGCATTGTTTGGAGTTTTTACGATGTCTGATATAATTTAAACGATATGGCTTGGAATTTAAATTATGTCTGACATCGTTTTTACGAGATGCCTTGGAGTTTTTGCGGTATCCTTTCTTATAAAAAAACTAATGGACGAGCGTTATTCGATAGCTTGAATCTGATGAAAATTGTATTGTCTACACAGCATTTCGTGCTGTCGGAAAAGAATTTGTTTGTTACATCAACAAAAAAACTATTAATCATATGGTTTTCAGAAATATCTAAAGAAATGCCATAACTTGTTTCAATTTTAATTTATACCTTTGTACATCTATTCATACTCTTTAATCCTATGAGATATCGATTTTACTTATTGCTGGTTGCATTACTTACGGTATTCAACTACACTTCGGCGCAAGAATCTGACAGTTCAACGCAAGAATCTGACAGCATTTCATTGGCGTTAAACCAGAAACGACTTACCAATACTCTTCTTGAATTAAGTGGAGCTGATGTTTCTGAGATTGAAAGCGAAGACCCTATTCCTGACAGCACTTTTTTGCGTGTGGGGCCTGAGAATGTTTTCTCTGCTACTGGTAACAATGGCACAGAATACAAGATGATTCCGAATGAGATCAGAACTATTACCGAAGAAAAGAGTTTTACGCATTCGCTCGACATTGGTTATCTTTATTCCGTATGCAAAGCGGGGCATGTGAAAGCGGCAAGCGATGTTGTGTTCAATGTGTATTTCAATAAAACGCAATATCAGATAGTCAAGACCAATGTTGAAGAAAACTCTTCGGTGAAATCGGCTGTGTTTGGCTATTCTAACTCCCAAATTCCCGATATCACAGATAGCTATTTCATTGGTACTTTACGCAACGTGTCGACAGGTAATATGGATATCATCAATGGTTATGTTTCCAACAATACTCGTCGCAACGAGGTTTTCCAAAGTTTTGTAGATGTCAATGCGCTCGACTACAACGACGATGGTACGGACGATCTTTTCCTATTTTTGGGAAACACTCTATATGTATATGACGGCAATACGCTCGAACAACTTTTTACATACCAACTGACGTATAACACCAACAACAGTCCTTCGTCTGTAATAGCCGACTTCAACGGCGACGGCATTGATGACTATCTTTGCCTTGAAGCCACAATGTCCAGTTACAGCAACCAGAACGTTGAGATAAAGGGGCTTTACATCGGCTCGGCTTATGATGCGTCGACCAACAAACTGACTTATTCCGCACACGTGGTAGCAATAAACGGTAGCGATGTGGCAACACACGACAAAAACGCCAAGCGTGCCATGCTGACCACGCGTCTTTTCTATCCCTACGGCAAGAGCAACGTTGCCAAACTTTTAATTGCGCTAACGGAAATAAGATATTACGAAAAGGACGGCTCGAATTATTACAACTACTTCGATCACTCTTTAACGTGTATCAATGTTTCGGGGCAAGATATAGAGTCGGACAATGCCAATGGTTGGTACACCGTGGACATTTCAAAACAAGAGCGTACCGTTTGCCAGTTACACAGTTCCGTGGGCTATTGGTTCGGCAGCAAGTATGAGCGCAAACGCCCCTTCTATTTCGGACACCCGGCTTTGGGTACGGCTTTTATTGACGGTATAAACAATCCGCAACTTGTGTTCTGGAGAAACAAAGTGTATGAATACAACGAAAAAGACCAGACTTTCACGCAACTCTACGAGATTCCCAACCTACACGAAAACAATAACACAGGATTCGACCGCGTGGTGGGCGGACAAGTTGAGGCTATAAAAACAGAAAACAGCATAAGCAAAGGACGCGAAATGTTTGTTTTCCATCTTGCCGACTCCGACAACAAAGAAGATAAGGGAACTCTTTACGATGATTTCGACTGGCGAGACACAGATTATAAGATAGCATGTATATGGCGCGATGTAAAATTAAAATCTGCCCCATGGTATATCGTGGCCTCCAATTCAATTCAAGAAACAAGCGGTTCGCCGCTTACGCTTAGCCTTACCCCGATACACAAAGGGCAGGGAGCGCTCCTGAAATTGATGAGAAGAGACGTGATAAGCACCAATCCTGTGATTGGATACGTCTTGGCAGCTCCTCCATACATCAAAGGACTAACCATTAAGCCCGGCTCCGTTGCCTTCACCAAGAGTTCGTCTTCGTCATCAAGCCACACCGATGCCACAACGTGGAGAGCCGGCGGCGGATTTGATGTAAGCGCAAAATTCGGCGGCATCTTCACGGTGAACGTGCACACTGCAATCGTACATAGCTGGACAAACCAATTCAGATCAACTGTAACAGAAAGCGAAAGCCGTGGATCGGGAACGCAATCGGGCGAAGATTATGTGGTGTTCTATTATATGCCGGCAGATCAGTTCACCTACAAAGTTATAAAGTGCGCCACCATTCCCGACATCGTTGGCGAAGAATACAAAATCGTAAAAGTGCGCAGCACAGGCATGCTTCAGAAAGGTATGTCCGTAGACCAATACAACGAAATGGTGAAAGGAACAACGTGTAGGCAGATTGGAGAAAACGTAATCTCACACACCGTGGGCGATGTTGGGTCATACAAACACGGGACCTATGATGAAGCTACTATGCGCAGTGCTTTCAAGGTTGACAAAACCGAATATTTCAGATACAGTACGGCATTCGACGCTCCAGAAGAAGATGCTGACGAAACAGTTTCGCTAACCTACAGCAAAGGCGGTGGCGAAGACGTATCCGAAGCCACAAACATTGACGTAACTGTCTCGCTGGGCATCGGAAAACAGGAATGGGCCTGGGGAGGCGGCATCTTCGGAACCGGTGGACGGACTACAAGCTGGACACAAAGCAAGTCGTGGGACGACACATACCGCATCGACGCAAAACTGCCCAACGTATACAACCCGAAAGACAACAACTATACGTATTGCCTCGTATGGTATCGTCATCACATACAAGATTCTTCAGGCACCGACCTCGAAAATTACATGGTAGCCAATTGGTATGTGCTCGAAGACAATACCACGACAAAACTTCCCCTTTCTGATATTATCAAGACCGGGACGGAAAACGGACTATATACAATTACCGACACTCTGACAGCTGCTTACAAATCGAGCGACGGCAGTATTATTTTCGCGAAAGACAACAACTGTTACACTCCAAGGCAAGAGCGCGGAGGCAAGGACGACCCGTATTCAAACGATGAGTTCGACCAAAGCAACTGGATTCGCCTAAAGGGTGTGGAAGGTCTTGCATTCGGAATGAGCAACTCGAAAGCAATCATACCGGGCGGCACATTGAGAGGATACCTCACGCGCGACGAGCAGGGCAACCCCACCTTGAACATCTTTGCCAAAGCAATACCATTCTCCGACGGCAATGCGTTCGCCGGAAATAAGGTTAACATGGCAAACTTCGCCCTCGTGCAGGCCGAAGATGCGCAAAACGTGTATCTCGTAAGCCCCAAGCCCTACGAATACGTGTATGTAGAGAATGCGATACTCAGCGATGACAAAACCACATTCTATATGCCGTCAGCCACAACTGGTCTCAACGACTACAACCTCGTAGGCGAAGCAAAAGTAGACTGGAATATGGAAAATGACATAGAGAACAAGTTCAGCGCAACAGGCGAAAACACTCTCTACAACTTCTACGCCATTGCCTACCGCAACAAGCAGCGCCCGACAATTCTTCCAAAAGAGGCTACTGCCAATGGAGGCTGGACGCTTATTCCTATCAACGGAACATTTGTAGACAACACCCCAACCCATATCGTTCCCATTGACACGGAAAGCAAAACCGTTGCAAAGGTGCGCTACTTCAATCTCCTGGGTATTGAATGCACCAATCCTACAACCGGTATCTTCGTTAAGGTAACCACATATACCGACGGCACAACGAAGTCAGAAAAAATCTACAAATAATCTATTTCAAAACCCTACATACCTACGGAGCAGAGCCACGCCCAAGTGCCCTGCTCCGTAGGTTTTTTATTTAGGCTATAATATATATGAATCCCCCTTTGATTGAAAAACGCCTTATATCACTCTAATCCAAAGAAAATCAAAGGATTATCCATATTATTTATAAGCACAAGCTAAACACTTGATACTGAAAGAAATAAGCAAGGGCTTTTTGCGTTTTTCCGATGTCAGACATAATTTAAATTCCAAGGCATCTAATTTAAATTTGGTGGCCCGGAGTTTTTACAAGATGCCTTGGAGTTTTTACGGCATCCTGTCTCGAAAGAAACTGCTCAAACAAACTTTCAACGAAGAGCTATATTTTACTCGCAATTTTCCTTGAAAAACTTTGGTAGTATAAATATTTTTCGTACTTTTGCACTGCTTTTACAAAGAAGCTATACATGGTGGGTATAGTTCAGTTGGTTAGAGCGTCAGATTGTGGTTCTGAATGTCGTGGGTTCGAGTCCCACTACCCACCCTACCAAAAGAGTCATCTTGTTTTCAAGATGACTCTTTTTTATTACAACTCGCGATTTTTCCAAGCATCTATAAGTTGCCGGGCTATGCTTGCCTCGTCGGGCAAAGGCGGCATGTTTTCACGGGTGAACCAGCCTCCTTTGCGCAATTCGGATTCCTGTATCACCACTTCCCCACTCCCGTATTCCGCAACGAAGCCTGCCATTAAATTGCACGGGTATGGCCACGCCTGACTCTTGACATACTTCACGCTTTTCAGTTCCACTTGCGTTTCCTCCATAACCTCTCGTCTCACCGCCTGTTCCAAAGTCTCGCCTGTCTCGACAAAGCCGGCAATAAGCCCCATATAATCGCCCTTGAAGCCTTTCGACTGCACGAGCAAAACCTCTTCGCCACGCTTTACAAGCACAATGATTGCAATCTGAAGCCCCGGCCAAATAGTATGACCGCAACTCGTGCATTTTTTGCTTATCGGAGAAGAATATTCCAGCTTTCCGCCGCAGCGTCCGCAATATTGCGTTTCCTTGTCCCAGTATATCAGTTCTTCCATCTTCCCTGCCATTCGGTAGATTTCCTGCGGCAAAAGAAAGAAACTTCTGCGCAGCGGCACCAACTCCATATCCCCGGGCAAAGAAACCTCTTCGGATATCACGAACGACTTGGCCGAACAATTCTCCATCTCGAACGAATGTACATGTATCCCCTGGGCGGGAGAAACCGGCGGCATATCTCCTGCGGGAACTTCAAAATCGTCATCACGTTTCCCCTTTTTCAAAAGAAGTTTTCCGCCGCTGAATATAAACCATTTGGTATCTTTCATCACAATATACTAAAAAAGCGGGGCATTCTCCGTTAGCAGAAAGAATACCCCGCGAGTTTTTATTTCAACATGCTATCAAATATTTAGCGAAGCCCTCACGGCATCTATCTTCTTCAAAGCAGCCTCGTTTGCTCCCTTGAAGCAATGGGCACAACCCATTTCGCCCTTAACTTCGATGTAGAATTTGATTTTAGGCTCTGTTCCCGACGGACGTACACTCACCTTGGTATCGTCTGCGGTGAACCATTGCAAAACATTGCTCGGTTCCGGCATATCAAGTTTCGATACCTTTCCTTCGGCATCAGTTTCGGTCAGAGTTTTATAGTCTTTCACCGAAACCACCTTTGAGCCTGCGATTTCCGTAGGCGGTGTGGTGCGGAAATTGTCCATCATAGCCTTGATTTCATCAGCGCCGCTCTTTCCGGGCTTAACTACGTTTATGGTTTTGTTGAGACGAAAACCATATTCTACGTATACGTCCATAAGGACATCAAACAAAGTTTTGCCTTGGTCCTTTGCCCACGCGCAAATCTCAGCCAAAAGTGTGCAGGCAGACACAGCGTCTTTGTCGCGAACAAAGTCTTCTGCAAGGAAGCCGTAGCTTTCCTCGCCGCCACCGATATATTTTTTCTTGCCTTCGTTCAGACGAATTTCGCGGGCTATCCATTTGAAACCGGTATAGACATCAAACATCTCTACATTGTTTTTCTTTGCGATTTCCTTCACGAGTTCCGTGGTAACGATAGTCTTTACGATAAATTCATCGCCTTTCATCTGATGCGTGGCAATGCGGTTGTTGATGATATAGTAGAGGAATATCATGCAGGTTTGGTTTCCGTCCATCAACACCCATTCCCCGTTGCTGTTTTTGCACGCCATGCCCACGCGGTCGGCATCTGGATCGCTCGCCATCACTATATCGGCGTCGATACTCTTAGCCAATTTTATCGCAAGCGTAAGGGCTTCGGCGTTTTCGGGGTTAGGACTTACTACAGTGGGGAAATTACCGTCTTTCACCATCTGCTCGGGCACACAATTCACGTTTTCAAATCCCCAAAGTTTCAAGGATTGTGGAATAAGCATCATGCCGGTGCCGTGGAGAGGAGTGTAGACAATCTTCAAGTCCTTCTGCTTCTGAATCACCTCGGGATCGATCGAAAGCCCCTTGACCTGGCGCAAATATTCATCGTCTACAGCCTTGCCGATAGTCTCTATAAGTTCGGCATTACCATTGAATTTTATTTCTTCGGGGAGAACTTTGTTCACCTCGTCGATTATACCCTGATCATGAGGCGCAAGCACCTGCGCGCCATCGTCCCAATATGCCTTGTATCCGTTGTATTCTCTCGGATTGTGCGAAGCGGTGATAACGATTCCGCTCTGGCAGCCAAAATGACGTATTGCGAAAGAAATTTCCGGAGTGGGACGCATATCATCAAAGAGATATACTTTTATTCCGTTGGCAGAAAAAATATCAGCCGATATCTCCGCGAACAAACGGCTGTTGTTACGGCAATCATGACCAACGACAACAGAAATATCCTTACGGTCGGCAAAATTCTTCTTCAGATAATTTGCAAAACCTTGGGTTGCCCCGCCAACAGTATATATGTTCATTCGGTTTGAACCCGGTCCCATTATACCGCGCAAGCCACCTGTCCCGAACGAAAGGTTCTGGTAGAACGAATCTATAAGCTCCGTTTTGTCGGAATTTGCCAACATTTCGCGAACAGCGCGCTTGGTATCCTCGTCATATACGGGGGAATCGAGCCATTGCTGCGCCTTTTGTTCACATAGTTTTATAGTCTCTGTATTATCCATTGTGTTATTGTTTTTATGTCTTTATTTATTGGGAACAAGATACTTGTCGCCCGTCTCATCTACGATAGTCTTTCTATATTCTTCGGGGAATCCCGGACGTTTCACCGTCTCGCCAAGCCCTTCTGCGTTACGCAGGAATTTTCCGTTCTTCTCGGGTTTCACCACTTGGTCATTGTATTTCACGATAAGGAACTCGCCGAAATTCTTCCATTGGGCAAGCATCGATTGTGCCGTTGTGTCGGAATAATTGGTGAGATATTCCACCGCTTTTGCGGCAGATTGGTCATACAATGCCTTGGCCTTTGTTTCCAATGCGCTTTGGTTTGCGAGATAAGAGTTTTCCAATTTATTACGTAGCTTCTCAAGATCACCAAACATCATGGAATATCGCGGATAAACCATATTAGAAACCCAATTGCAGACCCAGAAAGCCGACTTCCAGGAGAAAGTTACACCATCTGCCGTCTTTTCGGAATAACATTCGGGCGATTTTGTAATGCAGCAATACATCGGCGTAAAAGCAACCATGTTTGCGTCATCGTTGGCAAACCACAGCACACCGCCAATGGGATTCGGCAAATTCGAACGCAACTGTGCAACGAAAACAAAGCCGCTTTGTTGGGTCGAAGCCGGACGTTCGTTGAAATATTCCTTGCCGTTATATTTCCAGGACAAGGGGGAAGGACGATAAGGTGCGTTATAAACGCCGCTACTGGCGTCTTTGGTCATATCGAAAGGCGTACCTTCATAATGATCACGCATACAGTTCATAACATCTCCCACCGAAAGTTTTCTCTTGGGCTTGATAAACAAAGGCATAGGCTCGGCTTTCAAATCTTTTCCCGACGCGTAGGGAAGATATTTGTCCATGCCGTCGGTCCAACGGTTAAAGAAACTCCAAACTCTCGCCTCGCAATATCTCAAACCGCTGAAAGTGGCAGGACAATAGGCGTTGGCGAAATCAAAATCGGCATCTTTTCCATTGAAATAGCCTTGTTTGCGCGCGAACTTCACAACATCTTTCGAATAAAGCACATTGTCTTTATCCTTCATGTTGAATTTGTGAATACGGCTCTGATTGGCGTGCGCACAAACACAATCGTCGGGCACGCGAACGGCTACCCAAACGGCGCCCTTCTCTACATTTCCTTTTCCAACCATTTCCATTATCCACGCCTCGTTTTTGTCGGCAATAGTAAAGGTTTCCCCTTCGCTGTTGTAGCCATAAGTTTCAACAAGGTCGGTCATTATTTTTATTGCCTCCCGCGCAGTTTTTGCACGTTCCAATGCAATATAAATCATGCTTCCGTAATCCATCGTGGCGGTAGTGTCAACCAATTCTTCGCGACCGCCAAACGTAGTTTCGGCAATTGCTACCTGGTTTTCGTTTATATTACCTACCACATTATATGTTACCGGAGCTTCGGGTATCTTGCCGAGAAATTTGTTTGTGTCCCAATATATCACGTTTCTTGTGGTTCCTTTTGCATGCGTACCGGCATTGCGATGATACAAAAAGCCATACATTCCGTAATTGTCGGCAGCGTAGGAAATGAATACCGAACCGTCGGCAGATGCATTCTTACCTACGATAAAATTGGTGCAACCGAATGCTGACGGCATGGAACAAGCCGCGAGCAACGCACATGTAAAAATCTTAAATATCGTTTTCATTTTTGTCAGCATGCTTTGAATGAGATGTCCAAACTCTTTACAGAATGTGTGAGTGCCCCTACGGAAATATAGTCTACGCCACATTCTGCATACCCTCTGATTGTTTCGATAGTTATCCCGCCGCTCGATTCGGTTTCATACTTTCCGGCGATTATGTCAACGGCTTTCTTCGTGTCGGCAACCGAGAAGTTGTCGAGCATTATGCGATCCACGCCGCCATGTTGCATCACCCTTTGAAGTTCGTCAAACGAGCGCACTTCTATTTCTATTTTCAGGTCCTTTCCTGTCTGTTTCAGATATTCGTGGCAGCGGTCTATTGCGTTTTCTATGCCGCCGGCGAAATCCACATGATTGTCTTTAAGCAAAACCATATCGAAAAGTCCCATACGATGATTGGCGCCGCCGCCTATTTTCACCGCCATTTTCTCGAGCACACGCATTCCGGGAGTAGTCTTGCGGGTATCGAGCACTTTGGTATGCGTTCCCTTCAAAAGTTCCTGGTATTTGTGTGTTGTGGTAGCCACGCCGCTCATACGCTGCATCACATTGAGCATAAGCCTCTCGGTTTGCAGCAGACTGCGTATCTTTCCGCTCACTACCATAGCCACATCGCCCGGTTTCACTTCGGCACCGTCGTTTATCAGCACCTCTATTTTCAGTTCAGGGTCGAACTTGTGGAAAATACGTTTGGCAATCTCCACACCGGCAAGTATTCCCGGCTCTTTGATAAGCACTTTGGAGCGCCCGGTTGCCGTTTCGGGAATGCAGCAAAGGGTTGTGCAATCGCCATCACCTATATCTTCGGCAAAAGCCAAGTCTATCAATCTGTCTATTAGTTCTTCGTTTGTTTGCATAAAGTGATTTTTTGAACTACAAAAATACTAATTTTTCCGTTGTCGCGTAGCGCATGCCGCACAAGGCATTACTTTTTCAATGTGTCATACAAGAACGAAGCCGCTATGCCAGTTGCGCGGTATTCGTTCTGAGAAAAACCATGGTCGTAGCCTTCCAGAACATACAGTTTGCTGTTAGGCCAAATTTCATGATACCTTTCGCCATAGCTGTAAGGCACGATGCGGTCGCCGTTGCCGTGTATGATGCACGCCGCGCCGGTATATTTTGCAGCAGTAGGATAGATTTGCAGGCCGAAAGCCGTGCGAATATAATCACCGCCGAGTTTTTTGTTGCCAAGTTGCACATATTCCGGCGGATCCAAGGGATTGTAGAAAGCCCCCAGGGTATTGCCGCGAATAACATCGTCGCGCAAAACGGCAGCCGGCGCAAAAAGCACAACGGCTTTGACTTTGTCGCCACCCAGCTCTCCGGCAGCCATACTTGCCACCACTCCGCCTTGCGAATGTCCCCCGAGAGCAACATCGCCAACGTATGGCAGGGCTTTTACATGCTCATACACCATTTTTGCGTCCTCAATTTCGTTGGGCACTGTCATTTCCTGAAAATCTCCCTCGCTTTCTCCGTGTCCGTTGAAGTCAAAACGTATCGAAGCTATGCCGCGTGCTTGAAGCGAATCTGCAAGTAAAGCAATTAATCGACTGTCCTTGTGGTCGGTAAAGCCGTGCATCAATATTGCCATCGGCACTTTTTCACCCGTTTTCAGTTCGGGTTTCTGAATTATGGCAGAAAGTTTGCCCTTGCTCCCGCCTATCACCACTTTTTCGCGCGTACCGGCAATTGCTGCCTTGTCGGAAAACATTTCGGTTAGTTTCTTTTCCATTTTATACGAGAGCACAGTTGACAGCACCACTTTTCCTTCATTGTCTATAAGGAACATCGAAGGAATCCATTTCACACCATAAGCCTTGGATATCTTGGTGTCGTGAAACTTCACCAACTCGCTCACCTGAGGATATTCTATATTGTATTTCTTCACAGCATCGGTCCATTTTGTCTTGTCGGTATCAAAAGAGACTCCCACAAATTCCACGTCTTTTCCGTGGAAATTCCTGTACATACGCTGCACTTCGGGAATATCCTTGCGACAATCGGGACACCATGAGGCCCAAAAATCAATCACCACGTATTTCCCCTTGAAATCAGAGAGTTTCACAGTTTTGCCCTCGGGTGTTTTCAAACTGAAATCGGGAGCCGTCGTTCCGCTTTGCAACAATTCCACAGCATATTTCGTGTCAGGATCATCGTTAACCTGTGCATTCGATTTCAGAGGAGTCGTCGCAAACGCCACAAGCGCGGCAGCGGCAAGAAAAAGTCTTGTAATTTTGTTCATTTCGTTTATAGATTCTTTGTGTGCAAAAGTAGCAATATTTTCATTCCGAAGAGTTGTTTTCCTAACTGATTTCCACCATTCCCCACTCCACGTCCTTTGTGTTTGCAACCATTGTTTTTCTATTCAAAACCATTTTTGCCACAACTGCTTCCTACACGCAAAAAACAATCTCATTATCCTAAAAAAAACAACACGGCATCTCGTAAAAATTCCAAGGCATCTAATTTAAATTCCGACGCATCTAATTTAAATTAGGTCAGACCTAGTTTTTCCCCACGAGCCACAACTATTTATTCTTTTGTAAAACAATGCTTTATAACAGCCATACCACTACACAAAAAAAACGACATGTGAAACCAAGCATGGTTTCTTGTAAAAACGATGTCTGACATCGTTTAAAGCATTTCGGCACATAGTTTCAGAAGGGCAAAACAGTTTGTACTTACATGTCCTAAAAATCTTGTTACATGCTGCATCGGAAATGTTTTTTCGTGCCGCTACAACTTTATTCCCACAGATTTTCTACCGAGTTCCAATAACCTTTTCACCATATCAATGGTCATTGGTATAAAAACAAAAAAGAACTGCTTTTCAGCAGTTCTTTTTGTGACGCTGTAGGGATTCAAACCCTAAACCTTCTGATCCGTAGTCAGATGCTCTATTCAGTTGAGCTACAGCGCCAGGTGCTTTATTTCTCAAAAGCGATGCAAAAGTACGTATTCTTTTTGAAACCTCCAAACTTTTCCAAGAAAAACTTCAACAAAAAGCGCATTTCAGGCAATTTTGGCCCTTTTCGCAGGTTTTTCATTGCATTTTCTTCTTCTTTTCCCCTTTGGATTTACCGTAACCCGAGGACACTTTTCCATTAAATATGTTCAAGCGCAAAATCATGTGCAACATAAAATAGCTATACGAGGAATCATTTTCGGAGTCTACCCTACTTTGCGCGCTGATTGTGCGGGAAATGTTACTGCGGTTGTGCAAGATGTCGAAAACTTTCAATCTAACGATGAGAGGTGAGCCCTTGAAAAAATTCTGCGAAGCCGTGGCATTCCAAACCAGTTCGTCGGTATTCATGTTTTTGTTGGAATATCCGCGTCTACTGTTCATTTTCACCTCCGACTCTATCGTCATCTTCCAAGGTAGCCTGACGCGCGCCGAAGCTTGGTAGCTATAATTATATGTATCCATATTGGATTGCGGGCGCAGTTCGTTGTCGGTATGGCGATAGCGCAGCGATGCGCCTATCTTTGCTTCAAAAACATCTGTTCGGTATCTCAGATTCGCACGCGGGTATAGGCTTGTGGTTCTCGTAGTATTCTTTTCGCTGCTTGCCTTGCTGTCCGTGCTGATATACCCCACAGAATTGTCGTATTCGGTAGTTAGGGAACTTTTCAGGCGAAATGCTTTGTTTTTGCCGAATCCTGCGGTAAAGGTAAAGTCTGTACGCGCCGACCAATTGCCGTTTATGTTTTTCGGCTGCGTAGTACGCACACCCGTTGTCTCATCATAAAGAATTGCGGTGCTGATATTATTTGAACTTTGCTCAAACTGCGCATTCACGTCCCAATTCTGTTGGCGTTTTGTTATGAATTTGGAATAACCAAGTCTGATTCTATTGTTCCAAGCCGGCTTAAGGTTTCCGCCCGATAGCCTAATATTTAGAGGATCTGAGTTGTCGGTAACGGGAATTCGGTTTGTCATCGCCGGTTCATTGCTCCAGCCGCTATAACGAAGCTCTACATTTTCATTTTTAGAAACTCTGTAGCGAAACATAGCCGATGGCGATTGACGCAGAATCCTCCGAATCAAAACGGTGTCAATGATGCTTTGCCGGTAATGCAGGTTGGTTGTGTTGTAGTTTATTTTCGTTGCAACGAAAGCGTTTATCTTTTTGCCGGTATAGTTCAGACTTGCCCGCCAGGAGTGATTAAAATTGTCGTATGTGGAATAATGGGAGTTTTGTATGTTCAAGGCGGCCTGCATAGAGTCCACGCCCTGCGGAAGTTCTCCCAGCTCGTGTTCACCATAACGCCACCCGTCAAGCGAATCAAGTTCATAGAGCGCCCGGTCGCTGCGGCTGCGCGAACGTCCAAAGCCGTAACTTGCCTGAAAGTGCAAACCTTTTACTATAGGTTCGCTATAACTTGCCCGAGCCTCGTAGTTCCAATTATGCGTAGGCGAAGAAATATATTGGTCTTGGAATGTGTGGCGATTGTCTTCTGTGTTTTTGTAATAATATATGTCGGAAATACGAAATGTCTTGTTTTGTCCGTCGCTGCTTGCTATATTAAAATCAAAACTTGCGTTTCTTCCTTGACTGTTGAAGCGTCGCACGAGCATTCCCGTGAGAGCAAATGAATAGCTGTCGCCGTTTCCTTTCGATGTGGTGGCTTTGCGGTTGATTGTAGCGCCGTAGAGTTCCGGCATTGTTTCTTCTGAAAAATCGTCGCTGAACACATTGTCGAGCGGATCGTTGTCGTTGACTATTGCATAGGGGTCGTTGTTGAAACGCACAGAGCGTGAGCGGCTAAACGAGTTTGTTTTGGTAAACGAGAGGTTTGTGCTCGCCGTAACAACAGTAAGTGTATCGGGGTGCCATTCCATTCTGAGATTTCCGCTAAGCCCTGCCGATTTGTTTTTGTTGTAACTGTCGCTGTTTGAGAACTGAGATGTTTGCCCGGTGCCCATATAGTTTTCGGCGTTTCTCCAAGTCTGGTTGTGCGAATGGTCGTTGTGTCCGCCAATATGTCCGCCCAATTCCAAACGTCCGTTCTCTTTTTTCATTTTTCCGTTGTTTATGCTGAAATCGGCGCCGAACGATTTATTGTTTGAACGGGCATCGTCGTTGTTCATATTGCCTGTAAGCGTGAGCCGTGAGCGGTCTGTCATTCTGTTGGCAAATATTTTCTGAATGTATCGCCCATACGAGCCCACTCCGGCGTCATAATTTGCAATCCACGTCTCGTTGAGTTCTTTTTTCAACTCAATATCCATAACGGTTTGCTCGTTTCCGTCATCGATTCCCGTCTGTTCGGCATAATCGCTCTTCTTTTCGTAGGCCTTTATTTGTTTGATAAGCTCCACAGGCAGGTTTTTGAGCGCAATGCGTCGGTTGCCTTTGAAAAAGTCCTTGCCGTTGATTTTAAACTCCGATATTGTTTTGCCGTTATAAGTGATGTTGGTGCCATCTATTTCCACGCCGGGCAAAAGTTTTATGAGTTCTTCGAGCGCCTCTCCCTCGGGCACATTATATTCTGCGGCATTAAAACTCGTGGTGTCGTCTTTTATAACCATATCGGGGCGTGTGCCTTTTATCACCACGTCTTTTAGCGCCGCATCGTTGTAGGCCATGAATATTGTGTCCAATGCCATATTTCCCTGCTTGTTTTTCGCAATGTTCACATAGTGGCTCTTGTAGCCTATCATCGACAGACGCAATATATATTGCGTGCGCGAGTGAACTGCGAGCCTGAAAGTTCCAGTCGTGTCGGTTGCCACGCCTTTTATAAACGAACTGTCGGAGTTGAAAAGCACGGCATTTACCCCAAGAAGCGGCATGCCGGTCAAACTGTCAACTACCACGCCGCTCACTGCACGCTGCGCCTGGACATTTCGGGGAAGAAGAGAAAACAATATTATTGTCAACGCAACTATTATATATAGTAGTCCACGTTTAGGATTCATTATTTCGGTTTGCTAAGAGTTATATTTAATATAGTCTGAGTTTTTGATTACGTTTGGAGTTAGTAGCCACGCAAAGTTACTGATATTTGGCAATAAACGATGAAAAAAGCCACGGCAAACTGATTGCAAAATACGCATTTTAACTACCGCAAAAACAACAAGGCATCTTGTAAAAACTCCGGGCCACCAAATTTAAATTAGATGCGTCGGAA
>CAVKYH010000012.1:0-59425 GCA_963660485.1 bacterium | reverse complement strand
GCCACCAAATTTAAATTAGATGCGTCGGAATTTAAATTAGATGCCTTGGAGTTTTTACGAGATGCCGTGTAGTTTTTTTCTTGTTTGGCAAAGGCAAAATTGCGGGCTTGGGCGGTGGAGGAAAACAAGGAAAATTGCTTTTGTCATGCCGAAAAACCATGATATTGCCATTTTATTTGTAATTTTACGCTTGTAAATTTGGATAATTAGCGCCTGTAAGTAAAATATCGGGCGCAAAGTTTTATAAATCAAGAATAAAAAATGACACTATATAATGAACTACAAATGGAAATACACCCCTCCTTCGCAAGAAGAAGAGGACGCTGCTCGCTCGCTCGCGGAGTCGCTGGGCATTCACCCCATTCTGGGGCGTTTGCTTCACAACCGCTGCATAACGACAACAGCTGAGGCAAAAAAGTTTTTCCATCCGCAACTTGCCGATCTTCACGACCCGTTTCTGATGAACGATATGCGTGAGGCGGTTGACGCTGTGAACCATGCTGTGGGGCACAACGACCGCATTCTTGTGTTCGGCGATTACGATGTGGACGGATGCACGGCTGTTACCGTGGTCTACAAGTTTTTGAAAGCCTATTGCTCGAATATCGACTACTATATCCCAGACCGCTACGATGAGGGCTACGGAATGTCGAAACGCTGCATAGACTACGCTTTTGAAACCGGAGTGAAACTGATGATTGTTCTCGACTGCGGAATAAAGGCTATCGATGAAGTGGCATACGCCAAGTCGCGCGGAATAGGCGTGATAATCTGCGATCATCACGTGCCCGACAAGGAATTGCCCGATGCTGTGGCAATTCTCAACCCCAAACGTTTCGATTCCACCTATCCTTATGATCATCTTTGTGGCTGCGGAGTGGGATTCAAACTGATGCAGGCTTTCGCGCAAGACAACGGAATTGAATTCAACAAGCTCATTCCGCTCCTCGACCTGTGCGCAATAAGTATTGCAAGCGACATCGTGCCCGTTACAGGAGAAAACCGCATTCTTGCATACCACGGATTGCGCCGTCTGAACAGCAACCCGTCGATGGGAGTGGAGGCAATTATCGAGCTTTGCGGACTGGAAGGAAAAGAACTCACCATGAACGACATCGTGTTCAAGATAGGGCCGCGCATAAACGCTTCGGGACGAATGATGAACGGAAAGGAAACCGTGGCATTGCTTACCGAACACGAACACGACGCTGCAATAGAAAGGGCAAACCGTATAAACCTTTACAACGAGGCGCGAAAAGATATTGACAAGCAGATGACCGAAGAAGCAAACAAGATTGTCGACAGCATAGACAATCTCGACAACCTTCGCTCGCTTGTGGTTTACGATCCGTCGTGGCACAAAGGAGTTGTAGGCATTGTAGCTTCGCGCCTTACCGAGGTATATTACCGCCCAGCCGTTGTTCTCACGCTTAGCGACGGTTTCGCAACTGGCAGTGCCCGTTCTGTTGTGGGTTTCGACGTTTATAAAGCCGTGGAAAGCTGTCGCGATCTTCTCGAAAACTTTGGCGGACATACCTATGCCGTAGGTCTTACTTTGAAACCGGAGAATGTGGCGGAATTCAAGCGTCGCTTTGAACAATATGTAGAAAACAATATAAGCGAGGAGCAGACCGAAGCAAGCATCGACATATCTGCTGTGATTGATTTCCGGGATATTACGACAAAGTTCCGCAATGATCTCAAAAAGTTCAATCCTTTTGGCCCCGGCAACCCCAAGCCGCTTTTCTGCACTAAGAAAGTTTATGACTACGGCACGAGTAAAGTGGTTGGGCGCGAACAAGAGCATATCAAACTCGAACTTGTTGACAACAAGTCGAACAATATTGTCAACGGCATCGCTTTCGGGCAAAGTTCGCAGGCAAGATATATCAAAACCAAGCGCTCCTTCGACATCTGTTATTCGATAGAGGAGAACACACACCGCCACGGCGAGCTACAGTTGCAGATAGAGGATATCCGTCCGGCGGGCGAATGAAAACGGCATGGGAGATGCGTTTAGGGATATACTGAAACGTTACTGGGGCTACGAAGATTTTCGCGGCATTCAGCGTGATATTATCGACAGTATAGCTTCCGGGCGCGACACCCTCGGACTTATGCCGACCGGCGGCGGCAAATCAATCACATTCCAAGTGCCTACGCTTGCACGCGAAGGGCTTTGCTTGGTGGTAACTCCCCTTGTGGCGTTGATGAAAGACCAGGTGGCGGCGCTGAGAATGCGCGGCATCAAAGCTACGGCAATCTACAACGGAATGAAGCAGGACGAAATTACTGCGGCGCTTGAGAATTGCATCTTGGGAGGCTATAAGTTTCTCTACGTATCGCCCGAAAGATTGGAATCGGAGTTTTTTATTTGGAAAGCATCAAAGATTCCCGTGAGCATGATAACTGTAGACGAAGCGCATTGCATATCTCAGTGGGGCTACGACTTTCGTCCGTCATATCTTAAGGTAAACGAGATACGCAAGCTCTTTCCCGATGCTCCCGTGCTGGCTCTCACTGCAACCGCCACCCAAGAAGTGGTTGACGATATACAGAAACGGTTGAATTTCCGCGAGACCAATGTGTTCCGCATGAGCTTTGAGCGCAAGAATCTCACGTATGTTGTGCGCAAGACAGAGGACAAACCGGGCGAGTTGCTTCATATTCTCAAAAGCATGTGCGGAACGGCGATTGTGTATACGCGCAACAGGAAAGAAACATTTGAGATTGCGAAATTTCTAAAGGAAAACGACATCACGGCACTCAATTACCACGCCGGACTAACGCGCTACGACAAAGATTTGCGCCAGAGAAGTTGGACGGAAGGCGAGACGCGGGTAATGGTATCGACCAACGCTTTCGGCATGGGCATTGACAAAGCCGACGTGAGGCTTGTGGTTCATATGGAAGCGCCCGATTCGCCCGAGGCATACTTTCAGGAAGCGGGCAGAGGCGGTCGCGACGGAAAACAGGCGTATGCCGTGCTGCTATATAACGGCAGCGACCATACGAAGTTGCTCCGGCGGGTGGCGCAGAACTTTCCTCCGGTTTCTACCATACGCAAAATTTACGACTGTCTTGCGTATTTTTTTGAACTAGCCCTGGGCGACGGATACTATGTGAGCTATGATTTCAACCTTACCGAGTTTTCGTTGCGCTACCATTTCTTTCCCGAAACGGTGGAAAGCGCTTTGAAAATACTTACCCGCGCGGGATACATTTATTATGCCGAGGAAGAGGACATCAAGGCGCGTGTGGTTTTCATGATTACGCGCGAAGAACTTTACCGCATTGACCAAACCACGCACGAGGCTGAAAATGTGATTCAGACAATGCTCCGCACCTACGCGGGAATATTTACCGATTACGCTTTTATTGACGAACAGGAAATTGCATCGCGTTGCGGAATTACAAGAGAGCGTGCAGTGGAAATTCTCAAGAGTCTTTCACATCAGCGCATCATACATTATATCCCCCACAAGCGCACACCGCGCATCACCTACCTGCAACGGCGCATTTTGTCAGAGGAACTGGTGATAAGCAAAGAGGTTTACGAAATGCGTAAGGAGGAATATATTTCCCGCATTCAAACCATGCTCGATTATTGCGAGGGAGAGGAATGCCACAGTAGATTCCTGCTTAAATATTTCGGCGAGACAGATGCCGCCGACTGCGGGAAATGCGAAATTTGTCTGAGCCGGAAAAAACGAGATGCCGCATTAGGCTCGGCAAATGCCGTGCGCAACGCAATCCGTGCCGTTCTTTCCGACGGCAAAGCCCATTTCGCTACCGAGTTGCGCGTTGACGGAGTGCCGGTAGCGGTTACTGCCGAGACTATAGAGGAAATGGTGCAGAATTCCGAGGTTGTAGTTGTAAACGGACGCTATATGCTTAAGAAATAACCGCTTTTTAAGCACACGAAAACCTATATGATTATCAATACATTATATACTGCAAAAATTCCGGGCCATGAAATTTAAATTAGATGCGTCGGAATTTAAATTAGATGCCTTGGAATTTTTACGAGATGCCGTGTAGTTTTTTAGGCATGCACATGTCGCTCGAAACAAGTGCGGAGTGGGGGAGTGTTTACTTCATGAAAACGAAATAAACTGCGGCGATAAGGCAAATGAAAGCCGCCAGATGATTCCAATGCAGGCTTTGCCCCTGAAAAATCACGTTGGCAATCATCGCAAATACCACAAGGCTCACACATTCCTGTATCACCTTGAGCTGAACAAGCGAAAAAGGTCCGCCGTTTCCCGAAAAACCAATGCGGTTAGCCGGCACTTGGCAACAATATTCGAAAAAGGCAATTCCCCATGAGAATGCGATAACGGCGATAAGCGGCCAGCGACTGCTCATACCCGTTTGTTGCAATTTAAGATGCCCATACCAGGCAAGCGTCATGAATACGTTGCTCAACAAAAGCAACGCTATAGTGTAAAATCCTTTCATCAGTTATAAATTATCCTTTGTCCCGAAAATCATTCCGCATCTTCGAGCATTTTCAAAAAATCTTTTTCGTTCACAATGGCAATGCCGAGTTTCTGCGCCTTTTCAAGTTTCGACGGCCCCATATTTTCGCCGGCAAGAATAAAGGAAGTTTTCGACGAAATGCTCGACACGTTTTTCCCCCCGTGCTGCTCGATTATCGCCTTGTACTCCTCGCGCGAATGATTACTGAACACCCCGCTTATCACAACCGACTTGCCGTTGAGCGCTGTGCCTTGCGGTTTTGATTCTTCGCCTATCGACATCTGCAATCCCGCCTCGCGCAAACGCTCCACGAAGTCCCGGTTTTTCTCGTCCCTGAAATATTGGAAAATGCTTTGGGCAATGATTTCGCCCACCCCGTCGATTTGTGAAAGTCGGGCCACGTCGGCATTCTCTATGGCGTTGATGTTTCCCATTGCACGGGCTATGTTTTTGGCGGAAACCTTTCCCACAAACCTGATGCCCAATGCGTAGAGCACTCGCTCAAACGGAATTTTCTTGCTTTCCTCAATTCCTTTCACCGTTTTGCGCGCTGATTTCTCTCGCGTACTGCCATAGCCCGCAATGTCAGCCACTTTGAGGCGATAAAGGTCGGCAGCGTCGGAAATAAGTCCGCGTTTGAAAAAATCATCAACCGTTTCCGGGCCCACACTGTCGATATTCATTGCATCATGGCTTATGAAATGTTCGATTCTTCCCTTGATTTGCGGTGGACAAGCGGTGTTGGTGCAATACCAGGCCGCCTCGCCCGGATAACGTACGAGCTCCGCGCCGCATTCCGGGCAATGGGTTATAAATTCTACCTTTTCGCCGCCCTTGCCTTGGGTCTCGGCGTCAACTCCTACTATCTGCGGAATAATTTCTCCCGCCTTTTCCACATAAACATAGTCGCCCTCGTGAAGATTGAGCTTCTTGATCATATCTTCATTGTGGAGCGACGCCCGTTTTACCATTGTGCCGGCAAGCAAAACGGGTTCCATATTTGCCACGGGCGTTATCGCACCGGTTCTGCCCACTTGAAACGTAACTTTGAGCAGTTTTGTGCGTGCGCGTTCGGCCTGGAATTTATACGCAATGGCCCACCGTGGAGTTTTCGAGGTAAATCCGAGCTGCTGTTGTTGGGCAAGGGAATTTACTTTCAGCACAATGCCGTCGGTAGCTACGGGAAGTTTTTTCCGCTCTTCGTTCCAGAAATCAATATATGCGTAAATGTCTTCAAGGCGCGGCATTACTTTCATCGCGTCTGAGACTTTGAATCCCCACGATGCCGCCTTTTGCAGATTGCCGTAGTGATTGTCCGAAGGAAGTGAGTCGCCGAGCAAATAATATAGGTATGCGTCCAACCCTCTCTGCGCTACCACAGCAGAACTTTTGCTTTTCAGTGTGCCCGATGCGGCATTTCGTGGGTTTGCAAACAAGGGTTCTTCGGCAGCTTCACGCTCGGCGTTGAGACGTTCAAAGCTTTTCCACGGCATAAGCACCTCGCCGCGAATCTCGAATGCGTCGGGGTAGTCGCCGGGTGCGAGCTGGAGCGGAATGCTGCGTATGGTGCGCACATTTGCCGTAACATCGTCGCCTTGTTCTCCGTCGCCGCGCGTAACGGCACGCACAAGTTTTCCATGCTCATAGGTAAGAGAGATGGAAAGTCCGTCGAATTTCAGTTCGCAGCAGATGTCGAAATGCTGTCTGCCTAGCCCGTCGCTCACACGTTCGTAGAAAGCGCGCACATCTTCGCGGTTGTAGGTATTTGCAAGCGAAAGCATGGGATAACGATGGCGAACTTGTGAAAACTCTGCGCTCACGTCGCTCCCCACACGCTGCGAAGGCGAATTTGCATCGTAGAGATCTGGGTGGCGTGCCTCGAGATTCATAAGTTCGTGCATAAGGTCGTCAAACTCCCTGTCGGAGATTTCGGGAGCGTTCTTGACGTAGTAAAGATAATTGTGTCTGTGCAAATCTTCGCGCAGTTGTTTTATCCTGTTTCGCTCGTCCATTGCTTGCAATTTTATAAGCTACAAAGTTAATCAAATATCGTTTTTCTGATGTCTGATATTATTTAAACAATGTCAGACATTATTTAAATAATATCAGACATTGTTTTTGCGATATACTACAATGAAAAAATTATAGTTCGAGACGGTATTTCACGCGGTGCTTTTTTGCAAAACGAGTCCAGAATTTGCGCCGTGCCTTACGTATGGTTTCGAAACATTCTGCGGCATCGCCGCCACGCGCTTGGGCATATTCTTCGGCAATCACACGAAAGAAATCAAGTTGCCCCCATAGGCGCGCAAAATTGCGGCAGCCTTTTTTGATGCTCACGGGTGAAAAACTCATTCGGTTTATATCCACGAAAGCAAATTGCCATTTCCCTTCCACGTTGTCAAACAAAATATTGCCGGGAGAGTAGTCGCGGTGGAGCATTCCCGCTTGGTGGAATGCTGCCGTGGCTCTCACGAAAGCGCGCACGATATCTTCGCAATCCGAGATGCTGGCATCGCCGAACTCATAAAAGCGCCGGGTGTAAGGACATTCGGTGCTGATGAAATAAGAGTCCGCCACCAATCCGCCGATACGCCGCTCAATATAGGCTACGGGCGTGGGAGTGTTGAAACCGGCGCTTATCACCCGGAATGCATACTCGTAGGCACGCACGCCTTTGGGCTTGCGGAAGAAGGTATACACTATGCGGTTGAAAATATTGGGCTTGCCGAAATGTTTTACCACCATATTTTCGCCGCCGAGCGTAAATCGGCGCAATGTGTTGCGGTGGCCCTGCTGCACAAGTGCGCCCTGGGGAAAACGACTGTCGATGTTGTCGATAAATTCGCGCAATTCGGCGTTGGAACAATATTTTTGGTTAAGCGTTATTCTCATCTCATATAAATAAAGAGGCATCGAAGCCTGCGTTTCGGGAATTTTATTCGGCAAAGTTAGCAAATCCGCATGAAATCACTAAATTTGCAAAATAACTAATGCGATACATTACAAATGCAAAACCGACATCTTGACCGCCGAAGCTATTTCAACGAACTGGCAACGACGAGTGAATCATACTATATACCATATCTGGAAAAACATATCTCTCTTGCTCCGGGCACCAAGGTATTGGAAATAGGTTGCGGCGAAGGCGGAAATCTCGAGCCCTTTGCCGAGAGAGGCTGCGAGGTAACTGGTGTGGATATTGTGAGACAACGCACAGAGCAGGCCAAGACTTTTTTTGCCCAGGACGGTTTTCACGGCACTTTCATCTGTCAGGATGCAAGCACTTTGGGCGAAGAATTTTCCGGGAAGTTCGATATTGTCCTCGCACACGACGTTATAGAGCACGTGCCCGATAAATTGGGATTCCTGTCTGCCGCCTTGCGTTTCCTGCGTCCCGGCGGAATTGCTTTTTTCGGCTTCCCCGCATGGTTTATGCCCTTTGGCGGACACCAGCAAATCTGTCGCAGCAAGTTTTGCTCCCATGCTCCGTTTATTCATCTGCTTCCCGAATCGGTGTATCGCCTTTTGCTTGAATTTTGCGACGTAAGTGAAAAGGATATCACTGAACTTATGGACATTCGTTCCACACGCACAACGATTGAACTCTTTGAAAAAACGGCGCGCAACGCGGGATTTGCGATTGAGAACAGACATCTTTGGTTTATCAACCCGCATTATAAGGCCAAGTTCGGACTCAAGCCGCGCACTCTCTGCGGAGCGATAAGCGCTGTGCCCTATCTTAGGGATTTCTTTACTACATCGGCGTTTTTCCTGCTCAAGAAGCACGAATAAATCACATTGGATTTCAAACAAAATAAAATAACATCAGCATGAAAAAGATTTTTATTTCTCTTGTCTGCCTTTTGGTTTGCGCGGCAGGCTTTGCTCAGAACAAGGCAAAGCATCTGCTTTTTCTTTCCGAGCCTATCGATGGCACGGTGAGCGCATTTGTGGAGAAAATGGAGAAGAAAGGTTTTGATTTCAACTCGAATATCGACAAAAATGCCGTGATGATGGGCGAATATGACGGCTACAAGAATGTTACGCTCTTCATTCAGTCGTGCACAAAAAAGGATTTGGTGTTTGGCGTGGGCGTAACGTTTGAACATCATGAGAAATGGGATTCGCTTCTATGCAACTACAACGAACTCAAAGCCAAGTTGACCGAAAAATATGGTAAACCGGCTGAATGTACCGAGAAGTTCGCCGGCGATTCTGCCGTAAATCTTAGCGAAGCTCAGAAAATGGAGGGCGTGAAAGCCGGGAATTGCGACTATTTTACGGTTTACAAAATGCCGGAAGGCACTGTGAATCTCGCTATATCGCGTGCGCAATACGGCGAAGCCATTGTTTGCTATGTGCAACTTGATTTTCTGGACAATCAAAACGTTGCATATGAGAAGACTAAGACAAAGAAAATAATCAAGAGCGAATAAGTTTTTTCTTACATCGGTTATCGCAAAAACTCCGGGCCACCAAATTTAAATTTGGTGGCCCGGAATTTAAATTACATGGCTTGCAGTTTTTACGAGATGCCGTGTAGGATTTTTGCCGAGGTTTATATTAGAATATTGTTCTCGTATTGGGTGAAACGGCGGCGTATTTCATCGGGCACGGCAATGGAATCGTTGAGCGAAGCAGAGAATGCCACAAGCACTGTGCGGCATGTGCTCACCACGCTGCCCGTCTTTGCGTTTATGGCCTGCTGCGAAACCGTGATGCTTTTAGTTCCTATTCTTACCACAGCCGTGAGTATCTCAATGTGGTCGCCATAAAAAACGGGGTGAATGAAGTCGGCATTGATGTTGACCACTACTGCGAGCGTGTCGGCGTTGAGCAACTCGCGCAACACGACTTTGAAATACTCTGTTTTAGCCATGTCGTAGATAGAAAACATCACAGAGTTGTTCACATGCCCGAATTGGTCGACATCGCTGAAACGTAGTTGCACCGGGAGGCGATGGCGATAGTTTTGTCGTTGTAGATCTTCCATTTCAAAAGCTTGGCTGTATGAGCAATATCGGTTGTTTTTTGCTTTTGCAGCGCATTATTTTTGTGCCAGATAGAGTTTGATTATTCCCCATTTGGGCATGATTCTGAAAACTTTGCCTTGGTTGCTGCGCATGTCGGCGAACGTTCCGCTTTTGAGCGTTACCGAATATCCGAAACCGTCGCGCGAGGCTTTCACTTGCTTTTCGGTGATGTCGGTGAACGGCAACTTTGCGCCTGATGCCGTGGACAGTTCCAAACAGAAGTCATCTCCTTGGGGCGAGGTGAGGGTAATCATTTTTTCTTTGAACTTGATGATATATTCCCTGCCGCCTTCGGCGTTTATTTTCACCGTGGTTTCGTATCTGTCTGCCGAAATGTTTTGTCCGATAACCTTTGTCTCGGAAAATTCGCCCGTGCCCTGACGTTCGAGAATTCGCAGTCCCGCCATATAGTCGGTTGTGCTCCAAAGACAACCGTCAACAAGCGGAAGGGCATAGTAGTGGCATTCGGTGGAAGTGCCCGGCGAAGTGAGATAGAGTGATTTGTTGTCTTCGTTGAACACCTGTATGTCGCGGAAACGGAACCTGCCTTTTTCCCAAAACAAGTTGGCGCGATAGAAACGGCTGTTGAACCAAAGCGTCTTGGCATTGCGCGGTGTGTAGTCGCTCAGAGCCGATGTGGCAGTGGGAGGAGTGAGTTTGTTGCGCTTAGAGAAATTTTTTCCCGACTGCTCAAGTGTTTCCACTCTCACCATTCCTTTGTTTTTGAGGGCAGCTATTTTGGGCAATTGCATCAAGTAGCCGTCGCGCATGCTTGCCCATGTGAACGAATTCTCTTGTCCGGCCTGGAAATAGGTATATCCCATTGCCGGATCTTGGGTTATGGTTTGAAAATACCAGTCCGTCCACGCCTCATTTCCGCCGCCGCCCTGACAAATGGGCTCAAGCGTGGAAACTCCTTGCGCCACGCCGCCAACACCACAATCATATTGATATAGAGGGTCGCTCCCAAGCATACGGAATACGGGAACGTTGATTTGGGAACGCTTGGTTTGCGCCGGAATATAGGCATTGTTTACCGACGGATAGTATGCGCCCTGCCAATAACCGCCCCAAATTGTATAGCCGTCGGTTCCCACTTGATCGCGACAGTTGCACGAAGCAACGATATGGTATTTGTCGACAAGATATTTGAGCGTGTGGGCATCGATAAACCATGAACCTACCGATGCAGGGTATCTCCCGAAAATTTCCTTGAATTTCTTCATGTAAACGTCTACAAGCATTTCACGCTCCTGTGGGGTATAGCCCGTGGCAAAACCGACATTGGCATGCCAATCCCAAGGATAGCGACCACGCCATTTGAGCCCGGCTGCTTCCACGTGCGGCTGTGTGATCTCCCACCAGGCACCTACTTCAAAATCGGCAGGGAGCGAACGCATCAACTCCTGATATTTGGGGTCGATGAGAGCATCGTATTGCAAAAGAAATGTGCCGTTGAGATTATTGTTAAGCATGCTTATCGCCTGGTTCTCGGTGGTCTTGAACAAAATCTCGTCGGTAATTGCATCGATTCTCGGTTCAGTTTTGCGCACAAAGTTTACGATGTTGGCGATGCACGGCACAGTGTCGGCAAAAGCAGGAAATGCCGACACTGTGAGGGCTGCCGTTAGAAGCAAATGCTTGAAACGCATGGTTGTTTACTTTTTGAGTTCGTATTTGTAGTTTTGTATCTCCACAGGACCGATAAGTCCGGATTCTTGAAGCTCTGAATCTTTGCTGAGGTAGGTGAACGTTTGGAATGTGAAGCGTTCGCTTTCGGGCAGATTCTTTTCGCCAATCAAACGGTTGCGCCAATTGTTCACAACGTCAACTTCAATGTTGTTTACGCCCTTTTTCAGGAATTTCGTGATATTAAGACGGTAAGGCGGCGTCCATACTCCGCCGGCCTCTTCTCCGTTGATTTTTACCTTTGCCATGACCATTACTTTGCCAAGGTCAATGTAGGTCTCCCCTTCGGGCAACTTGGAAATCTTGAAACTGTTGGTGTAGATAGCATGTCCGGAGAAGTATTTGATTTGGTTGTCGTTGTTTTTCGACCAATCCGACAGAGTATTAAAAGTAACCTTGTTTTCCGGGCCACCTTTGCCTTGCTCGAACGCCACAGTCCATGGAGTGGAAATTGCAGCCAATACGTTTTTCTCGGGATAGTTAACTCCTGTAGTTTTTGTGGAGTCTGAGTTGTTGCGGAACACAACGAATGCGCTTTCGAGCGGTTGCAATTCCAACGGGATTTCGATTGTTTTTGAAAGTTGGGTATATTGCGGCAAATTGCGAACTTCTGCGGTTTGCGGATTCCAAAGCTCCGGCGTTTTCCCGCTAATTCTGAACGAACCATTAAAGTTTATCGCCTTGTCGCCTTGGTTTGCCACGAAATAAACTTCGGCATCGGGAAGAGTGCGGTGCAAGAACGTAATAGGAAGAACCGGGTCGTTGCTCTTGAAGTCGGGAACAATACCCATGTCTGCCATAACTTCTTCAATCGAAGCATGAGGATAGACTTTACCTTTCCCGTAAGCAACAACGCGGTTGAAGTACTTGTCGCCGCCCCACATCTCTGTCGCAATTTCAGAAACCTGCTTGTCCGCAGCAGGATAGTTCTGTAAACTCGGAGAGCGCTCGGGTTTCGGGCCAATTATAACAAGTCCGTCTTTGACGAGCTGCTGCAATTTTGTAATAAACTCGGGACGCATGGTGTTTTGAGGCGGCAATACGAGTACGCTGTATCTCATTCCGCCGTCGATAACAAGTTTGCCGTCTTCTACGCGCCCACTCTTTTCAATAACTTCGGCGTTGATATAGTCGTAAGAGTATCCTTGTGGAATTTCGGGATTTCTTATTCCCGTCATCTTGGGTGCGTCTTCTCCTATATAGTATGCCACGTCGGCCACATAGTATCCTTGTTGCAGCATATAGTTGCAGCGCTTGATATACTTGTTGAAAACGTCTAATTGAGAGAACCAAGTATTCAAACGATTAAACTCATTTCCAAAAGGAGCATTGATACCCGGTGCGCGATCGTCCGGCTGCTGAATATAAAGATGATAAAGCGTGTTGTTGATGCCTTCTGCGAAAAATTTGTCGCCTCTTTGTTTCATTTCTCCGGGGTAACGTGAAAAATCCGGACCGCCGCAAGTAAACGATTCTGCCCATACGCGACGTTTGCCATATATATGTCCGCACGACGAAGCTATTCGGTTTTCAATATCTCCCAAATCTCCGGCGCTCCAGAACTCACCTGCTATTTCATCGCTCTGACCTCCGTATTGCAAGAACTCACCCGGGAATCCCCAATGCCCGTAGTTTTCGAGCCATGTGGTCAGTCCGTGTTCGTTGCTCACCTTTTTGAGTCCGCCAACATACTCGTAGCTCACCATATCTGCGATGAGACGGCGCACATCCCAAAGGAAGCGTTCGCTTTGGTCTTCAGAATTTACCACATATCCGTAGAAAGTCGGGATAAACGGCACAGGATCGTAACCATAACGTTTCTTGAATTCCGGAATCATCTCGTCAGTCCAATTTTGTCCGCCTGTCTCGTAACTGTCTTCCACAACAATTTTGAAAGTCTTGCGGTCTTGTGCTGGAATGCGGCGCATTATTTCGCCGAGGAACGCATCAAAATGTGCAGCCACGTGTTTTGCGCTCATTTTGTCGGTTTCATATCCCGTTGCTTCGGGAGATGCCGGTGCGTTGGTCGTACCTGTGGGCACCATTGCGGTTCTTAGGATAGTCCATTTGCCTTTTGGTGCGTTCCATGTGAGCACTCCGTTTTGGAAATTCCCGGTTAAATCTATCACCTGCTGCGTATTCATTATAAGATTCTTGTCGCTGCATTCTGCCGACGGCTTCCACATATAATCATACCAGAACGGGTGGGGAGTTTGCCACATCTTTTCCAAAGTTTTCTCGGGATAGTTGTCTACGACAGGGTTTTCCGACAAAACGATATCCTGGAACTTATCTTCGTCGCCGGCAAATACGAGACGGAAGTCGGTAGATGATGTTTCCGGGATAGACACAACGATAGGAGCGTAAGGCACAAAGCCCACATTAAGTTCGGCATTGCGACGATCAAGTGTGATGTTGCGCACAAACTTATAGTCATTGCCTTCTTTAGCATAGAGTGTGGCGCTGTTCAGGAACGTTTGTTTTTTGCAGGTAAACGTTACGCTTCTCACGGTAGCCGCTTTGTCGCTATGAAAGTCAAGTGTTTTTGCACTTCCGATGGCTTGCTGCGCTTTGAAAGTCGATGCTATTTCAAGGTCGGGGAATGCGAGAACTTTTACGTCCTGTGCTTCTTTTCCTATTTCGGGTAGTTGTATTTTCAACAGTTTACCTCCGGAAACTTTGGTGCGTGATTCCGCGAGATATCTCATAGCTTGGTTGGGCTTTACCCAAGGTCCGCCGCTTTGGCTCCAACCCGGGCAATTGAAGATGCCTACTTCTATTCCGAGGTCGCCGGCTGTTTTGAGCGCGGTGTGCAATACTTCCCACCATTCCTGTGAAAATACTTTCACTTTGCCGTATGGCACTTCCTGACCTCCGATATTTCCGATCTGAACGCGGTTTATGCCCACACGTTTCATGGCTTGCAAATCTTTTACAACGCCTTCCTTTGAAATGTTGTCGGACATCCAGTACCAATAAACGGCTATCTTTTGCGAATCGGGGATACAACGGAAATTTGATTCCATTGTGGTTATCGGTGCCTGCTTGAATTGTGCGCCGGCATTGCTTGCCGCGAGTATGGCAACGCCCGATACGGCAGCGGCTCTTATTATGTTTTTGATTTTCATGATATGGCTATATTATTTGTCGTTTTCGCTTTTCACGATTTCCACGCCTTGGGGCGCAGCTATCTCAGATTCTATTTTTCCATTGCTGCCTACTTTGTGCGATATGGTAATCACTCCGTAGGGGGTGGGGAATGTGCCTTTTGCCCATTTCAAATTGCCGAGATGGGGTTCGATCAAAACTTTTTTGCAGCCCGGTTCAAGCACTTTCACTCCCAAAACGTGCGCGCTCAACCAAGTGGTGGGACCCGAAGCCCAGCCGTGGCAGAACGAATGACGGAAACCTTTGTAACAATAGTTGCCGTAGGATTTGTGAATGTCGGTCTTGCCTTCGGGCACGAGCTCGTCTATACGTGCGGCATTTTTTGTCCAATCAATATTGAAGTCTTCCCAAAAAGTAGTAGCGCCGAGGTCGAGCATTGCGCCCCAGTATTCGCTCATTATATCCATTGCTTCGGTGTAGTTGCCCGACAATGCGAGTGCTTCGAGCATATAATATCCGTAGAAAGTGGAGAAATCTTTTGCGCCGCCCGGCAGAATTGTTTTCTTGGCCGCTTTCGCGGGGTCTATCATTCCAGCAATTGCGTTTAGCGACGCAGCTTGTTTGGAATTGTTGAAATCACGGCGACACTTTTTCATTTTCTTTGCAAGCTCGGCGCATTTTTGTGCGAGTTCGGTATTTCCCCAAATAGTTTCGAGCTTTTCTCCGGTTTCAAAAGCCATTACCATTATAGCCTGCAACCCGGCGTCGATGCCCTTGGGGTTTTCCGAAGAGGGCCAGTCGAGGAATCTTGCGTTGAGTTTCTCATATCCTTTGTCGTCCACGTATTTCATTAGCTCGTTGATGAGTTCTGTGGAATATTCTTTCTGCTCATCGAGATATTTCTTGTTGCCGGTGTAGAGATACCATTGGTAATGGGTAATCAGCCACCAGATGGAGTAGCTCGAAATGGTGCACATCCATTCTGTGGGCTTGAAGTTTTCTTTAGAGAGGTCAAGACTTTTGTTCACCACATCGTTTGCGCCGAACACGGTAGCAATTGTGAGCACCTCGGGGTTGATATCTCCGGTCCACACCAGGCGGTCGCGTTTTATGCCGTCCCACAGATATTGCTGCATGTTGAGATGTACGGTGTATGCGCCCGTCTGCCATATTTTGTTGAGCCTTTCGTTGTCGCATTCAAACGAGCCGAGATACGGAATGTCCCTGTATCGGAAAGCTGCGCGCACTTCTTGCAGGAGCAAATCGGTGTTGTCGCCCAACACGTCGATACGCACGAAGCGGAATCCCGAGTTTCCTACTTCCGAGACGCCCATTCCGGGTACCTGATGTACGAAATCGCGCATCGCATGGTCGTTGGTGGCGCCATTTTTCCCGTCGATATCACACATTGCCTCTGATGCCGATTCTCCGAAACGTATGCGCAGCTTCACGGAGTTTGCCGGATTGCCGCCTGTAACGATTTGTATTCCGCCCTGAAGCTCTGCCCCGAAGTCGAAAAGCATGGAATTCATGCCGCCGGTGCCGTTTTTCAAATGGCAGAACGATATGCCTCCGAGGGCAGTCTGTCCGTAATTGTTTTTCATCAGTATCTGCTCATTCTCAATGGTTGAGCCGCCGGTGCTTTGCTTCCACATAATGCGCTTGGGCAATATGTAGGAAACTACACGGCGATCGGTTTGCATACTGATGCCTTGGAGGGCAGGAATCTTGTTTGTGCAGCACTTCATAGCACATTTTTTCGCCCCGTCTGCGGGAGCGCAATTTTGGGCGTCTGACGGAGTGGCAAGCAAGGCCGCAGATGCCAGACAAATGATCTTGAATATGTTCATCTATTTTAGTTGATTAATTTCATGATATAACTGCAAATATAGCGAAAAAGCGCAATCCTATGCCCCATAAACCGTGAAAAGTGGCACAAATACGAGTGTTTTGTGTCGTTGTTGCAGTTTTGTGGCTTTGCAACAGTTGTATGCATTGAAACAAGGGGCGGTAAAAACGCTGATTACGCTGTTTTTAATATCGCATCATATGCCGCGAAAATTACAAGGCATCTCGCAAAAACTCCGGGCCATGTAATTTAAATTAGATGCGTCGGAATTTAAATTTGGTGGCCCGGAGTTTTTACAAGATGCCGATAAATTTTTTCGCCCTGCGCAGCATGGTTTCCGGTTTGCGGAATGAGGCGTCTGAGATGCGGAAAAATGCTTACGTTTCGGCTTGTGGAGACATATTAAATAAGGCGTGTGAAAAAGTATATAGGATAATCCTTAAATAATATCAGACATTGTTTTTACGAAAAACCGGCATCGTTTTTCGGGCTACAATATTTCTACAAAACCCTGCCTTAATTTTGCGCGAAACAAGAATTATCAGTATGCGAAAAATGTTGGTAGTAATGCTGTTTGCAGTGGTGTGGCAGCAATGTATGGGGCAGATGCTCCGAAGAACGTTGGGCTTTTATGTGGAAAGTGCCAAAAAATACAGCCCTTTGATAAAAACAAAACAGATTCAGTCGGAAACTGTCAGACAACAACTCCTTCGTCTGCGTGCCGCATATATGCGTTCGCGGGTGGAGCTTACGGGGGAATGTTTGTTTGTTCCCGTTGTGCTGGTTGACGGAAACCGCACCTCTTTCAAATGGAATGCGCAGGACGGGAAGGAATATTATGGTTACGACTTGGGCGAGAGCAGCGGTCATACCCATGTGGGAATTTCGTGGACGAAGCCTTTGCTCGGGCGCATTGCTTATGATGCGGCAAAAAAGCAGGCCGAGGCAAACAATGCGGTGTTGGCGAATGATATCTGCGTGGAAGAGCACGAATTGGAACGGCTTGTTGCGGAGCAGTTCCTGCAATGCCTGCTCTGCAAGGCACAGCGCGATTTCGCCGATACCACGGAGATGATTCTGAAGCAACAATACAGCGCGGTGAAACGTTTGGCCGACAATTTTATCTTGAAACAGTCTGACGTGAAACTGCTCGAGATTCAAATAAAAGCCAACGACGAGCAACTGTTGGCGGCAATGCAGGACTATAGTTCCAACCTTGCCACACTGAATATGCTCTGCGGCATTCAGGATACCGCAACAGTGGAACTGCAAGCCGTGGAGTTGGAACAACGCCCCATGCTGACGCATTTTTCAAGCGGTTTTGCTGAACGATACCGCCTTGACAGCATGAATGTTGCGGCTGAATTGCACGTCTTTGCCGCAGATTACAAACCAAAACTCAACCTATATGCCGACGGAGGGTTGCAGACCGGTGATTATTCGCGATGGTTCCGACACTGGGGCTGGAGCATGGGAATTTCTTTGTCGTGGACTTTATACGACGGCAGACAAATGCGCATGAAACAGAAAGAGGCGCAACTGCAACAGCTCGCAATAAGAACAAACCGCAACGACGCCGAATTGAAACGCAAGACGAGGGTGGCTCAATGCCTTGGAGAAATTATAGGATACCGCCGACGATTGCAGACAATGCAGGCACAAATTGCGGAATACGATGAGGTTCTGGACATCTACGCCAAAGAAATGGAAGCAGGGCAACTGTCTGTGCTCGACTACATATCCGTGTTGCGCAACAAGGTGGAGACTCAGAAAAACAAACTGCTCGTGCAAACCAATATGCAGCTTGCAACGGTTGCATACAATTATTGGAATTGGTAAACTCTATAGAAGATGAAAAACATAGCATTTACAATCCTTGCTTCGGCGATACTATGCGCTTGCCAAAGCACCCCGTCAAACAAAGATGCCGACTTGACCGAACCGCGAACCACCGTAACGTTGACACATGCACGCCCCGGAAAAATAAGGCAGTATATAGAATTGCCCGCAACCACCATATATCTCGGCAAAACGGTTGTGGCTGCACCGATATCGGGATTCATCGTGAAATCATTCGTCAAGCCAGGAAAAAGAGTGAGTGCCGGACAAATTCTTTACCGTATTGAAAGTAAGGAACAGCATGCCCTTGCCACAACTCACGAAAAAGGAATAACAATAACGGCGCATCAAAGCGGAATAGTGCTTGACGTGCAGATAACAACGGGTTGTTATGCTGCTGAAAACACTACGCTTTGCTCGATAGTAGACGAAAACAGTATGGCGTTTGAGATAGATGTCCCGTATGAGCAGCATGATTGTGCCAAAGACGGGAGTAAATGTACGATAGTGCTGCCCGATGGAAAACATGTCAACGCAAGGATATCCTTGCCGCTTGCCACGATGGACGTTGCTTCGCAGACGCAGCGCGTGGTGGCATATGCTTCCGCGCCTTTCCTGCCTGAGGGAATGAATGTGAGGGCTTTGATTGAAACAAAAGCCGCGGACGGTGCACAAGGACTGATATTGCCCAAAGGATCTGTACAAAGCAATGAAACGATGACCGAACATTGGGTGATGAAACTTGTTGACGACAGCACGGCAATAAGAGTACCAGTGGAAATATGCGCCGAAAATTCCACAGAAACAGAGATCAAAGCCGGCACATTGAGTGTTGCCGACCGCATAGTGCATAACGGAGCTTATGGATTGGGAGACAGCACAAAAATATCAATTGCAAAATAGCGTGGGAACAATGAATGATTTACAGAAAAAGAGTCTACACCAGATATATCGCCGCCCAATTCTTTTCGTGTCCCTTTTGATTCTTTTGGGAGGGCTTTGGTGTTATTCGCAAATGCAGGTAAACCTTTTTCCAGAGGTATTGTTTCCGCGCATAACGGTTATTGCCGATGCAGGACAGCAGCCCGTCGACCGCATGATGATTACCGTTACAAAACCATTGGAAAGCGCCGTAAAGAAAGTGCCTGGAGTTACGGTTGTAAAGAGCAGTACAAGTCGCGGAAGCTGTGTTGTGGACGTTTTCTTTCGGTGGGGGACGGATATATACGCATTGAAAACACAACTCGAAAGCAGAATAAACGAAATCAAAGGCTTCTTGCCCGAAGGAACTGTGGTTTCTGCCGAAGCAATGAACCAGTCGCTTTTTCCGGTGTGCGGTTTTACGCTCGAGAGCAAGGTTCATAGTCGTATAGAATTGCGTGATGTAGGAAATCTTCTTGTTCGCCCGATGTTTTCGCAGGTCAACGGAATAAGCAACGTTGTTGTGCGCGGCGGCAAAGCAAAGGAATTCGTTGTAAAGCCCGATGTAGGGAAAATGACGGTGCTTTCCGTTACCCCGGCAATGGTTAAGGCGGCCTTTTCGCAGACTAATTTTGTGCTCGGCAACGGAAACGTGGCAAATTACGGGCGGCTTTATCTCACTTTGACCGATACACGTATAAACGGAACCGAAGACATAAAAAACGTGATAGTCCGCAATGACGGCAAGAGGGTTGTTCGTGTGGGTGATATCGCAGATGTGGAAATCAAGGAGCAGCAGGAATTTCTTAAGATCAATGCCGACGGCAACGATGCGGTATTGATTGATATTGTGAAGCAGCCTGGAGTGAATCTTGTTGAGTTTGCAAAAAACGTGGACGCTAAGGCAAAAGAAATCGAGCGTCAACTTCCGCCTGGTTACGAGTTGAAAACATACTACAACCAGAGTGTTTTTGTGGCAAACAGCATTCATAGTGTACTCAAGACCATTTACGAGGGATTGTTTCTAGCTATCGTTGTGATGATATTCTTTTTGCGTTCGTGGAGGTCGAGCCTTGTGGTGATGCTAACCATTCCCGTAACGATAGCATTGAGTATCTTGCTGTGCTACTTGGTTGGAATTTCAATAAACGTGATGTCGCTTGGAGCTATGGCGGCTTCTGTGGGACTGATAATCGATGACGCGATTGTGATAATTGAGCAGATTTACCGCGAACACGAGGAAAATACTGCAATCACCCGTTTCGGAGCCGTCAGAGCTGCTATCCGCAATATTTTCCCTGCCATGGTGGCGTCGTCGCTTTCTACAATCGTGATACATTTCCCTTTCCGCTTGATGAGTGGGCTTGCCGGCAGTTTTTTCCGCGAGCTTTCCGATACTATGCAGCTCACTCTTGTGGCGTCGTTCCTTGTTACGTGGCTGTTGTTGCCTGTGCTTCATCTGATGATAGGCTACCGTAAAAAGTTGCGCCCCAAAAGTCTTGATGCAAAGGAGATGGAAGAGGCCGCGATTCGCAAAGTTCGTTTTCTCACCGCTATATATCGCCGTCCGTGGCTTGCCGCCGTGTTTGTGGTGTTTGTATTAGCGGGTGGGTGGTATGTTTCTTCGCACTTGTCCTCTGGTTTTCTTCCCGAACTTGACGAAGGGACAATTGTGCTCGATTATCATTCGCCCGCCGGCACGGATATTGAAGAAACCGACCGACTTTGCCGGCAAATGGAGGCTATAATAATGAAAAATCCTGCGGTGGAAACCTACTCGCGACGTACGGCGTTGGGAATGTCGTTCAAGACGCGCCCCAGCAACTTCGGCGATTATCTTATACAACTGAAGCCCGATTGCGGCAAAACCACTCCCGAAGTAATTGCAGAGCTTCGCCGCGAACTTTCGAGGCATGTGCCGCTGATGACCATTGACTTCGGGCAGCGCATATCTGATTTACTTGGTGATTTGATGAGTACTCCGAAACCTGTGGAGGTGAAGATTTTCGGCGATGACTATACTTTGCTGCAACAACTTGCGGAAAAAACCGAAGGGGTTATGCAGAGCGTGGACGGCATAGTGGATATCGACAACGGGCTTGTGCCTGCCGGTGCATCGATAGTGTTTGAGCCCGACAGGGAAAGGCTTTCGCGGTTTGGTATAAGCCTCACCGATTTTCAGGAACAGCTTGCGGCGCAAACTGGCGGGGTTGCCATGTGTCAGCCTCAGAATGTGGCGGAACCCAATCCTGCTCAAGCATCGATGACTGGCGGTTTGCAGATAGGCTCGGTGCAGGAAGGGGAACAGATGAGGCGCATTCTTTTAAGGTTCACCGATTTTAATGAAAACTCGCCCCAACATCTTGAAAACGTCCCTATATTCTTGTGCGACGGAAATACGCGCCCGCTTTCGTTTTTCTGCAACATGCGCGTGATTGGTGGCGAGATAGAGCAGCGGCGGGAGAACTTGAAGAGCGTGATAACCCTTACAGCACGTCTTGAAAACCGCGATTTGGGAAACGTCATGGCAGAACTGCAAAACTGCATCTCGCAAAAGATATCCTTGCCGCCGGGATACAGCATTTCATACGGCGGAGCGTATTCGGAACAACAGCAATCGTTTCGCGAACTTGCCCTGATTCTCTCGCTTGCAGTGCTTTTGGTGTTTGCCGTATTGGTTTTCCTTTTCCGGCAGTGGCTTGTGTCGATAGCCATACTTCTTGTATCGGTAATGGGAATAGGCGGTTGCCTCATGGCATTGTATATTGTAGGCGTGCCGCTGAATGTGAGCAGCTATACGGGCATTATAATGGTGGTGGGAATCATTGCCGAAAATGCCATATTCACCGTCTGGCAATATATAACCAATCGCCGTCGGGGCGGAAGCGTTTCTGAATCGGTGGACTATGCCATCGCTTTGCGCATACGGCCCAAACTGATGACTGCAATAGGTGCAGTGCTTGCGCTTATGCCTCTTGCGCTTGGCATGGGGCTTGGGGCGCAGATGCAGCAGCCGCTCGCCGTGGCAGTGATAGGCGGATTTGTTGTGGGGTTGCCTTTGCTGCTGATTGTGCTGCCTGCAATGTTGCTCATGATATACAAGCGAGAACGGGATAACGGATAGATTTTTTACTATATTGCATGCTGCAAAAAACTGCAACGCATCTCGTGAAAAACTCCGGGCCACCAAATTTAAATTCCGACGCATCTAATTTAAATTACATGGCCCGGAGTTTTTACAAGATGCCGACAAATTTTTTCGCCCTGCGCAGCAGGGGTCTTGGCTCGCGGTAAAAAACATTCGATTTGGTTCGCGAAATACCGTAAATAAGGCGTGCAAAAAGAGGCGCGGCATTTCAAGGGCATAAAAAAGGGACAAGTCCGCCGGTTGCGGGCTTGTCCCTTTTATTAGTATGGTATGCTTTCAGCTGGAAACTGTCGGCATTTTCGCGATGTTACTTCAAGACTTTCTTTCCGTCCTTGATGTAGATTCCCTTAGGCAGAGAGTCGAAATCGGTGCCGAGGTAAACTCCGTCGATGCTGTAGATGCCTTGCTTGCGTGCCGAAACGGAGGTTTTCACGTCCTTGATGCCTACTGCCTGGTCGGATTTTATTATCACCTTGCTGGTTACTGTTTCTCCGTTGAGCGCAACTGCTTTTACAGATTCGTCAAACGCAGCGCCGTCGGGCTGTGTGATTGAGCAGTAGTCGAGTGTGAGCGAAAGGATGTCGCAGATAGAGCCTTTTGTTCCCTCTGCCGTTACGTTGGCATTGTTCATGATGAGAGTTTCAGATGCTCCATCTTCTCCTGCAATACCCCATTTTCCTTTGGCGTTCACTGTGCAGCTGTCAATCTCAAGTGATTTTTTGAAGAAGATGCTTGCAAGGGTATTTGACACTATATTGAGCGTTCCGCCGCCTTTGATGGTCGTCGGGTTATAGTTCAAGATTAGAGCGGCACCCTTTGTTGTAATGTTGTTCTCGCCGGTAACGTTGATTGTAAGCCCGTATATTGTGTCGTTGTCAATGCCCTTGTTGTCTCTGTCTGTCGTAATTGTTGCGTTTTCAAGGAATAGCGTTTTTGTTTCGGGATCGTATTTCGCTGTTCCGCTCACGCCTGGAATTACGCTTAGGTCGTTGCAGTTTTCGTTGGTTACATTTACTTTGTTAATCTGCATGCCGTAGTTTACAACCTTTTCTATTGCCACAGTGTCGGTAACGGTTTGTCCGTTGAGCGCAATGGAATGCAGGGTTTCGTCAAACGCAGCTCCGGCGGGCTGTTTGATAAAGCAGCCGTCAAATGCTATCGAAGCAATGTCGCAGACAGAGCCTTCGGGGCCTGCTGCCTTTACGGTGGCGTTGCGTATCGTGAGAGTTTCAGACTCTCCGAGATCTCCAGTAATACCGTAAGTTCCTTTTGCGTTCACTGTGCAACTGTCGATCTCAAGTGATTCCCTGAAGTAAATGCCCGGACTTTCGTTTGACTCTGCATAGAGAACTCCGTTACCTTTGATTATTGTTGGGTTGTAGTTCAAGTTTATTGCGGTGTACGCTGTTGTAATGCGATTCTCGCCGGTTACATTGATTGTAAGACCATCTATTGTGTCGTTGTCAATGCCGTTTCCTTCATTCGTGATTGTTACGTTTTCGAGATAGAGCGTCTTTGTTTCGGGGTCGTATTTCGCTGTTCCTTCCACGCCTTCGATTACGCTAAGGTCGTTGCAGTTTTTGTTGGTAACGTATACGCCGGCGAGCGACAGGCCGTAGTCTACGGTTGGTTCTTCAATCTTTTCAATAACAACTTCGCTTTTCACGATTTCCCCGTTTTGCGCAACAGCGTATAGGGATTTGTCAAACGCAGCGCCTTCTGGCGTGGTGATTATGCAGCTGTCAAGCGTGAGCGCTCCCAAGTTGTAGATAGAACCATGGCCTTCGCTTTTTGCCGTAACCTTTGCATTTCGAATGATAAGAGTTTCTGTTCCGCTTGCGCCGTCAGCTCCACTTATTCCGCACTGTTTTCCTTGAGCATTCACGGTGCAGCTATCGATAAGAAGAGAGGCTTTTTGAATTTTGATACCTGTATTTGCGCTTTCTCCTGTATTGATGGTTCCGCCTCCAGTTATTGTTGTAGGCTGGTAGATTGCAATAGAAATAAAACGGCTTCCCACGTAGTTTTCCCCTGTTGCATTTATCACGAGTCCGCTAATGTTGTTGTTTTCTATGCAATAGGATTGGAGTCCAAGGATTTTAGCGCTGTCGAGAGTAAGCGTTTTTGTGGCGGGGTCGTATTTCACAGTTCCGCTCACGCCGCTGATTACGCTTAGGTCGTTGCAGTTTTTGTTGGTAACGTCAATTCCTGCAATTTTCAAGCCATAGCTTACGGTTGGTTCTTCAATCTTTTCAATAACAACTTCGCTTTTCACGATTTCCCCGTTTTGCGCAACAGCGTATAGGGATTTGTCAAACGCAGCGCCTTCTGGCGTGGTGATTATGCAGCTGTCAAGCGTGAGCGCTCCCAAGTTGTAGATAGAACCATGGCCTTCGCTTTTTGCCGTAACCTTTGCATTTCGAATGATAAGAGTTTCTGTTCCGCTTGCGCCGTCAGCTCCACTTATTCCGCACTGTTTTCCTTGAGCATTCACGGTGCAGCTATCGATAAGAAGAGAGGCTTTTTGAATTTTGATACCTGTATTTGCGCTTTCTCCTGTATTGATGGTTCCGCCTCCAGTTATTGTTGTAGGCTGGTAGATTGCAATAGAAATAAAACGGCTTCCCACGTAGTTTTCCCCTGTTGCATTTATCACGAGTCCGCTAATGTTGTTGTTTTCTATGCAATAGGATTGGAGTCCAAGGATTTTAGCGCTGTCGAGAGTAAGCGTTTTTGTGGCGGGGTCGTATTTCACAGTTCCGCTCACGCCGCTGATTACGCTTAGGTCGTTGCAATTCTCGCTTGTAACTTCAACTCCTGCAATCTTCAAGCCGTAGGTTTCTTGCGCCTTGGCTTGGGTTACGCCAACGAGCATTAGAACGAGCAACAACAATGCTCCTCCCGCTGTCTTGACGAAATTGGTAAATTTCTTCTTCATAATTGATTTGTTTTTCATTCTCAATGGCATTTTTTGCCCTTGAAAAATGACTGGTAAAATGTTTTTTGATTTATACTGATTTTTTGTTTTTCAATAGCTATCGCATATTGTAATAAGTATGCTTAATTTGGCTGCAAATTTAGCTATAATATTTTGATAAATAGCAGGGTATTTCTAACATTCTTAGCCATTTGGAAATGTTTTTTTGAGACTTGGGGGAAAACTTGTGGAATATGCAAAAAATTGCAAGGCATCTCGTGTTTTACGAGATGCGTCGGAATTTAAATTCCGACGCATCTAATTTAAATTTGGTGGCCCGGAGTTTTTACGAGATGCCGACTCGTTTTTTCGCCCTGCACAGCATGGTTTTCAGGCTTGCGGAATGAAACTTTCGACTTGCGGAACGAGGCGTCTGAAATGCGGGAAAATGCTTACGTTTCGGCTCGCGAAAAATCGTAAACAAGGCGTGCGAGAAGCCAGTGGGTATATCGTTTTTCCAATGTCTGACATTGTTTAAATAATATCAGACATTGTTTTTGCGAAAAACCGACATCGTTTTTCGGGTGAAGATTTTACGTTTATAATGCTTGAGGCCCGTTTTTCTACAATATATTCAAGTAGCCTCGCAAGCCCTTTTACAACAAAAACGACAAGACTACAGTCAACAATGTTCAAGGAATTTTACATTGGCTCAAATTCCTCCAAATCGTCAACAAGTTTATAAAGCGGAATGCCGTTGATACAAAAGTGCAGTAAGGCATCATTTCCATTAGCAAACTTCTGAATTGTTGCTGTAAAGGTTTCGTCAGACAACCAAACGTAATCTGTATCTACCATAAAGTAATATGGTTGACCTTTATACTTGATTTTAAGGTCGTATCCTTGTACTGCAAAATCGTAGAACAAGCATTCTTGTGCTGGTGTCTCATATCCATGATACAAGTTGTTGTTGTCGTTACATTTCGGCGGGAATTTCCCGTTGAAAGCATACCCAAACAAATCATTTCTAATAGAAGAATCCTTTATCATATACATCAAATTATAGATTTTAAGTCATCTAAAATTTTTTTCATAGCGTCAGAGGAAAAACAAGGCGGGGGGAGGGGAGAGATAATAGGCGGGAAAGTTTATTCCACTCCTGCAAGAAATTTCTCGAAGGCAGGTATTTCGATTGCGCCACGGGTGGATTTGAGCAGGCTGCGGCTTTCGAGGTTGCGCAAGGTATGGGAAACGGTCAATCTGGTTTCACACAAAGATTCTGCCAAATCTGTCATTTTGCATCTTATGGTTTTGTGTCCTGAAAGTCTCACCATTTGTCGCGCAAAAAACTCTGCCATGCGTTTTTCTACGCCATTGCCCGCCACACGGCGCAGGCGGCGCGTGGTTTCCTGCACCTGAGAGCTCAGAAGATTTACGAAATTGAAACGGAAAACCTCGTTTTCCATCATTCTGTGCACCACTACCGTCTTGGGCAGGCGCAAGTAGTAACCGCTGCCCGATGCAATGTAGCTGCGGGTGTATGTGGTGTGGAGTCCGAACATGCATTGCGGCTCGACAAGCGTAATGGCGCGAATGGTTTCGGAGAGAAAAAACTTGGAGTTGCCGAAAACGGACGATGCTTCGAGTTCTCCTTCAAGAAGAAATACGAGTGAGCGGCAACTTTCGCCGGCGCTGAGTATCACGCTTCCCTTGCGCATGGGCGCAATCACAGGGTTTATCTCCTCGCAGATGCTCACCAGAGTGGCTCCGTCCATTCCGAAAAAAAGCGGAAGGGACGACAGCTGTTCGTAGTTGAGCCTTTTCATTGCGGCAACTATTTGGGGTGGGCCATTTGTTCCGACAGTTTTTGCGACATCCACACTCCGTAGCCGCCTTTTGAGTCGGAATAAATAAAATAAGCCTCGAGTTCCGGGTGGTTGGCAAGCACAATTTTTGCGGAGTCGATTCCGAGCACCATGAAAGCCGTGGCATAGGCGTCGGCAGTGGCGCAGTTTTTGGCTATAACAGTTGAAGAAAGCAGCGTGTGCTGCACCGGATAGCCTGTGCGCGGATCAATGGTGTGGGCATAGCGTTTGCCGTTTTTGTAGTAAAACCTTCGGTAGTTTCCGCTCGTAGCCAAACCGCAGTCGGTCAGTTCCAAAACGGCGGCAACCTTGTTTTCGACCATCAAAGAGTCGTCTACGGGACGATTTATCCCGATGCTCCATTTCTGTTGTTTGGCATTTTCGCCCTTTGCTACAATCTCGCCGCCGATTTCTATGAGATAGTTTTCAATTCCAAGCTCGTCAAACAAACCGGCTACCACATCGCAGCCGTAACCTTTGGCGATGGCGCTGCAATCGAGCTTGGTGTCAGGATTTTGCTTCATCACCCTTCCGCTCTGCGAGAGGCTCACCTTGCGGTATCCCACGCTCTGCAAAAGTTCGCGTATCTGGTTGGGATTTACACTGTCTTTTTTTTCAAAACCAAAGCCCCATGCGTTCACAAGCGGCGCAACGGTGATATCGAATGCGCCGTTGGTGTTGTCGGAAACCTCGTGGGCAAGATTGAAAACGTAGCGGAACATGCTGTCTACCCTCACGTCGCGGTTTTGATTGACGGCTGTGATAATGCTCCGCTTGTTGAACGGGGAAAGCGAGGCATCGACCATCGCAAGACGCTTGTCGATTTCCTGTTGTATGCTATGGGAATAGGAATATGTGATGTGGTAGTAAGTTCCGAACACTTTGCCCTCGTCGGTTACGTATTTCGCGTTGCTGTGGCGCGACACTATCACTACGCTGCCTATTATCAGCGCGACGAGAAACAACAACTTCAAAATTCCAAGGTTTCTTTTTTTCATCTTTAGTGATTTTTATCCGAGAATGAGCGTCTTTACTCCCAACAATACCAATATTATACCTCCGAAAAGCTCTGCATTGAAATCGAAACGCCTTCCGGCAAATGCGCCAATGGTTTTGCCGACGATTGTAAGCACGAACGAGCCTGCGCCGATGGTCAATAGCGGAACGACAATGTCTTGGGCCGTTTCCATACCCATGCAGGTGAACGTGATGCCTATTGCAAGCGCATCGATACTTGTAGCCACAGCAAGATAAAGCAATGTTGCCAGGCGGTTGGGGTTGAACGGACGTTCTTCACCGCCACGTATGCTCTCCCAAACCATTTTGCCGCCAATGAAAACCAACAAAGCACAAGCTACAATGGGTGCGAAATCCTCAATATAGTTGTAGAATACTCCCGAGATGCCCCAGCCGATAAGCGGCATCAAGGATTGGAACGCACCAAAAAGCACGGCCATCAAAATAGCTTGCGGCGCGTGGAAACGTTTCTCTATAATGCCGCACGTAAACGCAATGCTGAAACAATCCATTGCGAGAGCGAGCGAAAGAAGTATGCTCTCAACAATACTCATCTTGGTGAAAAGAAAATATAAACTGTTATATATCAAAAATTAAGTTGAACGTTCCGCCGATAACCGTCGTTCCGTTCTTTCCAAAGCCGGGCACATACCACGGCTCGCCTATGCTGTCGGATTTTCCTGCGATGCGGTTTTTATACCGTGCGCTCCAACCCAAATGAAATATGCTCCAGATTTTTGTTTCTACGCCAAAAACCAATTCAAGCCAGATTTGGTTGCCGCTAAGCCCTTTGAAATTGTAAGGAGTGGCGGTGTTCCAATAAGGATCTTGGAGATCGGGGCCGCTAACGTCGTATTTGAATGTAGAGTAAGCCAACCTTGCTCCGCCGAAAACCCTGTTGCCCGAAGTTTTGTCGTTTAGAATGTTGTAGTCAACGCCTATGCGGAAAAAAGGAGAGCTTGTCTTGTAGTGCAAATCCGTTCCGCTGTCGGTATGGTCGCATACCCCGAGCCCCAGCTCTACTATCGGAAAATATGTGCCGCGTATGTTTGCCCTTACAGCCCCTTCAAATTCGCCGTAAGAGGATATCGTAGCGAGGAAAGCCCCTGCCAGGTTTCCCGAAATGGAGAATCCTGCAAGAAAAGGCAGTTCTTGTTTTTGCGATATCCCTATGTCTTGCGGAGAATATTGCACCCCACGCACTTTCTGCGGCACAACAACCGTAGAATCACCCTGCGCGTTGACCCCGAAAGGCATTGCAATGCTAAGGAAGAGTAACGTAAACTTTAATATTCTCGACAACATTATAATTTACTTTGGGATTGTTTACCGCAACGCTGTCTATTTGCGTTACTTTTGTGGAACCCGTGCCGCTGATAACCTTTGCAGTTGTTATTTTGTGAAACATCGCCGGGCTGCAGTCAATTGATTCAAAATGCGCCTCGTTTGTGTGAGCCACGACAAGCGTATCCGTTCTGCTTTCGCCGCTATTTGAAACGCAGAAAAGCAACGTGTCCGCGCTACTGTTATAACTAACGGGCAAACTAAGCTCTGAAAGATTTACTCCAAGGTTGTACAAAACCGTATCAGTCCCCATTGCTTTTACCGTGAGCGTATCTTTGATTACGGCAGATGCGTTGGAGGAAGAACTGTAAAAGGTGTATTTTGCCGAAACCGTGTTGCTGAGCGGACAATCTATGTTGCTGCACGCCGCAAAACAGATGACGTTTACAGCAAAACAGACATACAGCAGCACACATGCCGGATATTTTTTTTTGAAATGGTTTTGCTTCTGCACGGACGGAGTGTTTTAGATTTCTTTCTCTATCTTGTAGTCATTGCGTGCCGATGCGTTTCGGCTGACAAGCTCTCCGAGAAAACCTGCAAGGAATAACTGCGTGCCGAGAAGCATCATCGTGAGCGCAATATAGAAATATGGCGAATCTGTAACCAGATGCGCGGGAATTTTGTTGCACAAAGCGTAGATTTTGTTTGCGCCAACGATTACGATTGCCACGAATCCAATAAAAAACATAAGGGAGCCGAGAAAACCGAAAACGTGCATCGGTTTTCGCCCGAAGCTTGTGAGAAACCAGAGACTCAACAAATCGAGATAACCATTGAAGAAACGGTTTAGCCCGCCGAATTTCGTATGTCCGAACTTGCGTGCCTGATGATGCACAACCTTTTCTCCGATTTTGTCAAAGCCTGCATTTTTTGCAAGATACGGGATATAACGGTGCATCTCGCCGTAAACTTCGATATTCTTAATCACATCGCGACGATAAGCCTTGAGCCCGCAGTTGAAATCGTGCAGATTGTTTATACCGCTTACTTTTCGTGCAGTGGCATTGAAGAGTTTGGTAGGAATTGTCTTGGAAAGCGGATCATAGCGTTTCTTTTTGTATCCCGAAACAAGGTCGTAGCCGTCTTCAATTATCATTCTGCGCAATTCGGGTATCTCGTCGGGAGAATCCTGCAGGTCGGCGTCCATCGTAATCACCACATCGCCTTGCGCTTTCTTGAAGCCGCAGTAAAGAGCTGCGCTTTTGCCGTAGTTCCGGCGGAATTTTATACCATGTACATTTGAGTCCGCAGCAGAGAGTTCCTCTATTACGTTCCAGGAATTGTCTGTGCTGCCATCGTTTACAAATATTATTTCATAGGTAAGCGAGTTGGCGTTTGCCACTTTCACTATCCAGGCATAAAGTTCCTTTATGCTTTCGTCTTCATTGTATAATGGTATTACTAACGATACGTCCATTTTTATTGTTGTATGTTTACGTTTTTGCGCATTGCGAGCAAGGCTGCCGGTATTGAGAGCAGAAGTCCGAGAAATATGTTCAAATCGAGAATATTTGCCGCATACACCACCGGTGATACCGACTGCATTGTTTCGAGAGCGTTTTTCAAATCCTGAAGTCCCGCCCCGTTTACGAGTTGCTTCATGCTTTCCTGTTCAAATGCCTGTTTCACTTCGGGACTATTGAGCGATTGCAGATAACCGTCTATAAAAGCGCCATTGTCGAAGAATTGAAAATAGACATATGCTGCTGCCGCCAAAAGCAGGGCGGCGTAAAAATAAACGAGCAGGGAGAACAGATAGCCTCTGGCAAATGTGATTGTTCCGCCACACACTCTGTCGCGAAATCTGCAAAGCAATTTGAAACCTATAATTGGCGTGGAGGCAAATATAAAGTAGAATACAAGCGAGAGAAGCGTTTGGTGAAGCGAATTTACAAAGCAAAGCATTCCCACAATCCAATAAATTCCGAAGGGAAGCGCATAGTTCATGGCAAAGGCGTTGGTTTGCTTGAATGGGCTTGGCTGCATTTGTCTTGGATTCATTATTGCTTGTTTTTGTTATACAATCTGCAAAGTTACAATATAATTCATTTCTCTGCAAGGGGTATTGGGAAATGTAGTGTCGGGTTTGGTTTAAAAGACAACCGATGCTCTCACCGCGAGCTTTGACTGTAGCGGTTGCGGAATGGTCGAGAGTGTGCCGTTGTCCTCTATCACGGCGCATGGCTCGGTGAGAGAACGCAGTGTAGCCGTCCAATATTTTATGCCGTTCATTTCTGCGACTCCTGCCTGGCGGAGTTTTTTGTTTATCTTGCTTTGTCCGCCGAGGTTGTTCCAGAAGTTTTGCCATTCTCCCGCCGCCGGAAGATACCAGTTGCTGCAGCCGGGAAGTTTTGTTGCGCTCTCCACGGCGGCATTCAAGGCTTTGTAGTAAGCATTGCCGTAGTATTGTTCCGTGAGTTCGTAGCCGTGCGTATCGGTCATGACATCGGAGGTTACATATTTCGACATGGAACTCGGCAATACGTTGGAACTGCTCCAAGCCATGGTTTCGCCTGCGCCACACTCGTTCACGGCCATAGCGCGTGCCGTATGGTAGTTGCCTATGTTGACGTTGTCGATATCGTAGACTATGGCTTTCACTTGAAACGAGGCATCACACAGAAAGTCGCCTATGCTCACGTTGCCTGTGGGCTTTACGTTGTAGTAGTTGCCGGCATTGAATGTAGTGTTCGTTGTTCCGTAGGAATCTTCTTGTGAAGTTTCTCCCTGCAAGGCTATGTTTTCTATCACGTATGCGCCGTTGGCGTTGGTATATTCCACTTCGAGCGTCGGGTCTGCCACTCCTTGCGCAAAGAAAGCGATGTAGTCGCCCGCCTCGGCTGTTGCCGTGCATACTATCTTGCCTTCTTTTGTGTCTACGGTGCTGTTGTTTTTCATGGAAGTTGATGTTGCGGGCATGAAATACATTATATTTTCAATTGCCGCCGCTTTTGTCTGCAAGTTGTTGCCGTAGGAGGTGAGGCGATATCCTTTTGCGTTCACATTTGCGGGCTTGCTGATTCTGAGCATTGCCGAAACGGAGCGGAATTGCAGCGAAGCGGTCGAACCGTTCAGGAAATCTTTTGCCGTGTATGCGGTGCTCACTCCATAGTCGCGCGCGGCGGCATCGCTTTCTGTGCCGTTCTGGCTTGCATAGTCCACCTTGATTGTGCGTGCTGCCGTGTCGACTGCCACATTGGGGGTGTTGGCAAATTTGATATAGGCGTTGAGCGCATCGTCTGCGGCGGAATATATCAGGTTTCCCTCGAATTTTCCGCTGTCGGTATATTTGAGCACCGAAACAACGCCGTTGCTGCCCACGTTGCCGTTGTAGATATAGAGCACGTCGCCAGCAGTGAGTTCGTGGTTGCCTGCCGCATTGTTTCTTATGCTCACCGACACGAATGCAGTCTTTGTCTTGCTGCTGTCGTCCTTGTTGCTCCCGTTGTCGTCGCTGCTGCATGCGCCCAAGATGCCTGCCAGCGCGAATGTCATTATTGTAAAAACAAAATTCTTCATTATAATATATTTTTCGTGGCAAAGTTATCAAACAATCTTGCTCCGAGAGTAAAACAAACCTGATAATTTTGGGAATACTCCAAGTTTTTTGAAGACGGAAAAGTAGGGCGAAAAAACTACAAGGCATCTCGTAAAAACTCCGGGCCACCAAATTTAAATTCCGGGCCATGTAATTTAAATTAGATGCCTTGGAGTTTTTAACATTTCGGCATGTGTTTTTTCGCGAAGATTATCGGCTTCGAAAAAACGCGCAGTTAAGGCAAATTGTGCTAACTTTGCCTTGATATACAATAACTCTCTTTTTATGAAACTCAAAAGTATTCTGCTGCTTATAGCTTTCGCCTTGTTCGTTCAATGTTCTTGGGCTAAGACAATCAAGGTTCTTGCCATCGGCAACAGTTTTTCGGAAGACGCCATAGAACAAAACCTTTACGAACTCGCAAAAGCCGACGACGTTGACATGATAATAGGAAACCTTTACATAGGCGGCTGCCCGCTGAAACGGCATTGGGACAACGCCGACAACGACAAACCGGCTTATCGCTACCGCAAAATAGGACTCGACGGCAACCGCGTGCAGAAAGACAATGAAAAACTGAGCGATGCCATAAGCGAGGAAAATTGGGACTATATAAGCCTGCAACAGGCAAGCGGAGTGTCGGGATTGTATGAGTCGTACGAGCCGTTTCTGTCAAACCTCGTGGCGTACGTAAAGCATCTTGCGCCCAAGGCAAAGATTATATGGCATCAGACGTGGGCTTATTCGCAAAATTCCACCCACAACGAATTTCCCAACTACCACAACAGTCAGGCTGAAATGTATGAAAAAATCATGGAAGCCGCAAAACAGGCAGTCAAGAAGCACAAAATGAAAAAAGTAGTGCCCTCGGGAACCGCCGTTCAGAATGCACGGCAAACCTATATCGGCGACACTATGAACCGCGACGGATTTCATCTGAACTTTGTCTACGGCCGATACACCGCAGCATGCACATGGTATGAAACAATTACGGGCAAAAAAGTTTTGGGAAACACTTATGCTCCTGCGGGAATGGACTCCCGGCTAATTGCAACCTGTCAGCAGGCGGCGCACGACGCAGTGAAAAAGCCGTGGAAGGTAACCGTTCACAAAATCAACGCAAAATAATCCTCCGGCAGCAGAACCATTCTCCAAAATACAAGCTATGGCAAAGACAAAAACGGCATACGTATGCGACAACTGCGGTTACGACAGTGTGAAATGGCTCGGCAAATGCCCCTCGTGCGGAGCGTGGAATACTTTCAAGGAAGTAACCGTTGCCCCCGAGGCAGTTCAGTCGGCACGCAGCGGCGTTTCGGCAATCGCCAAAGTGGCGGAGAAACGCCCACATCCGATTAGATTATCACAAGTAGAGGCTTCGGGAGAAATACGTATCGACACCCACGACACAGAACTCAACCGGGTGCTCGGCGGAGGCATTGTGCCCGGTTCGCTCGTGCTCTTGGGCGGAGAACCGGGCATCGGAAAATCCACGCTAATGCTTCAAACCGTGATGAGAATGCCCGAAAAAAAAGTGCTTTACGTAAGTGGGGAAGAAAGCGAGCGGCAAATAAAACTCCGCGCCGAACGTATTGAAAACGCCACGGCAGACATTCTCGTTGTTTGCGAAACTTCGCTCGAAAATATCTTTCATGAAATAGCCGAGATCAAACCACAGCTGGTTATAATCGACTCTATTCAAACTCTTGAGACACAAACTTGCGACAGCGCGCCGGGCAGTCTCACCCAGATAAGGGAATGTGCCTCCGCGCTGCTGAAATTCGCAAAGCAAAGCGCAGTTCCCGTGTTTCTCATCGGACACATCACAAAAGAAGGCGTAATTGCCGGCCCCAAGATACTTGAACATATCGTCGACGTGGTTTTGCAATTCGAGGGCGACCGACATTATCTTTACCGAATACTGAGAGGAATCAAAAACCGTTTCGGAAGCACAAGCGAATTAGGCATCTACGAAATGCGGTCTGAGGGATTGCGCGGCGTGGAAAACCCTTCGGAATTACTTCTAACCCAGGAAAACGCGGGGCTAAGCGGTGTGGCAATTGCGGCAACCATTGAAGGAGTGCGCCCATTGCTTATAGAAACGCAGGCACTTGTCAGTACAGCCGCTTATGGCGTTCCGCAACGTTCTGCAACAGGTTTCGACACGCGCAGAATGAATATGCTTCTTGCGGTGCTTGAGAAGCGCGTAGGTTTCAAGCTTACGCAAAAAGATGTGTTCCTTAATCTTGCGGGGGGAATAAGAGTAACCGACCCGGCATTGGACCTCTCTGTAATTGCAGCTATACTTTCGAGCAACGTGGACACAGCTATTTCGCGCGATGTGTGCATGGCGGGAGAAGTAGGTCTGAGCGGAGAAATACGGCCTGTGGCAAGAATCGAACAACGTGTGTCGGAAGCGGAAAAACTCGGCTTCAAGCGCATGCTCGTTCCCAGGCAAAACGCACGGGGACGCAAGAAAAACAACCAAAATATAGAAATCGTTAGTGTGGGAAAGGTAGAGGACGCGCTGAGAGAGCTTTTCGGCTGAAACATGTGCCATGCCGTTCCCACTGTTTGAAACTTCATTTATATGTATAGCCTAAACTTTAAACTTCCGCCGCATTTCGCCGCCGACATGAGCCGTATGAAACTCGAGGCAGCCGAGATGTTGCACATAGACGCGCGTACAATTTCGAACATACGCATAAGAAAAAGCAGCATAGACGCACGTCAGCGTAATATAGTGGTACATGTTACGGCCGATGTGTATCTTGCCGGGGAGAGTGTGCCCGAAGATTACGAACATATAGAATACCGTTCGGTGGAGAACGCTCCTCAGGCGATTGTGGTGGGAGCAGGGCCGGGCGGTCTCTTTTCTGCGCTGCGCCTTATCGAACTTGGTATAAAGCCTATCGTTCTCGAGAGGGGCAAGGACGTACATTCGCGTAAGCACGACATAGCAAAGATTCGCGAGACCCAAAAGGTTGACCCCGAAAGCAATTATTCGTTTGGCGAGGGCGGAGCCGGGGCTTATTCCGACGGAAAACTTTATACGCGCAGCAGGAAGCGCGGAAACGTTGACAAGATTCTTGCGATTTTCTGCCAACATGGTGCCGATACCGACATACTTAGTTCGGCTCACCCGCATCTTGGCACAGACCGTTTGCCGAGGATTATCGAAAATATCCGAAACACTATAATCGATTGCGGAGGCGAAGTGCATTTCAACGCCAAGGTTACGCAGCTTCTCGTGAATTCCGAAAACGAAGTGTGCGGGGCGGTCGATGCCGACGGCAGGGAATACCAAGGGCCTGTGGTTTTGGCAACGGGACATTCGGCGCGCGATGTCTACCGTATGTTGCGCGCGGGCGGATATACGCTCGAAATGAAAGGAATAGCTGCCGGAGTGAGACTCGAACACCAGAGTTTTACGATTGACTGCATACAATATCATTCGCGCAACGGACGCGGCAATTATCTCCCCGCCGCCGAGTATTCCATGACGGCACAAGTGGCGGAACGCGGTGTGTATAGTTTCTGCATGTGTCCGGGCGGGTTTGTAGTGCCTGCGGCCACCGGCGAAGAGCAGATTGTTGTGAACGGAATGAGCCCCAAGAACCGTGGTTCGAAATGGAGCAATTCGGGAATGGTGGTTGAAATACGCCCCGAGGATTTGGACGAAGTTTCAATGCTGTCGCTTATGAAAACGGCGATGGGCGATGAAAAGTTCGGCGCGATGCACGATGATTTCTACGACAAGGCAAATCCTCTGCGCATGATGTATTTTCAGGAAGCGCTGGAGCGTGAATGTTGGTTGCAGGGCAATCGCAAGCAAACTGCTCCCGCACAGAGAATGGGCGATTTCGTGAATCGTAAACTTAGTTACGACCTTCCGCCGTCGTCATATGCTCCGGGACTGATTTCCTCGCCGTTGCATTTCTGGATGCCTCTGTTTATGTATGCGCGCCTCGGCGAAGCGTTCAGAATATTCGGCTCGCGCTACAAAGGTTTCCTTTCAAAAGAAGCAACGGTGATAGGAGTAGAAACGCGCACGTCCTCTCCTGTGAGAATCACGCGCGACAACGAAACACTGCAACACGTTTCGCGTCCGGGACTGTTCCCTTGTGGCGAAGGGGCGGGCTATGCCGGTGGAATCGTGTCGGCTGCGATAGACGGGGAACGCTGTGCAGACGCGGTGGCATCGTGGATTGAAAGCCATAAAAATGCCGTGGTGAAAAAGTAACGGTATTTCGCAAAAACAATGTCTGACATTGTTTGAATAATGTCAGACATCAGAAAAGCGATATGCCGAACACTTTTTAGCATACCTTATATATATGGTATAACAAGCTGTGGCGGAAGCATTTTCCCGCATGACGAAAGCCCTATTCCGCATGTCAAAAAAACTTGCGGCGCAGGGCGAAAAAACTACAAGGCATCTCGTAAAAACTCCGGGCCACCAAATTTAAATTCCGACGCATCTAATTTAAATTAGATGCGTCGGAGTTTTTTACTATATCCGACCTGATTTTTTTCGTACCCAATGTAGATAAAAACCCAATGGGATACGTTGCCTTGCAAAGAAGACTTTTCTAAACAAAAAACGTTATGATTGCAAAAAAATATGTCTTTTGTTGTGTGCTGTGCAGTTGTTTTACACGTAGGTCGGTTATCTTTGTGCGTGCAAAAACAAACAGACAGAAGAAATGTCAACAGGTTCGATAGGACTTTTGAATAAATACGTTTGGCTTGTAGAAACGATTTACAGGGCGGGACGAATTACTCGCAAAGAGATAAATGAAAAATGGTTGGAGTGTGAACTGAGCGAGGGCGTGGACATCTCGCGCCGCACTTTCATAAACAATATCAATGCTATAGAAGAACTTTTCGATATTGTGATATCCCACGACAGCCTTAACCGTTACTACATAGAAGACGACAGCATTTTCAACCGCGGCTCTTCGCGCAGTTGGCTCTTGAATGCGTTTTCGGTGAACGCAATGGTGGGCGACAGCAACAAGCTGCGCTCGAGGGTGGTTTTGGAAGAACTTCCGTCGGGGCAGAACTATCTTGAAAAGGTGATAAAAGCCATGCGCGACAACAGAGTGCTCAATATCTCGTATTTCAGCTATACGCAAAACGAAGTGTTCGACTTTGAAATTCACCCCTACTTCGTGAAAGTTTTCAAAAGACGCTGGTATGTGATTGCATTTAGCCCGCAAACCGACGATATGAGGGTTTACGCGCTCGACAGAATGAAAAAGATTGAAATCCTACAGAAGGTATTTAAAATGCCAAGCAATTTTGAACCGCAGGATTACTTCAAGGATTGTTTCGGAATACTCAATACCCAAACTGTGCCTGTAGAAAGGGTGGTGGTGAGGACTACCGAAAGAAATGCACGCTATCTGCGCGGTTTGCCGCTTCATGCATCGCAAAAAGAATTGGAGAAAGACGGCAACATGTGCGTGTTTGAATACCACTTGAAGCCGGAATTCGATTTCATACAGGAGATTCTCGCAAGTATGGACGCACTTGAAGTAATGGAACCGCAATGGCTGCGCGAGAAACTTGCTGCCACGGTGAAAGCAATGGACAAAATCTACAACTGAAAGTAGCCTTGTCTCGGCGTTAAGGGATTGGGGAAATGCTGTGAGGGATTACAGCAGAATTTCGCGGTATTTCCAATACCATTCAACAAACCTCCGCGTGCCTTCCTCAATGTTTATCGTGGGATTATAGCCCAACTCTTGCGAAATCTTTGTTGTGTCGGCTGCCGTAACGTATACATCGCCCGGCTGCATGGGGAGCATCTCAAATTCGGCGTTCATGTTCAACGCTTTTTCGAGAGCAGAAATGAAATCCATCAGTTTTACGGGGTGGGAACAACCGATGTTGTAAACCGTTGCAGGCACTTCGCCCTTTGCAGGACTGTCGATAGCCAAAAGAGTGCCGTTGACAATGTCGTCGATATACGTGAAATCGCGCACCATGTCGCCTCCGTTGAAAAGGCGGATAGGTTTGCGTTGCGTGATGGCGTTTGCAAAAAGCACGGGAGACATATCAGGGCGTCCCCACGGGCCATATACCGTGAAATATCTCAGCCCCGTGGTTTTTATTCCGTAGAGAGAGGAGTAAACACGAGCCATAAGTTCATCGCTCTTCTTGGTGGCGGCATAAAGACTCTTGGGGTTATCCACACGATCTTCCTCGCAGAACGGCGTTTTTGTATTCCCGCCATAAACGCTGCTTGAGCTTGCGTAAACCAATGTGCCTACTCCGTTGTTACGGCAGCACTCTAGGATATTAAAGAACCCCACTACGTTGCTTTCTATATAGCTTCGGGGGTGATCTATGGAGTATCTCACACCGGCTTGTGCGGCAAGATTGCAAACAATATCAAACTTCTCGCGCGCAAAAATGGAGTTGAGTGTATCGTTGTCGGCTATATCGGAATCTATAAAGCGGAAATTCGGAAACACATCGCTTTTGCCGTCTGCGGAATCAACGCCCATATCGCCAAGACGCGCCAATTTGAGCGCAGGATTGTAGTAGTTGTTGAGATTGTCAATTCCCACAACCTCTTCGCCGCGTTTTGCGAGCGAAACCGACAGTTGGTGTCCTATAAATCCGGCACACCCGGTAATCAATATCCTCATTTGTTTTCCTCCTTATCCGATGCCTTGCTCTTGGCACCAATCATAATGTTTCTCGAATAGGTGATAAATCCCACAGACTGCCCGAGAATAAGCACGGGGTCGTGGCGAAAAATGGCGTAACTCACTATCATTCCCGAACCGACAAGGCTGATTATCCAGAAACCTATAGGCAAAACGGAATGATGCCGACGGTAGGAATAATACCACTGATATATAAAGCGCAATGTGAATATAATCTGCCCTGCCGAACCGTAAAGAAGCAAAATAAAAGGTATTCTTTCGTTGTGAAAGAATGACTGCATAAAATACTCGGCATCTCCGAGCAAATAAGCCACGGCTGCAACCGGCAATGCGAACAATACTACACGCAATGCCAAAGGAATTTTTGACCACGCTCCTTTGATGTCGAGATTCCACACATATATATAATACGACACCAACTGCCCGAGAACTATTGCGAAATCATTGCGCAAACATCCATAGACAAAAAGCAAAATGCTGCCGGCAAGACTGCAAAGCCAATAGACTACCGGCGAAACAATACGCTTCTGTTTCTCCGAGAGAATCCATTGTATCAGCATTCGGGCAGAGAAAAATCCTTGGGCAATGAAGCCAACGGCAAAAATGAGATATTTAGCCATGATTGCAGCCTGTTAGACTATATTGTTCTCGTTTATACCATATTTGATATACCGGCTGCGCATCCATCGAAAGGCAAAGCAATCTTCGAACGGCTTTACCAAACGGTTGCTGAGGTGATATTTTGAAACGCCCTTGGTTCTCGGATAATGGCGAACGGGAAGTTCTTTCATTTTTCCGCCTTCAAGCGTAATGAGAGCCGCCAGAAAACGGTGCATGCCGTTGAAAAAAGGAATTCGCTTGGCAATATCCGAATGTAGAATCTTTAACGGACAACCAGTGTCGGTTGCCGTGTCGCCAGTCATCTTGCGGCGAAATCCGTTGGCTATTTTCGATTGCATTCTCTTGCCCCAGGAGTCTTTGCGGTTGGCACGTATTCCGGTTACCATCTCATATTCTTCGGTGAAAGGCAGTAATAAATTGAAATCTTCAGGATTTGTTTGTAAATCGCCGTCGATATATCCCACCAATTTGCTTTCCGTGCTGTCGAAACCGGCTTTCATTGCCGTGCTGAGCCCATGGTTTTCGGTTGAGGATATAAAATAGAAATCTGCATTGCGAGAACATATTTCGCGTATCCGTTCAAGGCTGGAATCTCTCGAACCATCGTTGACAAAGAGAACACATGTTTTCACCGATGCCTTTTTCAAATATCCGCCCAGTGCTTCTTCGAGCGATGGCATATTGTCTTCTTCGTTGTAGATAGGTACAATAATGGTTAGAATATAGTTGCCGGTTTTATTTGATGCCATTATTTTTAGGCTTTAAGAGTGTAACGTTGTAAATAAAATTGTCATCGTTGCCATGCTTTGAGAAACGGTTGCGATTGCTGTCGTTATATTTCCCGTAAAACACGGTGTCGATGCCTTGCAAAGCCTCTTCTCCAATTTCTTCTGCGAGATTTTTATGAGAAATAAGCACACAGGGCAAACGATGTCGGAGTTCTTCGTTAAGATGTGCCGAAGAAAAGTCAATAGGTCGGATTATGCGTCCCGCAGCATAGACTATTTCTATACGAAGTTGCTCGTTGCTGTTGCTGTAAAAGGGAATATCTTTCAGTTCTGCCTTGTCTTTTATTGCAGAAATGCTTTTGTATGCCGGATTTGAGAATGTTTTTGCAATTATAGGCATCGCAAACATTTCTACAGCGGCAAAGATTGCAGCAATACCCAACATTGTTTTCCCTACAAGGCGTTTGTGTTTCCCGTCATACCAATGCAACACGATGAACCCCATTGTATAACAACACGGCATCATCATAGGCAAAAGGTAACGCATCTTCTTTTCGGGCATAAGCGACAGCAGAACGAGTTGAAGAATTGTCCACAGCAAAGCAGCGGTGTAAGGATTGCGCATAACGTTCAAGCGCTTGCGCCAAACGGGAAAAATCAGCGCAATAAGCATCAGTGGTGTCCAGATGCCGGTTTCTGTAAAAAAACGCCAGTAATAAAACCACGGTCTGACGTTGTGATTTTTCCACGCCCCCGTTTCTTTGTGAATTACATATTGGGCAGCTTCGGGTTGAGTTGCGATAATGGTCAAATACCACCAGGAACTTATCGTTATGGTAAGCAATATCATTACGACCAAAGGCAGTTTTCGCCCGTTCATCTGCGGTCGTTTCATTATTACGGCCGTTATTATCCACGGCAAAAGCAATGCGTAAAGCGACACAGGGCCTTTGCTCATAAACGAAAGCCCTATCATCACGCCTGCAAGCAACATATTCCGCCACACATTTGGTTTGGTGTATAATCCGCGCCATAGAAAATAAATTCCGCCCATCATAAACGCGTGGCAATAGATATCCCAGGTGGCGGTGCGGGCTTGCAGGATTATTTGGTAGCATGTTATGAGCATTATAGTGGACAGGAATGCGTATGTGTGCCTGCGGGTTATGCGCAAACCGAACAAGTAGAAAAACACAACAAGCATACAGCCGGCCAAACCGCTCATTGTACGTTGTACATTAAGGTTGTCGGGGGCTATAAGCTGTGCCACTGCTGCAATCCACGTCGGAAGCGGCGGTTTCTCCAATCTGAACTCTCCGTTCATTGTTGGCACAAGCCAATTGCCGTTTTCCACCATTTCTCGTGCGGTTTCAAGATTTCGCGTCTCCATTATGTCGGGGCGCAACGAACCGTTGTTTACGAAAAACGCCGCAAAACACAACAAAGCAAGCAACAAAATCGCGTGTTGCGACCTTGTTGCCTGTGTTTTCAATCCGTCAATACTCATAACGGAACTATATTATAACTTTATGCCTAATTTCTTTGCGATTTCCTTGGGCAGAGCGTTTTTGTTAACCACGAAATTCATGGTTTTGTAAGCCACATAGGGTTTCGAAGCATAGAAAATGCCCTTGTAAGGACCGTATTCGCCCCAAGAGTTCTTCACCATATAATATTCTGCTCCGGTGCTGTCTTTTGCTATTCCGTAGATAACCATACCATGGTCGTCGGTAGTTTCCCAATTGTCGTAGGCTTTTTGACGCATCTCCTGAGTGATGGTCTTTTCTCCGTTGGCGGTTACAACATTCTTGTCTGCTTTTCCGTCAGTTCCGGTCCAGCGTGCAGCGTCGCTATGGCTGAGGTCTTTTTCCTTGTCGTTGAGCGGCACACGTGTAACGGCGCCAAATCCTTTCTCGCTTACGTCTGCTCCCCAAGCGATGGTGTAGCCGGTTTTTATGGCGTTGTCGATAACTTCCATCATTTCATTGAGCGGAAGGTTGTAGCTTTGTCCCCAACGCCAGTTGTCTTGTATTTCAATTACGAAAGGCTCGTAGAAAGGGTGGTGGGTGTAGGAAGTAATCGAAACATAGTCGTCTGCATTAAGCCCGAGGTATTCCACAAACGACTTCGGAGTGTAGGTCTTGCCGTTGTATTTGAAAGTTTCGGGCAACTTGCCAAGATAGTTGTCGTAGATAGCTTCCACGTTCTTCTTCCAAATCGGACTTAGTGTGATTTGGCGTTTGCGTGCTCCGGGTTCGGGTTTCCACTTTGCGATAGCGTTTACCACAGCTCCGGCAACAGTTGAAAGTTCTGAGAAATTGAAAAGGCTGTCGCCCTGCAAAGAGCCCGGTGCAGGCATTGCGTCTTGCGGAACAAGCCCGTAGTTTTTCATGCAGTATATAACATCGTAGAAACTTCCGCCTTCTGCAAACGATACATCGCCGTGTGTTCTAACTGCAGCCTCGGCGCGGTCGGTCATTGTGTGGTGAACTACGAATGATTCGCACAAATCGAATGTGCCTTTGCCTTTGCGCAACAATTCTGCTTCGAGGAAACTAAGCGTGGAATAGCACCAGCAGGTTCCGGATTGGTTTTGGTCTTTAATCGAGGTGATAGGGTTTTCTTTAACTACCGTGAATTTCACAGTGTCTTTCTTTACGTCGGCATAAACCGAGGATGCTGTCAAGGCTACAGCCATGAAAGCAAGAAATATCTTCTTCATTGAATGTATTGTTATTGTTTTTATTGTTTCTTGTGTGCTTAATTTTCGCGGTTGCGCATGAATTCTTCCACTTCGTCTACGTGGTAGGGAATGCGCTTCTTGCCGATAAAGCGACAACCGTTGTCGGTAATCAAAACATCGTCCTCGATGCGTATTCCGCCAAAGTCGCGATATTCGTTTATCTTGTCGAAATTCAGGAACTGTGCGTTGGTGCCGTTTTTCTTCCAGTCGTCAATCAGCGCAGGTATGAAATAAATTCCCGGTTCGTCTGTTACCACAAATCCTTTCTCAAGTCTGCGGCCAAAGCGCAGGGCATTTGTGCCGAACTGTGTGGAAGGGCGCACTTCGTCGTCGAAACCTACGTAGATTTGTCCCAGACCTTCCATGTCGTGCACGTCCATTCCCATGGAATGTCCTAAACCGTGGGGGAGGAACAAGGCATGCGCGCCGGCCTGCAACGATTCTTCCACGTCTCCTTTCATGAGTCCCATTTCCTGGAAACGCTTGGTGATGATGCGGCATACGTCGAAATGTACGTCCCACCATTTCACGCCCGGTTTTGCTACGTTGAGCACGTGGTCATGACATTCAACGACGATATTGTAGACCTCCTTTTGCTTTTGGGTATAGACGCCGCTCACAGGAGTTGTGCGGGTGTTGTCGGAGCAATAGTTCTCGTTGGTTTCCGCGCCGGCATCTACAAGCATCAGTCTGCCTTCTTCGAGCGGAGCGGGCGAGGGATTTCCATGCATCACCTCGCCGTGTTGAGTAGCTATGGTCTGGAAAGAAACCATGCAGCCGTAAGCGTTTGCAATGCCGTCGATTGTTCCGCCGATATACTGCTCGGTTACTCCGGGACGGCACAGGCGCATTGCGGTGGTGTGCATCAGGTATCCTATTTCGGCCGCGCGTTCAAGTTCGGCGATTTCCTCTTCGGTTTTCGAGGTACGCATTTTCACCACGGCGGCAATAAGTTTGAGCGAAGCTGCTTCTTTTTGCTGCGAGGGGTGTATGCCGAGCAAATCCATTATCTGTATTTTCGTGTCGTAGCGGTAGGGCGGGAGGAAATGTACCTTTTCGCCCTGCGCTTGTGCCGACGCGATGATTGCAGGCAGTTCGCGCATAGCTGCAACGCGGGCAACGCCCGTTTGTTCAGCCATTTCAGCCACACTCGTTACCGAGCCGTACCACACGATGTCCTCAATGTCGATTTCATCGCCCACAAGGTATTCGCGGTCGTTGTCGATGTCAATCACGCCCACGAGTCCGTCGCGGTGTAAACCGAAGTAGTAGAGAAACGAACTGTCCTGGCGATATTTGTATGCGTTTGAGGGATAGTTTGCCGGGCTGTCGTTATTGCCGAACAAGACTACCAAACCTTCGCCCACGAGCTTTTTCAACTCGTTGCGGCGCTCAACATAAGTGCTTTTGCTAAACAACATGATATTATTCGTTTTATGCCTTGCAAAGTTACTAATTATTTTACATTTATCCGTGTTCCCGGCTATTGCTGTTGCGAAAGGGTATATAACAGCCGGTTTTGCACCACCGTAACGGCATGCCGCAAGGTGCCCGTAAGATGCCGTAAAAACAATGTCTGATATTATTTAATAATGTCTGACATCGTTTTTGCAAGATGCTTTGCCGTTTTCGGCATGTAAAATTCGGGGCGAAAATTTTCTGAAAACGGGAAAAACTTATTCTACTTTGATGATGTGGCAAGATGCTGTAAATGTGCTATCTTTGCTGTTGAAAAACGGTGTCGCATAATAGCGGAAAATTCCAAGGCATCTAATTTAAATTAGGTCAGACCTAATTTAAATTCCGGGCCATGTAGTTTTTGCGAGATGCCGTGTCGTAATTTTTAGGAAGAATATGGTGCTTATAAAATCAGATTATAGAGTTGCGATGATGCGTGGATTCAGAAAAACAGTCTGCGTTGCGGCAACAATGACAATGGCTATTTTTGCCGCAGTGCCGGCGTGGGGTGCGCGCAACCTTTACGATGCCACCCGAATGGCCTGGCTGTGGAGAGAACGCCAATTTGTTTGTCACGGAGCCTATGCGCGGGCTAAAATGTTGCACGACGGTTCGCTTGTGCTGGCTTATGGCACGGCGCGGAAAGTGTATCTGAAAAAATATAACCCGTTGCAGAAAACCTGGGGCGAGAAACAGCTTGTGGCAGAGGACAAGGAGAAAAAATATGACTATACCAATGCCGAACTTACTCAGTTGGACAACGGACGGCTGGTGTATTCGTGGAACGCGCGGCCGCTGAAAGATACCGGGAAACCATACAAGATAATGCTGAAAACGTCGGACGACGGCGGCAAGACGTGGGAAAACGAACAGGATATATACACGGCGGGAACTACCTTTGACGAAGGTTGCTGGGAACCCGTGGTGATGCAGATTCCGGGCGGCGAGACATTGCTGTTCTATTCCGACGAATATAACGTAACCCAAAACCGGCAGAACATATCGGTGATGCGCTCCGCCGACTGCGGACTCACGTGGAAAGGGCCGCATGTGGTGAGTTTCAGAAACATCTCGCGCGACGGAATGCCCGTTCCCGTTTGGCTGAAAAACGGCAGCGGCACGGCAATGGCTATTGAAGACAACGGCATGAACGGTACATTCAAGCCGGCAATAGTGTTCTCGCCCGCCGGCGAGGACTGGCGTGGAAAAACCGTGGGAGGAAAAAGCAAAAGACGCTGGAGCGCGCTTTGCAAAAACGAGGCTCTTGAAAAAGATGTCTATGGCGGTGCGCCCTATCTCATACAATTGAGCGGCGGAGAAACGTTGTTGTCAATACAGTCGGGCGAGGGAAGAAAGACTCCAGACGTTCTCGACCACGCATTGATGCAGGTGTATGTGGGAAATCAGCATGCCCGGAATTTTGGATTGCGAACCACTCCGTTTGCAAACCAGGAAAATCCCAATATAAACGAACTGTGGAATGCCTTGTGCCAAGTTGACGAAAACACAGTGATTGCCGTTTCTACAATATCGGGAATGGCAGAAAAAAGCGGCATCTGGGCGGTAACGGGAAAGGTTGTGCGCCCGATGAAATCCCACCGCAGTTCCGCCATGTCTGCCCCCGTCTCCACACCATTGTATATAGGTTCGAAATCGCAGGCTTGCGCGGAAACGGTATCGCATTTCTCTGATGAAAAACTTGTTTTCGATTTCACAGTAACCGACAGCGTGATTACTCCGAAGCCTTCGGGTGCAAAACTGTCGGACGGCGACGGCGTGGAAATTTATATCGACACGAAAATGCGCGGCAGCAAACGGATTGCAGGCGGAATGTATAAGATTATCGCAGGCGTGGATTCAAAGGCAACGTTTTTCTGCGGCACGAAATCGGATTGGCAGCAAACGGAAACGCCTGTGGAATGTACCGCAACGCGTATCGCCCGCGACAAATACCGTATAAGTGTGGCGATACCTTGGAACTGCATCGGCGGAATGCCCAAGAAAAAAGCCGTTGCAGTATGTTTTCAACTCAACAACCGCGACGGCGAGAATTTAATCAAAGACAGTCTTTCCGGTGCCGATTGCCGTAGACCCGATACCTGGCTACGGTGCACCTTTGACTGATTGTCGGAAAATCAAGTCGGCTTTTTAAACTTTCAGACGGCTTTCAGAATTTACAGCACGGCTTTCAGATGTTTTTTCTCTTGTAACTCACGAAATCAAAAGGCTTCTCGTTTTTCTCGTCGGCCTCATGTTTTTCGCGTGAAACCTCTTCCCATTCCTCAAAATTGATTTCGGGGAAAAACACATCGGCTTCGTTTGGCGTAGCGTGTACATGGGTAAGCTCCAAACGCCCGGCGAGCGGATAACATTCGCTGTAAACCGATGCGCCTCCTATTACGAACACCTGTTCTCCGTCGGCGCAATTTTCAAGTGCCTCTTCAATTGAACTGTAAGCGTCGCAGCCTTCAAAAGAAGCCTTGCTGCGGCTCACAACTATGTTGCGGCGGTTGGGAAGTGCGCCCTTGGGCAACGATTCAAAGGTCTTGCGCCCCATAAGTACCGTATGGCCCGTAGTAAGTAGGCGGAAATGTTTCATATCTGCCGCGAGGCGATAAATCAAACGGTTGTTGTATCCGATTGCGCGGTTTTCGGCCACCGCAGCTATGATAGTGATTTGTGGCATTGCCTTGTGTTTTGAGATTAAACCGATACCGCTGCACTGATATGCGACCACGGGTTATAGTTTTCGAGTTGGAAATCCTCGTATTTGAAGTCGAATATGTTTTTTACTTCAGGATTGATTTTCATTGTGGGCAAAGTGCGCGGCTCGCGTGAGAGCTGGAGTTTTGCCTGTTCTATATGGTTGAGATAAAGATGGGTGTCGCCTGTGGTATATACGAAGTCGCCCGCTTCAAGTCCCGTAACTTGCGCCGTCATCATGAGAAGAAGTGCATAGGAAGCGATGTTGAACGGAACTCCAAGGAAAGTGTCGGCGCTGCGTTGGTAAAGTTGCAGACTCAAACGCCCGTTGGCTACATAATATTGGAAAAGAATGTGGCATGGCGGCAGATTCATCTTGTCAAGGTCGGCAACGTTCCAAGCGCTTACTATTATGCGGCGCGAATCGGGCGTATGCTTTATCATGTCTATGGCCTGGGATATCTGGTCTATGACGCCGCCGTTGTAGTCGTGCCATTTGCGCCACTGATATCCGTAGATATGTCCAAGATCTCCGTCGGGACTTGCCCATTCGTCCCATATCGAAACTTTGTGCTGGTGCAGATATTCCACGTTGGTGTCGCCGCGCAAAAACCATAGCAGTTCGTAGATTATCGATTTGAGGTGCAGTTTTTTCGTAGTGAGCAATGGGAAACCGTCTTTCAGGTTGAAGCGCATCTGGTTGCCGAATACGCTGATTGTTCCCGTACCTGTGCGGTCGTCCTTGCGCACACCTTCGTTTAAGATTCTGTCGAGTAGTTCGAGATATTGTTTCATTTTTGATTTCCTGCCTTAATTGTTGTCATTCCGATGGTTGCGACAGATAAAATAATCGGTTGCGCCCACGCAGAGTACGATTATGCCGATAACCATACCTATTGTAATATCGAGCAAAGCCGACAAAGCCAAGATTCCGGCGCCTATGAATAGGTTTCTTATGGCATTGTCGCGGCGGTGGGTATAGTTCGCGTTTTGCGTGCGCCCCGTGTAGTCGGATTGTGTCGCCGTGTCGGCGGTTTCGTCTTGCTTTGCGTTGCAATTAGGTCGGTTGTAGGGCGTGTTTTGTCGCATGTCTTCTTTCCGCGCCTTGTTGCGGTTGCGAATCAATAGCCATATTACCAATACTATAAGGGCTATCGGAATAAGGAGAGACAATATAATGACGAAGAAAAGCCCTGCGCCTAAGAATCCCAACAGAGATCCGAAAATACTGAACGGGAACCAGGAACTTATGTCTTTGTCGTCGTCTGAATTGCTTGCCATTTTATCGGCTACCGACTGCATGGTTTTGAAAATGCCTTTGGGAACGGAGGTTGAAATCACGTAGTCGGACGTATCATCTATGACGGTATCGCTCACAACAGTAACGGCGGTTGGATCGGCGCTTAAACTGTCTGTGGCAGGTGCGGCATGGCAGTTTAGCATTGCGATAACGGCAATAATGGAAACGATATATTTCATATTGAAAAGCATAAATGGGTTTTTGCAAAGGTAGCCATTTTCCCCGAATAGCATCGCGATTTTATGATATAGCATATCGTGAAAACAATAAGCCATATTATTTAAACGATGTCAGACATTATTTAAATAATATCAGATATCGTTTTTGCCATATTCCGTGTATGTTCTTTCGAGTGCCGTCAACGGTTTTTAAGACCTTGAACTGTATTGGTTTAGAGGCTTGTAAAACGGTCGGCAAACAAAAACCGCCGTCCTTGCTGGGCGGCGGTTTCGCTGTTTATGGTTTGGAAGTTATTCCTGAGTCTCGTTGTTCTGAGGTTCTGCGCCTTCGTTGTTCTTGTGCTCAAAACGTTCTCCGTGTTCATGGCGCTGGCCGTTATGGAAATCGTTGCGGCGTTCACGGCGTTCGCCTCCTTCGCGACGATCACTTCTCGGCTCGCGGCGCGGACGGCGCTGTGCTGCACGTTCTTCGTAACCTTCGGGTTTTTCAAGGAGTGCGCGGTGGGAAAGACGGAACTTGCCTGTCTTGGCATCGATGTCGAGAAGTTTTACGCTTATCTTGTCGCCCTCGTGTATGCCTGCTTCTTCAACAGAGTTGAGGCGTTTCCAGTCGAGTTCGCTTATGTGGAGCAATCCTTCCTTTCCCGGCATGAATTCCACGAAGCAGCCGTAGGGCATGATGCTTACAACTTTTGCTTCGTAGGTTTCGCCTACTTCGGGAATGGCTACAATGGCGCGTATCTTTGCCACAGCAGCTTCGATGCTCTCTTTGTTGGGCGCTGAAACCTGCACTTTGCCCACACCGTCGGTTTCCTCGATGGTGATAGTTGCACCGGTTTCTTCCTGCATGCCCTGAATGATTTTTCCGCCCGGACCTATCACGGCGCCGATGTATTCCTTGGGAATATCGAATGCTTCGATGCGCGGAACTTGCGGCTTGAAATCTGCGCGAGGAGCGTCAAGCACTTTCAGCATCTCGCCCAAAACGTGCTCGCGAGCCTGCTTGGCCTGCATGAGTGCCTTCTCGAGAATTTCATATGAGAGGCCGTCGCATTTGATATCCATTTGGGTTGCGGTAAGACCGTTGGGTGTGCCCGTAGTCTTGAAGTCCATATCGCCAAGGTGGTCTTCGTCTCCGAGAATGTCGCTAAGCACAGCGTATTTCTCTTCTCCCGGATTTTTGATAAGGCCCATCGAAATTCCCGAAACAGGATTCTTCAAAGGCACACCGGCATCCATTAATGCCAAGCAGCCTGCACATACTGTTGCCATCGAAGATGAGCCGTTTGATTCCAGTATGTCGCTCACCACACGTACGGTGTAGGGGAAATCTGCCGGTATCTGTCCTTTCAAGCCACGCCATGCGAGATGACCATGACCGATTTCGCGGCGACCGGTTCCTCTCTGGGCTTTTGCTTCTCCCGTGGAATATGGCGGGAAATTGTAGTGGAGCAAGAAACGTTGGGTGCTTTGGTCAAGAACTTCGTCGATGATTTTCTCGTCAAGCTTTGTGCCGAGCGTACATGTGGCAAGGGCTTGGGTTTCTCCGCGGGTAAAAATCGCAGAACCGTGGGGAGCGGGAAGAGGACTCACTTCGCACCAGATAGGACGTATGTCGGCGTAACCACGACCGTCGAGGCGGCGTTTTTCGTCGAGAACGCAACGACGCATTGCGTCGCGCTCCACGTCATAATAGTAGCGGTCGATAAGAGAGTTCTTTTCTTCCAGTTCATCTTCTGAAAGTTCTGAATGAGATGCGGCAAACGTTTCCTTGAAGTCTTCGCGAATTTGCGAGAAAGCGTCTTCTCTTGCGTGTTTGTCGCGGTTTCCTTCGAGCGTTATCTGATATGCTTTGTCGTAGCATGCTTTGCGTACTTCTTCGCGCAGTTCCTCGTCGTTTGTCTCGTGGCAATATTCGCGCTTGATGTCGGTGCCGAGTTCCTTGGAAAGCTCCTTTTGCAGACGACACATGGGCTTGATTGCCTCGTGTGCGGCTTTGAGTGCTCCGATAAGGTCTTGCTCGGAAACTTCGTCCATTTCGCCTTCCACCATCATGATGTTTTCTTCGGTAGCTCCCACCATGATGTCCATGTCAGCGTTTTTCATTTGCTCGTAAGTGGGATCGATTACGTATTCGCCGTTTATGCGAGCCACGCGAACCTCAGAAATTGGTGCTTCAAAGGGTATGTCGGAACATGCAAGGGCTGCCGATGCTGCAAAACCTGCCAGAGCGTCGGGAATATCCGTGCCGTCGGCAGAGAAAAGCATGATGTTTACGTAAACTTCGGCGTGATAGTTTGAAGGAAACAAAGGACGGAGCGCACGGTCAACGAGCCTGCTCGTCAATATTTCGTAATCCGAAGGGCGTCCTTCTCTTTTGGTAAATCCACCGGGGAATCGTCCTGCGGCAGAAAAGCGTTCTCTGTAATCGCATTGCAGGGGCATGAAATCTGTGCCGGGCACTGCGTCTTGTGCGGCGCAAACCGTTGCGAGGAGCATGGTTCCGCCCATTTTTAGCATTACTGCTCCATCGGCTTGCTTTGCCAATTTGCCTGTTTCGATGCTTATTTCCCTACCGTCGGGAAGCGAAACAGTTTTCGTGATAACATTCATCTAAAATTTCTTTTATTGTTTTCTTCTTTCGTCTAAAATGCTTAAACCTATAAAATCGCACAAAATTACTAATTTATTCTCGTAAAGCATTGATATTTGGCAGGGGAAAATGAATATTTTTCTTTGTTTCGTTGTTGTTTCGTGAAAAAATGCTTTTCTGCCCAATATTTTTTTGCGGTCTGGTCTCAAAAAATATTAGAAGTGGTATTCCGTGGGGTGGATTGTGAGTTTTCGCGGCACAAAGGGTAGTGTTTTTCGGTGTGCGGAATATTGTTTTTACGAGATGCGGTTTCGGTTGAAACGAGGTCAGACATAATTTAAATTCCGCCGCATCTAATTTAAATTAGATGCGGCGGAGTAAAAACGCTATTTTATCATGTTTGGAAATAGATGTTCGTCAGAGGCTTTGGTGGCTATTGATTGTGGTTTATATGCCTGTGTAATAGTTTTTTATGTCGATTCGAAAATACGATATGCCGTATGAACTGTATTAAAACAAAAATCCCGCACCGGAATTCCGATGCGGGACCTTTATATTGCGGTTGATCAATATGCGAAGAGGGGATAGTTCTTCATCGTTTCGATTACCTTTGCTTTTACGCTTGCTATTACTTTTTCGTCTTCGGGAGCGTTGAGCACTTCTTCAATCAAGTCGGCAATCAAATCCATCAAGTCTTCCTTTGCACCGCGTGTGGTGATGGCGGGAGTGCCGAGGCGAATGCCGGAAGTTTGGAAAGCGCTGCGGGTGTCGTATGGCACCATGTTTTTGTTCACCGTGATGTTTGCGGCAACAAGTGCATTTTCTGCAACCTTGCCCGTAAGCTCGGGATATTTAGAGCGAAGGTCAACGAGCATGGAGTGGTTGTCGGTTCCGCCGCTTACGATGTTGAAACCTTTCTGTATGAGTTGGTCGGCAAGGCGTGCGGCGTTTTTCTTCACCTGCTTTGCGTATTCGGTAAACTCGGGCTGCAAGTTTTCATTGAATGCCACTGCTTTTGCAGCGATTACATGTTCAAGCGGACCGCCTTGTATTCCGGGGAAAACGGCACTGTTGAAAAGCGTACTCATCATCTTTACTTCGCCTTTCTTGGTAGTGAGTCCCCAAGGGTTCTCGAAATCTTTTCCAAGAAGAATTATACCGCCGCGCGGGCCGCGAAGAGTTTTGTGGGTGGTTGATGTTACGATGTGGGCGTACTCCAAAGGATTGTTGAGAAGGTGTGCCGCGATAAGACCGGCGGGGTGCGCCATATCAATCATCAACAAAGCGCCAACAGAGTCGGCAATTTCGCGCATACGCTTGTAGTCCCAATCGCGCGAGTAGGCAGAACCGCCGCCAATAATCAGTTTCGGTTTACACTCATGGGCTTTCTTTTCCATGTCGTCGTAATCCACGCGTCCGGTCTCCTTGCTTATGTTGTAACCAACGGGATTGTAAAGCACACCAGAGGTGTTTACTCTCGAACCGTGCGACAAGTGGCCGCCTTGGTCGAGATTGAGTCCCATGAAAGTGTCGCCGGGTTTAAGAACTGCGAGCAAAACTGCAGCATTAGCCTGCGCGCCCGAATGAGGTTGTACATTGGCGTATTCTGCTCCGAAGAGTTTTTTCACTCTTTCGATTGCAAGTGTCTCAACTTGGTCAACCACTTGGCAACCTCCGTAATAACGGTGTCCGGGATAACCCTCGGCGTATTTGTTTGTGAGATACGACCCCATAGCTTCCATTACTTCGGGGCTTACAAAATTCTCGGAGGCGATAAGTTCCATTCCTTCGAGTTGGCGTTGGTGTTCAGCTTCAATTAGCTTGAAAATCTCCGGATCTCTGTTCATTTCTTTTGGATATGGTTAAATAGTTGTTTTTTGCTGTCTTATTTTATCAGTTTTGTAGGGTCGATAGTTTGTTCTTTCTCGCAGTAGTGGCATTTTATAGTGCCGTTTTCTTTGTCTATCACCTTGAAGCGTGTGGTCATTGGCTCATGGTTTGTGATGCATTTGGGATTTGCGCAGCTCACTATGCCGTGCAGTTCGTCGGGCATCACTACCTGGCGTTTTTCGCATACTTCATATTCTTTTATTACATTGAGAGTAACGTTGGGAACTATGACGGAAAGTTGATTGAGTTCCTGATCGGAAAAATAGCGGTCGCTTACTTTTATAATGCTTTTGCCGCCTTTCATTTTCAGACTGCCCACGTTGTAACCGAATATCATTTCGCTTTGCAGGGTGTCGAGATGCAGCAACGACACTACCTGAAACAATTTGTCGGAAGGTATATGGTCGATTACGGTTCCGTTTCTCAATGCGGGAACCATGATTTCCTGTTTATTGGCTTTCTTTCCCATGAGTTTTGGTTGCTTTTGGTTTACTCTAAAATGGTTTTGTCGTTGCGTATGTCTTCGAGAGAAAATCCGAGCGAGTTACATATCAGTGCTTCGCGCGTGTACAGTCCGTTTTGTGCCTGTTGAAAATAGTATGCGTGTGGGTCGTCGTCCACATCGGGTGCTATTTCGTTCACTCTTGGCAGCGGGTGGAGTATTTTCATCGTCTTCTTGCAGTGGCGCAACATCTCGCGGCGCAGGATATATACGTTTTTCACGCGCTCATATTCCATAAGGTCGGTAAAACGTTCGCGTTGCACGCGCGTCATATAGAGAATGTCGGCATCGGCTATGATGTCTTCGTTGAATTCCGAGGTCTCGTGGTATTCTATATTGTTTTCGCGACAGAACACCTTGTATTCTTCGGGCATTTCGAGCACTTTGGGAGCTATGAAATGGAATTTGGAATTAAAATGTCCCATGGCCATAAGCAGCGAGTGCACTGTGCGGCCGTATTTCAGGTCGCCAACGAGATAGATATTGAGCCCGTCGAGTTTGCCCTGGGTTTTCTTTATGGAATAAAGGTCGAGCATGGTTTGCGAGGGGTGTTGGTTGGCTCCGTCTCCGGCGTTGATTATCGGGCGTCGGGAAACTTCGGCTGCATATGTGGCTGCGCCTTCAAGGAAGTGGCGCATCACTATCACGTCGGCATAGTTTGAAACTATTTGAATGGTGTCGTTGAGAGTTTCGCCCTTTGAGGTGGAAGTAACCTTGGGATCGTTGAATCCTACTACCTTTGCGCCGAGTCTCACTGCGGCTGTTTCAAAACTGAGGCGCGTGCGTGTTGACGGTTCAAAGAATAATGTGGCAACCACCTTGCCGTTCAGAATGTTGCGGTTGGGGTGTGCTTCAAATTCCTCCGTCATTTCCAAAAGCCGTTCGATGCTTTTTTTAGGCAGAGTTTCGATGGTAACCAAGTCTTTACCTGTTTTCTTGACCATGGCTGTGTTCTTTATACGTTTGAATGCAAAGTTACTATAATTTTCTTAGGCGTGAAAGCGCGCCGTATCAAAAACCTTTCTCCTATGTAGAAAAGCGTGAAGTTGCAATGCCCCGGGATTTGTTTGCGGGGGCATGCGAGTTGTTTTTTACGGGATTTTTTCAGTGGCTTGCATCGCTGTGTTTAAGGGCTTTCCCGATGGATAAAAACGACAAGCCATATTGTTTAAATAATGTCTGATATTATTTAAACGATGTCAGACATTGTTTTTACAAAGTCTGACATCGTTTTTTCGGGTTATTTTTTGCTCCTTACAGGAACAAATATGTTAGTGTTAAAGTGCCTTGTGGTAGCAACGGCGACGCTTGTGGGTTTCGCTGTCAAGGTATTTCCATTGGCTTTGCACCTTGTCGTTGCCTTCGAGTTCGGGATTGGTTTCGCCGTAGCTGAATCCCATTTTTATATATGTAGGTATGAGGTCGGCAAAAAGCAGTGCATTCACACCCTTGCTTTGATATTCCGGTTTTACGCCCACAAGCAACAGGTCGAGAATATCGGAACGTTTGAAAAACAAAGCCTTTGCAAGATGATACCAACCGAAGGGGAACAATTTGCCTTTGGCTTTTTGCAGTGCGCGGGCTATCGAGGGCATCGAAATTCCCACTGCAACAATTTCGTTGTTGGCATCTTCCACCACAGTTACCATGCGCATGTCGAGCAAAGGGAAATAGGATTTTACGTATTGGTCAACTTGTTTTTTCGACATCTTGGAATATCCGAACAATGGCGAATAAGCCTCATTTATAAGGTCGAAAATGCGATAGGGTAGGTCGGTGTTTTTGATTTCCTTGCGCGATTTTATTTTGTGAATGTGCAGATTGCAACGTTTCATCACAATGTCGGCAATTCTTTGGTACCCGTCGGGCACACTCTTGGGTACAAACAGTTTTTTCTCTATCCAATCGGTCTGTTTCTCATATCCCAAAGCTACCATATGCTCCGGATAATAGGGATAGTTGTATATCGTGGCCATTGTTGATAGTTGGTCGAATCCCTCGATGAGCATTCCTTCTGCATCGATATCGGTAAAGCCAAGCGGACCTACGATATCGGTCATGCCGCGTTGCTTGCCCCATTGCGCCACTGCGTTTAGAAGCGCCTCTGAAACCTCTCTGTCGTCCACGAAATCAATCCAGCCAAAGCGCACGTTTCTTGTATTCCACGTTTCGTTTGCCCTATTATTGATGATTGCCGCAACTCGTCCCACCAGTTTCTCATCTTTGTATGCCAAGAAATATTCTGCTTCGCAAAATTCAAAGGCGGGATTTTTCTCTTTCGAGAAAGTGTCAAGCATATCTTCGTAAAGGTCGGGCACAGAATAAGCGTTGTCCTTGTAAAGTTCGTAGTTGAATCGGATAAATTTCTTGAGATCGCGTTTTGACGAAACGCTGCGTATTTCTACAGCCATCTTTCAGCTTATTTGTTTTTCTTTGGGTTAAGTATCTTTGAGTAAGTTTGTGGGGAGTCGAGTATTGCCTGTGCTGCGGCAAATGTCTTGTCCCCGTTGAGGGCATTTCGTGTAGAGCCTTTGCGATAATAGTAGCGCAACATTATCTCGGCGTTCAAAAGTCTCTTGATTTCGGATTTCCAATGTTCGAAATCATAGTCCTCGTTGTGCGTCAGTTTTGCTTCGAGAGCCTTTATCTCGCTCTCAACATCGTATCCCTCGAATTTTGCAACGCTTTTAAGTTGTTTCAAGACCTTTTCGCTCTGTTTGTCATATGAGAACTTATGCTCTATGGCGTATTTCTTGAAATTTTCAAACTCTTCGTCTGAAATGTCAAAGGTTTCCGGCTTGTCGATTTGCGGGTGGCGGCCCACGTATTCGGTAACAAAATCAAACAACACTTGACTTGTGAGCATCGAAGGACTGAGATAAATCACGATATTTGCCACACTGTCGACTTTTACTACGCTGTCGGGCAAAATGCCACCGCCGTCGCGCACCGTGCGTCCGCATTCCGTATGGAATACATGCGTCAGACTGTCGGGGATACGCCCCACAGAACCGTCGGCATTGCGATGGGAATAATCGATGGCTTGTATGCATCTCCCCGAAGGGATATAATATTTGCTGGTAGTGAGTTTCAGCATTCCGTCATAGGGCAACGGCCGTGTTTGCTGTACAAGTCCTTTGCCGTAGGTGCGTGTTCCTACAATCACCGCGCGGTCGTAATCCTGCAATGTGCCTGCCGTGATTTCCGATGCCGAAGCACTGCTGCCGTTTACGAGCACAGCGAGCGGAATATCTTTGTCAAGGGGCTCGCGTTGTGTCTTGAGAATTTGCTGTTCGCTCTTTACTTTTCCTTTAAGTTCCACAACGGTTTTTCCTTTTCCGATGAAAAGGTTTACGATGTCCACTGCCTCTTCGAGCGAACCGCCTCCGTTTCCGCGCAAATCAAGCATTAGTTTTTTTGCGCCTTGTTTCTTGAGTTCTGTAATGGCTTTGCGCATTTCGTCGGCGCATCCTTGTGTGAATTGCGACAGATATATGTAGCCCGTTTCGCCTAACATTCCGTAGTATGTTACTGCAGGAGTTTTTATTGCCTCGCGCGTAACTTTTATTTCGCGCATTTCGTTTTCGCCAGGTCGCTTGATTTTTATCACAAACGAGGTTCCGGGCTCTCCGCGAAGCGCGTCGCTCACGCTTGAAGTGAAATCGCCGGTATCATCTCCGTCTTTGAGCGGACCGAATGCCTTGCCAGCTATTTCATATATCACATCGCCTGCACGAAGTCCCGCTTTGGCGGCAGGACAATTCTCAAAAGGTTCTGCCACGATGCATCTTTTCAAATCTTTTGCGTAGTGTATCAATGCGCCCATGCCTCCGTATTTTCCCGTAAGCATTTGTTTGAGGTCGCTTCTCTCGTTATCGGCAAAATAGTTGGTATATGGGTCGAGTGTCGACAGCATTGCGTCGGTTGCTTCCTTTACAAGTTTTTCGGGATTTATGGTGTCAACGTAATAAAGGTCGAGCTGTTTGAAAAGATTGTTGAACACGTCGAGATTTTTAGCCACCTCGAAATTGTGGTTCTTCTGTGCGGCGGCTGGGAGAGCGCATGCCGTTATCGCGAGAGCGAATATTGCGTGTTTTATATTCAGTCTCATTATTGTTAGATGTTATGCTTTGCAGAGTATTTCTATTTTCTCGCGTATTTCGCCCCATTTTGTTTCGGAGAGAGCCGTTCCTGTGATTTGTATTACCTCGGTTGAGAGTAGTGTGCCGGCTTTAAGGCATGTTTCGAGCGCACATCCGGCGGTAAAGGCGTACATGAATCCTGCTGTGAAGAAGTCTCCGGCGGCTGTGGTGTCGACAACTTTTTCCACTTCTCCCGCGTCGCAGCTTGCATATCCGCCTTGGGCTGTCTGGGAACGGGCTATGCAGCCTTTTGCTCCGAGTTTTACAACCACGGTGTCGCACATTGTCGAGATTTTCTCCAAAGATTTTTCGGGTTCAAGCCCTGTGAATGCGAGGCTTTCCTCTTCGTTTGCAAAAACAATGTCGATGCTTTCGCTCACGAGCTTTGTGAAATATTCATGGTCGGCTTCCACAATGTTGTAGCTTGCCATGTCGAGGCATATCTTCATTCCGAGATTTTTTGCAAGCTCCACGGCACGGTTTATCAGCGCGTGGTTTTGCACGAGATAGCCTTCTATATATAAATATTTGTATCCGCGCAGCATTTCCTCGCCCAAGTCTTCGGGTGCGAGCGTTACTGCAGCGCCGAGGAATGTGGCAAATGTGCGCTGTCCGTCGGGCGAGATGAATGTGGAGGCTACTCCGGTAGGCATTGCGGTATGCAGGAAGTTTGTCTGGGCACCTGCGTTCATCATGGTGTCGGCATAGAAACGTCCAAAGTCGTCATTGCCCACTTTTCCTATGAATCCGGGCGTGCGTCCAAGGTGGGCGAGGGCGAGCATTGCGTTGGCAGCCGAACCGCCTGTGGCGCGGCCGGGATTGAGTTCGTTGATTTTCAAACTTACTTTGCTGAACTTTTGCTCGTCTATGAGTTGCATCGAACCTTTGGGGAGATTCATCTTATTGAGTGCGTCGTCGCTGCTGATATGTGCGAGAATATCTACGAGCGCATTGCCTATTCCTATAATTTTGTCCATGTATAATCAAATTTTCCGCAAAGATACCCTTAAATTCAAAAATAACGTGTACTTTTGCATCGGTTTTCAAGGGGCGATATAAGATATGCTTCAAAAACTGCTTCAATAGCTCAGTTGGTTAGAGCACCTGACTGTTAATCAGGGGGTCGTTGG
>CAVKYH010000011.1:0-62354 GCA_963660485.1 bacterium | reverse complement strand
AAAAACTCCGGGCCACCAAATTTAAATTCCGACGCATCTAATTTAAATTAGATGCGTCGGAGTTTTTGCGAGACGGCACATAGTTTTTAGCATATCTGTTTCGGGGGCGATTACAACCTATCAGCAACAACCGTAGAGCCGATATGATACAAAAAATCCCGGCAATCAAATTACCGGGATACCGTATGCGCTTTTACTTCTGCGGAGGCTGTGGCCCTTCGTGCTTGTTCTTTGACATTTGGCGCAATATATGGCGACTGAATTCCCAATCGGCCTGCATCACACGAAGTATCTTTTGTGCCGAAACCACTTTGCGTCCTTTTTGATGGAACGTATTGTCGAGTTTAGCCTTTTCGAGCTGCAACTTATCGATTTCCGAAAGAATTCTCTGCGCTTCTTTTTCGCTGATATTTGGATTTTTTCCGTCGTGCATCAGCTTTCCGATTTTTCTGTCGTATTCAAATTTCTTCTTCTCGATTTCCTGATAAATCGGGAACAGAGATGATGCTTCTTTCGCGGTAAGTCCAGCCTTGTTTGCTATGAACTCGTTGCGTTTCTGAATGAATTCCTGCGGAGAAAACCTGCGACGGTCTTGCTGTTCATCGGCAAAGCAATTCACAGAAAGCGACATCATTGCAATTATGACAATTATGAAATTTCTCATATCCAATCTTCGTTTTTTTCTGTTTGTCAATAAGCATAATCCTGACCTATGGCATAAGAATATATGTCGTCTTTTCCGATTCCTGCGTACCTGCAAACTTTGTCTATATACTCGTCTTCATTATCATAAGCGTCGGCCTTTGCCGTTTGTTCCGTTTGGGAAGTACGAGCTATGTCGTGGCGATGCTTGATTACCTGTATACCGAAATAAAGTCCGCAGAACATCGCTGCAAGATACAAGTACGGTTTAAGTTTGACAAATATCGTGCGCCGCGTATGGCTATATGTTTCCACGACATCGGTTTCCTCAGCAACATTGGGGCTTTTGTCTTTTTCAGGCAGGCTTTCCAACATGTTTTCGGCAAACCTGTCGAAATAGTTCTCGGGCACGCTAAAAGGATTCTGCTGTCCAAAGATTTTTTTTAGTTTGTCTTCTGAATTCATGATGGCTTATTTGCTTGTATTCATTTGACTGTTTTTATTGCCGAAAGTTTATTCTTCTTCCTTTAATTTTGCCACAATTTTTTCAACGGCAATATGGTATGACGCTTTCAGCGCGCCAACCGAAGTTCCGAGTATTTCGCTCATTTCTTCGTATTTCATATTGTCGAAATATCTCATGTTAAACACAAGGCGTTGCTTGTCGGGCAGCGCAGATATCACCTTTTGGAATTTCAATTGCGCTTCGTCGCCGTCGAAATACTCATCGGCCGTAATCTGTGAGACAGCGGAAGCCTCGGGAGCGTCAAGCGAAACATTCTCACGCTTGCGCTGCAAAAAATTCAAGGCTTCGTTGGTAGCAATGCGGAATATCCACGTGGAAATCTTCGACTCGCCACGAAAAGTATCGAGATTCGACCACGCTTTGAGGAATGTGTTTTGCATCACATCGTTTGCATCTTCGTGGGAAAACACCAGACGGCGAATTTGCCAGTATATCTGTGGAGAAAAACGCTTTACCAGCACACCGAAAGCCCTGCGCTGCTGCACGGGGTCGGCAAGCTGCGATATCAGAACGCTTTCGTCGAAAATTTCGCCTTTCATTGTGGTGTCGTTTACTTTAATAACTGCGCAGAAGCGAAATTATTTTGTCATCATAACCATAAGGATCTGCCGTATAAACAATATTGTCCTCCGCATTCGGGTAAGCGGTGAAATATGTAATGTAAAGCGGCACGGAAGGTTTGAAGGTTTTCAAACCAATCGGCTTGTAGCCTTCTTTGGCAGCCAGTTTCTTTCCCTCTTCAGTCTCCGGCGGCATATCGATAGCTATTCTCATTTTGTCGATAACAAGCGGATCTTTTTCGTCGAGCAAGAAAACCGCGAGGGCAAACGGGTTTTCCAATCTCACACAGCCATGGCTCAAAGCGCGGAACGACTTGTTGAAAGCGTCGCGGTTTGGCGTATCGTGCAAAAAGATTGCAAAATTGTTTTTGAAGCGGAATATCATTCTTCCGAGCGAGTTCCCCTCTCCTTTGTTCTGTATCACATTGAAGTTGCCGCTTTTCAGCATTTCTGCACTGACTGTTTCGGGATCTACCTCGTCTCCCGAAGATTTGTCAATGACTTTCATTTTGTTTCGCTCGAAATATTCGGCATCTTCAGCGTGTTTGGGAGCTATTTCACGGCTTATTATACTTTGCGGAACGGTCCAGACGGGGTTCAGTTCCAGACGTTCTATCGCGCTTGTCATTAATGGAGTTTTGTGGGCGAGACTTCCTTCACACACTTTCATTTCCAATTTTTCGCCGGTGCTCTCATCGATTGCACGCAAGGTGAACTCGGGAAGATTTATCCAGACGAATTTTTCCGTTTCTCTATTCGTGCGCCAACGGTAACGCTCCATATTAACGGCAAGCATGCGTTTCTTCACCACTCCAAGGTCTTTGCGGGCAAATTCCCGGCGCAGCCTGCAATAGTTCTTGCTTGTATTTTTTGCGGCATTGATTTCCTGCGGAAATTTGCCGTTTATTGCCGATTCTACAATGCTTGACAGATATTTTTTATTGGGTGTTTCTGTCGGGGTGTCGTAAAGCGTGCGAAATGTAGTGCAAAGCGTATCGTCTTTGTCAACCAAATCCAGTCTGTTCATCAACTTGTAAGGATTTACAAAGCCATATCTCAAACCGGAAGCCATTCTCAGCAATCCTTTGGTTGAAAAATATTCTATTTCAGCAAGGCAAAGATTGATGTTGTGCTCTTTTGTAAAATCAAAGTCCCTCACCCTTTGCAGTGCCCGGCTTATTATGGGTTGGAACACGGTTTTAATGTTAACGGCATCGCTGTCGATTGTGGCAAGAAGGTTTTTCAGCGTATCAAGTCGGCAGTCCGCGCCTTTTATGTCAATCCAAATATAAGGTTTGTCGGCAGCATAATATTTGTCGGTGTACAAATCAACGAGCGTGGTGTCGTGGGCGGCGATACGCAACGAGTCGATATACCATTTCACACGCTGGGCGTTTATAGCATAATTGCTGTTGCGCAACGTGTCATAGTAACTGTATTCCAGATTTTGGTAGGGATAAATCGTTTCGTGCTTTTCACAACCGGCAAAAAGCACCAAGAGGAAAAAGAAATGTATTCCTCCTATTAATTTCATTTCTTGTGAAATCTGTTTAACGGATAAAGGTCTTGCGCACAACCTTTCCAACCTTCAATATATAGCAGCCTTTTTGCAGTCCGAGCGTAAAAGTTTTGTCGGCGCTGTCTATGCGAAAAACTGCCACCCTTACTCCGAGCACGTTGTATACTTCGAGTTTCTGTCCCTCGGCATCTTGCACGCGCACTTCTTGGTTGTCGGAATTGTTGTTTACGGTGATTTTTGTTTCTGCCACCGCTTCTTCGATGCCTGCTGCAGCATTCGCTTCAAAAGCGTGCGCTGTCAATGGGGCGATACCCAAAGATACTGCCAGACACAATATATATATAAAACGGTTCAGCTTCATTGTCGTTATATTTGCTACAAAGATATATATTGTTTTTCATTCCAACAAAATTTATTGTGTGAAAAAGCATATTTTTTTCATCGTTGCCACAAAAAAGTTGTTTTTTGGCGATTATGTGTAATTTTGCACGCGAATTACCCCGGAAATGGCTTAAAACATAAGCCACAAGCATAAAAATCATGGCTAAATCAAAAGCATTATATCATATCATGGCGTTGCTCACAGTGATTGTGTGGGCTGTAACGTTTGTTTCTTCAAAAATTTTATTGGCAAACGGGCTTTCGCCGGCCGAAATATTTTTTCTCCGCTTTCTTTTGGCGTATTTAGGTTTGCTACCGTTTGCAAGAAGAAGGCTATGGTGCAAAAACATCAAGCATGAACTTTTGATGATAGTGCTCGGCGTTACCGGCGGCTCGGCTTATTTCCTTTTTGAAAACACTGCGCTGAAATTCACATCGGCTGGCAACGTTTGCCTGCTTGTTTCGTCCACTCCCCTGCTCATTGCGCTGCTGTCGCTATGGCTCGGCAAAAACGAGAAACTCACCAAACATCTTGTGGCAGGCTCTTTCATGGCTTTCATTGGCGTTGCCCTTGTGGTGATAAACGACTGGACGCACGTGCAGCTCAAATTTGCCGGCGACATGCTGGCTTTGCTTGCCGCGCTGATGTGGGCTTTTTATCAGTTGCTCGTAAAACATGCCTACGCCCACTATTCGGCAACGTTTATCACGCGCAAAGTTTTCGGCTACGGTTTGATTTCAATAGCGGCATACTTCCTGGTATATCCTCCCGAAGCGTCGTGGGAAATACTTGCACGCCCGATAGTGATAACCAACCTGTTGTTTCTCGGAATCATTGCCTCGTGCACATGCTACCTTGCGTGGAACGTAGTGATAGGAAAGCTCGGCTCGGTGGCGTCGTCAAACTATATTTACCTGCAACCGCTCATCGCTGCATCGGCATCGGCTGTGGTTCTCAATGAGCCTATCACATGGGTTATGATAGTGGGAATGATTTTGATTGTATCGGGAGTTTATTGGTCGGAACGCCGATAGTTTTACAAGGCTTTTTTTAATCTTTAAAACTACATCGGATATCGTAAAAACTCCGACGCATCTAATTTAAATTCCGACGCATCTAATTTAAATTAGATGCGTCGGAGTTTTTGCGAGATACGACATCGCGAAAAGCACATGCTGCGGCATCTCTAAATCTCACCATAAAAGACTAAAAACAAACGTGTTGAAAGAAAAAATCTTCCAACACGTTCTTTATGTTTCAAAGACGCCTTAAACGAGTGCCTCTATTTCCTTCATAAACTTCTCTCCTATCTCCTGAGCTTCGGCTGCCGTAGGCGCTTCGCTGTAAACGCGGATAATAGGTTCGGTATTGCTTTTGCGCAGATGCACCCATTTGTCGGGGAAGTCAATCTTCACTCCGTCGATAGTGGTTACATTGTCGCCGTTATACTTCTCCAGCACTTTTGCAAGCACCTCGTCGGGATTTGTTCCGGGCTTTAAGTCGATGCGGTTCTTTGCCATTTCGTAATTGGGGAATGTCTTTCGTATTTCCGACGTTTTCTTTCCCAATTTTGCGAAATATGTAAGGATTAATGCTATACCTACGAGTGCATCTCTGCCGTAATGGGCCGCCGGATATATCACGCCGCCGTTTCCTTCTCCGCCAATCACCGCGCCAACTTCTTTCATTTTGGTTACAACATTCACTTCGCCCACCGCAGCAGGGGAATATTTGCAACCATATTTCTCTGTAACATCACGCAAAGCGCGAGTTGACGAAAGATTCGACACCGTATTTCCCGGAGTATGCTGCAACACATAGTCGGCAACCGTTACCAGCGTGTATTCCTCGCCATACATTTTCCCGGTTTCGTCTATCAATGCAAGGCGGTCCACATCAGGGTCAACCACAAAGCCAATGTCATATCCACCCTTGGCTATGAGCGACATGATATCCCCGAGATTTTTTGCAAGAGGCTCGGGATTGTGCTTGAAGTCTCCCGTAGGTTCAAGATAAAGCCCGTTCACCGTTTCCACGCCAAGCTGCTTGAGCAATTCGGGAAGTATTATTCCGCCCACACTGTTCACCGTGTCGAGAGCAACGCGGAACTTAGCTTTCTTTATGGCCTCCACGTCAACAAGTTCGAGGGCTTTAACCATATCTATGTGCTTCTGGTTATACGAATCGTCCTCGCGATAATTTCCAAGATGGTCTACATCTGCATAACAAAAGTTTCCCTCGTCGGCAATTCTCACCACTTCGGCAGCTTCCTCCTTGTTGAGAAATTCTCCGTCCTCGTTGAGCAGTTTAAGAGCGTTCCATTGGCGCGGGTTGTGGCTCGCCGTAAGAATTATACCGCCGTCGGCATTTTCCATCTTTACTGCGATTTCTGTGGTTGGCGTTGTGGCAAGTCCGATATTCACCACATCGTAGCCCATGCCCATCAACGTGCCGCATACAACCTTTGAAACCATTGCGCCGGATATTCTTGCATCGCGGCCAACTACTATTTTATTTGTTCCGTTCGTCAAACTTCTGCGCCGAAGCGTTGCGTAAGCTGACACAGACTTTACGATATCAAGAGGATTGAGTGTGTCGCCGGGAGTGCCGCCTATCGTTCCGCGGAAACCCGAAATACTTTTAATCAAAGTCATGGCAATATATTTTTAGTTTGCTGCTACCACTCTCACCTTCTGCGTAATCTTAGCGGTGCAGGTCAACGGAGAAGTGGTATACACTACAGTTCCACCTTTAATCTCTACTTCTTTGCTGGAATTGTTTGATTTTCCGCTCGTGTTGTATGTAGCAGAAAGAGTAATGGTATACGTTCCGGGAGTTTCGGGAAGAATCACGCTGCAATAGGGGTCGCGGTTGTCGCTGTCGTAAAACACGCCCGTTGTTCCCCCACCTATTTGCTGCGCTCCCTCAAATGACCAAACGTATGTGGTACGGTCGAGATATTTTCCCTTTTTATATTGTACTGCCGTGGCATATACTTCTTCACCCGCTACGAGAGTTTCTTTATCAAATGTTATCCCGGAAAACTGCGGAACCCTTACATTTGTCTCAGTATTCTCCGAGCAAGAAAAAAAACTCAACGCCATTAGAAAGAAAGACGCAATGATTGCGAAACGATTGTTTAATGTTATCTTCATATTTCCTTATCTTTATGTTACAAAGGTAATAAAAAATACAACGACAAGGCATTTCGTAAAAAAAATATCTGTTATCGGCACAAAAACAAACCTTCTGCGCTTTATGCCACGTTATAAATTCCTAAATTTGCATATAGGAAACAATGTAAGGGACATAAGCCCGATATTTCCGGCAATAATTAAGTAGAGAGAGATTATGAGAAGTTTTGCGAGCGACAACAACTCCGGGGTAAGCCCTGAAGTTATCGACGCCATCGTAGAAGCGAACAAAGATCACGCCGTGGGATACGGAGAAGATCAATGGTCGGAAGAAGCAGAAAAGGCTATCGACCACGCTTTCGGCGGAGGCACACAAGTTTTGTTCACTTTCAACGGCACGGGAAGCAACTGCCTTGCGTTGGAACTGTGTACGCAATCGTGGGGACTTATTCTCTGTGCAGAGACAGCCCACATAGTAGTAGACGAATGCGGCGCACCGGGAAAGATGACTGGTGCAGCGATAAAGACAATCCCTACGCCCGACGGCAAACTCAGTGCAACTCTTATCAAGCCCCATATCATTGGAATTGGAGAGCAGCACCATTCGCAGCCAACGGCAATATATATATCGCAGTGCAGTGAATTGGGAACGGTTTACCAGCCCGAAGAACTCAAAGCCATTACCGCCCTCGCCCATAGCCACGGAATGTATGTACACATGGACGGCGCACGATTGGCAAACGCTGCCGCAGCGCTCGGAACGGGACTGAAAGAAATTACACGCGACTGCGGAATTGACGTGGTAAGTTTCGGCGGAACGAAAAACGGACTAATGATTGGCGAATGCGTAGTTGTTTTGAACGACAACCTAAAAAAGCACTCTGTATTCATACGCAAGCAAAGCGCACAACTGGCTTCGAAACAACGATTCCTCGCTTGCCAATTCACAGCATACATGAAAGGACAACTTTGGTTGCGCAACGCACGCCACGCAAACCGTATGGCGGAAATTCTGCGCGACGAACTCGAAAAAATACCCGAGATACATTTCATGCAACCCACCGAAAGCAACCAGTTGTTCCTTACAATGCCACAGAAAGCGGCTGAAGAACTGGAAAAGAAGCACAAGTTTTTTTATTGGGACGAGAACATCAAGGAAATAAGGTTTGTTACCTCGTTTGATACCACCGAAGAAGATGTGGCAACGCTTGTTGCAGACATAAAAGCGGCGCTGCGATAAAACACAAGCCGCGCAATCTTAAAACCAGCCCGACTGCTAAAAAGTCGGGCTGGTTTTGTTTTTACTTTACTCCATATCCCCCGCCCCACATTTCCCGCCGCAAAAAGTCCACGGTGTTTCGGAAAATCATTACTTTTGCAAATAGCGGATACATATGGTCTTAGGATCTTTTCCGCAATCTTTTTGGTAAAATTATAAGCATTCGCTATTATTTCGCGTTTAGCCAAGAGCCTCGGAAACTCATTTTGGAATAACAAGCACGGAAATAATATGTGACAGGCGGCTCGTATGCGAACCTCTGTACCTATTTGGTAAAGCAATGCCACGCTATAGGCGTGCTGCATTCTTATAAATAGGTCTGGGGCTCCATTCCGAGGCTCGCCCCGTGCTAAACGCGATAAGAGGCACACGCCTTTTTTGCGTTTTAGCGGATTGATAGCGACTCAAAACTATCATTCTGCTATGGCCAACAAACATCTTGGTGCCGCGAAAACGGCAAAAAAAGACGAGTTCTACACACAACTCGCCGACATCGAGCGCGAACTTCAACATTACTGGAATCATTTTCGCGGCAAGACCATTCTTTGTAACTGCGACGACCCGTATGAAAGCAATTTCTTCAAATATTTCGCGCTACACTTCAACCAGTTCAAACTGAAAAAGCTTATTTGCACCTGCTATAACGGCTCGCCCGTATTGGGCAACGAATTGTTGATACATTTCGAGGAATTCGACAGCGAACCTAAGAAAACGGCTTACAAGGTTGAGATTACGGAAGTAAAAGACCTCAACGGCGACGGCGCGGTCGACTTGTCGGACGTGAGATATCTGTTGCAGAACGACCGGAATGTGCTTTCTATATTGCAGACGGGGGATTTCCGCAGCACGGAATGCGTAGAACTTTTGAAAGAATCCGATATTGTGGTAACAAACCCTCCGTTTTCGTTGTTCCGCGAATACGTTGCGCAACTTATGAAATACGACAAAAAATTTATTATCGTGGGAAATCAGAACGCCATTACTTACCAAGAAATTTTCCCATATATCAAAGAAAACAAATTATGGCTGGGATACGGTTTCAAAGGAACTGCCGCGCACTTCATGTCTCCTTACGAAGACAAAGCAACAGCAGGAGACCACCGCAAAGGAATGATAAGAGTTTCGGGGGTAATGTGGTTTACTAATCTCGACATACCCAAACGAAACGAACATCTCGATTTGGTTTGTCATTATTCCCCGGAAGAATACCCCAAATACGATAACTACGATGCAATAGAAGTGAGCCACACGGCAGACATTCCTTGTGATTACGACGGAGTAATGGGCGTGCCCATTACTTTTCTCGACAAATATTGCCCAAAGCAATTTGAAATTGTCGGTGCTTCCGAAAGCGAAGGCAAAGGTTTTTCTTGTGGCTTATGGCATAAAGACAGCACGATAGCCCAACCTGTTGTCAACGGTAAAAGAAAGTATAAACGACTATTCGTCAAACCTATAAAACATTAATATATCATGATGACCATTAAGCAGATTGAAGTAACCGTGGGCGAGATTACTCGCGGCTATTCCAACAACGACGAGCAGGGCGTGCGCGGATATGACGGCAAGCTCGACATTCGTCCGCCCTATCAGCGCGAGTTTATTTACAACGAGAAAGAACAGCAGGCCGTTGTCAATACTGTGATGCACGGCTACCCGCTGAATGTGATGTATTGGGTGAAGCGCAGCGACGATGCCGAATGTCCTTACGAGGTGATGGACGGACAGCAGCGCACCCTCTCGATTTGCGAATACGTGGCGGGGAAATTCAGCTTTGAGTTCAGAAACTTTTTCAACTTGCCTGCCGACATTCAAGAACAAATACTGTCGTATCCGCTCACAGTGTATATCTGCGAGGGCGAGGCATCGGAGAAATTGGAATGGTTCAAGACTATAAACATAGCGGGAAAGCCCCTAAACGAACAGGAGATAAACAATGCGGTATATGCCGGCCCGTTTGTGAGCGATGCCAAACGGCATTTTTCAAAAAACAACTGCGGCGCGTATCGCTTAGGCAAGGATTTGGTGAACGGCACGCCCAACCGGCAGGACTTCCTGAAAAAAGCGCTGGAATGGATGGCTCAGCACGAAACGCGCGAGGGACACGGGCAGACCATAGTGGGATATATGGCAAAACATCAGCACGACCCGAACGCCAACAACCTTTGGAGCTACTTTCAGAACGTATTGAACTGGGCTATCACGAATTTCGATATGAAACATTTCAAGAAGATTATGAAAGGGCTCGACTGGGCTTACTTCTACGACCGTTTCCATGAAAACACGCTCGATGTTTCGGCGCTCGGCAAACATATTTCCGCGCTTATGAAAGACAGCGAGATACAACGGCCGGGCGGAATAATTCCCTATGTGCTCACGGGCGACGAACATTACCTTGACCTGCGCGCCTTTGATGCCCAAACCAAACTTGCCGCATGGGAAAGGCAGAACCACCGGTGTGCTATCTGCGGCAAAGAGCTTGACATCGAGTTTATGGAAGGCGACCATATCACTCCCTGGCGCGACGGCGGACGCACCACAGAGGACAACTGCCAAATGCTATGCCGCGAATGCAATCGGCGCAAGGGAGGAAGGTGAAATTTCCGGAATTTTCGGGCAAACGCTATCTGACTGAAAATCCACAAGATACGACATCTTAAAACTCCGGGCGTTTTCGGCAAAAACTCCAAGGCATCTAATTTAAATTAGATGCCTTGGAATTTAAATTATGTCTGACATAGTTTTTACAAGATGCGATGTAGTTTTTCAAGTCTCAAAAAGGCACAAAAAAAACATAGGACATTGTTCTACCAAAGTCCTATATCCTAAAAAACCAACCTCGCTAGTAAGGTTACACCCCGGGCGGGGCGTTTATTCAGCGTAATCGTTCTTGCGCAGAGTGATAATCGTCAAAATTTTGTGGCTCGACGCCGAGATGTAAACATACCGGAAACTCACTCCGGCGTCTTTCGCCCGTTTGAGTTCCACAGAATTGGCAATCGTTTTGCACAATCCGTCGCGAATCATCTTGGCATTGTCCTGCACAAGTTTGGCATCGTCGATTTTTCCGCTCATCGTATAATGATAATTGAGGCACTTGAGATTTCTGGAATAGGTCATGGAGTCGAGCACCACGCCTTCCGAAACTTTCAGGGGGCATTGCTTCTCGGTGAAGTCGGCCGCCTGCTGCTCACACTGGTCGTCAAAAGAGTTTTGGCGGCACGCCGTGAACGATGCAAGCACAAACGCCAGCATCATGCACGCAATGGTTTCAACAAACAGCTTTCTCATCTTCTTCTTACAAATCCCCTTACGCGCCGTATTATCTTTGTGCCGAGCATAATGCCGTCGTACACAGCCATAATACGGTCAAAATTGTTTATCATGCCTCCCAACCGTCCCTCAGCTTTGGGCGGCTCGAAAAGACTGCCCGTAAGCGTGCGGATTCTGCGCCTGCTCTTGCGCACATCAGCCAAGGCCTTGTCGCGCTGCGCCAATATGTCGTCAAGCGACACCGTAGTTTTTTTACCGCTCATTGTTTCCGCTTAAAAAGAGGTTGCTCAAAAATCTCACGATAGGTGCTGTGATCCAGCGGCTGCGGTTGAGGAAAACCACCACCGCCAGCAACACAAACAGCAAAGCCACCGACGCGTATCCTATAGTCTGACTCCCCGCGATGTCTCCTATAAAAGAGGCAAGGCAAAAGGCTATCAATATAAATGCCACCGCACCTACCAGAAACATTATCATTCCCAGTATAAGCGCAGACAGCAATACGATGAGTTTTGAAACGAACTCTAATTTCACAAATTCCTTTTGGAACTCGAAATAGCGTTTCAATTCCGCCGCAAGCTCCTCAAGGGTTTTCAGATTGCGATTTGTAGAGAACATTACAAAAACCTAATTCTAATGTAAAGGCAGATCAATCGTTGTCGGCCGCCTTGAGTTCGTCGGCAATATCGTCAACGAGGTCGTTCATCTGCTTGCGGTCGAGACGAATGCCGCGTCTGTGCAACGCTTCTATGATTCTTTCACGAGTATCTTCGCCCTTTTCGGGAGCGAAAAGGATACCACACGCAGCACCTACAGCGGCGCCGCCCAAAAATGCTGCCAAAATGCTTAAACCTTTCATGTCTGTAAAATCTAAATGGTTTCTATTCGATTTCAAAAGTAACCTTTTTTCGCGAAAACGCCCGCATCACCACCCACAATTATTGCAAAAAACCACAATTAAGCACACTTTTAATATTCTTTAGTACCGAAGCAACTGTATGTCAAATAAAAATTGTAACTTTGTAACGCAAGTTTGGCAAAACAAACAATGCCATCTTGCCGCCAAACGAACTAATTAATTCACAAATAAACAAGCATTCAATCAAACCATCATGAAAAAGTATGTAGCCGTAGCATTGAGTCTGTGCACCGCAGTAGCATTCACCTCTTGCAAATCACAAGAATCTGCATATAAGAAAGCATACGAAAAGGCTAAGCAACAGCAAACCGTAGAGCAACAGCAGCCCACGCAGCAAACCACAGTGGCAGTGCAGCCCACGCAGCCCACAACCACTGTAACCACCACTCCGACAGTTTCAACCGAAAACGCAAACGTGAAATCGGAAAGCCTTACGCTTATCGACGGCGTAGGATTGAAGAACTACAGTGTGGTTTGCGGAAGTTTCTCCCTCAAAGCAAATGCACAGGGTTTGCAGCAAAAACTCAAGAACCAAGGCTACGAGGCACAGATTGCCCTGAATCCGCAGCGCAAGTTCTATCGCGTGATAGCAACTACCTATGACGATCTCAGCTCGGCAGTTTCATCGCGCAACAAACTTCGCGGAACTTATCCCGATGCCTGGTTGCTCCGCAACAACTAACAGCGTCGACAAAACCATACAAATATGCGCTTCGCCTTTCACGAAATGGCGGAGCGCATATTTTGAGAACACGCGCACCGATATGCGCAATCATATATTTACCAACCCTTCAAACAAATCAATATCACTATGAACTTAGGAATGCCCGAAGTTATTATTATTGCCATCGTGATACTATTCCTCTTCGGCGGGAAAAAACTCCCCGAACTCATGCACGGCGTAGGCAAAGGAATACGCGACTTTAAACGCGGCATGAACGGCGTGGAAGAAGAAATCAAAAAAGATGTGCAAATCGACGACGAAAAGAAAGACGACGCCGAAAGCAACAAAACAAAAGAAGACTGAAAAAGAAATGGAGCAAAACACCGAACTTCAGGAAATGACGTTTTGGGATCATCTTGAGGCGTTAAGATGGATGCTTGTAAGATCGTTTATCGCCATTGCCATATTGGTGGTAGGCGGTTTTGCCTTTATTCCATGGCTCTTCGACCACGTGATAATGGCTCCGTGTCGCAACGACTTCTTTCTTTATCGCTATCTTGCCAAACTAAGTTCTATCGTTCCGCTCGCCCCCGACAATTTCACAGAGCAATTCAACGTTAGCATCATAAACATAAAACTCCCCTCGCAGTTTTTCCTGCAAGTTTCGCTGTCGTTCTGGTTCGCGCTGCTCGTGGCGTTTCCCTACATCGTGTTTGAAATCTGGCGATTTGTATGCCCGGCACTTTACAAAAACGAGAGACGACGCACGGAAAAGGCTTTCATTTTCGGCACAGTGATGTTCTTTCTCGGCTGCTTCGTGGGATACGCCCTTGTATTCCCGCTTACGCTCCGTTTTCTTTATACCTATCAAATTAGCCCGGAGATAACAAACCAGCTATCCCTCGACTCCTACATGAGCAACTTTCTAATGCTCGTGTTTATGATGGGAATAATTTTTGAACTTCCGCTCGTTTCCGCACTACTCTCTAAAATAGGAATACTCAACCGCGCATTCTTCAAGACATACCGCCGGCACGCAATTGTAGTGCTGCTGATTGTTGCCGCAGTGATAACGCCGTCTTCCGACCCGTTCACACTAATGGCAGTATTCCTTCCAATCTACATTTTGTGGGAGTTCAGCGCCCTGCTCGTGAGACCTGCGCCGAAAGATGACGACGATTAATCAAATCGTCAAAAACTACGCGCAAAATCAGAACTTATGTGTCATTACAAGCGGCAATAATCAAAAAACATTTTAAAATCAAAAGAAAAGATGCAATTAAGGCATCTGCCACACACTATATAAAAAAATAAATAAGTACTTTTACACTTGATTATATAGTATAGGCAACAAGCAGAAAAGGACAAAAGAAAGATACTAACGATGAATTCAAAAAAAAGAATAGGTCTGATCGGTTTTGGCCGCATGGGTGCAAAATATCTACACTACTTGCAGTCTTGCCCAGATTGGGAAGTGGCCTACATTTGCGATGTAGACGAAAACGCGCGCAACTATGCAAAACAGTTGTCGCCCAATTCAAAAGTCGTAGCAAACGAACAAGAAATATTTGAAGACGAAAGTGTTGACACTGTAGCCCTTTGCACGCTTGCTAACCTGCGCCACAATCAAATTCTTAAAGCCGTAGAATACGGCAAGCACATAATCTCGGAAAAGCCTATCGGAGATACTTTGGAAAGAGAATGGGAATCGGTAAAAGCAGTTGAAAGTTCCGACAAACTCGCCACGGTAAACCTTTATCTTCGAAGCTCTTGGTATCACAGCAAAATGAAGCAGTATATCAACGAAGGGGAATTGGGGGAACTTGCAATAATCCGCGTTTGCCACATGACCCCTGGACTTGCTCCGGGAGAAGGACACGAATACGAAGGCCCCGCATTTCATGACTGCGGCATGCACTATGTAGATATCGCACGCTGGTATGCCGAATCGGAATACAAGACATGGCACTCCCAAGGTGTGAGAATGTGGAATTATAAAGACCCCTGGTGGGTGCAATGCCACGGAACATTTGAAAATGGTATCGTATTCGACATCACACAAGGGTTTGTATATGGTCAATTGTCGAAAGAACAAACCCACTTGTCCTATGTAGATCTTATAGGAACAAAAGGAATCGTACGCATGACCCACGATTTCAAAACGGCAGTGGTTGACCTTCACGGAATAAACAACACTATAGTTACGCGCCTTCCTTTCGGAGGAAAGAATATAGATGTGATGTGCAACCGTTTCGCAAAGAGTATTGACGAAGGCAAACTCGACTCCCAACTCCCTACTCTACGTGATTCTGCTATCGCTTCTGAATACGCCTGGAAATTCTTTGAAGACAGCAAGAAGCACGAACTTCCTTCTATCGGGAATCTCGAAACACTCGAAGAAATACATGAGCATCGCAGAAACCTAAAAGACGGTTACGGACTGCTTCATCGGCGTGAATTCTGAACAAAACCAAATATCAATACAATAATAAATAACCTAAAAAACAAACTAACCTAAAAAGTTATGGCTAAAATTTCGAGACGCGATTTCCTTAAAAAAGGAAGCGCAGCTATGGCGGGCATGATAATTGCTCCCAGCATTGTGCCGAGTTCTGTACTTGGCAAGACTTATGGGCATAAATCCCCGAGTGATAAACTTAACATTCTTGGCGTTGGTGTCGGCGGTCGTGGCGCAGCTGACTTGGCTGAAATGGAAACAGAAAACATCATCGGACTTGCCGATGTAGACTGGAACTACGCTAAGCACATTTTCGACAAATATCCTAAGGCAAAACGCTACAAGGATTGGCGCAAGATGTATGACGAAATGCTGAATAGCGCAGACGCAGTAATGGTTGCTACAGCCGACCATACTCACACCATTATCGCTGCTAACGCTATCATGGCAGGCAAGCACGTATACGTTGAGAAACCTATGACTCTATATGTATATGAGTCTCGTTTGCTCACAATGCTTGCTAAGAAATACAAGGTTGCTACCCAGATGGGTAACCAAGGAGCTTCAAGTTCAGGAACCCGTCAGGCTATCAACTGGCTTTGGAATGGAGAAATCGGCGAAGTAACTCGCGTTGACTCATTCACAAACCGTCCTATCTGGCCGCAAGGTATTGCTACTCCCAAAGAAAAAATGGCTATTCCCGACACTTTGGATTGGGACGTATTCATAGGCCCGGCAAAATATCGCGACTACAACTCTATCTACACTCCGTGGAACTTCCGCGGCTGGTGGGATTTCGGAAGCGGTGCTCTCGGCGATATGGCAAACCACATTCTTCAGGTTGCATCAAAAGGTTTGAACCTTGGCTATCCTGACGAAATTATTGGTAGCTCCACAATGCTTATGACAGATTCCTGCCCCTCCGCAGAGAAGATTACATATCATTTCCCCGCTCGCGACAACATGAAGAAGATGGGATGCCCTCCCGTTGTTCTCAACTGGTACGATGGTGGTATTACTCCGGAACTTCCTTTCGATATGCCCGAAGGCAAGCAGTTTGATCCCAATGGCGTTACTGTTTACTACGGAACGAAAGACACCATGGTTGTTGGTACATATGGTTACAACCCATTCTTGGTATCAGGACGCAATCCTAAAGTTCCCGAGTTGCAACGTATCGTTAAGAACGACAACCATCAACAAGACTGGATTCGTGCTTGCAAAGAAAGCCCAGAAAACCGTATTCCAAGTGCTTCAGACTTCAGCGAGGCAGGACCTCTCAACGAAATGGTCGTTATTGGTTGCGTAGCTGTTCGTTTGCAAGAGTTGCACCAGTGGCTCAAGTGGGACGGCAAGAACATGAAGTTCACCAATATTCCCGCAAATGCTCAAATCCGCAGCATCATCGAGGACAAATTCCAAATCCACGACGGACACCCGACATTCGACCGCAAGTACAGCGATCCTGTTAATGCCAATGAATACGCTCAGCGTCTCATCAAGCCTGTTTACCGTGAAGGTTGGACATTGCCTGAACTTCCCACATTGTAATCATTTTGCGATAAAAGAATTTTATAATGAAAAAGATATTATTTAGTGCGTTGTGCTTGGCAATGGCAATTACTGTAAGTGCCGGCACACCAAAGACCAAAGCTAAAGCAAGTAGTAAAAAAGGTGTAGTAACCATTTGCTGCTCTCAGGGTTTCCAAGGTCCGGAAGAATGGGACCGCTACGATTTCCCCGTTGACAGCAAAGGATACATCAGCATCTTTGACGGCCAGACAATGAAAGGCTGGAGAGGATATGCCAAGAACTATATTCCTTCGCGTTGGGTTGTAGAAGACGGTGCTATCCATTTCATGGGCAACCAGACACCCGAAGACAAACGCAAAGACAAAGAAGGTGGCGACATTATCTTCGCTCACAAATTCAAGAATTTTGAAGTTTCGATTGACTGGAAGGTTTGCAAAGCAGGTAACTCCGGTATCTTCTACCTTGCACAGGAACTCACCAACGGCAATGGCGATGTAGAATCAATTGTAGTTTCTGGTCTTGAAAGCCAAGTGCTTGACAACGAAAACCACCCCGATGCAAAATTGGGTAAAGACGGCAATCGCAAGTCAAGTTCTCTCTACGACCTTATTCCCGCAAATCCTCAGAACCAAAAACCTTACGGAGAATGGAACAATACAGTTATCCGTGTTGACAACGGCACTGTTACTCACTTCCAGAACGGTGTAAAGGTTGTGGAATACAAACTTTGGACTCCCGAATGGACTAAACTTCTTCAGACAAGTAAGTTCAGCGAGGCTGCTTGGCCTGCTGCTTTCCACGCATTCAACAATGCCGGCGGCGACCTTCATGAAGGTTTCATCGGTTTCCAGGATCACGGCGATGACGTGTGGTTCAAAAACATCAAAGTAAAAATTTTGAAATAATCTAAACGATACAATCATGAAACAAACAATCTTAACCGTAGCTGCGTGCGCTCTACTGCTCGTTTCCTGCGGTAACAAAAAATGTGATTGCAAATGCAGTTGCTCCGGTTGCTCTTGTGCAGCCCAGACCGACAGTGCTGTTGCCGATGCCGCTCTCGACTATACTATTGTTGAGAAGCCTCAGATTGACATCAGCAAACTTCCTGTTGACAAGGACGGTTACATTACAATCTTCGACGGCAAGACTCTTGATGGTTGGCGTTGCTATGGCAAAGACAAAGCTGGTTCTGACTGGAATGTTGACGATGGCGCAATCCATTTGAAAGGTTCCGGCAACGGCGAAGGCGGCGGTGTAAACGGCGGCGACCTTCTGTTTGCCCACAAGTTCAAGAATTTCGAACTTACTTTTGAATACAAAGTTTCCAAGGGAGCTAATTCAGGTGTGCTCTATCTTGCACAAGAAGTTACCACCAACAACAACGGCAAAGAAGAGTATCTTCCCATTTGGCAGTCGGCTTCGGAATATCAGGTGCTCGACAACGGCAATCACCCCGACGCACAACTCGGCGTGGACGGCAACCGTCAGTCGGCTTCCCTTTACGACATGATTCCTGCTAAGCCCCAGAATGCTAAACCTTACGGCGAATGGAACACTGGTAAGATTATGGTTTACGAAGGAACCGTTGTTCATGGCCAGAACGGCAAAAACGTTGTAGAATATCACCTTTGGACTCCGAAATGGAAGGAGATGCTCGACAACAGCAAGTTCAAGGCTGATGGCGACTTCCCAATTGCTTACAAACTTCTCCTCAACATGGGCGGTGATAACCACGAAGGTTACATTGCATTCCAAGATCACGGAGACGACGTTTGGTATCGCAACGTAAAAGTGAAAGTTTTGAAATAATATTTCAGGCCTAATTATAATGCCGCCGCACGGTTTCAATGCCGGCGGCGGTATTTTTTGTAAAAAAGCCTATATCGTAAGAACAATACAGAATCTTATAAAAACAACAATGCTTCTTGTAAAAATGAAAAAGATTATAGTAACCTTGTTTGCTGCACTTCTTTTGCTTCCGTTGGGAATGCAGGCTGCACAAAATGGTAAACACAAGAAACAGATTGGTTTGCAGCTCTACTCCGTGCGCGAACTTATCCATGGCGACAAAGCCGAATTCAAAAAGTTGCTCAACGATCTTTCCAACATGGGCTATACTGCCGTTGAAGCAGCAAGTTATGACCAGGGCAAAGGCGAAATCTATGGTTTCACCCCTGAGGAATATAAAAAAGCCGTAGAAGAAGCTGGCATGGAGTCGCTTTCGGCACACATTGTCAAGACTCTTTCGAACGAAGAACTCAATTCGGGCGATTTCTCCCAATCGCTTGCATGGTGGGACAAGACGATTTCCGACCATAAAAAGGCAGGAGTTTCATATATCGTAATGCCGTGGATGGAAATTCCCCCTACTTTGAAACAACTCAAGGTTTACTGCGACTACTATAATGCAGTAGGCAAAAAATGTGCAGCCCAAGGCATCAAGTTCGGCTACCACAACCACAAACACGAGTTTGTAGACGTAGAAGGTCAGAAAGCGTACGATTATATGTTGCAAAACACTGATCCGAAATACGTATTCTTCCAACTCGATCTCTATTGGTGTGTGCGTTCGGGCAATTATCCTATCGACTACTTCAAGAAATATCCCGGCCGTTTCAAACTTTTCCACGTTAAAGACGAGAACGAAGTTGGCGGCAGCGGTGGCATGGGCTTCGATGTGATATTCAAAAACGCAGCTCTTGCGGGATTGGAATATCAAGTTGTGGAAATCGAACGCTACAGCCACCCCGTAATGGAAGAAGCTAAGGAAAGCGCTGATTATCTTAACGCTGCACCGTTTGTAAAGAAGACTTACAGAAAAAAATAATTCAACACAAAAATGAACAACAAAAACATTTTAATTGTGAGTCTACTTGTTTTCTCGGCAGCAACAGCCGGAGCACAAAACAACATGACCCATGAAATGACTGAATGGTACACTCCCGAACCGCCCGTAGTAACTCCCGGTACTGAAATAAAAGGTGGTGGGTTCACTGCTCCTTCAGATGCAATCGTACTCTTCGACGGGAAAGACCTTTCCAAATGGGAAAGCCCAAATGGCGGTCCTGCCGAATGGAAGGTGAAAGACGGTGTGATCACTGTGGACAAAAGCAAAGGAGATATTCAGACCAAGGACAAATTCAACGACTTCCAATTGCATATAGAATGGCGTGTACCCAAAGACATCGAGGGTTCTGACCAATTGAGAGGCAACAGCGGCGTATATCTACAAGGAATGTACGAAATACAAGTGCTTGACAACTACAACAACAAGACATACGTCAACGGAATGTCGGGCAGTATCTACAAGCAAAGCGCACCTCTTGCAAACGCTATGCGCAAACCGGGAGAATGGAACGTTTACGATATCATCTACACCGCTCCCGTGTTTAAGGAAGACGGCACTTATCGTTCACGTCCTCGCGTAACGGTGATACAAAACGGCGTTATCCTGCAAAACAACACCGAAATTCTCGGAACAACCGAGTTTATCGGTCTTCCGCGTACCGTAAAACACGGAGCAGGCCCAATCCTTTTGCAATCCCACGGCGACAAGAGCCAACCCATAAGTTTCAGAAACATTTGGATTAGGAACTTGTAATTCCCCAAAGGGAAACCCAAATACAGAAATCGCAGAGCGGAAAACCGCCCTGCGATTTTTATTTTCCCTACTCCAACCATGAAATTTTCAGCATCGACTTTTGTAAAAAACGATGTCTGACATTGTTTTAGACAATATGCCTTGGAGTTTTTTCCACATCTCACGTCCTTTATTCCTTTTAGCAAAAAGCACTGAAACTAAACAGATCACCCCACACAGAAACCCTAAAGAAAAATTACATAGTAAAACCGAGGAAATCTGGAATGCTCAAAACAAAGAAAGAAAAGCCGTTTTACTTCTGCTATATCATTTTCCGGTAAACAGAAACTCGAAATTGGAGCGGGGGAACATTTCCCATAAACAACAAACTGGGCGCAAAAACATCGCCAACAGTACCGACAAACAGTGCAAGCCACACAATCGCCGGCTATCCGTATTGTATTTTCATAACACGGGAGAAACCACAGACGAAAACAAAAAGGGAACGTCCGTTAAGGACATTCCCTTTTCTTATTAGGTAAGGAATAATTCTTAGAGATTACTCTCCTTTTTCCATCTTAGCTTTCAACTCAGCCAAAGCGTCGATATCGCCGAGAGAGTTGGCAGCAGCCTGATTCTTTATCTGTACGCCGTCATCTTTCTTGGGAGCCTTGCTTGTGTTGTGCTTCTCCTCGTGTGCATTCTCCTCGAATGTACGGCTGTGAGAGAGAATGATACGGTGGCTGTCCTTATTGAATTCGATAACCTTGAATGCAAGTTTCTCGTTGAGCTTAGCCTTAGAGCCGTCTTCCTTTGTAAGGTGTTTGGGAGTAACGAAACCTTCAACGCCATACTCAAGCTGAACGGTAGCACCCTTGTCCATGAGATTTACGATAGTACCCTCGTGAACAGAACCAACTGTGAACACAGTTTCAAACACATCCCAAGGATTGTCTTCAAGCTGCTTGTGGCCAAGGCTCAAACGACGGTTTTCCTTGTCGATTTCAAGAACGCTAACCTCGATGTCTGCACCAATCTGAGTGAACTCTGACGGGTGTTTGATCTTCTTCGTCCAAGAAAGGTCGGAGATGTGGATAAGTCCGTCGATACCCTCTTCGAGTTCAACAAACACGCCGAAGTTTGTAAAGTTGCGAACTTTTGCAGTATGCTTGCTTCCAACAGGATATTTGCTTTCGATATCTTTCCAAGGGTCTTCTTTGAGTTGCTTCAAACCGAGGGACATCTTACGTTCTTCGCGGTTGAGAGAAAGAACCACAGCTTCAACTTCATCACCTACCTTAAGGAAATCCTGTGCTGAACGGAGGTGCTGACTCCAACTCATTTCGCTCACGTGGATAAGGCCTTCTACGCCCGGAGCAATCTCAACAAATGCACCGTAATCGGCGATAACGATAACTTTACCCTTGATATGATCGCCAACCTTAAGATTTGCATCAAGCGAATCCCATGGGTGCGGTGTGAGCTGCTTCAAGCCGAGAGCGATACGCTTCTTCTCGTCGTCGAAGTCAAGGATAACAACGTTGAGTTTCTGACCAATTTCAACGAAGTCGTGCGGATCGTTAACACGGCCCCAGGAAAGATCGGTGATATGAATAAGTCCGTCAACGCCGCCAAGGTCGATAAATACGCCGTAGGTTGTAATGTTCTTAACAATACCTTCGAGCACTTGACCTTTCTGGAGTTTGCTGATAATTTCTTTCTTCTGAGCTTCGAGTTCTGCCTCGATAAGAGCTTTGTGCGACACGATAACGTTGCGATACTCCTGATTGATTTTAACAACCTGGAATTCCATTGTTTTTCCAACAAACACATCGTAATCGCGAATAGGCTTAACATCAATTTGTGAGCCGGGCAAGAATGCTTCGATGCCGAATACGTCAACTATCATGCCGCCTTTTGTACGACTCTTAATATAACCTTGTATAACCTCCTTGTCGTCGAGAGCCTGATTAACGCGATCCCATGCTTTGAGTGCGCGGGCTTTCTTATGTGAAAGCAGGAGCTGACCTTTCTTGTCCTCCAAGCTTTCAATGTAAACTTCAACAACATCACCAACTTTCACGTCGGGATTGTAACGGAAATCGCTGATAGGAATTACGCCGTCGCTTTTGTAGCTGATGTCTACGATAGCCTGACGTTTGTCGAGCGCGATGATTTTGCCTTCTACAACCTCGTGCTCGCTTACCTTGTTGAGCGTTTGGTCATAGGCTTTTTCTTCGCTTTCTTTTTGAGCGGCAGTTTCGATAGAGCCATTCTCAAAAGCTTCCCAGTCGAAGTTTTCCAGCGGAGTGTTTTTGATTTCTTCCATTTGAATTGTTTGATAATTAATTAAACATGTTAGACATTATGTTTCGCATTTCGCATGGCTTAATGCGGGCGCAAAGTTAGACAATTTATTTCACATTCTTCACATAATCAGTTGTTTTTTGTGCTCAAAGGCGATATTTTTTGCCTTTTCCAGCATTACAGACGTCATAAACTTCAAATGTACTAAATTTGCAGGCACAAAAAGCCGTTCAAAGTGCTGCGATTTAATATTATATACCTACTTTTTGCGTTTGCTGCCGTTTCTTGCGGGAGCAAAGATGCACACCAACCTACGCCTTCCGCCAATGAGCAGAAGCAGACCGCGCATTGCGACCTCGCCGACATAGAAGAATCGGGCGAAATCATTGCCGTTACGATGTATGGGCGCAATACTTATTATGAATACCACGGCAAGGAAACCGGCACGGCTTTCGAGATGCTTGCCCACTTTGCAAAGGGCGAAGGCATGGGAGTGAGGATTGAGACCGTGGCTGATACTGCCGCCATGATAAGGATGCTCGCGTCGGGCGAGGCCGATATTATTGCCTATCCCCTGTCAAGCGAAATTGTAGATGCGCACGAGTTGCAGATTTGCGGCATGCGGAGCGGAAAGGGACAGACTTTGGCGGGCTGGAGTGTGAGAAAAGACCAACCCGATTTGGAGGAAGCGCTCAATTCATGGTACAAGCCGGGAATGGAAACGGAGATAATGAAAGAGGACAGCAAACATTTTGGCACGGCCTCCGTAAAACGTCATGTCAGAGCGCCATATGTTTCGCGCAGCAAGGGTATAATTTCGCAATACGATGCGGAATTCATTCGCGGCAGCCGCCACATGGGTTGGGATTGGAGGCTTATTGCGGCGCAATGTTACCAGGAATCGGGATTTGATCCCGATGCCGTTTCATGGGCAGGGGCTAAGGGACTGATGCAAATCATTCCTTCCACGGCAAAAAGCCTTGGCATAAGCGACATATACGACCCTAAGGAAAACATCGACGCAGGCTGTCGCTACCTCAGGCAATTGCAGGCGGGTTTCGGCGATGTTCGCAACCGCATCGACAAGATTCGTTTCACTCTTGCCGCCTACAACGGAGGGCCGCGCCATATCCGCGACGCCATGAACCTTGCAAAAAAATACGGCAAATCGCCTACGAGCTACAACGACGTGAGTTTCTTTATCCGAAATCTCGACAAACCGCAATATTATAACGACCCGGTGGTGAAATATGGCTATATGATTGGCAGCGAAACCTATAATTACGTGGAACAAATCATGCTGCGTTGGGCGAAATACCGCGGCGGAAAAGCGGTAACGACTATCAGCGACAACATCTCGGTTTCGCCGTTTTCGCCCCAACCGTCCCGTCGCAACAGATTCACTCACGGCAAATCCGAAATCGTAAATCTCCGGGATTCCATATAGCAAAATCGCATTTTTTTACGAGGGGAAAATATCCCGATAAGAAGCCGAAAAAACTACAAGGCATCTCGCAAAAACTCCGACGCATCTAATTTAAATTAGATGCGTCGGAATTTAAATTAGGTCTGACCTCGTAAAACCGATATTTGACCCTATTTCCAAAGCACGCGTTATCTATTGAAACACACGCCTTTACAAGAAAATCTAAAAGATTACTATTTCAGAGCCTTTGCCTCCTTGGTGAGATAAGGTTCGATGTCTTTGTAAGCAACGTTGAAACTAACAAGTCCCATGGCGTAGCAAGCTATTTCGTATTGCTGATAAACGAAATTCAGACTGTCTTTTTGCAGCCAAGGTGTCTGTGCAGGCAACGGGATAAGCCCGTTTTCCGGCAGCATAAGGAAGTTTTTGAGATTTTTCTCTGTTGCCGTTTTTTCGCCACACGCTTTAAGATACCACACCACCCCTTTTCGCAAAATCGGTTGCAGTTCCCGTATGCGCGTAGAGTCGACGGTTTGGTCCACAGGTTTGTTGGAGAGTTTGCTGATATTCACATAATAGAACGAATAAGAGCCGTGGGCGCCGCCTTCATAGCTTTCGTTCGAAATGGAATAGAGCACATACTTAGGAGTCTCCTCCTCCTTGCGTATATTTATCTTTTCAAGGAAATGAGGTTTGTCTTCCATATTCCCCTCATTGAAATCAATCATATCCTTTTGGGATTCGGCAAAAAATTGCAGCGCGCCCTTTCCGTAAAAGTTCACCATCTGCTGTCCTTTGAGCACACTGCCTTTGTAGACAGGATACTTGCGCAGATATTTGTCCTCTCCGCTTTTTTGCGGAATGTAAAGTTTGGCCAATTCGCGGGCTATGAAATTTTTCACGCCCAAAGCCAGGCTATCCTCCCCCAAAGGAAAATCAACGCACAACGTACTTTCGATGGTTGAATCGCTGGTTAATTCGCTATACTTTATGCTGTCAATCGGCAAAGTCTTCACCTCGGCAACAACGGTATCCTTGGCAATTGAATCTGTAGCCTGACTCGGCGCTTTTTGCTTGCACCCCGTTGTGCCGAACGCAATGACGGTAAAAAGCAGAAACGACAATTTTAATATTTTCATACCAGTATTTTTTATATTGTTTTTTATGTTCTGATTGTTGTCAGTTATCCTCGGTCTTTCCACGGCCATCAGCCACCGCCCTTACCGAAGCGCCGATATAGCGTGCGTTGCTGTACCAACGGTAATTGGCAAAATAAAACGAAAGACACACGGCGTTGCCCTTTGCATCGGAGCCAAGCGAACTTGTCCAGTACACTGCATCTTCTCCACGCAACACAATGTTTTTCTCATTGCGTGCCCCCGCCGCGGGAAGGAATATCGCGTTCCCGTTGCGCACGCTCCTTATCTCGTAGCCCGACACCGTATCGCCGGGAGCAACAGTTTTCTTAACCCAAGTCCATGTGCAGTTTGCCGTGTCGGCAAGTTCTTTAAACTCCTCGCTTGTTGGCATTCTGCAGCCGGCACCCCAGTTCACATTTGCAGCATCATCGATTGAATCAAGTTGGGTCTTGCCGTCAGCAGCATTGTATTTGGTCATTTTGTCAAACGAATTGCCGTAACGGTAAGCGGCCTGCGAACAATCATCTTTGGTCTCGGTCTCACCCCAAGCGTAATAATTCCCATAATCTGCGGTTGTCGTTGCCCCGACGTTTGTTTCTGCCCAAAGCAAACCGCTCGGCAGTTGAAGATCAACAAACCTGTGCCCGTTGACAACCAATGTGTCGCCCGTTTTTTCCTTATCCGCTCTATCTTTGCAGCCACATGGCAAAAACAATATGGCCAGCAAAACCAACGAGATACCTTTTATACAATTTCTTCTACTCATCATTTTATTCTTTTTGCTGTTTCTTTTCCTTTCGTTCGGATTGCCGCAGAAATATATTGGCAAGAATTGCGCCCGAAACGTTATGCCATACACTGAACACCGCACCTGGTATCGTTGCCAACGGATATTGTGCGAAATGAACCGTAGCCAATGACGTTGCAAGCCCGGAATTTTGCATTCCAACCTCGATGGAAACCGCACGACATTTGGTTGTATCCATTTTCATAAGCTTGCCGGCACCATAACCTAAGACATAGCCCAAAATATTATGCAGCACAACAATTCCAAGTACCAGGAAGCCGCAATTTACAAGCCGCGCAGCATTTGCGCTAACCACTGCGCCGACAATGGCAACAATTGCAAGCGTAGACACAAGCGGCAAAACATCTGCGGCACGCTCTGCAAAACGCGCGAAGAAGTGATTGATTGCAAAACCGACAACTATCGGCAAAATCACAACCTGTATGATAGAAAGGAACATTGACAACATATTAACGTCAACCGTCTTCCCGGCATATATATAGGTAAGCAGCGGCGTCATCACGGGTGCCAAAACGGTGGAAACCGATGTAATTCCCACAGACAAGGCTACGTCGCCCTTTGAAAGGTATGTCATCACGTTTGAAGACGTTCCCCCGGGGCAGGTTCCCACGAGAATCACGCCCACAGTGAGTTCCGGCGAAAGTCCGAACGCTCTTGACAAAACGAAAGCGAGCAAGGGCATGATAGTAAACTGTGCAATCGTTCCTATAACCACGTCTTTCGGGTGGCTGAACACTATGCGGAAATCTTGCGGCTTCAAAGTCAATCCCATGCCAAACATCACAATTCCGAGAAGCGTGTTGATGTAGCTTGTCTTTATGAAACTTACGGTTTCGGGCATCATCAAAGCCCACACAGCCATTGCAATAACAATAAGGGCCATGTATTTGCTAAAGAAGCGAGATATTTTTCTCAGTATATCCATTGTCTGCTATATAATACCTATTATCGTTTTTTATTGTCCGCTTCGCAGCAAAACGTTTCGCCTCAAACAGTCGCCGTAAAAGAACAATTCCTGCAAATGAAGGTTTCCCACGGGAAAATAATCCTGCAACGCCGGAAGGAAATACCTTTGCGGAGAAACTCCACGCACTATCAGCACATGATTAAGCGTATCCACGCCAACTGTAACCGATGTGTTTGATTCCTTTGCCAACACTGCAGTGGCATAAGGGAAGCGAGTATCGTCGGCACCTGCTTTCTTGCCTGCTCCGAGGAGTATTGCCGGCGCGGGAGCCGTTGTCCACGAAACGGGATTGATGCAGCCGATGTTTTTGTCGCACAACAAACCGCTTATAGCGCTTGCAGTAGTTACGCTGTTGAAGTTTATTGTAACTCCGCACGATGTAGAATCCTGCGCAAGGCGCACATGCGAAAAACGGTGTCCCGTCTGCTTCGCAGTATCTTGTGCTGTGATGCCATAGCCCACCACATAGGCTGCAATCATACGGCTATACGTTTCGTCGTCTATGTGTTTAAGCAATTCTTTCACCAGCAATCCGCCCTGACTATAGCCGGCGAGAATAAAACGCCGCCCGTGGTTGTAATTGTCAAGGTAATAATCAAAAGCTTCGCAGACATCGTGAAACGCTATATTGCCATATTTTTCAGCCCCCGCGCCTTGCAGTCCTCCGAACGTGGCTTGGCGATAATAAGGTAGGAACAGATTTGCGCGTGTAGCAAATATCGTATCCGCCAATTCCGCCGACAGTTGCCACGCCTTGCGGTGTTCGGGATTTGTTGGTTCGGCATTGTAGTGGGTTACTCCCGCGTCGTCGTTCCATGCAGCCACACAGGTGGGCAACAGATAGAACACGTCGGGAAGAGTTGCGTCCACGTTTTTGAGGCGTGAGTTTCCTTCAAACCACAGTGTGCTGTCGGCCCAATCAAGTGCGGCGCGCGCTTCGGCCTTGCTGTGGTCGGAAACATACTGCCGCATGCGAGCTTTTTCAGATGTGCCGTCTGTATGGAAATCATCTATTTTCCATTCGCCGTTCTCGCACACAAGGTCAACGGTAACGCTGTTTTCTGTGCCGCAATTCGTGATTACTACATCGGCAGAGCATTTGCCGGAATCAATGGTTGTTTTAACCACTTTCATCGACAAGTTCTGAAAATCCTGACCGCATACCCAATGATCATAATCAAAGAATCCGATTTCTCCCTGGTCTTCATATTTTTTGTCAATGGTTTTCACCTTTGCCAAAAGCCTTTTGTATTCCGACGACATGTATTTCCCGTCAAAATCAGGCATCTTGTTCAAGAGCGTCAAATCCTTTTCGGCCAAAGCATACCATTTGAATACATCGGCATAAATAGCCTGCAACGCTTTGCGCGCCGCCTGGTTTGTGTCAGTCTTCTTTTCGGTTTTCTCCGTTGGCTCGGCAGAATTGCCCGACAGTTTTCCGTAGGTTTGCTTCTGCTTGTTGCCCGTACTGCTGCAACTTGCAACGGCAAACGCCAAGATAAAAACATATAATGCTTTCATACATTTATAGTTATGCCCCTAATTTTCTCTTCAAAAGGGGATATGGGGAAGCAAAAATACAAAAAAAACGAAACAAAATGCCTTCTTGCTTCGTTTGACCGGCAGAAACAAAAAACAAACGTCGTTGTAGTACGAAAATTGCCAATTGGCGAACACATTCTGCCCCACTTAAAACCACCGCATAACGACCCCGAAAAAACTACATCGGTTGTCGTAAAAACTCCAAGGCATCTAGTTTAAATTAGATGCCTTGGAATTTAAATTAGGTCTGACCTCGTTTTGGCGTTCATAACTCCCTATGTTTCAATACCCATTTCGCGCCGAAAAAAAGGCGTTCGAAAGGCGGGAATTTATGCTGCCGAAATGTTTTTTTCAGAAATACCAGGGGTGATCTTTCACCGCCACAATTCCGTCTGTGCCTATCTTTCCGTTTATGCGGCTTATCGACAGAAAAGGAGTGGACAGATAGTCTTTTGCCTTGGGGTCGGCGCTGTTTATCTTCACTCTGCCGCTGCAATGAATGTATTTCGCGCCGCCGAGAGATATTGCCACATGGGTTACGCGCCCCGAACTTGTGCCGAAAAAGAACAAGTCGCCCGCTTGCGCGCTTTTGCATTCTTTCGCGTCGATTTTCTCGCCCGTCAAAGCCTGTTGCCATGCGTCGCGGCGCAGTATCACTCCGCTTGAAAGGTAACTTATTTTAGACAATCCCGAACAGTCGGTCATTTTTGTAGAAGTTCCGCCCCAAAAATAAGGCGAGCCCATCATGCGTTTTGCGGTGGCAATCACGCGGTCAACAGAGAACGGACGGTTTGCCCACGCTTGCAGTTCTTCCACTTCGCCGTCGGCAACATATCCCGTGCGGCCGTCGGGCGTGGCAAGCTGTATGTATTTCCCCTTTGTACCCTTGTATTCCAGAATATCATTGAGCACAAGATCACTCACAGCCTCATTGCCGCCAGGCTGAGCCATGAGAGCGGTTTGGTATACGGTTACAATGTACCGCTTGGAGCGTTTCCATTTGTCCAGCCCGGCACTGTCGAGCAACTGCACGGAACTTGCGGGAATGTACGACGTATATCCGTCGGGCGTTACGGCTTTATACCAATCGTCTTCCGCTTCAAGAAGTTTCAAAGGTGTGCCCATAATCGACTGAGTGGCCATCTCGGCAGCATGGTCTCCGCTTGTGCGCATCGAAGCTACCGACAGTTTCGTCAAAGCCCAGCCTTGTTCGGGAACATTAAGGTTGATTTTGATGCAAGAGTCAACTTTGAGTTCGGAATCCCAGTCCTTGTATTCCAGGTTTCCGCCTTTCCATTCCACTTCGCCCGCCTGATTGTCCACGGTTTCGGAGCGAATGTATTTTTTCTCGGGTGAGAATTTTCCGTTTACGCCTTTGTTCACAACGAAACGGTAAAGGTCGAGTCCGGTCTTGTAGTAGTCGCTCAAAGCCTCGCCTGCCATCGATCTTCCAAACGACGCGTCGGTTGGCACCCAGCCAGTTCCTTCAAAATATGTCTCAGCCCAATCGTGGTAGTTCTCTTCTCCGGGGTGCAACATAAAGCCGCTTTCCCATCTTGCGGGGATTCCGAGACACCGCATCAGGGTGATGTAGAGCAGAGCTACCTGGCCGCAATCGCCATGTCGGTTCTCAACCACATATTCCGGTATGTTGGGAATCGTGCTGTACTCGCGAGCGCCCGCCCACGGGAAATTGCTTGCAATCCAATCGTAGACAATCGAAGCCTGAAGCACGGGGTTGGTTTCGTTGCCCACTAATTCGTGAGCAAGTTTGTTGAGTTTTTCGCTCTTTATGATATGGGGAAACTCGTTTGCCGTATATTCCTGATACAAAGCCGAGGAAGTGTCATAGGGCTTGAGCTTCGCCATGATTTCGGCGCGTGTGAAATGCTGTTCGGCCGATACAAAACTGTAGGTAATGCTGAACGTTGTGGGCATATCCTTGCGTGCCACTCCTTCAAGGTATGCAGTGTGGTGGAATGTACCTTGCGAAAGCGTTACGGGCGCAGATGATTTTATCAGTTTCACGTTTGTTTGGCGCGTTGTCTCCATGGGATACGGCAACCACACCCTCAAAGTGTCGCCATCGGGCACGGCGTTTGCCTTTACCTTGAGATTGAACGTAAGTTGCCATTTGTGGGGATTGCGCAAATGGTTTTCGTCGGCCGGAGTCTGTATTGCCTGGTTGTAGAAACCGGCGTAGTAGTTGTAAGCCGACTTTTTGTTTTGCTCGTTCTCGGCCTTGCAGTCCTCGCGGTTGAGCAAGAAGAAATTGCCTACCGAGCGGCGAAACCACATCTCCTTACCGTCGATAGTGTCGGCCTCGATATATCTCTTGCGCTTCCAGTAATTGAATTTCTCGTTGCTGAAAGTGCGCCCCATACGCTTTTCAATCTGCGCACGTCCCTCTTCGGGCGAAAGGGAAAAGTCTTTGCGAATGCGGTATATTATCTGGTTGATGGAGTCTATGGCATAAACGTTTTCCTGCTTCACCTTTTTGGGAAGACCTTTGAGATATTTCTCCGCTTTCTTGAATTCACCTTTTGCCACAAGCGTTCCCGCCTGGCTGCGAAAGTCTTCTGTTTGCGCAAAAGCCGATGGCTTCAAAAGCGTTACGGCAAACAAAAACATCACGATTCTTAATACGCCTTTCATATTCTATATGTTTATCTTTGTGTTTGGCTTTATTTTATTGTTATACAAGCAATTCCTTTCTTTATAGCAGTGCGCGGAAACAAGTTGCGCAAAGCGTTTTTACGAGGTCTGATATTGTTTAAATTATGTCTGACATCGTTTTTGCGATAAGCCGAGTTGTTTTTAGGCATCTGAAAACAGTAATTTCGTAGTCCATGACCAACCGTCTACAAATGCTTTTTCAGCTCCGTTGCCCAGATGTCATACCCCTTTTCGTTGAGGTGCAGTCCGTCGGTGCTCAACTCCTTTCGCATTTTATTGCTCCCCGTTTCCACGAACAAGGGATACAAGTTCACGAAGTCAATGCCCTTGTCTTTGGCAACGGCTTCAAGTGCGCTGTTTATCACTGCCACCGTGTCGGTTTTGCCTTCCAGACGCTTGTATGTCTTGAAGTCTTCGTTTATCGGCAGCAGGCTTTGCAAAATCAATTTGGTTTTGGGTGATTCTCTCCGGATACGGTCTATCGTATTTGAAACCGACTGCGCGATTTCACTGCTCGACAAATTATGAGACAGGTCGTTGATTCCCTCCATCAAGACTATTTTTGCAGGGTGAAAGGGCAATATCTGATGAAGACGCTCAAAGATTCCCGGCACATCGTCGCCGATTATTCCACGGTTCACCACTTTCTTCTTTCCGAGCCTCGCCGCCCAATCTCCCCCGTTTTCCGTAAGGCTGTTGCCAAGCATCACGATGTCTTTGGAAGATATGGGAGATTTTTCAAACTGCTCCATACGGTCGATATAATGCTGCGTATGTTCGTTGTTGACTATCGCGCCGCCCACAGCGTTTGCCACCAGAGCGCGAAGCCTTATCACGCTTGTATGTCCCGCGGGGTGAACGCTGTTGGTGAGAAGAATTATTGCAAGATTGTTTCCCGGATCAATGTCAACCATAGTTCCCGTAAAACCAGTGTGTCCGTAGGCAGATTTGCTCAGCAAGTCGCCAAGATTCGAAGAGTAGTCCGACGAATTGTCCCAGCCCGAAGTTCGTCCAAATGCTTCAAGCCCTTTCGGAACAGAGGTCATGAGTTTCACAGTTGCCGGACTGAGAATGCGGCGTCCGTTGAGTTCTCCACCGTTTAGCAGAGCGGCGCAAAGCAAAGCGATATCGTCGGCACAAGAAAAGACACCGGCGTTTCCGCTTACGCCGGAATTCATAACCCGTGCGAGAGGGTCGTGAACTTCTCCGCGCAAAACCTGCCCGTTCTTCTGCTTTTCAGTCGGCGCCACGATATCAAGCCACGAAGAATCCGACGAATCTTTCGCCCATACGGGAAGACTTGTAGCATACCAGATGCCCTTTTCGTTTTCGGCACACGGAATGTAATCGGTATGGTTCATGCCCAACGGATCAAACACATTGCGGCGCGCGAACTCGCGAAGAGACAATCCGCTTACCCTTTCTATTATATTCTGAAGCGTGATATAATTAAGGCAAGAGTACTGAAAATCCGTGCCGGGCTCGAAATCTCTGCGCCACGAAGCTATATAATTAATAAGGCTGTCGGGATTGTTGTTTCCATAAAGTTTCTGGACTTCTGCAACCGAGACATAAGGCGGCAAACCCGAAGTATGGGTCAAAAGATGCCGTATACGGATTGTAGTATGTCCCTTTCCGTCAGAAGAAGTCCAGTTTTTGAAGCCCGGGATATAGGTTTCCACCGCATCGCCAAGCCTTATCATTCCGCGCTCAAGCAATACCATAGCACACACGGCAGTTGACATCGATTTGCTACACGATGCCATGTCGAAAATAGTGTTTGTCGTCATTTTTTCGTGCTTCGGAATTACGCTGCGATAGCCGTAAGCTTTGATATAAGCCATTTTCCCGTCTTTCACAACGGCAAGCACTGCCCCCGGAATGTCTCCTGCGTCGATTGATTTCAGGATTGCGCTGTCGGCATACGCGAGCCGTGCGCCGCTCATGCCAACTCTTTCGGGCAAAACCCGTTCAAGGCTTTGCGCAAATGCGCTCGAAGCCAAAACCATTGCCATAAAAAAAACGCGCAATCTCATACTGTGTGGTTTTGCTTATAGGCATCGATTGCTTTTTGTACCGAACCGTGGAGAGCCAATAGGGCATTGGCCTGCTCATAACCGATGCCGAGTTCGTTTAGAATCATTCTTGTGCCGCGGTCCTGCAATTTCTTGTTTGTGATTTCCATGTTTACCATTCGGTTGCCGCGAACCCTTCCGAGTTGTATCATTACCGAAGTGGAAATCATGTTTAGAATCATTTTCTGTCCTGTTCCCGATTTCATGCGCGAGCTTCCCGTAACATATTCAGGGCCTACAACCATTTCGATACCCACTTCGGCGGCTTCGGAAAGCGGCGAACCGGGATTGCTTGTTATACCTCCGGTGAATATTCCGTGTTTTCGTGCGTCGGTTACCGCTCCCACGACATACGGCGTGGTACCTGAGGCGGCTATTCCTATGACAGTGTCGTGCTCATTTATGCCAAGGGCGCACAATTCCTGCCACCCTTTTTGTGCATCGTCCTCTGCATTTTCCACAGCGTTTCTCAGCGCGGTGTCGCCGCCTGCTATCAAACCTACCACAAGCGTTGGCGGCACTCCGTAAGTGGGTGGAAGTTCCGAAGCGTCCAACACGCCGAGGCGTCCGCTCGTTCCCGCACCCATATAAAACACTCTGCCGCCTTTTCGCATGCGCGGAACTATTCCTGCTACAAGTTTCTCGATTTGCGGAATTGTTTTCTCAACGGCGAGAGCCACTTTCTGGTCTTCGGCATTGATATCGCGGAGTATTTCGCCTATCGGTTTTTTTTCAAGATTATCGTAAAGAGAAGGCTTCTCTGTTATCTTTTCAAAGCTCATTCCTAAGTATTATATTTTAATATAGATTTTGCGTTTATAGAGCGGATAAGCCACAACCGCAAAGTTGAATATCACGAACAATATGGCATATACGCACGAGCCGCCCGTTTCTCCGAACAACGGCACAAGGGCATTGTAAATATGTCCGTGTATGCTGATGCCCGAAACCTTGATGCAGCCCAAAAGAATTGCGAACACGTCGGACATGATATAGAGGAAAAGCGGATTGGCACCGAACGAAGCAAAAAATCCACTTCCTTTCCGGATTCCTTGCTTGTCTATTATATATATGAGTAGGGCCAAAAACATGGAGGCAAAGCCACACGTTACCATGGAGAACGTGGGGGTCCAAATCTTCTTGCTTATGGGGCAAGCGTAGCTCAATAAGAAACCACTGATTAGCAATGCTGTACCAATAACAAACAATCTTGTTATAACGATGTCTAATTTCGTCTGAACGATGTCTGACTTTGTTTGAATAATGTCTGACTTCGTTTGAATAATGTCAGACATTGTTTTTTCGATATCAGATTGTTTTTTTTCAACAAACATCATACGCCCCACAACAAAGCCTATCATCACATGCGCAATGCTTGGAATTGTGCTCAAAAGTCCTTCGGGATCAATGCCGTGGTCATTATACAAATGGGCAACGGGAATTATCGCGCGGTCGAATATCGAAAGAATGTTTGTCTCGTCGTAAGCATAGCCGTTTGCCACTTGCAACACGATGAAATACGACACAAACAGACAGGTAATTATCCATGGGAAAAACTTGTGCTTCACTATAAGCGCAAGAACAGCCACCACGCAATAGCAAACGGCAAGGCGATGAAGCACACCGGTGAACCGGAGTGTGGGAAGCACATTGAGGGCATCAAGAAACTGCGCGCCAAAACCGAGTAGCGGATCTGCATTGTTCCAATAGTAACAGAAATGCGCGAAAAAGCTTATAAACGACCCCACAAGGATTATTACAACCGTGCGGACCACTATTTTTCTCACTGCCGAGGTTGAAGCCTGGAAATCATACTTGCGCAGGGAAATGTAAGTGGTTATTCCCATGATGAACATAAAGAACGGAAACACGAAATCGGTTGGCGTAAGTCCCAACCACTCTGCATGGTCGAGCGGAGCGTATATATGTCCCCACGAGCCCGGATTGTTTACCAGAATCATTCCCGCAATTGTAATTCCGCGCAGTATGTCAAGCGCCAGAATTCTATTGCTGTTGCCTGTTTTCTTCATCTCTTTTTATTTGTACAGATAATATTTCTTCGAAAGTTTCTTGAAACTTTCCACATCCTTATACCAATACTGTTTTACATCGTCCCAGCGGTAACGTTTTCCGAACATCTCGCGAATTTTCGACGTTCCACACACGTTGTCAAACATTGCAAATCTTTTGGGATCGGCAACTTTGAAAACTTCTTTGCCGGGATAAGCCGCCGCAGCCTCTTGCATAACGAGAAATTGCAGGTCGGTGAGCGGCGCTTTACCGTAATCGGTGATATGAACCTGCACGCCGCTGATATTTTCTCCCTTGAAAGACGCATAAAACGGTATGGCGTAAATGGGACGGAACACAACGCCAGGAACTTTCAAGGCATTGAGACGTTTGGAAAAGGCAGCGGCATCAATCCAAGGCGCGGCAAACATTTCAAAAGGAATGGTGTAGCCCACACCTATGGACATATAGCTGAACTCTCCGAGAATACCGCTCGCAGGATAGTAATAAGACGTCTCGGCATGCGGAATGTGGGGCGAAGAAGGTATCCATTGCAAACCGGTGGCGGTATAGTTCATCTTGCGTTTCCACCCGCGCATCTTGATTACCGTAAGTTTGCATTGTTTCCCGTCTTTGAGCATACGTTCTCCGTTGAGCATCATAGCAAGTTCGCCGCAAGTCAAACCATATATATAAGGTATCTTGTATTGGCTCACAAACGAATAAAAACCGTCCTCTACCAAACAACCCTCTACCCTATTTCCGCCGAGCGGATTGGGACGGTCGAGCACCACAAACTCTTTTCCGTTTTCTGCCGCGGCTTCCATTGCGAGCCCCATCGTACTTATGTAAGTGAACGAGCGGCTTCCGATATCCTGAATGTCGTATACGAGCACGTCTATGTCCTTAAGCATTTCGGGAGTGGCTTTTCGTGTTTTTCCAAATAGGGAATAAACCTGCAGACCTGTGATTTCGTCCTTATCGCTTCCCACGCTTTCGCCAGCATGAGCATTGCCGCGCACACCATGTTCCGGCCCGAAAAGCGCAACAAGGTTCACATTTTTTGCTTCGTGCAGTATATCTACGTCGCTTTTGAGATTATTGTCCACTCCGGTGGGATTTGTGATAAGCCCCACGCGTTTTCCTTCCAAGCATTTGAAGTTTTCTGCCTTCAATACCTCGATTCCGGTTTTAATACGTATCTTCTGCGCCACCGCACAAGGCACGCACAACAAAAGAGATACGCAACAAATTAAGATTTTGCCTGATTTCATAGTTCTATCATTTGGAAGTAATCACCGCCACCGTGCCGTCGCTCGAAGTAACAGCCACTTCTTTTGCACTCAACGGGAGAACGGTATTCACAAGCGAGTTTCCGATTTTGTATTTCCACTTCAAAGCGCCCGATTTAGCGTCAACGGCATAAACGAGTCCGCTACACGTTCCGCCGTAAACAGTTCCGTTGCTTTCGAGAGGCATTGAAGGTGCATGTTCATACCCGAATCCTACGTTTGACGACCATATTTCCTTTGGCGTGTCGCCCACGGTGGAATAACTTACTACGCTATCGTTCATCGTCTTCCCGTAAACCATCGAACCATCTGCGGAAAGTCCTATCGATTCTCTTACCACCGAGGCATTTGTACGCCATATTGTTTTTCCTGTGTTGAGATCTATTGCTGTGAGATACCGGTCAGGAGCCGCTATAAACACTCTTTCGCCGGAACATACGGGCCATACTGCTGCCGGGGAGAAGTGCATTCCGTCTTTTCCGCCTTTCCATTTCCACGCTTCGCTGCCGTCGTTTGTATTCAGGGCGTAGAGGGTATTGTCCCATGCGCCGAAAATCACTTTTCCTGCCACAACAAGCGGACGGGCTACGATATATCCCGTAACATTTGCGTATTCCCAAACAAGTTTGCCTGTCTTTATGTCGATTGCGCGGAACTTGTGGTCGCATGCGCCCACGTATGCCACTCCGTTGTCAATTCTCACAGCTCCGAGCACCGGACCTTGGGTTTTCAGTTTCCATATCATTTTACCGTCGGCCGAGTTAAGACCGTAAACTGTGCTGTCGGCGCTTCCGAAAACTACTATCCCGTCGGCAGCGGCGCAATCGCCGACAATTCGTTTCCCTGCTGAAAATTGCCAGAGTTGCTTGCCGTTGTTTATATTATAGGCTGTAAGTTTTCCCATGTCGTCGCCGACAAAAAGACGTTTGCCTTCCTTGAAAGGGGACGAATAAACGCCTGCCTCGCCTTTGACACACCATTTTGGCTTTGCGCCGAATTGTTTGTTCACCGAATAATCGGGATATTCCTCTGCCTTGCCGTTGTGGTCGAACAAGTTGTCTTTCAGCGAAAACGCCGCCCATTCCTTACGCGGAGCGCCGATGTTTTGGGTATATACCTTAATGGAGTCGGCGGTAACGTCGTAAATGCCGTAGCCTGGCTTGCCGTTTTCATCGGCAAGGTTGGAGCGCATCAATATTCCCGGAATGCCGTCGTATCTAAGGTTGCGGTTTTGATGATAATGCCCGCCAATCATCAGCCGTATGTTGTAGGGCCGAATGGCATCGGTTACGTCATACCAGTTGTCCACATCGCCTTTTGTGAGCGGGTAATGGGTTACAAGAATCACGGGCTTGTCTTTTCCCCATTTGTCCATTCGCTGTTTCAGCCAAGTAATGTCTTGCGGCACTACGTGGCCGTATGCCATACGCATGAAAGGACCGGTATTGAAACCGAGGAAAAGAATGCCGTTGTGCACGAATTCAAACCGTTCGCTCCCGAAAGTCTCGCTGAAAGCCATGCAGCCGCTGTCGCTCCAGGTGGTTTCGTGGTTGCCGAGAATGATATAGTATTTATACTTCAAAAGGTCGAGACAAGTCTTGACCTTTTCTATCGTCTTGCGGTCGCCATAATCGGCAATGTCGCCCGTTACCAACACGAAGTCAAGGCTGTCGGTAGCGTTAATCTGTGCCACAGAGCGCAAGAGCCATTCGGTTGGGTTGGGATTGTTGGGATTAAGATGGATATCGGTGATTTGTGCAAAACGAAAGGGACGGATTTGCGCCGAAACCGTGCCGCAAAAAACGAGAACACACAATGTAAGCGCAGTCAAGAATTTCCTGATGTTCATATTTGTATTCAAAATATTGACATTTAACATTAAGTGCAGGATAAAAGATTAAAACTTCCAATTCAATGTGTAAAAATATGAATTTTTGCCGAGATAATGGAGCGGCACTTCCCATTAATTAGCTTCGGGGCCTTGAAAACGTGAAGAAAATGCTAATTATTACCACGGTAAACGCGTTTTGGAAACACCATATTCTGCTTCGTAAAAACTACAAGGCATCTCGCAAAAATTCCGACGCATCTAATTTAAATTAGATGCGTCGGAATTTAAATTACATGGCCCGGAGTTTTTACCTCTCTCCGAGCTGCTTAAAAAGCCTTGTAATGAGGGCTATAAAAATTGGGACTTGACGCAAAAAAGTCCTTACGGCAACATGCCATAAGGACTGCTTTTTTAATTGTATCGCATTCCGTTTTTCCCGTATACGGACTAATAAGCGTCAAGCCTTGTCCAATGCTTCGTATACGGAATGCTTGCTTTTGTATTCGGGCACGACAGCCTTCATTGCAGCAACCACTTTCATTTTATCAAACTCGTAGCTCACCTTCACAAGGTTGTCGATGTCCTTGTTCACCTCCTCGTATTCGTATTCGCGCACCTTGGCAATCTTTATCTTGGGATTGAATGTAGGAAGAGTGGTTTCCATATCGTTCAAAACCTCTTCATACAGTTTTTCCCCGTCGCGAAGCCCGGTAAACTTAATCTCGATATTCGGCATACCGCTCAGTCTTATCATTCTGCGCGCAAGGTCGGCAATTCTAACTGGTTTGCCCATATCAAACACGAATATCTCGCCGCCTTTGCCCATTGTGCCGGCTTCGAGAACCAGTTTGCACGCTTCGGGAATGAGCATGAAATAGCGGATAATATCGGGGTGGGTAACGGTAACGGGACCGCCGCTCTTGATTTGGGAACGGAAAAGCGGAATAACCGAACCGTTTGAGCCGAGAACGTTGCCGAAACGGGTGGTAACAAATTGCGTGGTTCCGGAAATCTTTCCCTCTTTTTCCGCCTTGTTCAAACTTTGCACGTATATCTCGCAAATACGTTTGGAACAGCCCATCACATTCGTGGGATTTACTGCCTTGTCGGTGGAAATCATCACAAATTTTTTCACACCGTATTTCACCGACAAATCAGCCACAATCCGCGTTCCCTCAATGTTGTTTTCAACCGCCTCGCAAGGGTTGTCTTCCATCATCGGTACGTGCTTGTACGCCGCAGCATGGAACACGTAAGCCGGTTTGTAGGTCTTGAAAATATTTTCCATACGCTCCTTGCGGCAAATCGTGGTAACAATTGTCTCGCATCTCACGTTGGGAAAATCCCGGCGCATCATCAGGCGTACATCATGCGACGGAGTTTCAGCTTCGTCTACAGATATTATATTCTTTGGCGCAAACAAGGCTACCTGTTTCACGATTTCGCTGCCAATCGAACCAGCTGCGCCGGTGATAAGAACGGTTTCGTTTTTAAGCATGTCGCCTACCGCTTTCAAATCAACCTGTATCTCGTCGCGCGGGAGCAGGTCTTCGATTTCCACTTCATGGAACTTTTTTGCATTCAAATCGCTCTTGCCGTCCCACTTCTCGGCGGGGTCTATCGTATAAATGGCAATGCCCGCATCAATAAGCTCGTCGATAAAACCAATGTCGTTCACAAAACTCGCTTGCTTCAACGGCGACACAAGCAAAGCCTGGATTTCCATGTGTTTCATGACATGAATCAAATCATCGTTACGCCTGTAAACTTTCACGCCCATCAGAATTTTGCCAACCATGTCTTCCTCGTCGCTGACAAAGCCGCAAAGATGGTATTTCTTGGGCTCCTCGTTGCTGAGATTCTTTGCCAAACCGATTCCGCCGCGTTTCACTCCGTAGATAAACACCCTTTTCGCCGCGTTAGACATGAAAACACGGTCGTAAAGGTATTTCACGAAAACGCGGAGCGCACACATCAACGCCGTTCCTATTACAAGCATACCGATAAGCTCGCGTATTCGAATTGGAGCAAACCACGTGTCGATTTTGGCGAATACACGCATACACGCGATGAGCACTGTGCCGATAAACATAGCCACGGCGATGCGATAAAGGTCGACAAAGGAAGAATAGCGAAGCACTCCTTTGTAAGTACGCATCACACGGAATCCAATAGAATAGAACACGAGATAAAGACAAAGCGTCTTGCCCACAGACAATAGGTTGATGTTTGGACCACGGTCTATTAAGATACAAATAATAGCCGCAAAAACGATAATAATCCAGTCAACAACCAAGACACACCAGTAAGGCAACACATCTCTATTGAAGATCCAGTTTGAAAGTTTCTTGTACATAAGATTAATTGGGTTAGGGTGGCTTTTGTAGGGCTTGCAAATATTATTTGCGGTTCAACAATATTTCTTTGGCGATATATCGTGCATCTTCCTCGCTCACGCAGGGACCGCTTGGCAGGCACAAACCCACTTTGAACAAGGACTCCGACACACCGTTTACGTATGCGGGAGAATCTTGATAGACGGGCTGCAAATGCATCGGCTTCCAAAGCGGACGACTTTCGATGTTGGCTTTGTCGAGAGCCACACGCATCGCCTCCACATTGTTGTTGGGCTCGCACGATGTGTGGGCGCTTGAAGCCTGATGCACAACTCCTGCCGCACCTCCCACAGCGCCTTTCACAACTGCCGCGTAAGCGTTTTCTTCTCCGTTCACATGCAAATCGGGAGAGAGAGTGATTGTGCTGAGCCAGAAGTTGGAATCGCATTTATCGTTCCAATTTCCATGGAAATCGATACCGTCGACATTTTCAAAGGCTTCGGCATAAATTTCCGCTATTTTATGATGATGCTTTATATGATCGTCGAGAATTGTCATCTGTCCGCGTCCGATTCCCGCGCACACATTGCTCAACCGATAGTTATATCCTATATGTTCGTGCTGATAATAAGGATAAGCCTCGCGTGCCTGTGTGGCAAAGAACATTACACGGTTTTTCTTTTCCGTATCCGGGCAAATCAAAGCCCCGCCGCCGCTCGTCGTTATCATCTTGTTTCCGTTGAAACTCAGCACTCCGTAATGTCCGAACGTGCCGCAAACTTGCCCGTTGTATTTGGAGCCGAGACCTTCTGCGGCATCTTCCACCACGGGTATGTTGTATTTTTCGGCAACGGCCATAATTTCATCTATCTTTGCGGGCATTCCATAAAGATAAACGAGGATTATTGCCTTGGGAGCCTTTCTCGTTTTTTCCATGCGGTCTACAATTGCTTTTTCGAGCAATTGCGGGTCCATGTTCCAGCTTTCCTTTTCGCTGTCAACAAATACGGGAGTTGCGCCGAGGTATTTCACAGGGTGGCTGCTTGCACAAAACGTAAAACTCTGGCAAATCACTTCATCGCCAGCCGACACGCCAAGTTCGGTAAGCGCGAGATGAACGGCCGATGTGCCGGAACATAGAGCCACCACCTCTTTGCCTTGCCCCACAAAATGCTTCAAATCGTCTTCAAAAGCGTTCACGTTAGGACCAAGAGGCACAACCCAATTAGTATCGAACGCTTCCTTTATATACTTCATCTCGTTGCCGCTCATATGAGCCAGGCAGAGGTAAATCCTATTATTTCCCATTTTATTTAATAAGACATAGTATTTTTACAAAGGTACTTGTTTTTCTACAATTATAAAGTTTTTTGCGCCACAAATCGCCAATTTCTATTCAAAAAGCCATTTTTTGCGAAACAAATATCCTATTTTTCGCTTCAAGACAAGTAAAAGGGCCTGTCCTACCAAGTGTTTTTCACCCCACAAAAAGCATTGTTTTTACAACAAGGCATCTCGCAAAAACTCCGACGCATCTAATTTAAATTAGATGCGTCGGAATTTAAATTACATCAGACCTCGTAAAACACAAAATCCGACATCGGAAAAACGGCATAAAACCTTGCCTCTTCGATGTCGGATTTTTGTAAAACCCCAACTGGTTTTCAAAAGAAATTGTTCTGTTAACCCACAGACAATATGCTTGTCGGGAATTCCAAGAAGCTATTTCACGAGTTCCATGCCCTTCAATATCGCCTGCTCATTCATCGGAATAAGTTTGTGGTGGCGTTCGGGCAGCGATTTCTTCAACGCAGCAACTATATCGTCGGAATTCAAAATGGGACGAACCTTTAGATAAGCGCCGAGAACTATCATATTGAAAGTTTTCATCATTTTCAGTTCCGCAGCAACGTCCATCGCATTAATCTTGTACGACTTGATATCTGTACGGGTGGGCGGATTGCTTATGCCAAAGGAGTCGTAAATAATGATGCCCCCCGGTTTCACTTTGCTTTCAAACTTGTCGAGCGAAGGCTGGTTAAGCAAAATGGCAGTGTCGTATGTGCTGAGCACGGGAGACGATATTTTTTCGTCGCTTATTATCACCGTTACGTTGGCAGTGCCGCCGCGCTGTTCCGGGCCGTATGCCGGCATCCACGTAACCTCTTTGCCCTCCATCATTCCTGCATACGCAAGTATCTTACCCATTGACAGGACACCTTGCCCGCCAAATCCTGAAATCAATATCTCTTCTGTCATGGCTGTACGTCTTTTAGATCGCCCAACTGATAATGCTTGAACATATTTTCCTCCATCCATTTGTTGGCTTCTACGGGAGTTTTTTTCCAACCCGAAGAACATGTGCTCACAATTTCCACGAGATTCGAACCGATACCCTTCATGGAATTTTCAAAAGCATGGCGGATAGCTTTCTTGGCCTTTCTTATCGCTCCCACAGTCTCTACGCTTTGGCGCGAAACGAATGCCGTTCCGTCGAGCTTCACTGCAAGTTCCGTAATGTTCAGCGGATAACCGTGGATATTCACGTCGCGGCCATAGGGACACGTTGAAGTTTTCATTCCCACCAATGTAGTAGGCGCCATCTGCCCTCCGGTCATTCCGTAAATGGCATTGTTGATGAAAATCATGGTAATCTTTTCGCCACGGTTGAGAGCATGGATAGTTTCGGCCGTACCTATGCACGCCAAATCGCCGTCTCCCTGATACGTAAACACGAGTCGGTCGGGCCACAAGCGTTTGCAAGCCGTTGCCACCGCAGGCGCGCGTCCGTGAGCGGCTTCCTGCCAGTCTATATCCAAATAACGATAGGCAAACACCGCACATCCTACGGGACATACGCCGATGGTCTTTTCGGAAAGTCCCATCTCGTCAATCACTTCTGCCACGAGTTTATGAACAACTCCGTGGGAACAACCCGGACAATAGTGCATCGGGGTGTCGTTTACAAGCGGATTTTTACCGTAAACAAGATTTTCCGGTTGGATTATCTCTTCTCTTGTCATAATTCTGTTTGATTTTTTCGCTCCGCCTTATTTCGGAAGGTAGCGTATTATCATCTCGGCAATTTTAACCAATACCACAAACATTCCAGATATTATATACGCTGGCGTGCTCTGTATTCCCGGGCGGATAAAGTAGATAACTATCAGCACAACCACTCCAAGAATAAAAATGAGGTTCATGATTTGGCGCAAAGCAAATCTGCTGCGGTTTTCAGCCTTTTTGCCGCGCTCATGACGCGGGAACTGTGGAATATTGGTCTCTTCTGCCATGATTTTATTTCTTTATCACCTTTTCTTTCAACGCTGAAATTATTTCGTCGGGCGTTGGAATCATTCCGCCAAGGCGTCCGTAATGCTCCACAGGTATTCCGCTTTCGGCAGCAGCCATTTTCACGTCGAATATCATCTGTCCCGCATTGATTTCAGCCACGAGCATTCCTTTTACATTGTGCGAAAGTTCGTTAAGTTGCTTGTAAGGGAACGGCCAAAGGGTTATGGGACGGAACAAACCGAGTTTCAATCCTTCGGCACGCGCCATGTCTACTGCTTTCTGGGCTATTCGAGCCGCCGAGCCGAACGCTACGATTATATAGTCGGCATCTTCGCATTGCGTTGTCTCGAAACGTATTTCGTTTTTCCTGATTTCCTCGTATTTTCTCTGCAGATGCAAATTTCTTTGCTCCATTATGGCGGGATCAAGTTCGAGGGAAGTCAGAATATTCGGCTTACGGTTTTTAAGTCCGTGCCCGTTGGTTGCCCAAGGACACTCCTTGGCGATTTCTTCTTCGGTGCGGCGCGGTTTTACAGGCGGAAGAACCACTCTTTCCATCATTTGGCCGATTACGCCGTCGGAGAGAATCATCGCAGGATTGCGGTATTTGAAAGACAGCTCAAATGCGAGATCAACGAAGTCGGCCATTTCCTGCACGGAATAGGGTGCGAGCACAATCACATTGTAGTCTCCGTTTCCGCCGCCGCGTGTAGCCTGGTTGTAGTCGCTTTGGCTTGGCTGTATGGTGCCGAGTCCGGGGCCGCCGCGCTGTACGTTTACGATTAATCCGGGGATTTCCGCTCCCGCCATATAGGTTATTCCTTCCTGCATCAGGGCCACGCCGGGACTTGATGAGGAGGTGAACGCACGTTTTCCGGTGCCGCCTGCTCCATAGAGCATGTTTATGGAAGCAACTTCGCTTTCGGCTTGCAGCACTACCATTCCGGTTGTTTCCCACGGCTTGAGGAGCGCGAGTGTTTCGAGAACTTCCGACTGTGGTGTGATGGGGTAGCCGAAGAATGCGTCGGCGCCGCAACGTATGGCGGCGTGGGCTATTGCTTCGTTGCCTTTCAATAAAACAACATTCGATTCATTCATAATCCAATAATATTTTTCGGTGCAACTCTACTCCTCGCGTTTGCGATATACGGTGATACAACTATCAGGACAAACCGTGCCGCACGAAGCACAGCCTGTGCATTTTTCCCATTCGGTCATTTCCACATAGGGGTAGCCTTTGTGGTTGACTTTAGCAGGAGCGAGTGCCAAAATCTTGGCAGGGCACGCCGCAACACACAGCTGGCAACCTTTGCAAGCCTCTATGTTTACGACTATTGCGCCTCTCATTTTTCCCATATCAATTTACGTTTACCAAAAACGGGCAGATTTTGATATTCTCCGCCCATTCTGCTATTGATTATACAAGTCCTTGTTTCTGAACTCCAATATATCGCCAAGCATTTCCGCTGCCTGTTGTGCAGGACTTTCGGGATTTACTGCCACGGCTGCAAGATAGTCGTTTATTGCCTCAGACCATTCGCCGTTTTTGCGCTTTGCGTTTCCGCGCATATATAGTAGTTCATCGTTTTCGGGAAAAAGTCGAATCATCTCGTTGAGTTTGTCGAGAGCCTCGCCGGTGTGGTTTGCTTCAAGCAAATTCTTTATTTCATACAATTCGTTTTCAGTAATCTTGTTCATCAGAATACTTTGCTTTTTCCGAACGCAAAGTTACTTTAACACAAGAAAAAGCCGCAGCAATCAGTTCGTTTAACAATCATTTTTGTTAATTTCTCACGATTTTTAGCATTTCAAAATCTTTACATATCTAATTATCAGCATATAATGCGACTTAGGATTTTTGTTTCAAATAAAACAATTAAAAACATCGGTTTTGCTATGTACGCATACAAAATTGCACGCATCAACAAAGCAATGTGCAATAAAAACACGCCGTTTCATACTGCTTATAAGGCATTTTCAAGGTATATAACTGTATTTTGAACGCTCCGCCAGCCTTCGTTTTTTAGCGTTATAAAACCACGAAAAAACGATATCGGATATCGCAAAAAACAATGTCTGACATCAGAAAAACGAAATGCCCACAGGCTTCTCGCACGCCTTGTTTACGATATTTCGCGAGCCAAATTGAAAGTTTTTTCCCGCAAGTTGAAATCCCCATTCCGCAAGGCAAAAACCATGCTGCGCATGGCGGAAAAACTACAAGGCATCTCGTGAAAACTCCGGGCCACCAAATTTAAATTAGATGCGTCGGAATTTAAATTCCGGGCCTTGGAGTTTTTGCGATATCAGACCTATTTTTTACAACACGCTTAACACGTTGTGCCACAAAGCATTCCGACACGTTGCAAACAAAAACAAGGCGCACCGCATAAATTAGCGGTACGCCTTGCTTTTATACCAATGTTATAAGGTAGCTAAATCAGCTGACCCTGTTGAGTTTCTTTATTATCGAGAATATGAAGAGTGCAGCCACGAGGCATATCACCATAAGCGTTCCCCATACCACCGGCAGCGGCATATCCCACATGTGGCCGGGAATTGACACCAGTTTGTTTCCTATGGCAGTGGCCACGAACCAACCGCCCATCATCATACCCTTGTACTTGCTCGGGGCTACTTTGGTAACGAAAGAAATTCCGATAGGCGACAGCAACAACTCGGCAAACGTGAGTATAAGATATGTACTCACAAGAAGATTGGGGTTAAAGTCTGCCACATGATTGGGGTGGTCGGTTGCCGGCGCTCCGATGCTCGAAACCGTCATCAATAGGTAGGCGCATGCTGCAACAAGCATACCCAAGCCTATCTTCACGGGAGCCTTGGGCTCTTTGCCCTTTCGAGCAAGCCAACCAAAGAGTGCAATGCTCACGGGAGTCAATGCCACAACGAAACAAGGGTTGAACTGTTGGAAAATAGGAGCATCAATCTTGACCACTTCAGAGCCGGTTTTCATATAAGTGTATACCAAAATGGCTGCGGGGATTATTATCAAAAGCGTATTGATGAGTTTGGATTTGCCAGAAGCATTTCTCGATGTAAGAAGGCCGCAAATTCCAAATACCATGAAGATGCACCAAACAAGGTTGATTACGCTGAATTCCATACCCGTTACGCCCGTAGCCTCACGCGCCGTAAACTCGTCGGCAAACCATGTGAGCGTCAATCCGTTCTGATGGAATGCCATCCAGAAGAATATCACAACGGCGAAAACAAGAATGAGACAGATGATACGCTCCTTTGTTTCGGCAGGACTCATTTCCTTTTCGTTGGCCTTTGCATCAGCCGTTCCGCCGTCGGCTTTCTTGGAAACAAGCACCTGTTTGTAGGTGGATTTGCCGAGGAAATAAATCAAAATGCTCGCAATCACCGAAACACAAGCCACGGCAAAAGCAAAATGATATGAGTCGGCCTTTGAAAAGCCGAGCGACATTTGCGCCCAGTTCATGATGCGCGTTGCAGCCGTAGGCGCAAAAAGAGCGCCGATATTGATGGCCATGTAAAACAATGAGAAACCGGCATCACGCTGTCCGGCATATTTGGGCGTATTATAGAGATCGCCCACCATAACTTGCAGATTGCCCTTGAAGAAACCGGTTCCAAGACTCACGAGCAGCAACGCCACACCCATGGCAATTACCGCAGCCGTTCCTCCACCCAACGGTATTGAAAGGAAGAAGTATCCCAGGAACATGATAACGATTCCAATTATCACCATCCGGTTGTATCCCCATTTGTCAGCAGCCATACCGCCGAAAAGAGGAAGAAAATAAACCGCGGTGAGAAACCAAGTGTAGATTTCCGACGCTGTGCCAGCGTTGAAACCAAAGTTTTCACCAAGAAACAGCGCAAAGACGGCAAGCATGGTGTAATAACCGAAACGCTCTCCCGTATTTGCAAGAGATAAGATCCATAGACCTTTGGGTTGTCCTTCAAACATACTATTTTATTTTTTGATTGTTATTGATTTTCCATTATCAAGTCGGCAAATTCCGCGTTCACTTCCTTTGCCAAATCGTCAGGCGAGATTCTCACCTGCAAGCCGCGAACGCCAGCACTCACATAAACAAATCCGAAATCCTTTGCCGATACATTTATATATGTCGGGAAAAGTTTCTTCATGCCTATCGGCGAACAGCCGCCGCGTATATATCCCGTGGTAGGCAGGAGTTCTTTCAACGGCAGCGGAGCGCATTTTTTGTTTCCGCTCACGGCGGCAGCCTTTTTCAGGTCGATTTCAGAATCCCCCGGCACCACACACACGAAATTTCCCTTCTTGTCTCCATGCAAAACGATGGTTTTGAAAACTTGTTTCACATCTTCGCCAAGTTGTTCGGCAACATGTTGCGCACCTAAGTCGCTTTCGTCAACATTATACTCCACCAATCCGTACTCTACCTTGTCGCGATCGAGAAGACGCGCCACATTGGTTTTCTTTATGTCCTTGTTTTTACTCATATCATTTCCGTTCCAATTCTTCGGCAAGATATTTTGCCGTATATCCCACGCCTTTGGAAACAATTTCTTCAGGAGTTCCCACAGATACCACGCGCCCTCCGTTTATTCCACCTTCGGGCCCCATGTCTATAATGTAGTCGGCCTGTTTTATCACATCGAGATTATGCTCTATGACAACAACCGTATTACCTTTGCCCACGAGTCTGTTCAATACCGACATCAACACCCGAATGTCCTCGAAATGCAAACCGGTTGTGGGCTCGTCGAGAATATAAAGGGTCTTTCCCGTATCACGTTTCGACAATTCTGCCGCAAGTTTCACCCTTTGACTTTCTCCGCCCGACAACGTGGTGGAAGATTGCCCGAGTTTTATATATCCCATGCCCACCTCTTGCAAAGTCTTTATCTTGTTTACAATCGACGGTATGTTCTCAAAAAAATCCACGGCTTGGTTTATCGTCATGTCAAGCACGTCGGAAATACTCTTGCCTCTAAAACGAACTTCAAGCGTTTCACGGTTGTAGCGTTTGCCATGACATTCTTCACACGGCACATATACCGACGGCATAAAGTTCATCTCTATAGTTTTGAAGCCATTTCCCTTGCACGCCTCGCACCTTCCGCCGCTCACATTGAAAGAAAATCTCCCGGCATTGTACCCTCTGATTTTCGCCTCGGGCATTGCCGCAAACAAATTTCTTATATCCGAAAAAACGCCACAATACGTAGCCGGATTGGAACGGGGAGTACGCCCCACAGGACTTTGATCTACATTTACAACCTTGTTGACATTCTCTATGCCAACAATTTTCTTATACGGCAAAGGCTCCCGCAACGAGCCGTTGAGCTTTTGCGAAAGAATAGGCAGCAATGTGTCATTAATAATAGTGGATTTGCCGCTACCGGAAACGCCTGTTACACAAACGAGCATGCCCAAAGGAATTTCTATATCAGTTCCCTTGAGATTATTACCCGTTGCGCCAAAAATCTTAATAGTCTTACCCTTTTGGGGCAGGCGTCTTGTTGGCGGTATTTCTATTTTAGTTGTTCCGTTAAGGTAATTGGCCGTCAAAGTATTGCTTCCCAACATTTCTTTCACCGTACCTTGAAACACTACTTCCCCACCAAGTCGTCCCGCCTTAGGTCCCAAATCCACAACATAGTCGGCAGAAAGCATCATCTTCCTGTCGTGCTCTACAACAATAATCGTATTGCCCATGTCGCGAAGCTTTTTCAGCGATTTTATGAGCCTCACATTATCCCGTTCGTGCAATCCGATGCTCGGTTCATCAAGTATGTACAAAACATTAACAAGTCCAGAACCGATTTGGGTTGCCAATCTTATACGTTGTCCCTCTCCTCCGGAAAGCGTAGCCGATGCGCGAGAAAGCGAAAGGTAGTCAAGCCCAACGTCAAGCAAGAAATTCAACCGCTTGCATATCTCCTTTATTATTTCATGGCCTATCTTTACTTGCCGATCCGTAAGATGTTCCTCTACATGAGCCATCCACTCGGCAAGTTCTTTGATATCCATCGTTGCAAGCTCGTAGATATTTTTCCCGTTTATGCGATAGTGCAATGCTTCCTTGTTCAATCGTGCGCCATGGCAGACAGGACAAGTTTTCTTTGTGGCAAACTGTTCAACCCACTTGCGCATCGAAGCAGAATCATCTCTTTGTGCAACGGCTTCAATGTAGCGCGCCAATCCCTCAAAGTCAGTATAAAAATCGGTAGTGGTATGGATTTTTGCAGCCGGTATTCTTACTTGTTCGTTTGAGCCGTTCAGAATTTCATCTATAGCCTCTTCGGGGATTTCTGCTACCGGAGTGTTCAAATCGCAGCCGTAATTCTGCAAAAGGGCTTCAATTTTCAGGAAAATCAGAGAAGAATGCGCTTTTCCCAACGGCAATATAGCACCGTCTTTGATTGTTTTCTTTCTGTCAGGAATAACCTTGTCTATATCAATTGCACTTATATATCCAATGCCTTTGCATTTTGGACACGCGCCAATCGTTGTATTAAAAGAAAAATTGTTTGGCGCAGGATCTCGATAGGAAATTCCCGAGGTCGGACACATCAGCCTACGCGAATAGTATTTTATCGTAGAATCCGTAGCGTCTTGCACCATAACAAGGCCGTTTCCCCTATCGAGCGCAAGGCCTACACTTTTTTTCAATCGGTCAATATCCTTATCGTGAACTATTAATTTGTCCACGACAAGTTCTATATCGTGATTTTTATACCTGTCAAGTTTTAACCCGCGCGTTATTTCCCGTATTGTTCCGTCAATTCTAACGTTCAGGAAGCCTCGTCTGCGTTCTGTCTCAAACAAATCTTTATAATGTCCTTTCCTACTTCTGACGAGCGGAGCGAGAAGATATATTTTATGTTCGTTATAGTCTTTGAGAATAAGAGACAACAATTGTTCGCTCGAATATCTCACCATTTTCTCACCCGTAACATACGAATAGGCATCGCCTGCCCTTGCCATCAAAAGGCGCAAATAATCGTATATTTCGGTTGTAGTACCTACGGTAGAGCGAGGATTCCGGTTGGTAGTCTTTTGTTCTATGCTTATCACAGGGCTAAGACCAACAATCTTGTCCATATCTGGGCGTTCAAGGTGGTCCAAAAAATTTCTCGCGTACGCCGAGAATGTTTCAATATATCTTCGCTGCCCCTCAGCGTATATCGTATCAAATGCAAGAGAACTTTTTCCGCTTCCGCTAAGTCCTGTAACAACGGTAAGGCTATTCCTTGGAATTACAACGTCAATGTTTTTGAGGTTGTTTACCCTTGCGCCGAGTACAATTATATTGTCTTGGGAATAATCTTCGGGATTTATTTTTTTAGTTGTTGTTCGTGTCAGATGATTCATATCCGCGCAGAAGGTTAACGTCTCTTCTCAGATTGTAATTGCGTCCGTCGGCACCGCGTGCTTTGATAATCACATAATAAACGCCGTCTTTTGCATCGTGGCCGTTTATAGTACCGTCCCAACCGCCATTTATATCGGTCCAGTCATATATTTTCTTACCCCAACGGTTGAAAATATAGCCATGAAAGCTAACAATACTTTGGTGGCCTTCTTTCACCTTGAACACATCGTTTTGTCCGTCGCCGTTTGGCGAGAACGCATTCGGTATTTCAAGTTTCGACGTACTGATACTTATTGTAAACGGGCTTTCCTGGGAATATTCCACGGTGTCGGTGCCGTTTACGAAACTAATGTAGAGTTGTACGGAAAACGAGCCGCTCTCATTAAAAGTATATTCCGTGTTTTCGTCATATCTCACAAGGAAAGGAGTTTCGGAATTCTCGTTCTCAAAGAATCTCCATTCGTATATCGGAGAATATCCGCCGAAATCCGTGGCATTTGCCTTGAAAGTTGCTTTAACAGGTGCCGACCCTTCGTAGCTGTCGGTTGTCTGCGTGCTGTCGTTGGCAACTATTACCATTACGGGAGAGGCACTCGGCAAATCATCATCGGCATGCGCAATTACTGTCGATACGGCTGCAAATAGCAGTACGAGAAAATTTCTAAGTTTCATTACCTGAAAAAGCTATTATGACGTTCAATACTGTTATTAACCTTGCGAAGTTACGATTTATATCTCAAACTTTCGGCTTTTTTTGTACTTTTGTAACGCAGAAAACAAGAAATGATTATGTACAAGAGCCATATAAAACGTATTATTGTCGCATTTATGGCGATTATATTTCTTTTTGCCATAAAAGCATACCCACAAGCCACAAAATCTACCCATACTGTAAAACCCGGAGAAACGTTGTACGCCATTTCCAAGATGTACGGAGTGAGTTTAGACGAGATACGGCAAGCAAATCCCGGCATCAAGGATGCGGTAAATGCCGGAATGGAATTATTTATCCCCACCGGAGGAAACAGCAGCATTTATTATACCATACAGCCAAAGGAAACCCTTTATTCCATAGCGCGCAAATACAATATAGACAAGGACGTTATCATAAAGGCAAACCCTGGACTTAGCGAGCAGAACTTCAAAATCGGAACTACAATCAAGATTCCGGTAAGCAGACTTGACGCCACACGGGTTGACACCACTGTGGTTGCAACAAAGCCCACCGGACTGGCGGGGACAAACTGCCGCGAAATGCACATCTCGGTCAAAGGCGAAACGCTTGAAGACATCGCAAAGAAATACGGGGTGGAAATCTCTGAACTAACGGCTGCCAATCCCGACATAAAGAAAGACACAGACAAGAAATTGCCCAAAGGGACATACGTATGCATACCTTTCGCAAAGCCCAAGCAGACAAGCAATACTGTTTCCAATTCCGTCAACACTGCAAGCGAAAGTTTGCTTCCCCGAAAGGATACATATAAAATAGTATTGCTTATGCCGTTCTACACAGACGGCAACCGCTCGATAGAATTCTATCGCGGGCTGCTCTACTCCATGAACGAAATGCGGAAAACCGGTAAAAATTTCACGATAGAGGCTCACAACGCCGGTCAATCGGTTACCGATATCAACAAAGTGCTTGCAAAACCGGAGGTATCCTCTGCCGACGTAATTATATCGAGCGGCAGCGAGGCGGTATCGAATATCGTTGCAGCGTTTTGCAAGGAACATCACATCAAGATGTTTCTTCCGTTCAGCACAGCCTTTGATGCCGTTTACGACAACCCTTATGTTGCCATGTGCAACATGCCTAATTCTTATGCCAATGCCACATGCGTGAAATATTTCCTCGCTTCGCTCCACGGGAATGCGAATGTGGTTTGGTTTGATGGGGCATCGCAAGCGGAGATATCCCCCAAAATCATCTACGAGCTCAACTCGCGCAACATTACATACACCAGAGTCAACGCAGCCACGACACAAGTTGAGTTTACAAACGCTTTCAAGGCCGGCATTCCCAATGTGGTTTTCATTTCCTCGCCCCTCAAAGCCGACTACATAGCCCTGAATGCAATGCTCGAGAAATACAAGAACGATTTGACGGGCAAAGATTTCTCCATCTTCGGGCACGAAACGTGGAAAGACTTCGACACCAACACCCGAAACACGTTCTACAATTGGGGAGTTACCATTTGCGCGCCACAATTCATCAATGTTTACGCCGCAGACTACTCCAAGTCGCGCCAATTCTATATCGAAACTTTCGGAAAAACGCCTTCCACCTACGCCCAACGCTCTTTCTATCTCGGGATTGACTGCGCCGGAAAACTTTTCGGCGACAAAACAACTTCTCTGTCAAAGCCATTTTCGTTTGAAAGGGTCAACACCTGGGGCGGAAGCGTAAACAAAGCGGCGCGCATCGTAAAGTTCACAAAAAACCACACAATTGTTATCAACGATTATGAATAGCAGAATCTACGCGATACTTCTTTTTTTTGCCATAACCGCCACCCTCGCCTCACACGCCCAAGTGGGCGAACGCCGCAACGAGCTGCGCGTGGGAGTAACCTCGGGTATAAGCATGAACTCCGTTGATTTCGACCCTACGATAAAACAGGGAAAACTCATGTCCTATACCGGCGGCGTGGCAATGAAATATACGTGCGAAAAGTACTTCAATACGGTATGTGCGCTGCAAGTAGAATTGAATTACGCCAAACTCGGGTGGAAAGAAGACATTTTGAGCTATGCCGGCGAGAAACTTCCCGACACCTACCAGCGCGAAATAAGCTACATACAGCTACCTATGTTTGCCAACCTCGGTTGGGGGCGCGAAGAAAAGGGATTTCTTTTCTACATTCTCGCCGGTCCGCAAATAGGTTTCTGTTTTGGTGATGCGTCGAAGAAGAGTTCCACCTGGACCTTGAATTCCGAGGGAAACCCCGACCGTCCTAACAACATGTATGCCCAATATGATTTGAAAATCGACCACAAATTCGACTACGGAATTGCCGCCGGAATAGGACTGGAACTCAACACCGCAAAAATAGGACACTTCACCGTAGAGGGCAGATACTACTACGGATTGAGCGACATATTCGGGAATTCAAAAAAGGACGTATTCTCCCGTTCGGCCAACGGCACGATTTACGTAAAAATGGGATATTACATCACCTTGATGAAGAATTGATTTCCCTCTGACTTACAATAATTTACACAACACGCATTTTTAGCAAAAACTCCGGGCCACCAAATTTAAATTAGATGCGTCGGAATTTAAATTATGTCTGACATCGTTTTTACGATATCAGACATTGTTTTTAAAGCCTCAAAACGCCGTTTGAACAAAGCGAAACGCTGTTTTTTGCAACATCAGACATTTTTCCACACAAAAAACGTGCATTAGAAATAGCAAACCATCCATTTTCAAACAAAAAGAGAGGTTTTTGCCCGATTTTTAACCTGTTTAGAACAACATAACACTATTTAAGGTACATAATATCGCGATTAATTTTTATCTTTGCAAACGAAAATAATAAAAGATATACCAAAACAACTATGGCTCAAGAAATAGGTCGTGTATCCCAAATCATCGGTCCGGTAATCGACGTAACATTCGACACCGCCGGACGCAAGGTTGAAGAGGTACTACCCGCTATCAAGGAAGCTCTATATATAATGCGTCCCGATGGCAGCAAACTCATCACAGAAGTTCAGCAACACATCGGCGAAGACACGGTGAGAACCGTGGCCATGGACAATACCGACGGATTGAAACGCGGTTTGCAGGCTGTGCGCACAGGAGCATCTATATCCATGCCCACCGGCGATCAAATCAAGGGAAGAATGATGAATGTCATCGGCGAAAGCATCGACGGACTGAAAGAACTCTCCCACGACAACGACTACCCCATTCACCACGAAGCACCGAAGTTTGACGAACTCAAGACTTCGCAGGAAGTGCTGTTCACCGGCATTAAAGTCATCGACCTTTTGGAACCCTACCTCAAGGGCGGAAAAATCGGACTCTTCGGCGGTGCCGGCGTAGGCAAGACAGTGCTTATCATGGAGCTTATCAACAACATCGCAAAGGTACACGACGGATTTTCCGTGTTTGCAGGTGTTGGCGAACGCACCCGTGAAGGCAACGACCTGCTTCGCGAAATGATTGAAGCCGGCGTTATAAAATACGGCAAGGAATTCGAAAAATCCATGAAGGAAGGCCATTGGGATTTGAGCAAAGTAGACTACAACGAAATAGCAAAAAGCCAGGCCACACTCGTATACGGTCAGATGAACGAGCCGCCCGGAGCACGTTCCGCCGTAGCACTTTCCGGTCTTTCCATAGCAGAAAGTATGCGCGACAAAGGCGGAGACAACGGCAAGTCGAGCGATATTCTTTTCTTCATCGACAATATTTTCCGTTTCACTCAGGCGGGTTCCGAAGTTTCCGCATTGCTCGGACGTATGCCCTCGGCAGTAGGTTACCAACCCACCTTGGCAAGTGAAATGGGCGCGATGCAGGAACGAATCACGTCCACGAAAAAAGGATCTATCACCTCGGTACAAGCAGTATACGTGCCCGCCGATGATATGACCGACCCCGCTCCTGCCACAACATTTACCCACCTCGATGCAACCACCGTGTTGAACCGTAAAATCACCGAAATGGGTATTTATCCCGCAGTAGACCCGCTGGCATCGACTTCGCGCATCATGGATCCCAAGATTCTCGGCGAAGCACACTACAACTGCGCGCAGAGAGTGATACATATTCTCCAGAAATACGCAGAACTTCAAGATATCATCGCAATTCTCGGTATGGACGAGCTATCCGATGAAGACAAGCAGATTGTAAACCGCGCCCGCAAGGTGCAGCGTTTCCTCGGCCAGCCATTCTCTGTGGCTACTCAGTTCACCGGTTTGCCCGGCGTGCAAGTGCCTATCGACGAGTGCATACGCGGTTTCAATATGATCATGGACGGAGAAGTTGACGACCTTCCCGAACAGTCTTTCCTGAACGTAGGAACAATCGACGACGCTATCGCAAAAGGCAAGAAACTCTTGTCGGAAGCACAAGGATAACATAAACAATCCAAGTAGAAATGAAACTTACTATAATATCACCCGAAGATGTGATTTTCAACGGAGACGCAGAAAACGTAAGCGTTCCGGGAAGTCATTGTCCTTTTGAAATACGAAACGGGCACGCTCCTATTATATCAAGTCTGCAAGAAGGAAACATCACCTACAAAACAGACGAAATAAAAAGCGTTGGCATCAAAGGGGGATTCGTGGAAGTTTCCAACAACGAGATTGTGGCTTGCGTGGAATTGAAGTAAGAAATGACAATACGAGGACGATATACCTTTAGAAGCACTTGCGTACTTTCTGTAATCACAGTATGCTTGGCAATAGCCATGCATCTGTGGGAGAAAAACGCAATGATTGTCCCCGTAGTAGTTCTTGGCATATTTTTCTGCGCTGCAAACGCTTGTTCGCTCTATGTACGCGACATGTTCCAGCCTTCAAAATCAAACACAATCACCACATTCTACCTGATTGACAAGACCGTAAGATTTCTCGCAAGCATAATGCTTTTCGGAATACTGATTTATGTCTACAAAGACAACGGCCTTGTTCTTGGAATAACATCTTTTACATATTATATAATAGCAATGGCATTGGAACTCTCATATTTCTTTGCCATAGAACGAAAAAAAGGAATTCAAAATGCGTAAACATAAAAACATTGTCTTAACCTTGCTATTTATGCTCCTAACTGTATCAGTCTGGAACAATACTTACGCGCAGAATTCAGAACATTCGGGGAAAGAGAAGATAGACATTCAGCATATAATCTTCAGCCATACTGACGATTCATACGAATGGCACATCACAAATGTCGGAGAAAAAGAAATTATTGTCCCGCTCCCTGTGATTTTGTACAGTCAGAAAACAGGCTGGAACGTATTCCTTTCTTCCAAATTCCACGAGAACGGCGGAACTTACAATGGCTTTTACATTTCCAAGTCAAAGGAAAACGAAGGCAAGATAGTTGAAAAAGACGAAGCCGGAAACGAAATCAAGCCTTTCAACATTTCCATATCAAAAGACGTTCTAGAACTGCTTATAGTGGTTTGTATTGTTACAATACTCGTTTTGCGCTGCGCAAGATGGTATAAAAACAGAAAGCCAAGCGATGACGCTCCCAAAGGATTCGTAGGATTCATGGAAATGTTTGTAATGAGCATAAACGACGACGTTATCAAGAGTAGCATCGGCGAGAAGCATTACCGCAAATACGCCCCCTATTTGCTAACAGTATTCTTCTTTATCTTTACGAGCAATCTCGTCGGAATGATTCCAGTATTTCCGGCAGGCGCCAACATAACTGGTAATATCGCCATCACGTTTTTCTTGGCTCTGTGTACGTTTATAGCAACGAATTTGTTTGGCAACAAACATTATTGGAAGGACATCTTTTGGCCAGAAGTTCCAACGTGGTTGAAATTCCCCGTACCAATGATGCCGGTAATAGAATTCTTCGGCGTATTCACCAAGCCATTCGCTTTGATGGTGCGTCTGTTTGCCAACATTCTCGCCGGACACGCAATCATAATCTCTTTGGTTTGCATCATTTTCATCACATTCCAAATGGGAATCGTTGCAGGAACATCTCTTACCGTTGTAAGCGTAGCAATGACAATCTTCATGGACTTCCTAGAGTTGTTGGTAGCATTTATCCAGGCATATGTGTTCACCATGCTCAGCGCAGTATTCATTGGATTGGCACACCTTGAACCAGAAAAGAAATAAGAAATAACAATAACAAAATAAAAATCAAGAATCATGACTTCACTATTAATTCTATTAGAAGCAGTAGCAGCCCTCGGTAAAATGGGTGCAGCTTTAGGCGCAGGTTTGGCAGCAATTGGTGCAGGTATCGGTATCGGTCGTATCGGTGGCGATGCAATGTCTGCAATAGCACGTCAACCCGAAGAGACCAACAATATCCGCTTGAACATGATTATCATCGCCGCTCTTGTGGAAGGTGTTGCCTTGTTCGCCGTGATTGTTTGTCTTTTGGGCTTGTTCCAATAATTTCAGACTAAAAAAATGCCAGCTTTATTAACACCTGATTCCGGCCTTCTGTTTTGGATGGTGATAGCATTCGTTGTAATGTTCATCATCTTGGCAAAGTTTGGCTTCCCCGTCATAACAAAAATGGTTGAAGACCGGAAAAAATATATCGACGAATCCTTGCAGAAAGCACGCGAAGCAAATGAAAAACTCGCCAACATAAAAAGCGAAAGCGAGAAAATCTTACACGATGCACGCGACGAACAAGCAAGAATTCTAAAGGAAGCGATGGCAACAAGCCAAACCATAATAAAAGAAGCTCGCGACAAGGCCGGCATTGAAGGTCAAAAAATGATTGACGCTGCCAAAGAGCAAATCAATGCCGAAAAAGAAATCGCTTTACGCGACATTCGTAGCCAAGTTGTGAATCTTTCAACCAATGTCGCAGAAAAAGTGCTGCGCAAGGACCTTGAAAATCAAGACAAGCAACTCGACTATATAGATAGTCTGCTTAACGAGATGAAATTCGACAAATAACAAGAAAAATGGATATAGGAACGGTTTCCGTCAGATATGCTAAGGCGTTGTTAAAATACGCGATAGAACTTCACGAGGAAGATCTTGTCTACAAAGAGATGAATCTTCTTTCGAAGGTTTACCTAAACGCGCCACAACTTCGCCAAATGATAGAGAACCCTGCCATTTCTTCAGAGGGCAAATTAGATTTACTTCAAAAGGCAGTTGGGAACGACCCAAGCAAAGCCACTAAAAGTTTTCTTAATTTGATTATCGAGAAAAGGCGTACAACGATGCTGCAATTTATAGCTAATTCGTATGTAGATCTCTACCTGAAACACAAAAACATTACATCGAGCCGTCTCATTGTATCCTCTGATGTTAGCGAGAATTTTGTTGACAAAATGCGGAAGATTGTCGAGAAAAATACTAACAGCCAAGTTGTGCTGAATGTAGAAAAAGACCCGACTATTGGCGGCGGATTTGTTTTGGAATATGGCACGTATCGAATAGACGCTTCCATTAGCAGCCAAATCAAGAACATTCGCAAGAGCCTAATGCGGGCTGCAGGCAATTCATAACCGCAAATAATAATTACAGAAAATCATTTATGCCAAAGAATATTAATCCAGCAGAAGTGTCGAGCGTATTGCTAGACCAACTCAAATCATTAGACACGAGCCTAAAGCTTGAAGAGGTTGGCACGGTGCTAACCGTTGGAGACGGTGTGGCACGAATCTACGGGCTTCTCAACGCCACGGCCAACGAATTGCTTGAATTTGAAGACGGAACTATGGGTATTGTCATGAACCTTGAGGAAGACAATGTTGGTGCCGTAATTCTTGGTTCGAGCGAAGGAATTAAAGAAGGACAGACAGTCAAGCGCACCAATAGGCTTGCGTCTATTGATGTTAACGACAATATGCTCGGAAGAGTAATTACTCCTCTTGGCAACCCTATCGACGGCGGAGCGCCTATTGACGGCGAGAAGTTGCGAATGCCACTCGACCGCAAAGCTCCGGGCGTTATCTACCGCCAACCGGTGAACCAGGCTTTGCAAACTGGTTTGAAGGCTATCGACTCTATGATTCCTATCGGTAGAGGGCAGCGCGAGTTGATTATTGGCGACCGCCAAACCGGAAAAACGGCTATTGCTATCGACACAATCATCAACCAGAAGCGCAACTACGAGAACGGAGATCCTGTTTACTGCATCTATGTTGCGATAGGCCAGAAGGCATCTACGGTAGCCAACACTGTACAAGTTTTAAAAGAACATGGGGCAATGCCATACACTGTCGTTGTTGCTGCAACGGCAGCTGACTCGGCAGCACTTCAATACTACGCTCCATTTGCTGGTGCAGCTATTGGAGAATATTTCAGAGACCGCGGCATGCATGCTTTGGTTGTTTACGATGATCTTTCCAAGCAAGCTGTTGCATATCGTGAGATTTCCCTTATTCTTCGCCGTCCTTCCGGACGTGAAGCTTACCCGGGCGATGTATTCTACCTCCACTCACGTCTTTTGGAGCGCGCTGCAAAAATCAACGCCGAGACCAAGGTTGCAGAACACATGAACGATTTGCCAGAATCTCTCAAAGGAAAAGTTGTAGGCGGCGGTTCGCTCACTGCACTTCCTATTATCGAGACACAAGCAGGCGACGTTTCCGCATACATTCCTACCAACGTAATTTCCATTACCGACGGACAGATTTACCTTGTATCCAATCTGTTCAACGAAGGTTTCCGTCCGGCTATCGACGTAGGTATCTCGGTGTCGCGTGTAGGCGGCTCGGCGCAAATCAAGGCGATGAAAAAAGTTGCAGGTACGTTGAAAATCGACCAGGCGCAGTATCGTGAACTCGAAGCGTTCTCGCAATTTTCAAGCGATATGGACAAGGTAACTGCCATGACCATTGACCGTGGACGCAAGACCAAGGAGCTTCTCATTCAGAAGCAATATACTCCGATGCCTGTCGAAGAACAAGTGGCAATACTCTATTGTGGTATCCACGGCTTGCTTGCAGATGTTCCTGTTGATAAGATTTCAGAATTCCAAGATAATTTCCTGCAAATAATACGTACGAAACATCGCACCGATGTGCTCGACAAGATTTTGGCAGGAAACATTTCCGAAGAAGTTACATCTATTATTGAGGACGAAGCTAAGAGTTTAAGTTCCCAATATAAGTAAGTTGCCATGCCTTCGCTAAAAGAAGTAAAGACAAGAATCGGCTCGGTAAAGAGCACACGCAAAATCACCAATGCGATGAAGATGGTTGCATCGTCAAAGTTGCACCACGCGCAAAGGGCGATTGAGAGCATGCGTCCTTACGAGAGCCGCCTTGCATCGATAATGGAGCGTTTTCTTTCTGCAACCGAGGGAGAATTGGAGACCGCGTATTCCGAAAAACGGGATATCAAGAAAGTTGCTATTATAGCCGTTTCCTCCAATTCCAGCCTTTGCGGAGCTTTTAATGCCAATGTAATAAAGGAACTTCTGAAGGTTGCGAAAGACTACGAGAGCCAAGGAATTAGCGTTGAAATCTATCCTATGGGCAAAAAGATTGCGAAAGCCGTGGAAAAAGCGGGATATGCTTTCGACTCCGACAATGCAAATCTTTTAGACCACCCTTCCTATAAAGAAGCGGCTGCCATTTCCGAGAAATTCATGTCGCGTTTCAAAGAGGGAGAATTGGACAAGGTGGAAATCATCTCGCAGCATTTTGTAAATTCGTCCAAGCAGGAAGTCAAGCAGACCACTTTCCTTCCGGTTGATTTGCAGACAAGCGACAACCAAGATGGCTCGAGCAACAAAGCCAAAGGCGGCAGACAACTCGACTATATCGTTGAGCCGTCGCCGGCAAGCATCATTGCTTCGCTCATTCCCGCCACTCTTCACTTGCAGGTGTTTACTGCCATTCTCGACAGCCTTGCAGCGGAGCATGCGGCAAGAGTTGTGGCAATGCAAGTAGCTACCGACAATGCCGACGAGCTAATCGACCAGCTAACGTTGACTTACAACAAAACGCGTCAGCAGGCCATCACATCAGAGCTTCTTGACATTGCAGGGGCATCTTTCCAAGACTGACATTCATTTGTTTAGTATAAAGAAAGAAGGGGTATTTCGATTGAAATACCCCTTTCTTTTTGTCCCGTTTTTGTTGTTGAAAAACTTTGTCGGCATCTCGTAAAAACTCCAAGGCATCTAATTTAAAT
>CAVKYH010000010.1:0-63160 GCA_963660485.1 bacterium | reverse complement strand
CATTGAGCTGCACGCATTTGCTTATTGTTTATTATGTATTTGCTTGGTGGCATTACTTGACCTCCTCGAAATCGGCGTCTTGAATTGTGTCGTCGTCTTTTTTGGAATCGTTGGCGGAATTTTGCTGTTGGTTTGCGCCGCCATTAAAACCCGCTCCTGCTGCACCTGCTCCGGGATTAGCGCCTGTTTGTTGGTACATTTGTGCGCTAGCTGCCTGCCAAGCATCGTTGAGAGCCTTGATAGCTGCATCAATTGCGGCTACATCACCACCTTTGTGGGCATCTTTAAGAGTCTGCAAGGCATTTTCGATAGCAGGTTTCTTGTCAGCCGGCAACTTATCGCCAAGCTCCTTCAATTGTTTCTCTGTTTGGAAAATCATATTGTCGGCTTCGTTGAGTTTGTCGACACGTTCTTTCTGTTTCTTGTCGGCTTCAGCATTCTGTTCGGCCTCGTTTTTCATACGGTCGATTTCTTCTTTGCTCAAACCACTGGAAGCTTCAATACGTATGGCTTGCTCTTTGCCAGTAGCCTTGTCTTTTGCCGATACTTTGAGAATACCGTTTGCATCTATGTCGAACGACACTTCTATCTGCGGAACACCGCGAAGTGCGGGGGTTATTCCCGTAAGGTTAAACTGTCCGATGCTCTTGTTCTGCGATGCCATAGGACGCTCTCCCTGCAACACGTGGATTGTTACCTCGGTTTGGTTATCGGCTGCGGTAGAGAATACCTGCGCTTTCTTGCAAGGAATCGTAGTGTTGGAGTCAATAAGTTTTGTCATCACGCCACCAAGGGTTTCAATACCGAGCGACAACGGAGTTACATCGAGCAAAACGATATCTCCCACGCCGCTTTCCTTATTAAGTATTGCGCCCTGAATACTTGCGCCCACAGCAACCACTTCGTCGGGGTTAACGCCTTTCGAAGGTACTTTGCCAAAGAAATCCTGAACAGCTGTCTGCACTGCGGGAATACGGCTCGAACCACCCACAAGGATTACTTCGTCGATATCTGCCGTTGAAAGATTTGCATCGGAGATTGCTTTCTTGCAAGGCTCAAGACAACTTTGGATAAGGTCGCGTGTAAGGTTTTCAAACATCGCACGTGTCAAAGTTTTCACCAAGTGTTTGGGCATACCGTCTACCACAGTGATATAAGGCAAGTTGATTTCCGTAGAAGCAGAAGAAGAAAGTTCTATCTTTGCTTTCTCGGCAGCCTCTTTCACACGCTGCATAGCCATCGGATCTTTGGTAAGGTCGGCACCCTCTTCGCTCTTGAATTCACCCACAAGCCAGTCAATAATCTTTTGGTCGAAATCGTCGCCGCCAAGGTGGGTATTACCGTTTGTAGAGAGCACTTCAAACACGCCGCCGCCGAATTCAAGGATTGAAATATCGAATGTACCACCGCCAAGGTCGAACACTGCAATTTTCATGTCCTTTTTTGCTTTGTCGAGACCGTAGGCAAGAGCTGCAGCAGTAGGCTCGTTAACGATACGTTTCACTTCCAAGCCTGCAATCTCGCCAGCTTCCTTCGTAGCCTGACGCTGCGAGTCGGAGAAATATGCCGGAACGGTGATGACTGCTTCGGTAACTTTCTGTCCCAGATAGTCTTCTGCCGTTTTCTTCATCTTTTGAAGAACCATTGCCGAGATTTCCTGCGGAGTATAAAGCCTGCCGTCGATATCCACGCGAGGAGTGTTGTTGTCGCCACGCTCCACTTTGTAAGGCACACGGCTTATTTCTTGCTGAACCTGGTCGTAGGTTTCGCCCATGAATCTCTTGATTGAGTATACTGTGTTTTGAGGATTGGTTACAGCCTGACGTTTTGCAGGGTCTCCCACCTTTCTTTCACCGTCTTTCGTGAAAGCCACCACACTCGGGGTTGTGCGCTTTCCTTCGCTGTTTGCAATTACAACCGGTTCGTTACCTTCGAACACTGCAACGCATGAATTGGTTGTACCTAAGTCGATACCAATAATTTTTCCCATGATTCTATTTCTTTTTATTATTATTCTATGTTTATCGCCCCGCTTGAGCAGAGCTTCGCTTAATACAATGCAATGAGCGTGCCAAAACTTTTACCCCACGCCAAATTATTTCGTTTCCACATTTATTTTCCATGACATTTATGCCATTTTGTCAGAAAACAGCCCGGAAAATCTGACTTCAACAACAAACAACCCACGCCACAACACGGTTTTCACACCACCGCTACGCAATATATTTATAACCCAAAAGCATTGCATTTTTCGCGCTTCATATATGGCAAAAACAATATCAGACTTTATTTAAATAATGTCAGACATCGTTTTTACGATATGCGCATATCATTTTCAGCCCACCCGAAAAGCAGTTTTTTGTATCTTTGCACCCATTATAAATTCAAGACAATAAATGGGAAGAAACAAATTCTCGCAAGACGAAATAAAGGAAATTGGAAAACTGCTGCGATTGAAAAACGCTGGCAATAGATACAAGCAGAAACTCGTGCGCCACGATTTGCGCGTAAACTATGAATTCAACATTTCAGACTTCAACGAACCTGGAAAAGCATTCGGCGAAGATGATCTGCAAAACGCTATAAAGCGCGGCGCAATAGAGATACTCGACGACGCAACCATTGCCGCGATGAAGGCAAAGCGTGCGCGCGACAAAGCGCGCGATGAAGCCCAACGTGAAAAGGAAGCCATTGCAAACGGAGCCACAGATTGGAAAGAGGCAATGAAAGAATGGGAAAAAATGCAGCAAAGCGGCGCGGAACTATAAACGGCTGACAATTATCCACATTAGTTTCTCCCCTCCCCTACTCCCCCACCGTATTTTTATAGTTTCAGAGAAAAACAATGGCGTTCTATTTCGAACCTGCGAAAATAGAACGCCATTAAATTATAACCGTATGTAAGTCTATGCTTAGAAATGCCCTACGGCAAAAGCATAGTAATCTTTCACATCAAGTTCGTCGGGAAAAATTCCGGCAAACACCCTGCGCGTTTCATTGGGCACATTCTCTATCGCCTTTTCAAGACACATTAGAAATTTCTCGTCATCATGTTCATAAAAGGCAATAAGCGAAAGAAACGGATAGCACGAATTCTTGTGTTTGACGTTTTTCGCCATCACGATATCCGCCACCTTTTTTGCCAAAGCATACTTCTTGAAAGAGGTAAGCAGATAAAGAAGCGCGCAAGGGTCTCCCTGTGATTTGATATTGTATTCCAGCAGTTTTTCAACATACGCGCCGATATTCTTGTCCTTGTTTCCTTTCAAATCAATCGACAACCGGCGAATGGTATACATCTCGTCGCCAAGTTTCTCGCCTCTCGCCTTGTCCAAATACTCCGTAGCTTTTTCCAAATCGCCCAAAGCCCAAAGCACAGTGGAAAGTTGTTCAAAAATATTCAACTTCGCAATCTGCTGGTCCTCGCTATATTTCAACGCATAGTGCAACTGCCACAACGCCTCCCTATACCGTTCGCAATACATGAGAGTTCGGGCATTATTGAAATAGGCAAGGCTGTTTTTGTCGTCTATTCTGATGTATCGATCATAGAACTCGTGGGATTTTTCATAGTTCTCCTGCAACGAAGAAACCTCGGCGGCAAGCATCAAAGCCTCCGTATCATTCGGATTTATGTCCAAGGCATAAGTTACACTCTCGTAAGCTTTCTCCAAATTGTCGTCAAGGCAATACAACCTGGTTATTGCATTCCAATACGACACGTTGTAAGGATCAGAGTCGATAAGTTTTTCCTCAATGGCTATCGCCTCCTTGAATTTTGAAAGCAAATGAAAATATTCTGCCTTGGTCTCGAGCACAGCACGCTTCTCCTGCAAATTATTAGGCAGCATGCCATACCATTTCTCCAATTTGTCAATAATTCCACGGTCGAGATAATCCCAAACTATCTGACAGAAAATTTCAACACAGTCGCCAATTTGGGCAAAATAGGCCTTTTTGTAATAAGAATCGGCATCTTCCAAACGACCTTCCTCAAGATTAAAAAGCCCACGGTAATACAATACATCGGGGTCGCTTTTGTCTTGAATTCCGTCAATCAGTTTCCACGCGGCATTTCGTTTGTCGTTGAAGAAAAAGATTTCGGCTTTCATCAAAATAGCCGACAAACAATCCGGGTGCAGTTGCAACGCATACTCCAAGCATTGCAAAGCATCATCTTTGCGCGACATATCATTATAATAATAGTCGGCAACATCAAGCAAATCGTCTTCGTCGAAATAATCTTTAAGTCCCCGAGAAATCATATCCTCATATCGGGCTACCGATCTGCGTATTTCGTCGTCTATTTTCCTTTTGTTGTTGGAATTGGTCATTTATTCTTTTTAGTCCAATTGTCTTTAAGTCCCACGGTGCGGTTGAAAACGGGAAGTTCTGCCGTACTGTCGGAATCTTTCATGAAGTATCCTATGCGCTGGAACTGCAAGTATTCTCCCACTTCGCGTTCTGCGGCAAACTGTTCCACGTAGCAATTCTGCAACACCTTTTTTGATTCGGGGTTAAGCAGCTCGCGGAAATCCCGTTCGTCGGATGCGGGATCTTCCACCGAGAACAAATGGTCGTAGATGCGCACCTCGGATTTCACGGCGTGGTTCACGCTCAGCCAATGCAGGGTGCCTTTTACTTTGCGGTCGGCTCCGGGAAGACCGCTACGGGTTTCGGGATCATATTCGCAATAAACTTCCACCACGTTTCCGTTGTCGTCTTTCTTGCAGCCCGTACATTTCACGATATATGCGTTTTTGAGTCGCACTTCTTTGCCGGGAGTCATACGGAAGAACTTTTTGGGAGCATCTTCCATGAAATCCTCGCGTTCAATCCAAAGTTCGCGCGAGAAAGTTATCTCATGTTTTCCTGCCTCCGGGTTTTCGGGATTGTTTTCCGCCTCCACCTGCTCCACTTGTCCCTCGGGATAATTTGTAATCACGAGTTTCAACGGATTGAGCACCGCACTGACGCGCGTAGCCCGCTGATTGAGGTCTTCGCGTGCGGCAGCTTCGAGCATTGCGTAGTCGTTGAGCGCATCAAACTTGGTGTAGCCAATCATGCGTATGAACTTGCGTATAGCCTCGGGCGAATAGCCACGACGACGAAGCCCGCAAACCGTAGGCATTCGGGGATCGTCCCAACCGCTTACGAGATGTTCTTCAACCAACGCCAGAAGTTTGCGTTTGCTCATCACGGTGTAGGTAAGATTCAGGCGATTGAATTCATACTGTCGGGGACGGTTGTCATCAAGTTCCTTACCTTCTTTCAGCTGGTCGATAAAATAGTCATACAGAGGGCGATGAGGCACAAATTCCAAAGTACAGATTGAATGGGTTACGCCTTCAAAATAATCACTCTGCCCATGGGCAAAATCATACATGGGATAAACTTTCCACTTGTCGCCTGTGCGATGGTGGGGCTTGTTTATCATGCGATATATCACCGGGTCGCGGAAATGCATATTGGGATTTGCCATATCTATCTTTGCGCGCAAAACCATAGAGCCCTCGGGCACTTCGCCGTTGTTCATCTTATTGAAAAGGTCAAGGCTTTCCTCCACCGGGCGATCCCTGTAAGGGCTGTTTGTTCCAGGCTGTGTGGGCGTTCCCTTCTGTGCTGCGATTTGTTCGCTCGTCTGTTCGTCCACATAGGCCTTGCCTTCCTTGATCAGTCTCACAGCAAAATCCCATAGTTTCTGGAAATAGTCGGAAGCATAATATATATTGCCCCACTTGAAACCGAGCCATTGAATATCGCGCTTGATACCTTCCACATAGTCGGTATTCTCTTTTTGAGGATTTGTATCGTCGAGACGAAGATTACAAACTCCGCCAAACTTTTCTGCGATTCCAAAATCCTCGCAAATGGCTTTGGCGTGCCCAATATGTAGATAGCCATTAGGCTCTGGCGGGAAACGTGTTTGCAGACGTCCTCCGTTTTTGCCCTCTGCCAAATCTTTTTCAACTATCTGTTCAATGAAATCCAAATTCCTGCGTTCTGTATTGTTTTCTTCCATTGCTTATATTTTTTCACGATGTAAAATTACTTACTTTTTCCCGTATATTCTGCCACTGACGCTAACATTTTGCGCCCCCGGGCAACACAAACGCGAAATTACAGATAGCGTCCTATTGTTTTGCTTTGTTTATATTAAAATACGGCACTTTGTCCACCCCAATCAAGCACAGAAAATCAGCCGTCTACAATACCGTAAAAACGACACCGCATCTCGTAAAAACTCCGGGCCATCTAATTTAAATTACATGGCCCGGAATTTAAATTATGTCTGACATCGTTTTTCCGGTTTCAGCACACTAAAAACGGGGCACCAAAGATGCCCCGTTTTTTATATTGAAAAGTAATTGAATTCTACCTTTTTCGAAACTCGGATTATGCTTTCTCGATATACGAAACAAGCCATTCACCGATTTCCTTGGTGCCATATTTCTCTCCGCCTTCAACTTGGATTTCCGGAGTGCGCACATTGGCATCAAGAGATGCGTCTACAGCCTGACGGATAAGTTTTCCCTCTTCGGCAAGACCGAAATATTCGAAAAGCATAGCCGCCGACAACACCTGAGCCAAAGGATTGGCAATATTCTTTCCCTTAGCCTGCGGCCAACTGCCGTGAATCGGTTCAAACACAGGAGTTCCATCGCCCACCGATGCCGAAGGGAGCAAGCCCATTGAGCCACTTATGCAAGAACCTTCATCGGTAAGGATATCACCAAATGTGTTCTCGGTAACCATTACATCAAAGAACGTAGGTTCTTGAATCATACGCATCGATGCGTTGTCGACATACATGAAATCGGTAGTAATATCAGGGTGTTGCGCAGCCATTTCCTGAGCCACCTTACGCCATAAACGCGACGAAGCAAGCACATTGGCCTTGTCAACAACCGTGAGATGTTTACGGCGACGGGCAGCATATTCGTATGCCACCTTAAGAATACGCTCAATCTCAGGACGGGTATATTTGTCAGTGTCGTAAGCGTAATCATCACCCTCGTGCTTTTCACCGAAATACATACCTCCGGTCAATTCGCGGATACATACGAAATCGGCACCGCGCACCAATTCGTCTTTCAAAGGCGACTTGTGGAGCAGACAAGCGAACGTTTGCACGGGACGAATGTTGGCATACAAACCAAGTTTCTTGCGCATTGCGAGCAAACCCTGCTCAGGACGAACCTTTGCCGCAGGATTATTGTCAAACTTGGGATCGCCCACTGCCGAAAAGAACACGGCATCGCAATCCTTGCATGTGTTGTAAGTTTCCTCGGGGAAAGGATCACCCACTGCGTCAATTGCCGCAGCACCACAAATGGCGGGGAAATAAGAAAGTTCGTGTCCGAAACGCTTTGCCACAGCCTCCATGACATCAACGCCTACTTTTGAAATTTCGGGTCCTATGCCATCGCCTGCCAATACAGCTATCTTTAATTTCATCTTATATTTTTGTTTGATTGTTATTTTCCATTATATTGAGCATCTTAATGGTAGCCTTGATAGCCGACTCCGTTTGATCGGCGTCAAAGCCACGCGTGCGAAACTCCTTTCCGTTTACATTCCAAGTTATTACCGTTTGCACAAAAGCGTCGGTGCGACCGCCCGGCGGGATAGATACGTTATAATTCACCAGTTCCGGCATCTTGCGGTTCAGACGCTCTTCGTATATTTGCCGAATGCAACTCGCAAAAGCATCATATTGTCCGTCGCCCGTAGAATGTGCTTCGTATTCTGTGCCGTCAATCTCCAAGCGCATCGAAGCAGAAGGTTTCAACCCATAGGCCGTGGAAACAAAATAACTGACCAGACGAACTTTCTCTTCCGGAGTGTCATGTTTCAATACGTCGGAAACGATATAAGGCAAATCCTCCTGCGTTACAATCTCCTTCTTGTCGCCAAGTTCTACGATACGTTTTGTTACGCGCTTGGTTTGCTCGGGCGTAAGTTCCAACCCAAGTGCTTCAAGGTTCTTTAGGATATTCGCTTTACCGCTGCTCTTTCCAAGTGCAAACTCTCTGATTCTACCGAAACGCGAAGGCAACAAAGCGTTGGAATATAAATGATGCTTGTTGTCGCCGTCAGCATGAACTCCGGCTACCTGCGTAAACACATTCTCGCCGACAATCGGAGAATTAGCAGGGATAGAAATTCCCGAATAGCTTTCCACAAGTCTGCTTATCGGCATGAGCTGACTCTCGTCTATCGTTGTTTTTGCGTGGAAATGATCTTTCAAAATAGCCTGCACACTTGCAAGCGGAGCATTTCCCGCACGCTCTCCCAAGCCATTGATCGTAGCATGTATATTGCGGCAACCGGCAAGAACAGCCGCCAAAACGTTGGAAATTGCCAAATCATAGTCGTTATGGGCATGGAAATCGAAACAAACACCAGGGAAACGACGCATTATCTTATGGATATACTCCAAAACCTCAAGCGGATTGAGTATTCCCAAAGTATCTGGCAACATAATATGCTTTACCCCTATGGCATTGAGGTGCTCTATCAGCGAATACACATAGTCCAACGACGTTTTCATACCGTTTGACCAATCCTCAACATAGGCATTTACTACCATGCCTAAACTATGAGCATAATCTACGGTCTCTTTTATATCGGCAAAATGCTCCGCCGGAGTTTTGCACAACTGATAATTCAAATGATTGAGCGAACCCTTGGTAAGCAAATCAATCGTATTGCAGCCACAATCCCGAATCCAATCAACCGAAACATGTCCATCTACAAAACCGAGCACTTCTACTCTGTCTAACATGCCGACTGATTTTGCCCAACGACAAATAAGTTCCACGGCATGATGCTCCCCTTCGGAAACACGTGCCGATGCAACTTCGATACGATTGACACCAACCTTCTGAAGTAAAGTTCTCGCAACGTTTAGCTTTTCATTTGGCGTAAACGAAACGCCATTGGTTTGCTCTCCGTCGCGCAACGTGGTGTCAAGAATATCAACACTTACTTCTTTCATCGTTTTTGCAGATTATTGCTGCACTTTATAGAAATTATTGTCGGAATTCTCCCACGCCTCAATCTTATCCTTTGTTTCCAAAAGGAAATCTATATCATCTAATCCGTGAGTAAGACAATATTTTTTGTATCCGTTAAGTTCGAAATGTTCCGTATTACCAGTTTTTTCATTGGTTATGGTTTGATTAGGAACGTCTACGGAAACAATTGTCTTGGGATCGTTTTTAATGCTGCCAAAAAGTTCCTCCAGAAATGCAGGACTAACGACAACAGGAAGGACAAAATTGTTAAGCTCGTTGTTTTTGTGAATATCAGCAAAGAAACTGCTCACCACAACACGGAAGCCGTAGCCAGCAATTGCCCAAGCAGCATGTTCACGACTTGAACCGCAGCCAAAGTTTTTGCCGGCAACAAGAATTTCTCCTCCATAAGTAGGATCATTCAAGACAAAATCTTTTTTTGTACCGTCATTGTTATAACGCCAATCCCTAAAAAGATTGTCTCCGAAGCCTTCTTTGTCGGTTGCTTTAAGGAAACGGGCCGGAATTATTTGGTCGGTATCAACGTTTTCCAAAGGAAGAGGTACGCATGTAGAACGTACTATATCGAATTTCTGTTTCATCTTTTTAAATCAAAGTTCTCGGATCTGTTATTTTTCCTGTTATTGCTGCTGCAGCGGCTGTCAGAGGACTTGCAAGGCATGTCCTCGCCCCCGGCCCCTGACGTCCTTCAAAATTACGGTTACTTGTGGAAACGGAAAGTTTCCCTGCGGGAATTTTATCATCGTTCATGGCAAGACAAGCACTGCAACCCGGCTGACGAATCTCGAAACCGGCTGCTTCAAGTTCCTTATCAATACCTTCGGCCTTGATTTGTTTAAGCACATTCCAAGAACCAGGTACAAGCCATGCCACTACATTTTCTGCCTTCTTGTGTCCGCGCACCACACTTGCAAAAGCGCGGAAATCTTCTATGCGGCCATTCGTACAAGCTCCGAGGAAAACATAATCAATGGGCTTTCCGAGTAATTGTTCTCCCGATTGGAATTTCATATAAGCCAAAGATTTTTTCGCAGATTCGTCTTCGGTTTCCGGAATAACGCCGTCGATAGCCATTCCCATGCCGGGATTTGTTCCGTAGGTAATCATTGGTTGTATATCTGCGGCATCAAACTTGATTTCCTTGTCAAATACAGCATCGTCATCACTCTTCAATGTGCGCCAATATGCCAATGCTTTTTCCCATTCTTCACCTTGGGGAGCATGTATTCTTCCTTTGAGATATTCAAAGGTTGTTTCGTCAGGAGCGATGAAACCTCCGCGCGCACCCATCTCTATTGAAAGGTTGCTCAACGTAAGTCTTCCTTCCATTGACAGACTGCGGATCGTTGAACCGGCATATTCCACAAAATATCCCGTAGCGCCGCTGGTTGTCAACTTACTCATTATATAAAGGGCGATATCTTTTGCGGTAACACCTTTGGCCAATTCTCCTTCAACGCTGATGCGCATCGATTTTGGTTTCTGCTGGAGAATACATTGCGAGGCCATAACCATTTCCACTTCGGAAGTTCCGATACCAAAAGCCACAGCGCCCATTGCGCCATGCGTCGAAGTGTGGGAATCTCCGCAAACGATTGTCATTCCCGGCAGAGAAAGTCCTTGTTCCGGGCCTACAACATGAATTACTCCGTTGTTGGGATTCATCATGCCAAAATGATTCAAGCCGAACTCCTTTGCATTTTTTTCAAGAGTGTCAACTTGTTTGCGCGATACGGGATCTGCTATCGGTTTGTCCTGATCGTGTGTGGGAGTATTATGGTCGGGCATACAATATATCTTGCCCGGGCGCAAACATTTCAAGTTGCGCTGTCTCAGACCTTCGAATGCTTGCGGGCTTGTTACCTCGTGGCAATAAAGGCGGTCTATATATAATTGCGTAGGACCGTCTTCCACAAGTTGGACGACATGTTTGTCCCAAATTTTGTCAAATAGCGTATTTGCCATATCAGTCTTTACGTTTTTAATCTTCCTTCTTGTTATGAAACTTGTTTATTGCATCTATATAAGCCTCCACGCTGGCAGCCACGACATCGGTATTTGCGCCGAATCCATAGTAAACGCTTCCTTCGTATTCCACCTGCATGTGAACTTTTCCCACATCGTCAGAGCCCTTGTTGATTGCCTGAATGGTGAACTCCTTCAAAACCATCTTGCGGTTGATTATCTTTTTCAGAGCCTTGATTGCTGCATCTACAGGACCGTTTCCAGTTGCAGCGTCCTCAAATTTCTCTCCTGCGATATCCAGTCCTATGCTTGCTACACTGCGCAAACCAACGCCGCTTGTTACCTGCAAGTAGTCAAGACGTATGTGATGGTTTTCATCGCGGTCGGCACCGGCGAGAAGCAATATGTCGTCGTCGGTAACTTCTTTCTTCTTGTCAGCCAACTTAAGGAACGCCTGATAAACTTTGTCAAGTTTGTCGCCATCAAGTTCCACTCCGTTGATTGCAAGACGGTGTTTCAATGCAGCGCGTCCGCTTCGTGCGGTAAGCACAATCTGATCATCGTTGAAACCCACGTCGTTGGGATTGATAATTTCGTAGGTTTGAACGTTTTTGAGTATTCCGTCTTGATGTATTCCCGAAGAGTGTGCGAACGCGTTGCGACCCACGATAGCCTTGTTGGGCTGCACGGGCATATTCATCAGATTTGAAACGGTGCGGCTCAGAGCTGCAATTTTCTGCGTATTGATATTGGTATCAATGTCAAGGTCATGATGACACTTGCATATCATTGCGATTTCTTCGAGTGCGGTATTGCCGGCACGTTCTCCTATACCGTTCACCGTAACCTCCACTTGGCGCGCTCCGTTTATAACACCTTCGATAGTGTTTGCGGTTGCCATTCCGAGGTCGTTATGACAGTGTGTGGATATAACGGCGTTTTCGATGCCGTCCACGTGTTCCATGAGATATTTTATCTTTGCGCCGTATTCCGCAGGCAGGCAATAACCCGTGGTATCAGGGATATTGACCACCGTAGCACCGGCTTTAATCACAGCCTCTACCACACGTGCAAGATATTCATTGTCAGTACGACCGGCATCTTCGGCATAAAACTCCACGTCTTCCACATATCGTTTGGCATACTTCACGGCCGAAACAGCACGTTCCAGTATATTTTCGGGAGTGGAATTGAATTTATACTTTATATGGTATTCCGAAGTACCTATTCCCGTATGTATTCTCTTGTGTTTAGCGAACTTCAACGCATCGGCAGCCACGTCGATATCCTTTTCCACGGCTCTTGTAAGGGCGCAGATAGTTGGCCACGTAACGGCTTTTGATATTTCAATTACAGACTTGAAATCGCCGGGGCTCGAAATAGGAAAACCGGCTTCTATAACATCTACTCCCAATGCCTCGAGCAGCTTTGCCACCTCGATTTTCTCTACGGTGTTGAGCTGACAGCCCGGCACTTGTTCGCCATCGCGAAGAGTTGTGTCGAATATAAATAGTCTCTGACTCATTTGCTTTCTATTTTTTACACACTTGAATTTACCCAATGGGGTATTCTATGCAAAGATACACTTTTCAGACGGATTTTCAGTAGTATTTGCCACATAATTGGCAGCGACACACTACACACGAAAGATTTGCACTTGGAAACATGGAAAAATGATAGAGAGGTAAATTTCCTTGCAAACTTTGTTTTGCAATTTAGGTATCACAAAACAGCCTCAAAATAACGTTTTTCCGATGTCAGACCTAATTTAAATTACATGGCTTGTAATTTAAATTAGGTCTGACATCGTTTTTACGAAATGCGGCAAAAGAAAAACGCATTCTTGAAGAATATATTTACACACCTTACCCTTTGTTCTAAACAGAGTATAACCCATTGTATTTGCACATCTTATAAATTTTCTCTCCCTACAAGAACAGCAGCCATCGAAACCAGAAGCTTCACAGTATGTTGTTTGTCGATATTCCAGGCGAAACCTTTATGGGCATAGGCATGAAAACTTACTTTTCCTTTTCCATCACTCGAAACAGGACAGAGCGCGACGTAATAAACACGGCCTTTTTGCAACAAAGTGCGGTCGTCAACCGCCACAACCAAATCCTTGCCGTTTTGAGAAGGCGTACACGACACATACAAAGGCTTCGACATCACTGGAACAAAGTCTTTGTCGCTCTCTTCATAGACAATCACACGCAGCAAACACTCGGAATAAGTACATTCTTCGACCGTAAATTTTATGGAATCAACCAAAAAAATTTTCTTCACCTTAAAAATCGGACAATAATGCCACAAACTTCGCAAAACAAAAAATGCGGCGCGCAAACCATTGCACACCGCATCTTTAACTCTTGAAATTATTTTCTCTTAGAACATTGCATTCTTCGGAGTACGCGGGAACGGAATCACGTCGCGTATATTCTGCATACCGGTAACAAACAGAATGAGGCGCTCAAAGCCCAAACCGAAACCTGCATGCGGACAACTGCCGAACTTGCGCGTATCAAGATACCAACTGTAACTGTCCTCTTCCATTCCGCGAGCCTTGATTTCTCCAACAAGTTTGTCGTAATCTTCCTCGCGCACCGAACCGCCAATGATTTCGCCGATTCTCGGGAAAAGCACATCGGTACCCTGCATTGTCTTGCCGTCGGGATTTTTCTTCATATAAAACGCCTTGATTTCGCTCGGGTAATCCGTCATAATCACAGGACGTTTGAAATACTCCTCTACCAAATAACGTTCGTGCTCGCTGCTTAAATCCATGCCCCAGCCCGTAATCGGGAACTCGAACTTATGGCCGTCTTTAACCGCTTTCTCAAGAATATTGATTCCCTCGGTATAAGGCAGACGAACGAAATCCTCCTTGACAACAGAATTAAGCGTTTCGAGAAGATTCTTGTCAATCATCTTGTTGAGGAATTCAAGGTCGTCCTTGCAATTTTCCAAAGCCCAATTCACACAATATTTGATGAAATCCTCTTCCAAATCCATCAATTCTTTCTGATCCATAAAAGCAATTTCCGGCTCAATCATCCAAAACTCTGCCAAATGGCGCGGAGTATTGGAATTCTCAGCACGAAACGTAGGACCGAACGTATAGATAGCTCCCAAAGCCGTTGCACCAAGTTCTCCCTCAAGCTGTCCGCTCACGGTGAGGCTTGTTTTCTTGCCGAAGAAGTCTCTGTCGTATGCAACATCGCCGTCTTTTCCTGTACGGTTGAGGTCAAGCGTTGTTACTTGGAACATCTCGCCCGCACCCTCGCAATCACTTGCCGTGATTATAGGAGTATTGAAATAATAGAAGCCATGTTCGTGGAAATATTTGTGTATGGCAATGGCCATATTGTGGCGTATGCGAAAAACAGCACCGAATGTGTTTGTACGGAGACGCATGTGGGCATACTTACGCATGTATTCAAAGCTCTGCCCTTTCTTCTGCATCGGAAAATCATCGCCGCAAGGACCGAGAACCTCTATTTTCGTAGCTTGAACTTCCACACTCTGACCGCCGCCAATGCTCTTGACAAGTTTTCCGTCAACGCTCAAACAAGCACCGGTGGTTATCTGCTTAAGCAACTCCTCATCGAAATCGTTCACGTCAGCCACCACCTGTATATTCTTTATTGTAGAGCCGTCATTAAGCGCGATAAAATTAACAGACTTGCTGCCACGGCGGGTTCTAACCCAACCTTTTACATTAACAACCTTGTCAAAATCCTCACTCTTGAGAAGATCTACAATCTTAATTCTTGACTTGTACATATTATTCTACTTTGATTAATAGTCAACGCTTAACGCAATTACACCAATTATTCAAATTCTCCCATTTTCAGATAATTCACTTCCTCCTGCGAGAGATAACGCCATTGACCGCGACGCAAGTTTTTCTTGGTAAGCCCGGCGAAATAAACTCTGTCGAGTTTAGTTACATGATATCCCAAGCTTTCGAAAATACGACGCACAATACGATTCTTTCCGCTGTGGATTTCGATACCCACCTGCTTCTTGTCTGTTTGTGAAGCATACTCTATGGCATCGGCATGCACCTCGCCGTCATCAAGCATGATACCGTTCGCAATCTGCTGCATATCGGCAGCGTTTACATTGTGATCGAGGAAAGCATGATAGATTTTCTTCTTCTTGTATTTGGGGTGAGTGAGTTTAGAAGCCAATTCACCATCATTTGTAAGGAGAAGTACACCCGTAGTGTTCCTGTCGAGACGACCAACCGGGTAAATTCTCTCACGGCAAGCGTTGCGCACAAGATCCATAACCGTCTTGCGGTTTTGAGGGTCGTCGCTCGTTGTTACATAATCCTTAGGTTTGTTGAGAAGTACGTAAACTTTCTTTTCAATCGAGACTGTTTCGTTATTGAAACGCACAACATCGCTACGTTTAATCTTTGAACCGAGTTCCGTTACCGTTTCACCGTTTACAGTTACCACTCCTGCTGTTATATATTTGTCGGCATCACGACGCGAACAAACGCCGGCATTCGACAAAAACTTATTCAAACGAATTGGTGCTTCGGGATCAAAATTCTCTTCGGCGTACTGAATTCTCTTACGCAAAGAATATTTTGCATCTGGGTTGTATCCGCCGCCATAATTGTTAGAACGCTGCTGACGCGGGGCGCCGCCACGACCATAGCTGTCTCTGCGCGGCTGATATTCGTATCTTCCGCTACGGCGTTCGCCATATCCTTGCGGTTGGCCGTAACGCTCGCTACGATCTTGGTATGAGCCGCCACTATATCCGCCACGCGAATATCCGTATCGCTCTTGCGATGGATAATTACGGCTGGGGCGTTCCTGCTGATAGCGTTCGGAATTTCCATAACCGTTATAGCCACGTCCATATCCGGCATTGTTGTCATGGCGATAGGCACTTCCTCCTTGGCGATAGCCTTCGTTTCTACCATAGCTGTTTTCACGATAACCACGATAGTTTCGTCCCTGTTCGCGTCCGTAGCTGTTGCCACGATACGAGGGGCGGCTATCCTGACGGTCAAAAGCATTACCGCCATCATACACATTCACCTTCTTATAACGTACACCGCCTGCATTTGCATTGGAGCGCGGATTTTGTCCGTTATTTTCCTGATTGATTTTCTCTTCGTTGTCCATCACGGATTAATTTATTTGATTAATATATTAACGCCATTTTCCAGCGTCTTTGTCTTTGTTTTCGCTTCAGAATATTCCGACGTAGTTTTGTGGGGTTATTTTCAGAAGTTCTGCTTTCACTTCGTCGCGAATATCGAGTCCGTTGATAAATTCTGCGATATCCTGTTGGTTTATCTTCTTGTTGGTTCGCGTCAAGGCTTTCAACGTTTCATAAGGGTGCGGGAAACGTTCGCGGCGCAGGATTGTCTGTATTGCTTCTGCCACAACTTCCCAATTGTTTTCCAAATCGGCGTCAATCGACTCGCGATGCAGCAAAAGTTTGTCGAGACCTTTGAGCGTACTCTTGATAGCGATAATGGAATGAGCCATTGGAACACCAAGATTACGTATCACGGTACTGTCTGTCAGGTCTCTTTGCAGACGCGAAAGCGGAAGTTTTCTCGAAAGATGTTCGTAGAGTGCATTTGCCACGCCAAGGTTTCCTTCAGAGTTCTCATAATCTATAGGATTCACTTTGTGGGGCATTGCAGAACTGCCAACTTCGCCTTGTTTTATCTTCTGTTTGAAATAGTTCATGGAAATATACGTCCAGAAATCGCGATCGAGATCCATGATTACCGTATTGATGCGCTTCAATGCGTCCAAAACGGCAGCCAGTCCGTCGTAATTGGAAATCTGTGTGGTATACTGTTCGCGTTCAAGCCCAAGGCGTTCCGCAAGGAACTTATTGGCCTGTACTTTCCAGTCTATTTCGGGATAAGCCACATGATGAGCGTTGAAATTACCCGTTGCGCCGCCGAATTTTGCCGTTATTTTCAAACCGTTCAGTTGTTCGAACTGACGTTCCAGGCGATAGGCGAAAACCTTTATCTCTTTGCCAAGACGTGTGGGCGAAGCGGGCTGTCCATGAGTGTGGGCAAGCATAGGAATGTCCTTCCATTCTTCAGCCAAGCCGTTCAGTTTATCAATAAGAGCCTGAACTTCCGGAGCGAATACCTCTTTTATTGCATCGCCTATCATCATTGGGAAAGACGTGTTGTTTATATCTTGTGATGTAAGCCCGAAATGGATAAACTCCTTGAAGTCTTCCATACCGCCTATCTCGTCGAATTTTCCTTTAATGAAATATTCCACGGCTTTCACGTCGTGGTTGGTTGTCTTTTCTATCTCTTTTACCGATTGTGCATCGGTTTCCGAAAAATTCTGGTATATACTTCTAAGCGCAGCAAAGTTGTTGCTGTTGAAATCTTTGAGCTGAGGCAACGGCATCTCGCAAAGCCAAATAAAATACTCGATTTCAACTTTCACACGATACTTTATCAACGCGTATTCCGAGAAATAGGGTGAAAGGGGTTCGCTCTTTGCGCGATAACGTCCGTCAACCGGACTTACAGCATTCAATATATCCAATTCCATTGTGTTCTATTTTAGGTGCAAAAGTAATTTATTTTTCCGACACAGGGAAAGTAATTTCCATATATTGCCACTCATTTATACCTCACCCACTTCAAGAGTTCCACAATCGACGGTTTCTTTCCATACATCAGTATGCCCACGCGATAAATCCTTCCCGCAATCCAAACCATAGATATTGCCGTAAAATAAAGCAGCACCACCGACAGCAATTCCTGCCATAGCGGAACGCCGAAAGGTATGCGCACCATCATTACAATCGGCGAAGTGAACGGAATCATGGAACACCAAAAAGCGAGAGAGCCGTCGGGATTCTCGATGCTGAACATTCCAGCATACAGGGCAAATGCCATAACCACCATAGTGGGAGCTACAAACTGCCCCGTGTCTTCGCTTGAATTGATAGCCGAACCCACGCCTGCGAAAAAGGACGCATATAATAAATAGCCGCCTATGAAGTAAACCACGACCATCAATATTATTTCCACAAAGTTCATTCCTCCTAACGCCTGGAATATCTGCGCCGCATCAACGTTTTGCACGGCATCAGTTCCCATTGCATTCATTCCGCCGGCGCCAAGCAGCGAAACATCGCCTATTCCAAACGCCACGCCAACAATTCCGAGAATAACGAAAAGCATCACTCCCCAAATCAACATTTGAAGCAAGCCCACGAGTGCCACACCTATTATTTTTCCCATCATCAAGGTGAAAGGCTTTACCGACGACACCATCAATTCCACTATTCTGTTAGATTTTTCTTCGGTAACGCTTTGCATCACCATTGTGCCATAGGAAAGCACAAACATATATATAAGTATTGTAAAGAATATCCCTACAAACATTGCCACATCTGTATTCGATTCTTTCTCGTCTCCGTTGTCCGACCACTTCACAGTGCGTATTTCATAACCCTCTTCGCATTGCTTTACCACCTCGTTCAATCCCGGAACATTGAAGGCCGACAGTTTTTGGTCCTTGATTTTCTGTCCCAACACATTATTCACAGCCCTCAACAGGTCGGAAGACACCTCTTTCTTTGAATAAATCCGCGCAGCAGTTGGATCTTTCGCCAAGTCGTCCCATATCGAAACCACGGCATAGGTTTCATTTTCCTCTTCGCGGTATTCCGAGCGCATGCGGTCGCCTATTATATATTTAAAGTTGCCGTCGCTTTTGAAACAAGGGGCATATATTCCGGTACGGTCCACCACTACGACCTGCTTCAAGTCCTCCCCTTTCAACGAAGACAGCAACATAGGCACCATTATCACCGCCGCCATAAGAAACGGCATTAATATAGTAAGAATAATAAAGGAGCGTTTTTTCACTCTATACCCGAACTCACGTCTTACAACAATTCCAATCTTGTTCATAACTTATAAAGATACCTTTCTTTCACGCACAAATATACAAAAACAGAACAAAACACACGCCCTACCCCATTTATTTCGTTCCACACCCCGTTTTTCAATCCCCAACACATCATCTGAAAAAGCGGAAAATCCACCTCTTAAAAACAACAAGGCATCTCGCAAAAACTCCGGGCCATGTAATTTAAATTAGATGCGTCGGAATTTAAATTATGTCTGACCTCGTAAAAGCGCCAAACGCATCTCGTAAAACCCGCTCATAATCTGCTATAAAACAAATACAAACTTCACCGCGCAAATATCCGGGCACGAAAACCCGTCAAACCTTGCGCAAAGGAAAATTACCGCGTTTCACAATTTTCTTGCGCAAAAATTTGGCTGGTATCGAGAAAAGCCTTACTTTTGCATCGCATTTAGAGAAATGCACTGCACGAAATGCGGCAATAGCTCAGTTGGTAGAGCGCAACCTTGCCAAGGTTGAGGTCGCGAGTCCGAGTCTCGTTTGCCGCTCTTTGTTTTTATTGCAGGTTTTTGCAATACTCTATTATCGAAAATTAATCTTAAAACAAACATTCTATAATAGGCTTTTGCCATTATAGTCGAAGTGCAAAATGAATCTATACATCAGATATTTCAATCAGGAAATTCTCGCTCACAACGCTGATGAAGCTATTGACTTTCTCAACTCCATTCCGGAAGTTAAGATAGAAAATTCCATGCAAAAAGACCTGCGTTCGTTTGCAGAGAGTTCTGTGGCATATCCCAAACGTTATAAATTGGCTCCCAAGATATATTTCATTGTTATCAAGACAACTGCCGAGACAATGGAAGAATTCAAGTCAAACAACCGCAAGAGCAATCAAAGCGTTACGGGACAGATAAAAAGCGAAAAGCAAATGGAGCTCAACGAGGACAAACCAGGCTGGTATGAAGGTTCGTTGCTTTTCAAGCGCGTCATACCTATTCCCGGCACAGGCAAGTTCCAATATCGCGACACCCCGTTCGTGGCACGCGTAAAGGCACACAGTCCGCAGGAATGCTATATGAGAATTATCCAGCACTTGCGCAATCGTCAGGATGTAGACCTCCGTTCACAATTCCCTTCTTCAAAAGGCAAGAATTTTAGCTATAAATATCTCGGAGAGACACTTCCTCCAAGATAAAAAGCATACAATAATAAACAAATACAATGGCGCATCAATCATGGTGCGCCATATTTGTTTTTACACCCACACAACCCTTTTTTCTTTCCTTTTTCAATTTTACAAGTTGCGCTCCGCGATTTCATGCCTCCGCACCATATAAAAACATTTCACACCTTGTAAATTTTGTTTCACCACATACGCACAACGGCAGCAAATAGCATAAAAACTTATTGAAACTTCCTTACTCACACACCCGAATCAGTTTACTTCGGCAAGGCAAACATTCTTTTTATTCCGCACATTTTCAACAATATAAAAATTACCACGATTTACTTTTGCGTTTACCTGCGCATACAATCAACGCGCAAGCATCTTAATTTTGCTGCCAAGTTAAAAACCTAAAAATTGAAACTTACAACTATGTACAGACCCATTATTATGACTGTATGCCTTGCCGCAATTTGCGCCACAGGCATGGCGCAAACTCCACGTCTGGGAGTTTCGCCGCTCGACAGTGTGGTTAACGCCATGACACTTGACGAGAAACTAAACCTATTGATTGGCTCCACAGGCAATGAAGCTACCGATGCCACAGCTACTATCGGCAATGCTTCGGAACTTGTGCCCGGAGCAGCAGGACAAATCAACGGCAACACACGCCTTGGAATTCCTACCACAGTAGTTGCCGACGGCCCGGCCGGACTTCGTATCAATCCCACGCGCGAAGGAACCACCCAGACCTTTTATTGCACACACTTCCCCGTAGCAACGGTAATGAGTTCCACTTGGAACACACAACTTATACACCAGGTTGGAGCTGCAATGGGCGACGAAGTGAAACATTACGGAGTTGACGTGTTGCTCGCACCGGCCACCAACATTCATCGCAATCCTCTTAACGGGCGCAACTTTGAGTATTATTCCGAAGACCCTCTGCTGGCAGGAAAAATCTGCGCTTCGATGGTAAACGGCGTACAAAGCAACGGCGTTGGGACATCGCTCAAACATTTTGCGCTCAACAATCAGGAAACAAACCGCACAAGCAATAATGTGATCGGTTCTCCGAGAACTTTCCGCGAACTTTATCTCAAACCTTTCGAAATTGTGATAAAGGAAGCGCAACCTTGGACAGTTATGACTTCATACAATAAAATCAACGGCACTATGGCGAGCGAACGCTGCGACCTTATTACCGAGATTTTGCGTCGTGAATGGGGATTCAAGGGTATGGTAATGACCGATTGGTATGGCGGCAAAAACGCGGTGGCTCAAATGGAAGCCGGCAACGATTTGCTTATGCCCGGAAAACTCGCGCAACGCGAAGAAATAAAGAAAGCAGTTCTCAACGGGCACCTTTCGATGGACATCATAGACCGTAATGTAAAACACATACTTGAGTATATCCTCAAAACACCGCGTTATAAGAATTATTCCGCAGACAACAATCCCGATCTCAAGGCTCACGCACAAGTTACGCGCAATGCGGCTACCGAAGGTATGGTGTTGTTGAAAAATCTCAAAAACACGTTGCCACTAAAAGGCAAGACACACCAACTTGCTGTGTTCGGACGCAGTTCATACGAGTTTATAGCAGGCGGAACTGGCTCGGGAGACGTAAACCATGCCTACGTAGTGAATTTGGTTGACGGATTGAAAAACGCAGGTTTCTCCATTGACAATAATATCAAGGAGCTATACGACAAATATATCCCGGAAGCTACCGCAAAAACCAAACAGCCACAAGGAGATTTCGCGAAATTCCTTCCTAAACACCTCATTCCCGAAATGAATCTCACGGCATCGGCATTGCAAGCCGCAGCAAAAACTAACGATGCTGCTATAATCACAATCGGCAAGACTTCGGGCGAATTTGCAGACCGCTATATTTCTGACAACTTCAACTTGACCGACGCTGAAAAGGATATGATAAAAACAGTATGCGCTGCATTTCATAAAGTAGGCAAGAAAGTTGTGTTGATACTCAATGTTTGCGGTGTAGTTGAAACTCAAAGTTGGATAAACAATCCCGACGCTGTGCTCGTAGCTTGGCTACCGGGACAAGAAGGCGGTAATTCGGTTGCAGATATCCTAACCGGCAAAGAATGTCCCTCAGGTCGTTTGCCTATGACTTGGCCTATCAGCTACAACGACGTTCCTTCGAAAAACGACTTCCCTACTCCCGACGAAATCAGCGACGATCAACTTGTAGAATCTTTGAAAGGATTTTCAAATGTCCGCACAACGGGTGAACGTAAAAACTTCGACTACACAGAATATAACGACGGCATTTATATAGGATACCGTTACTATGGAACAAAAAACGTTGCCGTTGCCTACCCATTCGGTTATGGTTTGAGCTATACTTCTTTCAAATACAGCAAACCAGCAATAAGCAAAGACAGCAATGGGAATATCAATGTCAATGTAGAAGTTAAAAACACTGGAAAAGTAGCTGGCAAAGAAGTTGTGCAAGTCTATGTATCCGCACCGGGAAAAGATATGGACAAGCCGGCACGTGAATTGAAAGGATTCGCTAAAACGAGTAAACTAAATCCAGGGCAAAGCGAAAAAGTAAGTATAACGATTCCTTACAAAGACCTGGCTTCTTTTAACGAGAAAGACAGTCAATGGCAGGTTGAGGCCGGCACATACAACGTAATGGTTGCAAAAAACGCCACCGATGTACAACCTCTCATTTCCTCCATAGAAATTAATGCCGGCGTTACCGAGAAAGTACGCCCATGCCTATTGCCTGAACAAAAATAATATAAGAAAAATCTAAAACCCAAAACAATGAAATCACCAAAGAATCTTTTGCCGCTATTATTTGGCGCAGCTTTCATACTACCGACAACAGTTATGGCACAAGAGAAAATAGAAAAAGACTCCGTGCCCGAAACTAAAGAGGTTAAAAACCGAAATGTGATGCTCAATGCATCAAGCGACAACCAACCGAGACAGATTTCCATAGGTTTGCCGTCAAGTCTTTCGGCTACGATTTACGAAGACGGTCTGCCTGTCTCGTATAACATTTGGCCGTGCTTGCCTTATCTTTATTGGACGGGCAATGCTTCTCACGGTTCAATGGGATTGATGTCGCTTGGTGAAAGCGCAATAAAGAACGGTTCGGTAAACTACGCAGTTCTTTCGAATACCCGCACCGGCAGCGACAAATTTGAAGGCCACGTAAACTATACAACCAACATATTCAACAAGCAAACATTCGACGTGGCTCTTGCCGGAAAGATTGCTGACGGTTGGCACTACTCTCTTGGCGCATATGTAAACCACGATCCTGGAAGCAACAAACTTGCCGACGTTCAATATGCCAACGACATGAAAATGTTCAAGGCTGCTATTTCTAAGGATTGGAATGACGGACGCGGTAAATTCGATCTGTTCTATCGCTATTCCTACAACAAGAATCTTGGTGATGCCTACGGACCGTTTATTTATGTTGGCGACGGTTCTGTAAAGGAATACAATGGTTTCAGTCTTGGGCATGACGGTTTTCTGCCGGCAAATGGCGAGATTACATACCTCGACGTAATGACAGGCAAAAAGAAAACCATTACGCGCAAGGACGGAACGCACGCGCTAAACAACAGTTTGACTGCACACCTAAACTACAAGTTCCTAAACGGAATGAACCTTGACGTTACATCGAAATACAACTATGCCAATTCTTATTACACGATGCTGCAACTGGCTGGTACGGGGGTAGCAACTACAACGTCTGACGATGTATTTACATACGCTTATGACAATGGCACTCACAAAGCAGGCGAAGTGTTTACGGGCAATTACAACAGCCGCTATTTGCTCCGCGATGTGGGCTTTGAGCGCGATTGGCTAACGACCGCCGAACTTACCGGCAAAAGCAAGAACCATGCGCACAGTTGGCGCCTTGGTGCAAATGCTTGGTGGAACCGTCAGGGAATCAAGGCGAGCACCGGTGTGTTTGCCCACACTATAGAGGCAAACCCTGTATGGCTCAAACACAACGGCGAGCAGGAATATGCTGCCAATACCGGAGGCGAATATTATGATGCCCACGAAACAAAATTCGCCCTCTATGCTTCGGACGACTGGCAGGCAACGGAACGTCTGTGGCTTTCGGCAGGATTGCGCGCAGAATATTATTCGGTTGGCGGACAAAACGCTTTTGCTTACGCAAATGCCAAGGACGAAACTCCTACCAACGCGGAAAACGTGAGAAGTGTGAATTTCAGCGTAAACAACGGCAAGATAACTTCATTCGGCAAGCATTGGGTTAATCCCGCAGCCACAATCAACGGACGCTATACCATTAGCCACGGCTTCGGTGTGATAGCAGAATATGTATATGCGATGCAGCACCCCAATTCACAGGACTTCGGCGGACCATATATGCCTATTCTCGACGCAGTGAACATTCATCTCGGACGTGCCGGCGTTTTCTGGAACACACCGTGGATGCAACTCGTTTCACAAGTGTCGCTCATAAGTCAGAGCAACTACAAGAGCCGCACACAGTTCACCAATCCCAACAATTCGTCAGATGTCGTTACGATTCCTATCACAAATGATGTTCAGACCATGGGCTGGACCACCGACGTAGTGCTCAATCCGTTCAAGGGATTCAGTTTCCACGGACTGCTGACTTTGCAAAATCCGAAATACAAGAACTTCAATATCAACGCGCAGTTTGCCGACGGCACATCAAAGAGCTACAATTTCAACGACAAGGTTACAACCGGAGTAAGCAAGGTTATCGTGGAACTCGACCCGAGCTATTCGTTCGACAAATTCCGTATATGGGCAAGTTTCCGCTATCAGAGCAAACAATACATCAACAAGACAAACACTTTGTATTTCAACGGACGATGGGAAACATTTGCCGGTGTAGATTATAACATGAACAAGAATGTAAGTTTCTCTGTCAACGCCATCAACTTCCTCAACCAAAAAGGTTGCTCGGGCAGTATCGGTGCAGCCGACTTGCTTGAAGACGTTTCGGCCTACAAGAACTACCTAATGGCAGGCTCGTATATACGCCCGTTCACAGTGGAATTTGCCACTCATATAAATTTCTAAAAATCAGCGCCTAAAAAATAATAAAACGACAAGGCATCTCGTTTAAATTAGGTCAGACATAGTTTAAATTAGGTCAGACATAGTTTTTACGATATCCGATGTCGTAAAATCAACAATAAATTATAGAACTAACATCATACGATCATGAAAAAAATATTATTGACTTTGAGCACATTAGCATTGTTTATAGGCGTTGCTGCCCAAAACCCACAAGTAAAGACTGCCGACGGTATTCTCGAAGGCGTGAACGAATCGGGCATAAAGGTATTCAAAGGTGTTCCTTTTGCAGCACCTCCCGTGGGAGACCTGCGCTGGAAAGCTCCGCAACCCGTGGAGAAATGGCAAGGTGTGCGCAAGGCCAACGAATTCGGTCCTAATCCTATGCAGGAAAACCTGTTTGGAGACATGAATTTCGGTACAAGCAAAAACAGCGAGGATTGTCTGTACCTCAACATTTGGACTCCGGCAAAACAAATGAACGAGAAACTGCCGGTACTCATATATTTCAATGGCGGCGGGCTTATGTGTGGCAGCGGAAGCGAACCGCGCTATGCTGGCAATGCCATGGCACGCAAAGGCATCATATCCATAACGGCCAACTACCGCGAAGGAATTTTCGGATTCTTTGCCCTTCCCGAACTTTCCAAAGAAACGAGCTACAAAGGCTCTGGCAACTATGGTTTCATGGACCAGGCAGCAGCCATAAAATGGGTGAAAGAAAATATTGCAGCCTTTGGCGGCGATCCTGAACAGATTACCATTTGCGGCGAATCGGCTGGCTCCATGTCGGTATCAGCCCTGATGGTTTCACCGTTAAGCAAAAACCTGTTTGCACGCGCAATAGGTTCAAGCGGTTCCATAATTGGTTTTCAGCGCATATCCACTTTGAAAGACAATGAAAGCGCTGGCGTTGAAACAATGAAGAAAATAGGGTGCAAGAATCTGAAACAACTCCGTGCCATTCCCGCAGAAGAACTCCTGAAACTCGCAGCCGTGAAAAGCAAACCCAACTGCAACATCGATGGATACTTCTTCACCGAACAGCCACAAGAAACATTCGCCAAAGGACAACAGGCAAAAGTTCCTTTGCTCATAGGCGGCAACAATCAAGAGATGACTCCTGCGTTTATATTGGGCGGAAAACCTGCCACGGTGGAGAATGCAAAAACAGCAGCCAAGCGAGTATTCGGAGAAGCCGTTGACGAAGCGTTCAAACTCTATGGCATAAACACCGATGCAGACGTAAACGACCGCCCGGGCGTTGATTTGGCAAGCGACATGTTTATCGACTATTCCACATGGAAATGGGGAAACATGCACAAGCTTACAAGCGGGCAGCCGGTGTATCGCTATCGTTATTGCCACCCGCGTCCCGCAATGGCTATCAAAGGAAAAGTTGCCGGACTCGCAGGCGGTGTGCAAGATGCCAAAGACAATAAAACCACGCCCCAAGACAAAGGCGCAGTACACTCCGCAGATATAGAATATGCCATGGGCACATTACCGACAAACCGCGTGTATGACTGGCAGCCCGAAGATTATGTGGTTTCCGACATATTCAACAACTATTATGTCAACTTTGTAAAAACCGGCAACCCAAACGGTCTCGGACTTGTGGAATGGCCTTCAACCAACGGCAAAGATGTGGCCCCCGTGCTCCAGCTTGATATAAACACCACCGTAAAGGCTGACGCCAAGATGGAGAACCGCTACAATTTCATCGACAAACTAATTTGGAACAAGCAGTGAAAAAACTATTATTCGCTATACTAACCTTATTTTTCTCGGGTATGGTTGCCACAAATCAGGCAGCCAACCCGACTAAAATCAAAAAGGTAAAAGTTCTAATCGACAACGATTTTTGCGGCGACCCCGACGGATTGTTTGCCCTCGCGCAACAAGTTCTTTCGCCCACTACCGAAATCGTAGGAATCGTTGGAGGACATCTGAACAACGGCGCAGGATTTTCTTCACGGAAAGACCAGGCAACAGAGTCGGTTGAAAAAGTCAATGCACTGCTTGAAGTGATGAAACAAAAGGGCAACTTTAAAGTTGTACCCGGTGCCGAAAGCGCGATGACTTCTGCCGACAAACCGATAGACTCTGAAGGAGCGCGGCTTATTATTGCCGAAGCAAAGAAATGCACTCCCGAAAAACCATTGTTCGTTACCTGCGGCGCGGCACTTACCAACGTTGCGAGCGCATTGCTTATCGATTCTACTATAAGCAAGAATATCGTTATTGTATGGATTGGCGGGCAAGAATATAGCTTTGGCGCCGTTACGCCTCCTGGATATTCTGCAGTGGAATACAATCTTAATCTCTGCATTCCGGCAGGCCAGGTGGTTTTCAACAAGAGTGATGTGAGAATTTGGCAGATTCCGCGCGACGCTTACCGTCAATGTCTTTACAGCACCGATGAAATGCACGCTTATGTGAAGCCTTGCGGAAAACTTGGGGCTTATCTGAGCGACAGCATAGACAAGGTGATGGAAACATGCGAGAAGCTGGGCATCGCAATGGGCGAGACATATATTTTGGGCGACTCTCCGTTGGTATTGCTCACGTCATTGCAAAGCGGATTCGAGGCAGACCCGTGCAGTAGTCGCTGGCAACCCACGCCATGTCCGAAAATAGATGATCACGGACAGTATTTGCCCAATCCTTCGGGCAGGATTATCCGTGTTTATACCCAGCTGGACACGAGGCTAATGTTTGGCGATATGGTGGCTAAGTTTCATTCTCATACATTCTAGCCACAGTTTCTGCAAACGACTTTTCAGGAATACACGACGAGTGTCTGACTTTCAAACGATAGTTATACACGGTCTGTGTAGAATAGTGTAAGAATTGGGCAATGCTCACACTGTCGGTTACGCCAAGGCTCACAAGAGCGTAAATGCGCAACTCCGGTGTGAGCGTTCCTTTTTCCGGCGGAATTATCTCGTGGCCGGGTTTCAGAAGAGCGTTGAAACGTGTTACGAAATCGGGGTGGGAAAGAAGAAATGCCTTGTCGAAATGCTCAAAGAAGTTCTTGAGATATTTTTCCGAGTTGGCGTTTGACAGAAGTTCCTGACGCGCCTTGCTGTATTTGCCGGCGGTAACGAGATTATAGACCATTTTTCGAAACTCCTGCACCTCGGCTATATACTTCGTAACAAGTTGGTAAACATTTATGAAGTTTTGGTTGTGGTAAGTGATTTCCCTTTTAAGCAAACCGTTTGATTTTTCGAGTTTGCTTTTCATCACCGATTCTTTCTCCACCATTGTTTCGAGCGAATGGTTCATCTGCTCCAGCTTTTTGAGCAAAGACTCTTGTTTACGGCGTTTCTTCACCACGTTTCTCATCAACAGCCAAATTACAACCACTGCGAGCGCCAACAGTCCTATTACTCCGTAAAGGAAATGGCTTTTCTGTTGCAACTTTCTCTGATAGTCGCGCGTAATCTTTGTATGTGCGTTTACAACGTCCATGCTTCTCATCTTGTCCTTGAAGGAGTTGGCGTTTTCGTTGCACACCATGACATAATTGAAAGCTCTGTCGGTATCAAGATTTGAGTATGGCGAAGAAACGAGAAACAGCAGCGACGATGCTTCCTTGTTTGAAGAGCAGATATCATTGATTGCCGAGAGAATCAGATAGTGCAGATGGCTGCAGATGTCTTTTTTCGTCAAATAATTCCTTGATATTGCAACGCACAGCATTGCAGCCTTGGGCGACGGCTGCTTTGTTTTTTTCAATTCTTCGGTAAGTTCTGCAAGCATGTCCAGTTTCAGAAACATCACACCGAAGTAGTTTTTCTGCCACATATTGTCGGGAATATAACCGCTGTATTTGTCGTAGATTTCACATGCCTGACTCATCACCGGTTTATAGAATCCCACTTGTATTGCCCGCATATAAAACTCCAGATACAGCATCGCCAGTTTGGTACGGGCGCATTGCGAAACGGTTTCTATGCGTCCTATTTTATCAAGAATGTTTCTGGCTTTCAGCATATCGCCTTGCAGGGTAACAACATATGCTTCGTCTATCATTGCCAACAAACACAAATCCTCAAAGTTGTTTTGCCGTGCCACCGCCAGCTCCTTTTCGGCATAATACATGGCAGAGTCTGCATTGAATTTCAGATATTCGTCATACAGTTGCTTATAATAATTGTATTGGTCCTGCGGCGAGATATAAATTGATACTCGCTGTTTGATTTTGGCAATGGCTTCGAGTTTTTTCGCGTCATATACATCTCTCTTTGCCACAACCGAGTCCAATGTCTTCAAATCTTTTTCGGCACACATGGAATGACGCGATTCGGCAAACAGACTTGGTGAAGAAGCCAACCATACAAAAATCAAAACAAACACTATCTTGATAGGCAAAACCAATGTTTCAAGCCCTCTTTTGCCTGACATTTTTGCCACGTAATTGCTAAAAATCATATTTCTCTCTTATTCTGAAAATGCAAAAATACGAAGTAGAAAAAATAACAAGGCACCTTTTTGAAAAAAACATCAGGCTTCGAAAAAACGACATCTGACATCGCAAAAACTATGTCAGACCTAATTTAAATTAGATGCCTTGGAATTTAAATTATATCAGACCTCGTTTTCACGAAAAAGCACATCTGATTTACAATGTGTTACAAAGTTCAAAACAAGCCCCACTCTATCGTACTGTACGAAGTATTTTATTCACGGCAAAATAGGCATTCTCATCGTTTTTACGTACATTTGCAAAAGAACAAACTAACAAAGAATAACATGGAACTGGAAATCCTAAAAACTATCGTAAGCAAATTTGCCATCGCCGGAAATGTTGAAGACATCAAACCCCTTGGCAACGGTTTAATCAACTCTACCTACAAAGTAACCACGCACGACGATGCGCCCGACTATGTGTTGCAGTGCATCAACCACGCAGTTTTCCCCGATATCGACTTGCTTATGCGCAACATCATTGCCGTAACCAACCATATCCGCAAGAAACTCACCGATGCCGGCGAAACCGACATCGAACGCAAATGTCTGCGCTTTGTTCCGCTAAAAGACGAGAACGAAAAATACTATCTGTTTGAATCAGGGAAATACTGGCGCATTATGGTCTTTATTCCAGATGCCATAACCAAAGAAGCCGTTACCCCCGAAAGTTCCTACACCGTTGGCGAGGCATTCGGCGATTTCGAAGCCATGCTTGCCGACATTCCCGTGGAACTTGGAGAAACTATCAAAGACTTCCACAACATGGAATTCCGCTTGCAACAACTCCGCGATGCCGTGAAAGACAACCTGTCGGGGAGAGCGGAAGGCGTGAAAGACTTTATAGACGAAATAGAAAGCCGCGCCGAGAAAATGACTCTCGCCGAACGCCTGCACAGAGAGGGAAAACTCCCGAAACGTATCTGCCACTGCGACACAAAAGTCAACAACATGATGTTTGATGCCCATACCGACAAAGTTTTGTGCGTCATCGACCTCGACACAGTGATGCCAAGCTACATATTCTCCGATTTCGGCGATTTTCTGCGCTATGCCGCCAACACTTCAAAAGAAGACGAACCGGATCTAAGCAAAGTAAATTTCAATCTCGAGATATTCAAGGCATTCACCAAAGGATACCTCAAAACCGCAAGCGCATTCCTCACACCCATAGAGAAAGACAATCTGCCCTATGCAGCAGAACTCTTCCCCTATATGCAGGCTGTGAGATTCCTTGCCGACTATCTCAACGGCGACACCTATTTCCGCACCGAATATCCCGAACACAATCTGGTGAGGGCCAAGGCGCAGTTCAAACTGTTCCTGAGCGCCGAACAACAAGAAAACGACATGAAGGAATATATATCCTCACTCAACTGACAACAACGCGAGGCACCAAACCAAGGTGCCTCGCATTGCTTACACTATGCCCAAGAAATTCCACATCGCCCTACTCTGCCTGTTCTTCACCGCATTGCAAGTTTCCGCACAAACCTTGCAGGGCAACAACATAGGCACATACGGAATGCGAACATGCACCTGGGACGAATTTGTGGAAATATTCTCCACCTCATACTTCGACGACAACGAAACACAAAGCCTCAGCGAAGAACGGCTCGACGCACTCCGCGCAATACACGACAATCCTTTTGACATAAATACGGCTTCACGCGACGAACTTCTGGACTTACCATTCATTTCTCCCGTTCAAGTCGATTCCATTCTAAGTTACGTTTCAAAATACGGCCCGTTGCTTTCGCTCGGCGAGCTTTCCCTTGTTCCGCGCATCGATTATCAAACGCGCTTCCTGCTCACGGCTTTTCTCGTATGCAGACCCGTAAAAGCCACAAAGCCCGACGCAAAAAAACTAATACTCAACGGTCGCCACGATATAGCCGTAAACTTTGCGACGCCGCTATATACTGCCGCCGGATACAAAGACAATTCGCTCAACGACAACAATAAATATCTCGGCGACAAAAACCGTGCAGCTTTCAAATACTCATATAATTACAAAGACGAGTTGAAATACGGAATATCTGCCGAGAAAGATGCAGGAGAACCCTTTGCGTGCAGAGGAAACACGCTCTTCGATTCATATTCATTCCATATCTTCAGAAAACAAAAGAACGGGAAATACACTCTCACGCTTGGCGACTACCGGATAAACCTCGGCGAGGGACTGATAGCAGGAAACCAATATTTTTCGGGCAAGAAAATCGCGCTCTCCTACTATAACAACCGCAGCATAATAACTCCGCACACTTCTTATTCGGAACGCGATTTTTTCAGAGGCATTGCCGGCAGTTTAAGATTGGGCAAATTTCTGACAACAGCCTTTGTTTCCTACAAGCCAAACGATGCCGTGATAAACGACAGCAACAACGTTACCTCGATTACAAACAACGGATATCACCGCACCATTCCCGAACAGAAACGCAGGGGTAATTTGAACGACTTGACCTTTGGCGGCGATTTTTCATACGACCAAAAGATAATGAAACTCGGCCTCTCGGCTATCTACACGCATTACGACAAACCGCTTTCGCCGCGCAATGCGGAATACAACCGTTATGCCATGCGCGGCAAGGATTTCCACGCATACTCCCTGCACTATGCCATAAACCACAAGGCAATTTCAAGCCGTGGAGAGGCTGCTATTTCCGAAACCAGTGCTGTTGCTTTTGTAAATACCATTAAATGGCGCGCTACAAACCGAACAACTTTGGTCAATATCCTCCGCAGTTATTCCATGAAATACGTTCAGCCGTATGCCGAGTGTTTCAAAAGTTCCGGGCGCGTAAGCAATGAACAGGGAATCTATTTAGGTGTAAAAAGCGAGGTTTTGAAATCGCTCACTCTGCAAGGCTACGCGGATTTCTTCCGTTCTCCGTGGCCCTCCTACAAGTATCGCGCACCCGTAAACGGCACGGAACTTTTCTTTGAAGCACATTTGCACGACACAAAAGGGAATTTCGTTTCGGCGGAATGGAAGTTCACCAACCGCAAATTGGACGCAATATATATAACAAACGATTCTTCAGACAAAAACAAGAACCTTGTTAGGATTCAGGCGGGAGCAGTTTTCAACAAGTTCACCACCCGAACCACCCTTTCCTTTTCCTCTTCGACCGACAAGGAGAAAACAAACCACGGCTGGGCAATAAGCCAAAGGGTAAACTACACCACTAAAAGATTTGCCCTGGCTTCGGCGGCGAGTTACTTCAACACGAGCAACTATGCCGCGAGAATTTACGTCTACGAAAGCAATGTGAAATACAACTATGCCAACTTCTCAAATTTATACGGCGAAGGAATCAGAGCAAGTTTGCTTTGCAGCGCAAAAATCAGCAACAAAATAAAATGCTACGCCAAATATGGCATCACACATTACTTCGACCGAAAAACCATCGGCACCGGGGCGCAAGCCATTGCGTCGTCGTCGAAAAGCGACTTGAATTTCTGCATAAACATAACGATATAAACTATTAATTATGGACACAATAAAGAATCACAAGAGTATCAGAAAATACTCCTCCCAACATCTTAGCGATGAGCTCATAAAGAATCTGCTTGAAGAGGCAGAACGTACGCAAACAATGGGGAACATGCAACTCTATAGTGCCGTTGTATCGCGTTCAGAAGAGATAAAAAAACAATTGTCCCCCATGCATTTCAACCAGCCAATGGTTATGGCAGCCCAGGCCGTGGTAACAATTTGCGCCGACTTCAACCGCACGGTGAAATGGTGTGGACAACGCAAAGCCGTTCCGGGTTATGACAACGAGCTGTCCTTTTTGAATGCAGCCACCGATGCTTTGCTTTTCACCCAAACCTTCTCTATTCTTTGCGAAAACGCAGGCTTGGGAGTTTGTTTCCTTGGCACAACAATTTATCAACCCGACAAAATAATCGACATACTGAAACTGCCCCAACTCACATTCCCTGTAGCCACGCTGACAATAGGTTATCCCGACGAGACTCCTGAGACAAGCGACCGCCTGCCGGTAGAAGCCATAATGCACAGCGAGACCTATAGCGACTACACCCCGCAAGATATCGACAAATACTATAGTTATAAGGAGTCATTGCCTGAAAACAAGGAGTTTGTAAAGATAAATTCAAAAGAAACCCTTGCCCAAATTTTCACCGACATTCGCTATACGAAAAATGACAATGAAGCAATGTCGAAAACCCTTTTGGAAACGCTCAAAAAGCAAGGTTTTCTAAAATATTAATGCAAGAAAAACAACACTTTACTTATCGTTGAAAACAACATCAGATATCGCAAAAACAATGTCTGACATTATTTAAACGATGTCAGACATTGTTTAAACAGTATCGGACATCGTTTTTACGATGTCCGATACTGTTTTTTCGTTACCAGAAAGCCCCTGCTTGAAACAGGATTTTCTTTATTTTTTATCTGTAGCAAAAAGGAAGTTAGCCCTTCCTATTGAAATATAATCAAGTTCCCAACGTTTCATGTCGGCAATTTCATAAATGTCTCGCCCGTCAACGATAACGCTATGCGACAATTCCTGTTTCACTTTCTGCCAATCAGGAATACGGAACTGTTTCCATTCGGTGAGAAGCAACAGAGCGTCGGCATCATGCAAGGCAGAATACATATCGTCGGCATAAATTACGGTATCTCCTATTCTGCGACGACATTCGTCCATTGCTATAGGATCGTAAACCACAACCTCGCAGCCGGCACGCTTAAGCAAATCAATGGTAACAAGCGAAGTAGCCTCGCGCATATCGTCTGTTTCGGGCTTAAACGCAAGTCCCCAAATCGCAATACGCTTGCCGCGCAAATCATTGCCGTAGTAAGCATTAAGTTTTGCGAAAACAACTTCCTTTTGTTTCTTGTTGACACTCTCCACAGCATTCAGCACCTGCATTTCATAGCCTGCATTTTTTGCAGTATGCACAAGAGCTTTCACATCCTTGGGAAAACAGGAACCGCCATAGCCACAACCGGGATACAAAAAGCGGCTTCCGATTCGCGAATCGGCACCTATGCCCCTTCTCACCGAGCTAACATCCGCCCCAACTATCTCGCAAAGATTCGCAATGTCGTTCATAAACGAAATACGTGTGGCAAGCATTGAATTTGCGGCGTATTTAATCATTTCGGCAGACGGAATGTCGGTGATTATAAACCGATCTTTGCTTAGCATAAACGGACGGTATAGCGACGAAAGTATGTCTTTGGCACGATCAGAATCGACACCGATTACAACTCTGTCGGGCTTCATGAAATCGGTAACGGCGCAACCCTCTTTTAGAAACTCTGGATTGCTCGCCACATCGAACTCTATGTTTTTCCCCCGCTTTTCAAGTTCGGCTGAAATCACTTGCTTTACTTTTTTCGCCGTACCTACGGGAACTGTGCTCTTGGTAACAACCACAAGATAATGGTTCATGTTCTGCCCAATCTCCTTGGCAACCTCAAGCACATAGCTCAAATCTGCAGAACCGTCCTCGTCGGGAGGAGTTCCTACCGCACTGAATACAACACTTACCGAATCAAGACAATCTGTAAGCTTGGTAGTAAAATGCAAACGCCCGGCTTTGTGATTACGTTCCACCATTTCATCGAGGCCCGGCTCATAAATAATGGTCTCTCCGTTATTCAAACGCCTAACCTTCTCTTCGTTCACATCAACACAGGTTACGTCTATTCCCATTTCGGCAAAGCATGTTCCGGAAACCAATCCCACATACCCTGTTCCTACTATCGCGATATTCATTTCCTATCTATTTGTTTTAAAACACAGAAAGATTGCCATTTTGAACGATGACAATCAATCCATGATTATATCTTCAACTGAACTTATTTGTTAGCGGGAGCAGCAGGAGCGGTTGTGTTTGCACCTTGTTGCGCACCGGCTGCCGGAAGTTGGTTCTGCTGTTGCTGCATAGGCATTGTAGGCATTGCTTTCTCTTTCAACACAACACTTTTCTGGTCTTCTGTCGAAGGAACAAAGTATGCAGATGCAACGCTCAACACAACAATTGCTATTGCCAAAGTCCATGTAGCTTTTTCAATGAAGTCTGTGGTTTTACGGACGCCCATAATTTGATTAGAAGAAGCAAATCCGGAAGCCAAACCGCCGCCTTTCGATTCTTGAATGATTACTATAAAACACATAAGAATCGATACAACAACCATCAGGATAACTAATACTGAATACATTATTTCTTGCTTTTACTATTTATTACTACTTTTTCGAGAAATCTAATTTGGTCTGCAAAGTAACAACTTTTTTTCGGATTATCAGCACTAAGCTTGCGCATTATTTCGACAGCCTCCTCATATTTCCCTTGTTTTATATAAATTTTCGCCAAAGTTTCGGTAAAATATTTGCTTTCGCTTTCGTTGTTTACCGTTGGCTGCGGATTTCCCACGGGTTCCGGCAAAGGGATTTCCTGTTTCTTTATTTCTCCAACGGTTTTCTTTGCAGACATTTGCGGTGTCTTTTCCACCACATCAGAACTTGGCAAAGACGGCAAGGTTTCTTCTTCCTGCTGTTCCAGGTATGCAGCGTAATCACTTGCGGCGTCGGTCAAAGTCAACCTGCGTTTGGGCTGATTGTCAGGATTCTTTTCAAGAAAGCAGTCGATCAAAGTTGCCGTACGGTCTTCGGAATTATTTTCAGATACCGTTGGTTTTGGAGCGCATGCTTTCTGTTTTGTTTTTTCCGGCACAAGACGATACTTGTCTCCCTCTATCATATAGAAAAGAACCTTTCTGTCGGGGACGAACAACGCTGCTTTTTTCAATTCCGCGCCAAATGTTTCATTTTGCGTGGCGAACAATCTTTCCAGCAACGACAATCGGCTTGCTTGGTCGAAAGGATAGCGTTCCACCTCGGCTTGCAATTCAAACAAAGTCTTTACGGGCTTTTTCGCCGTCGCTTCTGCTGTAATCATACTCGTATCTTCCATCACCAATTTGCTACTGTGGCATTGAATATCTGGTCTGCCAAATCTTTTACCATCTGATTCACCAAATCTTCCTGCACCGAATTAAGCGACAGCGAGGAGTTGTACTCGCTGGTAGCCGTGAAGCGGCGTTCAAAGTCTTGCGAATGATTTTTTGTATTGGTAAACCTTACGTTCACAGTCATTCTCAATTGAACCTGCGACGCATATCCTTCGGCAGATATCGACTTGTTGAACTGTTCGTAGCCCACAATTTCTCCGCTCAACTGCAAATCGCCTTTACGTTTCACCTGACGAAGCCGCGTTTGATTGGCATAAATATCCTGCAGTTGGTTGTTGAACATCGAGCGCATGGGTGCCCAAACAAGAGCGGTGCGCAACGGGAAATCGGCAATCTGTATCGTTTTTATCTGGTCGTAGTTTATCGACGCGCCATTGAATTTATACTGCACGCTGCACGCTGTGAGCAAAACCACAAGCGCAAAAGCCGCTACGCTATATATCTTTCGTTTATTCAAGTCCATATTCCTTTATTTTGCGATACAGTGTACGCTCGGATATACCCAATTCCTTTGCAGCCTCTTTCCGTTTTCCTGCGTGGCGTATCAAGGCGCGCTTTATTGCTTCGCGTTCAAAACTTTCGAGAGTTACATCTTTTGAAACCTCTATGGCCGGTTCTTTGAGTTCCTCCACATATTCGTCTTTCCGTTGCGGGAATTCCAGCACAGAAGAGGCTGGGAGATTTTCTGAGATAGTATTTCCATCCGAAGTTACGTATCTCACGGATTTCTGCGACGCATCTTCTTTGTCGGCCTGCAGTTTGTTTACGATAGCCTTCAGGTCTCCCACATCGCGCCGCAGGTCAAAAAGAATCTTGTACAGTATCTCGCGCTCGTTTTCAAATGACTGCGAGCGTCCCTGTTCCGCCACGGGCACAAGTTGTCCGTTGGTTCTTTCCTGCGGAATGTAATGTTTCACCACATCTCCGTTTATTTCTCTCGTTTCCGAAGTTACCGACATATTTTCAGTAACATTCTTCAACTGGCGAATGTTTCCCGGCCACGAATAGTTCTGCAAAATCTGCTGAGCATCGTCGGTGAGGCGAATTGCAGGCATATTATATTTCTCGCTCATTTCAAGGGCGAATTTCCGGAAGAGCTGGTAAATATCATTGCCGCGCTCGCGCAAAGGAGGAATGTTAATGGGAATTGTATTGAGGCGATAGTACAAATCCTGGCGGAACCTGCCGTTTTCGATTGCCTGCGGAATATCCACATTGGTTGCCGCCACGATTCTCACATCGGTCTTGCGCACTTCGCTCGAGCCTACGCGGATATATTCGCCTGTTTCAAGCACACGGAGCAGGCGCGCCTGAGTGGAGAGAGGCAACTCCCCCACTTCGTCGAGAAACAACGTTCCGCCGTTGGCCACTCCGAAATATCCTTCACGCTCGCTCACCGCGCCGGTAAAGGCTCCTTTTTCGTGTCCGAACAATTCGCTGTCGATAGTACCCTCGGGGATTGAGCCACAGTTCACCGCAAAATATTTCTTATTCTTTCTTGAACTGTTGTCATGGATTATCCGCGGGAAAACTTCCTTTCCCACACCATTTTCACCTGTTATCAGCACAGACAAATCGGTCATTGCCACCTGCAAGGCTATATCAAGCGCGCGGTTGAGCCCTTCGTAGTTTCCCACAATGCCGTAGCGCAACTTTATCTTTTGTAGTTTTTCTGAATCCATAGCTAAACTTTCAGCCTTCAAAAGTACAAAAAAAATACATAGCAGTTTGGCTTTCCCACGAGGTCTGACATGTTTTAAAACGACATCAGACCTAATTTAAATTAGATGCGTCGGAATTTAAATTAGATGCGTCGGAGTTTTTGCGACAAAGCATCTGCTTTTAACAGCTTCAAATTCAGCCCCACAACAACGACACCCCATTGTAGCAAAATGGCAATAGATTTGCCCGTTACACGTATAAATTGTAAATTTTCAAGTCAATGATTTTGCGGTTTGTATGCGTTGAACTAAATTTGCAGGCGTTTAGTAATTACAGAACTATAATGCAGAAGAAATTCGAAGAACATTCTGATTTCAACCTATCAGAGATAAATAAGGAAGTGCTTGGCGAATGGGACGACAACCATGCCGCAGAACGCAGTGTGAAAGAACACGAGGGACACCCGCATTTCACATTCTATGAAGGACCTCCTTCAGCAAACGGACACCCGGGCATTCACCACGTATTGGCAAGAACTATAAAAGATACCATTTGTCGTTACAAAACGATGAAAGGCTTTTGCGTTCCGCGCAAAGCCGGCTGGGATACCCACGGACTTCCCGTGGAACTCGGCGTGGAAAAAGAAATGGGCATCACAAAAGACGATATCGGGAAAACCGTATCGATTGAAGAATACAACGCGCATTGCAGAAGCAATGTGATGAAATTTACCACAGAATGGGAAAACCTTAGTCGGCTCATGGGATACTGGGTGGATATGAAGCGACCCTATATCACCTATGAGAACTATTATATCGAATCCGTCTGGTGGCTTTTGAACAATCTCTATTCACAAGGACTTATCTACAAAGGCTACACCATTCAGCCCTATTCCCCCGCAGCGGGCACCGGACTTAGTTCGCACGAGCTCAATATGCCAGGGTGTTATCGAGACGTGAAAGACCTTACGGTAACCGCTATGTTCAAAATGGTTTCCCCAACAGGGAAATTCGCTACCCAATGGGGCGACAGTTATTTCATGGCTTGGACCACAACTCCATGGACTTTGCCGTCAAATACAGCGCTTTGCGTTGGTCCGAAATTCGATTATCTTTTGGTCAACACCTATAATCCTTACACCGCGCAACCCATTTCGGTAGTAATTGCAGAAGAAAGATTCAACGCATATTTCAATCCCGCCGGCGCAGAACTGCCAATGGACAAATTCGAAAAGGGCGACAAAATTCTGCCGTACCGTATCGTAGAAAAATTCAAAGGCACAGAACTCGAAGGACTCAAATATGAACAACTCTTCCAATATGTAAATCCTGGCGAAGGCGCATTCCGTGTAATCCTTGGCGACTACGTTACCACAGAAGACGGTACGGGAATCGTGCACATCGCACCAACTTTCGGTGCCGACGATGCTTTCGTGGCAAAGAAAGCCGGCGTTCCCGCCCTTATGCTGGTTGACAAAAACGGCAACAAGCGCCCGATGGTCGACTTGAAAGGAAGATTCTATCCCATCGAAGAACTCGACGATGAGTTTGTACAGAAATACGTGAACGTGGATTTGTACAAAAACTACGCGGGACGCTACGTGAAAAATGCGTACGACGACACCCTTACCGACAAAGACGAATCGCTCGACGTATCCATCTGTATGGAAATGAAAGCCAATGGCACGGCTTTCAAGATGGAAAAACACGTTCACAACTATCCCCATTGCTGGCGCACCGACAAACCGATTCTCTACTACCCGCTCGACAGTTGGTTTATCCGCTCCACGGCAAAAAAAGAACGCATGTTCGAATTAAACAAGAGCATCAAGTGGAAACCGCAATCAACCGGAACGGGACGCTTTGGCAAATGGCTGGAAAATTTGAACGACTGGAATCTTTCGCGTTCCCGTTTCTGGGGAACACCTCTGCCTATCTGGCGAAGCGAAAGCGGCGAAGAAATCTGCATAGGAAGCATACAGCAACTCTATGACGAGATAGAAAAAAGCGTAAGCGCCGGAAATATGAAATCAAACCCGTTTAAGGACAACGGATTTGTGCCTGGCGATTACTCCGACGAGAATTATCATAAAATAGATTTGCACCGCCCTTACGTAGACAATATAATTCTTACTTCCCCCAGCGGTAAACCGATGAAACGCGAAACGGATCTTATCGATGTTTGGTTTGATTCCGGTTCTATGCCGTTTGCGCAACTACATTATCCGTTTGAAAACCGCGAACAGATAGAAAACAATTCAGCATATCCGGCAGACTTCATCGCCGAAGGGGTGGACCAAACACGCGGTTGGTTCTTTACTCTTCACGCAATCTCCACAATGGTACGAGATAGCGTGGCTTTCAAAGCAGTTGTAAGCAACGGCCTTGTACTCGACAAGAACGGAAACAAAATGTCCAAGCACCTCGGAAACGCAATTGATCCTTTCAAGATTATCGAGAAATATGGCGTAGACCCCGTGCGTTGGTACATGATGACTAACTCTTCTCCGTGGGACAATCTGAAATTTGACGAAGCCGGCGTTGCAGAAATATCCCGTACGTTCTTCGGCAAACTTCATCAAACCTATTCTTTCTTTGCTATGTATGCAAATGTAGACGGTTTCAACTACGCCGAAGCAGATGTGCCCAACAACGAACGCCCTGAACTCGACCGTTGGATTCTTTCCGAGCTAAACAGTTTGGCGAAAGCCGTAGACGAAGCATACAACGATTACGAACCTACTCGCGCCGGACGACTTATAGAAACCTTTACGATAGACAATCTTTCCAACTGGTTTGTTCGTCTTTCCCGCAAGCGTTTTTGGGGTAATTCGATGAGCAAAGATAAATTGAGCGCCTACCAAACATTATATACTTGCCTGGTTACGCTTTCCAAGCTCATTGCTCCGCTTTCTCCTTTCTATGCTGACAGATTGTACAAATGTCTTACACAAGTTACCGGCAAAGATTCCTGCGACAGCGTACACTTGACGGAATTCCCCGAAGCCAATGACGAAATTATCGACAAAGAATTGGAACTTCGCATGGAAATGGCACAAAAGATTACTTCCATGGTGCTTTCACTCCGCAAGAAAGAATCCATTATAGTGCGCCAGCCGCTGCAGAAGATTACTATTCCGGCTGCACAGAAGGAAATGCGCGAGCGCATCGAGGCTGTGGCAAAACTTATATTGGACGAAGTGAACGTAAAAGAGTTGGAATTTGTTGAAGACGGCAGTCTCCTTAAAAAACGAGTGCAACCGAACTTCCGCATACTTGGCAAAAAATACGGCAAGTTGATGAAAGATTTGGCTGCTGCCGTAAAAGAAATGAGCCAGGACGATATTCGCGAACTTGAAGATGCCGGGAAATTTACTTTCAATATATCCGGAGAAGAAGCCGTGATAAATATTGATGAAGTAGAGGTTGTCAGCGAAGATATTCCGGGATATGCCGTAGCCAACGAAGGCAACCTCACAGTTGCCCTTGACCTTGGAATTACCGAGGAGCTTCGTCTTGAAGGCATTGCGCGCGAACTCGTAAAACATATCCAGACTTTCAGAAAAGACAGTGGCTTTGAAATCACCGATCGTATAAACATTACAATTGGCGATACCGAGGAAGCGCGAAAGATAATTGAGAAATTCACGGACTATATCTCTGCCCAGGTTCTCGCAAACTCCATTTCGTTGGAAAAGGAAGTAAAAGGAGAAGAATGGAACTTAGGAGATATGACCATTAATGTAAAAATTGAAAAATAACCACTCTTAAATCCCTAAGACAATGGCTGACAGAACAAGGTATAGCGATGAGGAACTCGCGGAATTCAAGGACATTATCCTCAAAAAGCTCGAAATGGCGAAACGGGAGTACAACCAAATGATGTCGGTGCTTACAAACAAAGCCGGCAACGATGTGATTGACACTTCCCCCACTTTCAAAGTTTTGGAAGAGGGTTCCATTACCCAAGAAAAAGAGGAACTTACCACTATGTGCGCTCGCCAGCAAAAGTTCATAAGAGATTTACAGCAAGCGCTTGTTAGAATCGAGAACAAGACGTATGGTGTATGTCGCGTAACGGGGAAACTCATTCCCAAGGAGCGTTTGCGCATTGTGCCCCACGCAACTCTTTCTATCGAGGCCAAAGAGATGCTGAACAAGCAGAAACACAGAAACTGATCAATCTTTCATTGTGCAGATTTCAAAGAGAAAAATCAATACTATAACGGCAGTGGCAATTGTCGCTGCCGTTATAATTATCGACCAGTTAATTAAGTTTGAGGTCAAAACCAATTTCACTCTCCACGAAGCGCGTGAAATCACGTCGTGGATGTATTTGTATTTTGTAGAAAATAGTGGAATGGCGTTTGGAGTGAACATTGCCGGCACATTGATACTCAGCATTGCGCGGTTGGTGTTTGTGGGATTTCTGGTATACTATATCAGCAAATTGGTGAGGCGCAATGTTTCCACCGGGTTTGTTGCTTGTATCGCCTTGATTATCGCCGGAGCAATCGGAAATATCATTGACAACGCTTTTTACGGCATGATTTTCAGCGAAAGTACGGAATACGATGTAGCCAACCTCGTCTCGTTTGGTAGCGGATACGGCAGTTTTATGTCGGGCAAGGTTGTAGACATGTTTTATTTCCCTCTCATCGACACATATCTGCCCGAATCTCTGCCGATAATAGGCGGCACACACTTTTTGTTTTTTGCCCCGATTTTCAACTTTGCAGATTCTGCCATCACATGCGGTTCGATAATTATATTGTTGTTTTACCGCAAATATCTTACGTCTGTAAGAAAAACGACGCCTACCGACAAAACCGAAACCGTCTGACATATTTTGCCGCCAATGAAATCTGCCCGCAACATAATGCCTTTGCTTCTTGCCTCGCTCATATTTCTGTTGGGCTCATGCAAGGTACGCACTCCCAAGGGCGTGATTTCGTCGGGCAAGATGGAGAATATTCTCTACGACTACCACGAAGCGCAAGCCATGGCCCAAAACACGGAGAAGCCAAACTATTATACGGAGGTTTACACCGAGGCTGTTTTGCAGAAATATGGGGTTTCGCGCGAATCATTCAATAAATCGTTGGAATATTATTCCCGCCACGCTGATTTGCTTTACGACATTTACGAAAAGCTGAACAAGCGCTATCAAAATGAAATCCAAGCTATGGGCGGCAACTTGGACAACGCGGGAATAAACTATGCTGCGCTATCGTCGAAAGGCGATACGGCAAACATCTGGACGGGCAAGACCTACGGGCTGCTCCTTCCTAAACCGGGCAAAAACCTTTTGGCTTTCAGCATGACCGCCGACACTTCGTTCAAGCCCAAGGACAGATACGAATGGCACTTCACCACGCAATTTATCTACAAAGAGGGTAGAAAGACAGCCGAATGCGTGATAGCCGTAAGGTATGAAAACGACTCTGTATCAACCATGCAGCAACCCATATACGGCGACGGAGACAACGTGATAACGCTACAGGCTTCAAAGATGCCTATCAAAAAGGTGGAAGGCTTTATTTATATCGACGAGCCTTGGAACGAAACGGTGAAACTGCTGTTTCTTTCAAAAATAACGTTGGTTCGTTTCCACAGCCAGGAGGCAAAGGAAACCGAAAAGCCGCTTCCGGCCGACAGCACGGCCAATGAGGAGGAAAATGCCAAGAAAGCATTTATTGATTCCATTCAGCGCACAACCAAGGAGGAAAACAAAGGCGACCATTTCCGTACCGTAACGCGTGGCAGAGCCATTCCCCGTCAAAAAGAATAAGTTCGCATCTCCCATATCGCGACATTTTTTTGTCTAAAACTTACTCCAAAAAACAACAAGGCATCTCGTAAAAACGAGGTCAGACATAATTTAAATTCCAAGGCATCTAATTTAAATTAGATGCCTTGGAATTTTTGCGACATCTATCATGCTGAAAATTACAATAATCCACGTAAGAAAAACAGCCAACAACAGCCTGCGATAAATTTAATGGCAAAAATCAAAAACTAATGCCCTAAACATTCCAACGTTACAAACTTTTTGGCTAAATTCGCTTACAAATAGCATAACCGCATTAGAACGAAGAATAAATGAAACCATATATATTGTTAGCATTGTTGTTGACAACTTACTTAGGTGTCAAAGCACAAACAATCACCTCTGGTTTGCAGGTTTACGTTCCCACGTTTGAAGAACGCTTTGACTGGTCGTTGAACTACGGCGGAAACGACGGTCTGTCAGGAATAGAAGATTATACAGGCGCTGCCTTCGATAGAGAAAGCATGACATTCACAGACTGCCGCCATGGAAATCAGTGTGTTGAAGTTGGCTCGTCAACCACTCCCGGTTCTATAAAAATCACATTGGACAAAGCCGTAGATGTATTCTATACGTTTCGCGTCATGCCTTATAAAGACAAGAGCTTCTACGTAAACATTATTAGCCAAAAGTCTTCCATAATCAAGAAAAGCAGTTTTTTGAGAGGGAAAGTCTCTTCAAAAAAAGAAATCACGATATCCAGCGTAGACAACAGCGGCGATTCCCACAACTTCTACATCGACGATTTGTTTCTCTACACAGCATCGACCGACTATTCCGCACTTACCAACGCCGAGCGCCTGATAGTAACGGGCACTCTCACAGATGCAATGGTTTCGGAACTGCAAAAGATTGTGGAAAACAATACCAAACTAACGAGCATCGACTTGAATTCGGCTACCGTTTCAACGCCTTTCGCCCTTGCGCCGGGCAATCCCAACTGTTTGGTATTCGTTCCCAAGGACAACTATGTTACCAACACCCAAAACGTAGTAAAAACCACCACAAGTTCAACCGAAAAATTCAACATCATAAACAACTACGAATGTGAAGAGCTCGTAGTCAACGACGGCTACCCATTCGACGCAATGTATTCGTTCACCGCGAAAAAAGCAAGCTACGACCGCAGTTTCAAAAGCAATGCAAACGGCTACATGTCGTCGGTATGCCTGCCTTTTGCCGCTGAAAAAAGCCAGACAGAGGTTAGCGCGGCATACGCCTTTGTTGAACACAAAAGCACAGACGATTTGGATTTTGAATCCACCGAACATCTTGAAGCCAACCACCCTTATGTGATAGAAACAAAAGTGGCGCAACCGTTCCTCAACTTGGAAAAAGTGGAAGTAGTGGGCACAACTCCGATTACAACCTTCAAATGTTCGGCAGGAATCAGCGCGCCCGATTTGAAAGAAACCGTGAAATACCAATTCCACGGCACTTTCGCAGGACTGCAAAACGCCAAGAGCAACAATTCCCAAACCATATACGGTTTTCAAAACGGGAAATTCGTTTACGTAGGCTCGGACGATGCCGATGCAGTGGATTTCAAACCGTTTAGAGCCTATTTCACAATCGCCAACGACGGTGCAGCTTCACGCGAACTGAGAATAAACGGCGTGGTAAACGGAATAGAAAAGATTTCATCCCATAAGAATGCGGACAAAACCGACATTTTTACAACAGAAGGAATAAGAATCAAAAGTAAAGCCGACTCTGCAACCACAGGCTCCCTGCCCGATGGCATCTACATTATCGGCAAGAAAAAAGTAATGGTAAAACATTAGTATTTATCTTTGCATATAGAAACGAAATATAAAACATAAAGCTATGCTTACTATAAAACAAATCACCGAAGACAAAGACGGTGTGATAAAAGGCTTGGAGAAAAAGCATTTCGCCGGAGCAAGCGAAGCAATTGACGCTGTGCTCAAGCAAAATGATTTGCGACGCGAAACCCAAAGCAAACTCGATGCTATCCTTCAGGCTATGAATGCAAAATCCAAAGAGATAGGCTCTCTTATGCGCGAAGGAAAACGCGACGAGGCCGAAGCTGCGAAAGCCGAAGTGGCTGCAAAAAAAGAAGAATCCAAGAAATTGGAGGCCGAAATGAACGCTGCAGCAGAGGAAATGAAGAAGATTTTGCTCACGATACCCAATGTTCCCTACCCCGAAGTACCAGAGGGCAAAGACTCCAATGATAATGTGGTTGAAAAAATGGGCGGTACAGAAAAACCGCTACCCAAAGATCCCCTGCCCCATTGGGAACTTGCTAAGAAGTACAAACTCATAGACTTTGATTTGGGCGTAAAGATTTCCGGCGCGGGTTTCCCTGTGTATACCGGCAAAGGCGCAAGATTGCAAAGGGCTTTGATTAACTTCTTCCTCGACGAAGCCACAAAAGCAGGCTATCGCGAAGTACAACCTCCCACAGTGGTGAACGAAGATTCCGGATATGGCACAGGACAACTCCCCGACAAAGAAGGACAGATGTATCATTGCCAAACAGATAACCTTTATCTTATTCCTACAGCCGAGGTTCCCGTAACCAATATTTATCGCGATGAAATTTTGAAAGAAGAAGATCTGCCGATAAAGAATTGTGCTTACACAGAATGCTTTCGCCGTGAAGCCGGTTCGTATGGAAAAGACGTGCGCGGCTTGAATCGTTTGCACGAGTTCTCAAAAATAGAACTCGTAAGGATAGACAAACCTGAACATTCAAGACAAAGTCATCAGGAGATGCTCGACCATGTAGAGAATCTGCTCGTAAAATTGGAATTGCCGTATAGAATATTGCGTCTCTGCGGCGGCGATATGAGTTTCACCTCCTCGATATGCTTCGACTTTGAAGTTTATTCCGAAGCACAGAAGAGATGGTTGGAAGTAAGTTCGGTTTCAAATTTCGATACCTACCAGGCAAATCGTCTGCATTGCCGTTATCGCCGTGCAAGCGACAAGAAAATCGAACTTTGCCACACACTCAACGGTTCGGCTCTTGCACTCCCGCGTATAGTTGCCGCATTGCTTGAAGATAATCAAACTCCCGAGGGTATACGAATACCCAAAGCGCTCATTCCGTACACGGGCTTTGACATGATTACAGAAGAATAAGATTTTTCTTAACGAGATACAAAAAACCTGCGCTTGCAAATATTTGCGGCGCAGGTTTTGTTTTTATATAGTAGTCAAGAAGTCTAACTAATAAGCTTAGTCTAAGCTTATCAACAAAACATCTACGTTTTACTTTGCCTTGGATTTTTTCTTTGCTCTGTTTTTGTTGAAAAGATCCTTGACCTTGGTAAAACTTTTACGGAAAAGAATACCTCCACCTTGGGTTGTCATCGATGATTTAGTGAAATAGCGATCATTACTCTCGTTATAAGCCTTCAGCTGAATGGTACCACGCGGATTAAGAAGGTAACGCGCAGTAAAATCTCCCACGAAATTGGAATTATAAGCCGAGCGGTCGCGATAGCCAAGGTTCCCGTCTATCAAAAGTCTGCCCTTAAACAAACGCCCGGTGAACATACCTTCAACATCCATGTCGTTCCACCCGTCGTTACCAGTTGCAAGATTTGTCCCGAACGACCAATTATTTGCGCCTTCGCCGAAATTATGCAGTAAATTGTTTATATTGGACGATAATGTGGACGAGAGAAACGAATTCATGGCAAGCGATGTCTGGCTCGGGGTTTGTGCAGAATTAGCAATATTGTAGTTATAGGTATAAAAACGCCCTACAGACAATAAATACATGGCTTGCATGTTCATATCTTCGGGGGTAGCAATAAGCGAACGTACCATTTGCTTCTGTTCTGAACTCACCGACGGCAAATCTATATCAAAGTTTACAAACGGCTGCAATGCGCTACCCGTAATGTTCATTATACAATCCACAGGAACAGAACTATCACGCATGCTTCCCTGCATGCTTATTCCCGCAAGCGATACGGCAGGAATGGTATAAGCTGCCTGCAAATTCAACGCACAAGCAAGAGGGTTACCATTGAATGTTATCCTGCCTCCATTACGAAGAATGAAATTCTTTTGTATCAAGTCTTGGAATTTCATCTTATATGTTCCGTCTTCTATATTATATAGGCCGAACATATCAAAACTACCTTTATTATAAAAGTGAGCGCTTATGTTTCCTTGCCCATGTGCCGAAATCATATTGCCGGTTTTATCGTCCATTATAACTCGAAGTTCTGCATCAGGAGTAACGTCCAAGTTAAAATTCAAACGAATATCTGTATTTACATCACTCTTTTTCTCTGTTTTTTCGACCTCAATGCTATCTGAAGAAACATTAATTTCGTCGGCATTCCTAAATCGTAATAATTCCACATTGTCGGCATTTTCCGGTTGGTCGGCATTATAGACAAACAAGGTCTTGCTTCGCGGGGTTACATTGGCATCTGTCGTAAAAAATCCGGAGCCTCCATAAATGTGTATATGGCCATCTACAAAAGCAGTACCCCAAAAAGAAGAATTCTCATCAGTTTGCGTTTGATCGTATGCAAGGAAATTTTGCGGTTCAAGTTCCATATCATACGAGAAATCGTGTAAAGATCGATGTTTTACACGCCCTGACATAAGAGAACTATTATGATAGATATCATATAGTCTAAACGACGGAAAAGATATCAAATCTGGCGAAAAATACACAGTGTCATTCTCTATCGTATAATTTGTGCCCAAAGGCTCTACATGTACTTTTAGGCCAGAAACAACATGCCTGCCTTCAAGGTTCATTGCATGCAAATTTCCGAACAATCGCAAATGTCCTGTTGTCCTTCCTTGCGAAAGTTGCATCGCATCAGGGAAAAAATCATTTAGAAATAAAGCATTTGTTCCATTAGAAATAAATCGCAAATCAATGCTACTTTCTGCAGGATTTACAAATCCACTTACGTTCGTAGAATTTTGTCCATCGCGTATCAAAGCAGAGAGTTCTATTTTTTTCGTATCATTGTTCCAATAACTATCAAGAACCATATCTCCCATTGTTGCGTGATTGAACACAAAATCTTTCACGTTCAAAGCTGCATTTACATGCGGTGCGCCTAATACATTTGAGACGTTTGCTGTACCGTTTGCCTGTCCATCAAAATGCACGTCATCAAAAGCTACAAAATCAAGCACATTCTGTATTCTGACATTATGAAGATCTACGTGCAAAGAATCGCTGCTTAGTTTAGATGCAATTCCATTTAACGAAAGACCACTATTACCATGTTTGAAACTCAATCCATCTATATATAGCTTGGAGTTATCGTAAACTACTTTTGATGCCGATACATTCCAAACCGTATCGTCTATCACAATAATCGAAGGTTTTATCTCTGTTTCTATATAATTGGGTGTGGCAGGATTTATTCTTATGACATGAGATATTTCTCCCGAATTTCTATGTTCCGCAGTTGAATTCCACAGCAAGTTATTCTCCAGTTCTCCTTTTTTATTTTCCGCATTTGATTCTATTTCAACCTTACCGTTTTCCAAAAGTTTTGAAGCATGGAGATGTATCTTTGTATTCTGCCTATTCCCTTTCATATACAAAGTCATATCAGAATATCTATTTTCACCTTTTGTTGCCGTCGGTATCGCTGCTTCTAATTGGAACAGTCCTTCACGCGAATCCATATATCCAGAAGCCACACCTCCCTTGGACAATTTTAAATCAGAGCCTACAAGGAAATTCAACAACGAGACATCTTTCAAATGCATTCTGAAATTAAAAATGTTGTCGTCAGAACTAATTGTTTTTTCCTCGTTTTGGGCATTTACTATGTGCAGAAAATTACGCATCAAAGTTTCTGTATTAAACTTTCCCGTAAGTTGTGCATCGCATGTGTTTCCCGACAAAACAAGACGTTTCCCATTATTAACTTTACTGGAACTAATTGCGATATTTCCAAAACGAATCGTTGTATCAGCATTTACAACAGAAAAATCCGACAAATTAACAGAACCAACAGCATTCTTTATTTCATCACCCTTAATATCTGCGTTTATCTTTGCCGAGAAATCTGCACGAGGATATTTTTCACTCAAACGAAGTGCTTTCGGATTAAACTTGTCAACCACGGCCTCCAACTTATACTCCGGTGTGTGCTTATCTTGTACGCTTACATTTCCTTTGGCGTTCAAAATTACATTCGGATCAAGAGAATTAACCGCAAAAGAAAATATATCCTTATTGTCTTGAACCTCCGCAGAAATATTTTTGTAGACATATTTCTTAAATTCCAAACTTGCTAGTTTCAACTTTAAGGAAAAATCTTTTGTATCTTTTATCTTTGCTTCCGCATCAAAATCGGCTTTCCCCCAATCGTCATTGGCAACGAGTTTTCCTATATCAATGCTAGGGGATATAAATCTTGCATCAATACATTTGTTCTCGTCAATACTCATCGCTACATCGCCTGTTCCGATACCTGTTCCTATTTTTGCGCTTGCCGTGGTCTTTGTTCCACGCAAAATCTCTGCAGAAATATTTACATCACCTATATTTTTTATGAAATTTCCTACTGTTTCATTTACCTCCAAAGATTTTGCGATAGAATTTACAAACTTCTGCTTGGCTTTCAGTTCTTTTAGATTTACAAAGAACCGCTGGGTATTTTCAAAGTCTATCTTGGCGCGCAGCAATGCGTTTCTTTCGCGTTCTGCCACACGTAAATTTGGGATTGTAATTCTGTTACGGTTTACGCGTACCGAAGCGCTTATGTCAAATCTCTCGTCCGGCAAATCTTTTCCTAAAAAAGGACGAATATCTTTCAGAGAAAGTCGAAAGTGTTCCAATTCTCCACCACCGGAATACTTTTTATCGCCGTCTGATTTCAATGATATTTTCTTCGCTTCCAAACTTCCGGTGGACGTTTTCAGTTTCAGAATTGGAATCTCTATATTATTCTTTCCAATCAAAGCGTTAGCATAACATTGTTCCAATACAAATCCGCTCTTTTCTTGGAAAGCGATATTGCGCAGCTTTACATTAAAACTATCGCCTTTTATCACATGAATTCCTACGCTGGCATCGAGATTACTAAAAGCCAGATGATTTACATCAAAAGTCCGCTTTGAAGGTTTGCTTAGCAAATCGTAATTTATATTGCACCGGCTAAGTATAACCGACTTTATTTTGAGATCAAGCGATGATTTTTCTTCCTTATTCTCTGAGGAAAGAGAATCTATTATAAATTGAAAATTATATTGGCAGTCTTCCTTTTTCTTTATCAGGTTAATATTGGCACGATAAAGTTCTATTGTTCTAATTGTTATCGGAGCTATGACAAGCGAGCGCAATTGTATTTTTGCAGAAAGTTTCTCTGCTGTCAAAAGTTTGCGGCTTTCTTGGTCTTTTATTTCTACATCATCAAAAATTACCGAGTTAAACAATCCAAGTTGAACCTTACCTATTTTTACTTCCGTGCCGAATTTCTTTTCCAATGTCTCGGAAAAATATTCTGCCATTTGTTTTTGGACAAACGGCATATCTGCAATGAGCAACAACAACAGATAGCCGCAGGCTACTACGGCTAAAACTATCGCTGATATTTTTTTCAATGCTTTGATATAGCAATATTTTTACAACATTGTCGTGAAGAATGGATTCTCCGTCTTTTCTTCGCCAATTGTAGTGGGAGTTCCGTGTCCCGGGAATACTTTTGTGCAATCGGGCAAAGGCAGAATGTTTTCCTGCAACTTACGTATCAGCAATTGCTCATCGCCATAGGGGAAATCTGTACGCCCAATGCTGCGACGAAACAGGCTATCACCGCAAAACAATACGTTTTCTTCCTTACAATAATAGGAAACTCCACCCGGGGTATGCCCGGGAGTTGGAATAACGGTAAACTCATGAGAACCGAACTTTATCACAGAATTTTCGTCAACAAACTCTCCCAATATCGGCAGCGTTATGTTCAATTTTTCTCCCAGGAATTGGGCTATTTGTTCGCCGCAATGATTATATAACATCGCATCTGCGGCGTGCAGTTCCGGTTTCAATCCATATGTTTCATACACAAATTCGTTCCCGAGTATATGATCAAAATGTCCGTGGGTGCAGATAAGGTGTTTTATCTCCAATGATTTTTCTTCTACATATTCTCGGATACACTCTTTGTCTTCTCTAAAAAAAGCACCGCAGTCAATGATTACAGCCTCATTGCTCTCATCGGAAACGATGTAGCAATTCTCGTGTATCATGTTTACGGGAAACACTTGTATATTAAGCATCACAATTTTCTTTGGTTAGAAAAACATTTGCACCACGTACTTTTCGTCGTAGTAGTCTTCTTTGAACAAATCGTTTATTTTCAGAGTGCGTATAAAACCTTTTCTCAATCTTTTGTTCAACGATTTCACGCGCTCCAAATCCATTAGTTCTTCGCTCAAATCCCCGCCTTTCAATACTATCAAGCCGTTGGGCGTATCGCCTATTTGCGGGCGGGTAAGATTTTTCAGAGTCATTTTCAGCAAACTCGCGGCATTCATCACCGCTCTGCTCACAACGTAATTATACAGTCCCCTTTCGTCCATCGCATTCTCGTGAACAAGTTTCACATTTGCCAATCCGGCTGCTTTTGCCGCCGCATCAGCCACTGTAAGTTTCTTGCCGATGCTGTCAATCAGGGTAAATTCCACATTCGGAAACATTATAGCGAGAGGAATTCCCGGGAAGCCGCCACCAGTTCCCACGTCCAACACTTTTGCATTGTCGGGAAAACAGAATGTCTTGGCTATTGCAAGCGAATGGAGTATATGATGTTCATACAAGTTGTCTATATCTTTTCGTGAAATCACATTGATTTTTGCGTTCCACTCACGGTAAACATCGCCGAGCTTTTCAAATTTCGCCAATTTGGCTTCGTCGATATCCGGGAAATATTTGCTGATGATTTCGCACATATCAAAAAACTTTACCATAGTCTCTTTCGCCAAAGATACGCGTGCCGATTCTTATGATATTGGCACCTTCTTCAATGGCAATCTTATAATCTTCGCTCATGCCCCACGAACGGCAGGCGAAATTGCTGTCGTTGCGGAAATACTGCTGTTTCAATTCTTCAAAAAGCGAGTTTACCTTGCCGAAATCCGAATGTATGCGCGCGGCATCGTCGGTGTGCGAAGCCATACACATCAATCCGTGAATACTTACGTTTTGAAGTTCTTCAAGAACGCCGCTGCCGATAATGGCGCGGCATTCCTCGGGAGTAAATCCCGACTTTGTTTCTTCGGCTGCCACATGTATTTCGAGCAATACGGGAATCACTCTGTCTACAAGCCGTGCCTGTTTGTTCACTTCGCGCAGCAGTTTTTCGGTATCCACCGATTCAATCATCGCCACATAGGGGGCAATCATTTTCACCTTGTTGGTTTGCAGATGCCCTATCATATGCCATTTGATATCTCCCGGCAAAACGGCCTGCTTTGCGGTCATTTCTTGCGGACGGTTTTCGCCGAAAATTCTCTGCCCCACTTCGTAAGCCTCTTTCACGGCTTCGGCGGGGTGGAACTTCGAAACAGCCACAAGATTTACCCCTTGTGGAAGTTCGGCCCTTATTTCGGCAATAGCATCACTGATTTGCGGCATCTTTGTTTTCCACTTTAACGAATCCTTCGGGCGCAGACTCTTCATAATGGTATACATCGAGAATCTTTGTTTCTGCCACAGACGTTATGCCATAGTCGGAAATTGAAGTTTTCAAGCCTTCGTCCAAACGTCTCACGGCATCGTGCAAATCCGAAGCCTTTACCAAAATGGTTTGTGCCACTTGTTTTTCCACGCCCTTCTTTTCGTCGAGAGTTGTAATCGCTATTTTGCACTGATACCATTTGTCTGCGCTCTCGCTTGTAGTTTCAAACATTTCGGCAAAGCGCGACCTTTTGATATCACTCACTTCGAATTCACCCGTGATAAAGGGTTTCATTTCTTTTATTATACGTTTTTCGGCCTCGGTAAAGTTTAATGCGTCAACCAGGTACACTTCCGCCTGTTTTGCCACTTTACCCTCGCCTATTTCTTTCTCATATTTTACCTTACATTCAAACCAGCTGTACATATGTTTTTTAGTCTAATTATTAGTATGCAAAGATACGTTTTTTTGTGGGCAACAACCGCGGTGAGCTGTCATAAAATCTGTTTACAGCCTTATCTTCGACTGCAAAAAAGCCATTCTGTTACCATGCCACGAGCATCGAAAAAAAGCAAAAACAGAGAGGGGAAAAATTACAAGGCATCTCGTAAAAACTCCGACGCATCTAATTTAAATTACATGGCCCGGAATTTAAATTAGGTCAGACCTCGTAAAAGCCCCAAAAAACGCCAGTTTTAGACGGGCAATTATATTGCAAACAACAAAGGGAGCTATTACACGGAAATCAATTGAAAGAAAGACTTTTAGCCTATTTTCACCACATCGTCGGCGTATTTTATCACTGTATCGCGATGGGTGATGAAAAGAATGGTCTTGTCTTTCACGTTTTGGCGTATGTTCTGAATGATTTTCTCCTCTGTGGCATGGTCCAAAGCCGATGTCGATTCGTCCATCAGCAATATCGGGGCACGCGAAACCAAAGCCCGGGCAATACACAAGCGTTGTGCCTGCCCCTGCGACAGACCTCTGCCTCCCTCGCCGCAGAGAGTGTCGAGCCCCTCGGCATTGTGTTCCACAAAATCGGCACACGCCCATTTCATCGCCTCAAGCATTTCTTCGTCCAACGCATCGGGATTTGCAAGAAGCATATTATCGCGCAACGACATGCTGAACAAGGAATTTCCCTGTGGCACATAAGCAAAAAGTCCGCGCGTTCCAACTCCTATCTCCCGCGTTTCATCTCCGCTCACCACATACAGTTTTCCCGCATTAGGCTTGACATAGGCAAGCAAAAGGCGCATGAGTGTGGTTTTTCCCGCTCCCGTCGCGCCTACAATGGCACTAAGTTTTCCTGGCTCAAACCTATGACTGAATCCGTTCAATATCACGCGTTTGCCGTCGGCATATCGATACGACACTTTCTCACAAACCACACTGCAACTTGCCTTTACGTCATTCACACATTCGGAATCGTCTTCGGCAGGTATGGAATCGATTTCATTCAGCCGCTCACACGAAGAATAAAACTCGGCAAAATCAGAAATGGAATTGATAAGCGTGCGCGAAGGTCCTTGTATCTGCCCCACCAACTGCACAAACGCCATAAGTGTGCCGTAGGTTATTGCACCATTGTCGAGATTGAACACTCCCCAAATGAACACAAAAAGATAGCAAGCCGCAAAACCGAGATTCAAAACCGTTGACGACAACACGGAATACCGGAGGCGTCGCCTCACATTGCCTTCCTGTATGTCGAAGATATGGGAATAGTATTTTGCAAATACGTTCTTGCCGGCCAAAGACTTGAGCACGGAAATATTTTGCAGCCCCTCTTGCAAAGCAGCCTGCAACATGCTTCCGCCTTCCTTGATTTTGGCCGAAAATCCACGGATTTTCAGAAAATGAAACTTGCTTATAAACACGCCCACTACCATTATCGCAACAAGGGCAAGGGCTATTTGCTTGTTCAAAACGAGAAGAAAAATAAAAGCACCCGTCAATTGCAGCAACACAAGCATTATGGTAGGAATTGTCCCGTTAACAAACGACACTACTTCGGAGCCGTCCTGTTCGAAACGCCTCACAAGGTCGCCGGTATGGTATTCGTTGATGCTTTTCCAGTTAACCGAAGCAGCATGATGCAGCAGCCTTTCCTGCATACGCCTGTTCATGCAGAAACCAAGCATCGTCTTGATTCGTTTGTTGATTGCCGAAACCACAGCCTGCACTATTATCGTGGCAACAAGCGTTGCACAGCAAACATAAAGCGCCCAACGGTTGTGGGTTACCGTTGCCGCATCGACAGCCTGCTTTGTTGCCCACACGAAAACAAAGTTCAGTGCCACAACAATCCAGCCCAATATAATTGTAGCGCATATCTTCAGTTTGTAATGCCTCACCGCTTTGCCAATCCACGGCAAAATTGTTGACAGATTGTATTCCTTTCCCCTGAAATTCATGCGCAAACTTTTACTTCTGCATATCGCCGTCCCACATAAGTTTCTCGCGCATCGTATCGAAGAAACTTTTTTTGCCGCAATGTATAATCTTTATATCATAAGGCGCACGGCGAATGGAAATGTCCTCCTCCTCGCAACAACTCGTGCTCCTGCCGTCAACAGATACGAGATAATGCCCCGTGCGACTATATACTTTCATATTTATCTCCACATTGTCGCAAATCACAATGGGTCTTACGCTCAAACTATGCGGTGCTACCGGAGCAATAACTATTGACTTTGATTCGGGAACAACCACCGGCCCGCCCGAAGACAATGCGTAGCCCGTGGAACCCGTGGGCGTGGAAATAATCAAGCCGTCAGCCGAATATGTAGTGAGATATTCCTTGTTTATCTCTACCCTTATTTTAATCATCGACGAAATGTCCTGTTTTAGAACAGCTATCTCATTAAGGGCAAACGGATAAATACCGATGTTACGGCTTCCCACTGCAACTTCAAGCACACTGCGCGATTCGATCTTGTAGTTGCCGTTGCCGATATCGTCTATCGCCTGACGAATGTCCTCCGGATTTACTTCGGACATGAATCCCAGATGCCCGATATTGATTCCCAGAATAGGCACACCCTTTGCACCAACCAACATGGCGGTTCTCAAAAAAGTGCCGTCGCCTCCAAGACTCACTGCAAACGACGCGTTGAAATCATTTCCGTCAAACGTTTTGTCTTCGCCAATTCCCTGCAAAAACATCTTTGAGCACTCGTAGAAACTACGCTCCACAATTATGTCGTAACCCTTTGCCCGCAGCAAATTCACAACTTCATTTGCGTATTTGCTCTTTTTTGTTTGGTAGATATTGCCAAATAATGCAACTATTTTCTGATTTACATACATAATGTTTCTCGCGTCAATCTCTTGCTTTCGTTTTTGCTACCTTTGCAAGCGTAATATTTGCAAATTTACAAAATTCTTCAATACACAATAAGACAATGACAAGACTTAGTGTAAATGTAAACAAAATAGCTACCTTGCGGAATGCACGCGGAGGCAACAAACCCGACGTGGAACAGATGTCGGCTGATTGCGAGTTGTATGGCGCAGAAGGAATAACCGTACACCCACGCCCCGACGAGCGTCATATTCGCTATTCCGACGTAAGGGCTATAAAAAACATCGTAAAAACAGAATTCAATATAGAAGGTTATCCTTCCGAAGAGTTTATAAATTTAGTTCTTGAAGTAAAGCCTACTCAGGTTACGCTTGTTCCCGACAAACCGGAGCAACTTACGTCGAACCATGGCTGGGACACGAAAGAAGATTTCGGTTTTCTTGTTGACACTGTGGGCAAATTCAACGCCGCCGGCATTCGCACGTCGCTTTTTGTTGACCCAATTCTCGAAACTATAGATTATGCGAAAAAAACGGGGGCAAACCGCATAGAACTTTACACAGGCCCTTATGCCGAAGCCTATGAAGAAAACCGAGAAAAAGCCATCGCGCCGTTCGTTGCAGCGGCTATGCATGCAAAAGAATTAGGCCTCGGAGTGAACGCAGGGCATGACTTGAGTTTGAAAAACCTTACATATTTTCATGAGCGCATTCCCGAAACAGATGAAGTGAGCATTGGACACGCGTTAATTTGCGACGCACTTTATCTTGGCATTCGCGACACAATAAAACTCTACAAAGATTGTTTGAAATAGGAGCGTTTTCATAAAACAACAAATCCCGGCTTACCACCGGGATTTGTTGTTTGCTCCGCAACGGGCTTGTTATTCCATTGCTTTGTTGATAAATTTATAGGCTTTCTCCCAATCGGTATCAAGACAGAAAGGGGTGAGTTGTTTGTCGGAATTGAGATATTTGTTTATCACATCTTTGTTTGTATCATTGAACAACGGGCAAATAGCCGAGGCGTTAACAAAAAGATAGACCATTGCTTTTTTCACAGAATCGGGTTGTCCCTCGGAATAAATTATCTCCGTGAGATAACGACTCAGAAATTCCGACATATAATACGCCTGTATGTCGAGAAGGTCGTTTCGCTTTATTGTTTCAATGTTTCCTGCTTTGCTTTTCAGATAGTTCAACTCATCGATCTTGAACTTCGCAATTTGGGTCTTGGAGAAATTCTGCACAGGATCTTTCAGTGCGTTTTTCGCGCTCTGCATCACTGCGTTGAAAACCTCTTGAGCATTGGTGTTCACGGTAAACATGAAAAGCATTACAACTGTCGTGTAAAATAATTTCTTCATAGGAAGGTTGTGATTTATTTATTATGTACTTATTGTTATTTCAATTTCATCAAAGTCAATTTATGGTCTATGCACGAGGGATATTCTTCTTCGTAGTGCGTAACCATTATAAGCGTTTTACCTTTGCGGCTGCAAAAAGCATTGATTATATTCCGCGACAATTCCCTACGTTCTCTGTCAAGTCCGTGGAAAGGTTCATCAAGCACCAAAAGAGCAGGATCTTTTACGAAAGCTCTTGCAAGAAGTACCATTCGCTGTTCGCCGCTTGAGAGCTGCAGATAATTTCGTTGGGCAAGATCTTTTATGCCAAAGATATCAAGCCAAAACAATACTTTCTGCATTGCATCGCAAGAGATTTCCTTGTCGTAGATTCCGCTTGTGTCGCTCAATCCACTTGCTGCAATTTTAATTACACTCATATTGCGACGGTAGGAACGAAACATTTCCGGGCTCACATAGCCTATGTTTTTCTTAATATCCCAGATGCTCTCGCCGCTGCCGCGTTTAAATCCAAACAAACTGATGTCGCAAGCATAAGCCTGCGGATTGTCGGCGCAAACAAGGCTCAGCAAAGTTGATTTTCCTGCACCGTTTTCTCCATTCAAAGCCCAACGTTCTCCGGATTTCACTGTCCACGAAAAATTCTGGAATATTCTGCGACAGCCATAGGCTATGTTTATGCTGTTGCATACCACCACAGGCTCGCCATTTGCGGCATTTTCGTGATCGGGTAAAGAGGTTATGGAATTATATCGGTTTTCGTCAAAACAAGGTCGGTTATCGTTTTTACAAGGTCCGTTATTGTTGAAATAAGATGCCTTATCAGAAATCGGCAAGACCCTGCCGTCTACAACAGGAAGCACTTTCTGTATAAAATCAGGCACATCTTTTTCGCGCGATACCACTATAATAAGTTTTGTATGCCCAGCCTTAGCTATTTTGGCAAGCACCTCGGTGGTTTGTTTCCGTGCATTTACATCAAGACCTATATATGGATTGTCGATTATCAGAACTCGGGGCGAATTTAGAAGCATTTCGGCAAGTTGAACTCGGCGCAACTCTCCGCTTGAAAGCATTATAATTTGCTTGGGTAGCAAACTTTCGAGCCCCAATGTCTCTATGATTTCTTCGGGAATGCTACCTTGTTTTGCCGAGAGCCTAAGCATTTCGCCCACGCTTTGGGTTTCTTCGAGCAAACCATGGTTCCATCTCAACTGATAGAAGTCTCCGCCAGCACTTCCATAGGCATCGCGAAAAGTTACTACCTTGATATTTTGGCTTGCCTTGTTGCTTTTCGACGGGGAAAAGTCATATTTCACTTCATCTCCGAAAAGCGGGTGCGCACCTGTGATTATATCAACAAGTTTTGACTTTCCGCTTGCATTCAGTCCCACTATGGCCAAAGGTTCTTCGGCAGGAATTGCAATTGAAACCGGTTCGTTCAACCGAAATTCCGCCATTCTTGCCACGCCTTTGTTTATCTCTATAATATTTTGCATACTTTTCTGCTATTGTTTGTTGGGAACTGCCACTCGTCCCGGATTGCTTTTAACAAAATCCGCCCATTTCGTAGTATGACGCGAGCCAGGAGTATCAGAAAGTTTGCCAGAAACCGTAACAGTAGTCTTGTCGGCGCCATTTCTCTCGTAGACTTTGCAATACGACTCTATGAAATGACAATACGCCGCAGCCAACGCATCGGTTGCGTCATAAAACGGAAGCATAGTATCATTGCCGATATTCAAATACCTTTGCAACATTGCTGCTACCTGTTCTTTCGACGCACGTCCGTTACCCGTTATTGCCATCTTGATTTTCAGCGGCGCATACTCGTGAATCGGAACGTCCTTGTTTATTGCAGCGGCAATCGCCACGCCTTGTGCTCTGCCCAATTTCAGCATGCTTTGCGGATTTTTCCCGTAAAACTGCGATTCGATGCTCAACTCGTCGGGAAGGAAACTTGTTATCAGAGAATTTATACGCTCGTAGATTCTGCCCAACTTCAAATAAACATCCTTTACACGCCTCAAATCGATAACTCCCATTGCTATCATCTGTGCGCTGCGCCCTTTAATCTTGATCACGCCGTATCCAAGCAAATTTGTTCCGGGATCAATTCCCATCACTATGCGCTCGGCTTTTGAACGCTTAGCCACATTGAACGACTCATTACGGAACGAGCATTCGGAATGCGCCGATTTCGCACCGCAAGCATTGGATTGTGTATTGTCGTTACCTATTGGCATTTTCCTTGTACCCAAACTTGTTGCAAAGATACTCCGCTATTTGCAAACAGATAATTGTTAAACACTTAAAGAATATTAAAGCCACAAAAGACATAAACAAAAACGGGCGAAACCATATGCGTTCCGTCCGTTTCTGTATTGCGTTCCATTTTTATTGGCCCTGAATTTATTTTCCCATTAGCTTTTTGAGCAGCACCGGTATCTCGCTTGTTTCTTTAGCCACCGGAACTCCCACTGCCTCGAATGCTGCTATTTTTTCTGCGGCAGTTCCTGCGCCGGTTGTTATTATAGCTCCGGCGTGTCCCATCTGTTTTCCTTTGGGAGCTTGTCTGCCCGAGATAAAAGCTACTACGGGTTTGGTAACATATTCCTTGATGAATTTTGCAGCACGTTCCTCGGCGTCTCCTCCGATTTCGCCAACGAGCACAATACTGTCGGTTTCGGGATCGTCTTGGAACATACGGAGCATATCTTCAAAGTATACGCCCACAACAGGGTCGCCACCCACACCGATAGCTGTGCTTTCGCCAAAACCGTTCTTTGTAAGGCTGTCAACTATTTCGTAGGTCAACGTTCCGCTGCGGCTTACTACGCCCGTGCCTCCTTTTTTGAAAATATCTACGGGAAGGATACCCACCATGCTCTTGTCGGGAGAAATAAGTCCGGGGCAGTTGGGGCCCACAAGGTGCGCGCCTTTGAGTTTAATGTATCTCTGTGCGGCTACAGCGTCCATTACGGGCACGCCTTCGGTTATGCAGACAATCAGTTTAATTCCTGCATCGGCGGCTTCGAGCATTGCGTCTTTTGCAAACGGCGCGGGAACAAAAATCACCGATGTGTTTGCGCCGGTTTTTGCCACTGCTTCAGCAACGGTGTTGAACACGGGAATTCCTTCCACGTTTTGTCCGCCTTTGCCGGGAGATGTGCCACCCACGATATTGGTGCCATAGCTTTTCATCTTCAATGCGTGGAAACTTCCATCGCGACCGGTTACGCCTTGAACCAGTACTTTTGAATTCTTATCTATCAATACGCTCATTTTCTTGAATATTTGATTGGTGATTTGGGTGGTTTATTTTGCCACTTGTGCTGCGAGTTCCACGGCTTTTCTTCCGGCATCGCCCATAGTGGTTGCCACTGTGAATTTTGTGCCTTTGAGGATTTCCTGTCCTTCTTTTTCGTTAGTTCCGGTGAGTCGGATTACGATTGGCATTTCGGTCTTGAGTATTTCAAATGCTTCGAGCAGTCCCTTTGCTACGTCGTCGCAACGTGTGATTCCGCCGAAGATGTTTATCAATACCACCTTTACGTGTTTGTCGGCGAGCAAGAGTTTCATTGCTTCCACTATCTTTTCGGGATTGGAGCTTCCGCCGATATCAAGGAAGTTTGCAGGGCTGCCGCCGTAGAGTTTAATCATATCCATTGTTGCCATTGCGAGTCCGGCTCCGTTTACCATACAGCCTATCTCGCCGCCGAGGTTTACATAGCTGAAACCTTTGGATTTTGCGGTTTGTTCTATTTTCTCCTCTTCGGTGGGCTCGTTGAACTGCATCAGTTCGGGGTGGCGAAAGAGTGCGTTGTTGTCGAATGTCATCTTTGCATCAATCGCTTTTAGTTCTCCTTCTTTCGTAAGAACAAGCGGATTGATTTCGGCGAGCGACGCATCGGTTTCAACAAACATTTTGTAGAGGTTTTTCAACAGGGGCACTGCTTGCTTCACCACTGCTTTGTCGTCAAACAGGGCGTAAGCCACTTCGCGTGTCTTGAAATCTGTTGCGCCCAAAAGCGGATCGATGGCGATTTTCTCGATTTTCTCGGGAGTTTCACGAGCCACCTGTTCGATATCCATACCTCCGGCGCGGCTCACCATATATATAGGGCATTTTGTTTTGCGGTCTACAATTATGCTTACATAGTATTCGGCTGCAATGTCTACGGCTTGGGTTACGAGCACTCTGTCAACCTTGAAGCCTTTTATGTCCATTCCAAGAATTGCTCCGGCATATTGGCGCACCTCGTCCTCACTTTTTGCGAGTTTCACGCCGCCGGCTTTTCCGCGACCGCCGGTATGAACCTGAGCCTTGACCACAACGTATTCGTCGCCAATGGTTCTATATGCCTCTACGGCTTCGTCAACCGTGCGGCAAAGAATATTCTGGTCAACTACCGGCAGACCATAATTCTTGAATAGCATTTTTGCTTGATATTCGTGTACTTTCATTTCATTTTTATGATTTGTCCTTTATTTAATGGCAAATATACGTTTTTTTCTTGGTTTTCACTCACAAAGGGTTGGCTATTTGCACGCCGCCGACTGGTTTCGGGAGAAAACGGTGGGGTTATTCGCCCGGATATGGAGACTTGACGCTGATTGTTCAGCGGCTTTCGCAAAAAGGTGCAAATGGGCAAAAAAAACAACAAGGCATCTAGTAAAAACGAGGTCAGACATAAT
>CAVKYH010000009.1:0-77041 GCA_963660485.1 bacterium | reverse complement strand
GGCCGAAGTAAACACGTTGAACGGCCGAAGTAAACACGTTGAACGGCCGAAGTAAACACGTTGAACGGCCGAAGTAAGCACGTTGAACGGCCGAAGTAAGCACGTTGAACGGCCGAAGTAAGACAAACTGAACGGACGAAAAAGAAATTTGAACGGACGAAATAAACAATTTGAACGCACGAAGTAAATCGTTTGAACGCACGAAAGAAACCGTTGAACGTACGAAGTAAACACGTTGAACGTACGAAGTAAACACGTTGAACGTACGAAGTAAGCACGTTGAACGTACGAAGTAAGACAAATATTAAGGCTTAACAAGGAAATATGCTGCCTTGTAAAGAAAATGTCAACCCTTGAAATTCCATTCTACGTATGGCGAAAAGCTATTCTGTATGGGGTACTAAAAAAACAAAGTCGCACATTGCTTGAACAACGTCCGACTTCGTTTGAATTATATCCGATATCGTTTTCACGATATGCGGAGAAGTGTTTTGTTAGATGTTTGCCTTCATCATTCTCTTCCATTTAAGATATCCCCAAACGGCTATCACGACGTACAGGCCATAGAGTCCCGCTTTGAAAGGAATACCCTTGTTGATGTAAAGGTAGCACGACACCGCGTCAACTATTATCCACACGAACCATTGCTCTATGTATTTCCTGGCAAGGGCCCATAGTCCCACGAAACTCAATGCGTTGGTGAAACTGTCGAGCAGGGGCACCGTGGAATCGGTATAGTTTGTCAGCACATAGTATGTGGCTGCCATTGCCGCGAAGAAGAATATCGTGGTGGGGAGTATCAGCTTCTTACGGAAGTGGGTGATAGGCATTTGCATGCCTTCTTTCTGATTCTTCTTCTTGCCAAACTTCCACACCGCGTATCCGTATACGGCGGCAACGGTATAGTAAACCGCCATTCCGGCATCGCCGTAAAGCCCGTGGCTATAATAAAGGTATATGTCGAGGGCGGGCATTATGATTCCCACAATCCAAAGGGCGATGCTTGCCTTGCATTCAAGCAAGATGTATATCAGCCCGAGGATAGTGGTGAGAATGTCGAGCCAGTGTTCGGCAAAGAATTCCATATCAGAATTTCAGAGTGATGTTTCCCATTGCAGTGAATCCAGCCATGGGAATGAAACCAATTTGGTAGTAGCGGTGGTTGAGGTCATAGCCCGACTCCTTGCTCACTGCGCTGTAAACCCAGCCGCTGCTTGCATAGTGGCGGTTGAAGATGTTGTTGAAATCAACTCCAAGCACAATCTGCTTTATGCCCAACGATACGCCCTTGGGATTGAAGCCATAGCTAAGGTTCAAGTTGCTTTGGGAGTAGCACGGGAGCGAACGGTCTTTGTTTCCTGTATTGTCAAGATACTGACGGCCTACGAAGTTGGTGTGCCATGTAGCCTCGAAGCCAGAATAATGAAAGTTCAGGAAACCGTTGAGTATCACCGAGGGCGAGAACGAAAGCGTTGACTTGTTGTAGTGGCGCGTTACAGCATCGCCGTCCCAGTTGTCCACGTATTCTGTGAAGTCCTTTATCTTGTTTTGCGACAAAGCCGCATTTCCTGCAACGGTAAACCATGAAAGCGGGCTCCAGTCTGCCGAGAACTCAATGCCTTGGCGATAGCTCTTGTCGATGTTCGTAGTAAGATTCTCGCCTATATCGCTCTGCTGACCCGTCTGCACGAATTGGTTCTTGTAGTTCATGTGATAGAAGTTCACACCTGCGTGCCAATTGCTGCCGTCGTAGTTGTAGCCGAATTCGTAGTCGATCATATGCTCGGCCTTGGGCGCGGGATACGAACCGTTGTCGGTGAAATTGTTACGCTCCGGCTCACGACCTGCATAGGCCACAGAGAAATAAGCATTGTGCCCGTTTTTGTGGAAACTCAATCCTGCTTTGGGATTCCAGAAATCATAGTTCTTGTGAATGTCGAGAGTCTGTATGCTATAGTCCTTGCTGTAATATTTGTCGTTCATGCCGTTCGTCTTGTAGAACACGTGGCGATATTGCATGTCGCCGTATGCGTCAAGAAAGTCGAAGATATGATACGTAGCCTTAGCGTAAACCGAATAATCGTCCTTGCGTGCATCGGAATCATAGTATTTCAATCCCGTAAAGTCTTGCGTTTGGCCTACATTTGATACATATTTGAGCTTGCCGAAATGGTTGCATCTGAATTGCGATATATTGAATCCGCCGATCACATCCCATTTCTCGTTCTTATAGTTAGCGTTGTAAACAGCCCCATATTGGTTTTGCGTAAGACCTTTCTTCCTTACAAAATCCGCCCTCTTGATTTTGTTTCCTTCGGCATCGGTAGCAGTAAGTCCGAATTTGGAGAATTTAGCCTGCGGTTTGAATTCACTGTAATAGCCGTAGCCGTAAGTATAGTGCAAGGCAAGGTTGTGGCTCCAATGTTCGCTTGGCATCCAGGAGCCCGAAAGAATATTATGATTCTGGTAGAAATTGTCAGTAGTCCTGTCCCAATATTTCCCATTGTCGAGTTTGTAACGGTAAGTTTGGAAGTTTCCTTTTGAATCTTGCGGGAATGTCCAACTGTTGCTGTCAAACACCAAACCTTCGTAGAGGGAATTGAATTTGCCGAGCCCGTGTTTGTACATGTCCTTGTACGTTTTTATTCCCTGGGCCATAAGAGTTGCGTCATCGTTTCCTGCTGTTGCGCCATTCCATGCCTGTCCTGTTTTCTCGAAGTTGCCGATGTTTTTGTAGCGCAGCGTGAAATCTTTGCCCAACCATGTAAGTCCGCCGTAGTATGAGCCCGAACGTCCGTCTGTGCCGTGCATATAGCCGTCGGTACTTGTCTCGTGGTATGCACCGTCGAAGATAAGATGTTTCCAAAGTAGTCCGGAGGAAAAACTTGCTCCTATATTATATGTATTGTATGAGCCGTAGGAACCGGTCAACTCCAAAGATTTCTCGCGGCTTGGGGTCTTGGTGAGCAGAGATATCGAACCGCCGAAAGCTCCGTCGCCGTTGGTGCTCGTACCTATGCCGCGCTGTATCTGTACTGATTTAAGGAGCGAAGCATAAGAGTTCATGTTTGCCCAGAACACGGTTTGGTCTTCCGGAGAGTTGAGGGGCACGCCATCGAGAGTGATGTTGATGCGGCTGCCTGCGGCTCCACGAACGCGCATGTAGGTTGTCCCGGTGCCGACGCCGTTTTCGCTCCAAGCCAGAACGCCCGGAGTGTTGGCAAAGAGGAATGGAAGTTCCTTGCCGCTCTTCGAAAAGTTTTCGAGTTCTTTTTTCTTGATGTTTGCCACTGCAAACGGTGCGTTCTTTTGTGCGCGAACGCCTTTTACCACCACTTCCTGCAATTTTTCGCTGTGAATGGAATCGTCTGCATGTGCGGGAATTGTTGCCGCAGCAGCGAGCATTAGCGAAGAGGTGAAAATCAAATTTTTCATTTGATACCTTAGATTGATTAAAACAATAAACCAAAGGGATATATCCTATCTGCATTTACCTACGCCGGCATTATCCGGATCAGGTTATAGGGTATGTTCTCAGCCGACCCAATAAAGTCAGCACCCCTTAGAAAGCAGTTTGCTTTCCGGGTGCAAAGATACGAAAAATCCGTTAAATGGTATTTCGGGCGTCTGTTGTTTTCAGAGTTTGCCCAGTTCTCCGAGGTAACTGTCTTTGAATCCGAGGAAATAGAGTACGCCGTCGAGCCCGATGTTGCTTATTGCCTGGCGTGCGTTGGCTATTACTTTTGGTTTTGCATGGAATGCTATTCCGAGTCCGGCCTCCGAAATCATCGGCAGGTCGTTTGCTCCGTCGCCCACGGCTATTGTCTGTGCAAGGTTAATGCGTTCCACTTGTGCGATGAGCCTCAGCAGTTCGGCTTTGCGTGTTCCGTCAACAATTTCGCCCACGTATTTTCCGGTTAGTTTGCCGTTATCGTCTATTTCCAATTCGTTGGCGTAAACATAGTCTATGTTGTATTTGCGTTGCAGGTAGTCTCCGAAGTAAGTGAAACCGCCGCTGAGTATGGCAATCTTGTATCCGCATTTTTTCAGAACCGACATCAGTCTATCTGTTCCCTCTGTGATAGGTAGGTTTTCGGCTATTTCTTTCATTACGCTTACGTCCAAACCTTTTAGCAGAGCCACGCGCTGTGTGAAACTTTCCTTGAAATCTATTTCTCCCCGCATGGCGCGTGCCGTGATTTCGGCAACTTTTTCGCCCACTCCGTTGCGTTTCGCGAGTTCGTCGATACATTCCGTTTGAATGAGCGTGCTGTCCATATCAAAACAGATGAGCCGGCGCATACGTCGGTACATGTCGTCGGTTTGAAACGAGAAGTCAATGCCGAATTCCGATGAAAGTTCCATCATCTCCTTTTGCATTTCGGGATAGTTCTTCGGTGTGCCGCGAAGAGAGAATTCTATGCATGCGCGAACGTTTCTCTTGGGGTGTAAGATGCTCATGCGTCCGGTCAATCTCAGTATGGAGTCGATGTTCAAGCCTTGTGCGGCTATCACCTTTGAGGCGGCGGCAATCTGACGTGCTGTAAGGCTTCGTCCGATAACTGTTAGAATATAGCGGTTTTTGCCTTGTTGGTTCACCCATGCCTCATATTCGTCGTCGGTGATGGGGTCGAAACCAATCTGAACATTGAGCTCGGAGGCTTTGAACAGCAGTTCTTTCATCACCTGGCCTGCCGAAATGTCGTCAATCCTTATCAAGATACCAAGCGAAAGAGTGCTGTGGATATCAGCCTGTCCTATGTCGAGTATGTCTGCGCCGTAGCGCGAAAGAATTTCCATTACCGATGCCGTGAGTCCCGGACGGTCTTTGCCTGTTATCCTAATGAGAATTTGCTCCTCTTTTGTCGTTTGGTGTTGCATGATGCGTTTTAATATTATGCGAATTTAACGTTTTATCCCCATACCTGCAAAGAAAAACGGCAACAAGTGGTGTGTAAACCCCAAGCCGCTTTCGCGTTGCAACATATCATGTCTTTTCAAGGGCATTTGATGCGGTTTTTCTGACATCGCATCTCGTAAAAATTCCGACGCATCTAATTTAAATTCCGGGCCACCAAATTTAAATTAGATGCCTTGGAGTTTTGGCGGTATCGAAATGCCGTTTTCAGGGCATGCGTAGCAGGCGGAATTTTATTTGAAAACATTGCGCTGTTGCGAAATATTTAATGGCTTTTGATGGGATTTCCGTTAAAAAATAGCTATTTTTGTAGCACTAATTTATATAGTATGGGATTTTTCAAATCATTGTTTTCTTCACCCCAAGTCGTAGAAACGCAAACTCCCGAGGAAGTTTCGGCTGAAAAGAAGCGTATAGCTTTTGAAACCTTGCGCGACAGTGGCATTCGCGCTATGAATATTAAGGAATACAAGCTCGCGGCCGACTATTTTCAGAAGGCTTTGGAACTTAATCCCGATGATTCCGAAACCAAGGCTTTGCTCGCTGAAGCTTTTCTGAATTCGGGAGAAATGGAAAAGGCATTGAAACTGTTGCGTCCTCTTGCCGAGGAAAATCCCGACAATCCCAAACTCCGTATATCCATTGCCCAAGCCGCGTTGCAGCTCAAAGATTGGGACGAGGTGCTTGCTGCTTCAGCCGAGGCGGAACATTTGAATCCCGACAACCCTTCGGTTTATTATTTCGAGGGAATGGCATACAACGGCATGGAAGATTACGACAACGCCGTAGCCAAGTTTTCCCAAGCCATAGCATTGGCCAACGATTATGCCGCAGCCATTGTGATGCGGGCGCGTTGTTATGCGGCGCAGGAGAAGTTTGAAGAGGCTGAAAAGGATATCGATCAACTTATCAACAGCAATCAGGCCGACGATTACGTATTTATTCAGAAAGGCAACCTTTGCAAGGCGCGCGAAGACTATGAAAAAGCCGCCAAAGCCTATCGCAATGCGTTGGAAATAAATCCTTTCAACGTGGAAGCCTATATCCAGGAAGCCGAAACCTATGAAATAATTGGCGATGACGCAAAGGCGCTTGCCGTTTACAACGAAGGGGTGGACTATATGCCGGGAGCGGCGGATTTGCTGCGGGCAAGGGCTGCTCACAAAGAGAAAAACGGCGACAATGCCGGGGCTGAAGCCGACAGAAAAGAGGCTGAAAAACATTCTGCGCCGCAAGATGCGAAAGAGAACGGCGAAGAATTCACCCAAATGCAAAACCGAGTGGAAGACAACATGCGAAAAGCAAATCCTTTCGGACTTTAATTCCCCTATATTGGAAAGAAAATAAAAATTATAAAAACAGAAATGAACATGTTGAAGAAATTATTGTTGAGTGCTTGTCTTGTTTTGGCAGGAATAGGCACATCAAATGCCCAAGGCACGTTGTCAGACGGAAGCAAATGGCATTGGAACAAAGGAACTATCGTTGTGGAAACCCCGCAACGCCCCGCAGGACAACAGAGTGCGCTGAATCTTGCCACACCAAAGCTCAAGGTCGTAAGAGTTGGCTTCGTAGGGCTCGGAATGCGCGGCGTGCCCGCCGTGGAACGCTGGACACATATTCCGGGAGTGCAGATCGTGGCGCTTTGCGACCATGAAAAGGAACGCGCCGAGGCTTGCCAGAAACTTCTTACCAAAGCCGGTATGCCCGAAGCCGTAGTATATTCAGGCGATACGGGATATGTTGACCTCTGCAAGCGTCCCGATATCGACATTGTGTATATCGCAACCGATTGGCTGCACCATGTGCCCGTAGCAAAATGCGCTATGAGCAACGGAAAACACGCTGCAATCGAAGTGCCTTCGGCAATGGATATGAAAGATATCTGGGATTTGATAAATCTTAGCGAACGCACGAGAAAACATTGCATGCTTCTTGAAAACTGCATCTATGACTGGTATGAAATGAACACTCTCAATATGGCGCAGCACGGAGTGTTTGGCGAAATAATGCACGTTTCGGGAGCTTATCGCCATTGTCTTTCGCCTTATTGGGACGAGTATTGGAAAAAAGATGCGAACGACAAACTCGGCTGGCGCTTGGAGTATAACATGAAGCAGCGCGGAGATGTTTATGCCACCCATGGTCTCGGCCCTGTGGCGCAACTTCTCAACATTCACCGCGGCGACAGAATGAAAACGCTTGTTGCAATGGACACGAAGTCGGTTACCGGTAAAGCTTTGGTAAAGGAACGCACGGGCGAAGACGTTGATTTTCGTAACGGAGACTTCACCACAACGCTCATACGCACCGAGAACGGAAAGATGATTGACATTAATCACGACGTAATGAATCCGCAACCTTACAGCCGCATGTACCAACTTGTGGGAACCAAGGGATTTGCAAACAAATATCCCAACGAGGGTTATGCACTTACTTCTGCTGATTTGAAGACGTTCGGCGTAACTCCTTCGCGCGACAATATTTCAAACCACGACTATCTTCCCGAAGCCGACAAGGGGGCTTTGGTAAACAAGTTCTATCACCCGATTCTCAAGAAGTATGGCGAGATGGCCAAGGAAGTAGGTGGACACGGCGGTATGGACTTTGTGGAGGATTCGCGCCTTGTGTATTGCTTGCAAAACGGTTTGCCGCTCGATATCGACGTATATGATTTGGGCGAATGGTGCTGCCTGGCCGAACTGGGTGCGCTCTCAATGGACAACAACTGCGCTCCCGTGGAGATTCCCGACTTTACGCGCGGCCATTGGAACGAACTTAAGGGTTATTCCCACGCTTATGCTTCGCCCGAAGATGAGGCTGCTGCTGAAAAGGCTGCGAAGGAATTTACCGCAGGCATGAAAGCCGGCGGCGAGAAGTTCCTCAAAAAATATTGGAAGACCGAGGCTCAGAATGCAAAAAAGGCTGCAAAGAAGAAATAAACTCTTTGCAGGGTTATTAAATACTAAAGAGCGACTGCTGTAAAGGCGGTCGCTCTTTTTTGATAAAGCTTCGAAAAAACAACAAGGCATCTCGTAAAAACTCCGGGCCATGTAATTTAAATTAGATGCGTCGGAGTTTAAATTTGGTGGCCCGGAGTTTTTGCGCCCTGCGCAGCAGTTTTTTTGTCATGCGCAACATGGTTTTTGGTTCGCGGAATGGGGCTTCAGACATGCGGAAAAAGACTTTCGATTCGGCTTGCGGAGACATATAAATAAGGCGTGTGAAAAAGCACACGGCAAATGGTTTTCTGATGTCTGACATTATTCAAACGATGTCAGACATTATTTAAATAATATCAGACATTGTTTTCGCGATATTTGATGTCGCTTTTCTGTTAAAGTAATTTGGTGAAAATCAAGGCTATTCTCCAAGCTCCTCTTCCGCCCCAACGGGTGTAGAAACGCAAGAGTTTTCCTATTATATTGCTTGGAAAATCCGTGGGTTGCAATTCTGAAAATCTGTGATGCACGTTTTCCCGTTCGAGCAAGCCTTCGAGTATTTGCGCGCGGCATTGCAAAGAAAACAGGTTGGCTGATGCGTGGTGTGTTGTCAGGTCGTGTTTTGCTTTAAGTAATGCCTTGTTCAAAAACGGAAGCGATGCAGCAAAACTGTTTCCCGTTATGCTTTGGGCGTGGGCGTATATGCGGTGGTAGCTTTGCCCTTTTATCCAAGCAATGTGCGGCTTTGCCAATAAAATACGTATGCCGAGTTCCCAATCGTTCCATCTCATAAGCGTTTCGTCCCAGCCACCAATGTTGCGGACAAACTGTGTGCGAGCCACAAACGACTGTGTGGACAATTCGCCCGTAAGTATTTGTACGTTAACGTCGGAGCTGTAGGGGAAAACGCGTCTGCGGCAAACTGTGCGGGACGTGCCGGGGGTGTTGCCCTTTGTTTCTTCCACAATGTTTGTGGCTGCGGCAACTATGTCGCATTTAGGATTTTCTTCAATGCTTTTGGCAATATCTTGCAGGAATGTGGGCGACATTTCATCGTCGCTGTCAAAAAAACTTGTCCATTCGCCGGTGGCTTCCTGCAATCCTCGATTTCGGGCGGCGCATGCTCCCGGACGTTTTTCCTGCAAAATCTTTACGGCAAAGTCTTCGGAACTTTCGGTGTCGGCAAATGACTTGCACAAATTCAATGTAGAATCAACGGAATTGTTGTCTACTACAATAAGCTCTATAGGGCGGTGGGTTTGCGCCTTTATCGACAACAAGGTGCGCGTGATATATCGCTCCCTGTTGCAGGCCGGAACCACCACACTTATCAGCATCGTCCTATCTTCTTGGCATAGTCGATGCCGCGAAGCATATCGCGCAGCGCTTCAACCCGCGACATTCCACTGACATTGAACATGGCGTATTTCAAAACCCTAAGCATCGCTCCTTTGTGGCCGTGGATAGCTGCAAGAACGGCTCCTTTGGAACGGCGAACCGATGCAAGGCTGTTGAAAAGCGACCCCGTGGTGCCATGGTCGGTGCTCACGATGGTCATAGGGTAATACCATACGTTCAAACCGCGCCTTATCATATCGTAAACAAACACCTCTTCTTCGCCGCAGGCAAGATATTCGCTCCCCAAGCCATAGTGTACGTCGAATTTGGGAATGTTTTTACGGTTTCGCAAAGCCAGTTCGCACGAACGCACATAGTATCCTTTTGGAGAATTGAGCAAATTGAAAGCTTGTGAGGAATATTCGCGATGAAGTTCGCCATTGTAGAGACACGAACGCAGACAAAGCGCATCTACATCGGGACGCTCGTTGAAAACATACAACAAACGGTCGAAATCTCCCCATGTGTAACGGTTGTCGTCGTCTGCAAACAACAGTATGTCGGCTTGGGCATGGCTCATGGCGTAGTTGCGGTTGGCGGCAAGCCCGCAGCCTTCCACAACAAGAACCTTTACGTCGCCACGCTGCTTCAACTCGTCGGGGATAAGGTTCAAATCCGATTTGTTGGTGTATTGAAACGACACAAGATAGTTCACATCGTTTCGCGGCTCGGCCATAACATCGGCAACTTTCAATATGCCGTTGCCTATGGTGCAAATCAGAACATCTATACTCATTTGTCAACAGGATTAAGGCGTAAGAAACGTATTCCGCAAAGCATCTGACCGAACAAAGGCAGCAAATGCGCCATTCCGGTTCGCGCTGCATGAAAGGCAAATTTGAAACATTTTATATAAGCTCTCCAACCGTGGCGATAGTATGCTATCGCGCCAAACGAACGTTGCACCCCGTGGTCAACATATATCATTCGCTGTTTAAGCATAGTTGATGTCTCAACGATTTTCTTGGGTATATATTTCATGTTTAGCCCCATGCGCTCGGCGTCGGTAAGCCAAATTTCCTGTTCGCCGCATGTGAGGCAATCCTCGCCCAATCCGAAACGCTCGTCATACAACAACTTTCCTTGTATGCTCGTTCTGCGGCAAGCCATCTCAAGCGCAGAAATCTGCCAGTCCTTTGGGCGTTTGTAAAAGTCAAATTCGCTGTCGGGATAATCCTTCAAAGGTCGCCCGGTATAGGTAGATGCTTGAAAAAACGCCACATCTAATTCGGGATTGGCCTCAAATGTTCTTTCTATAATATTGAATCCTTCTTCAGAAAAGCGCGCGTCGTCATCGGCAAATACCACAATGTCGCCCTTTGCAAGGCTAAGAGCAAAATTTCGGTTCTTGGAAAGTCCCTTGCCTTTGGTCTTGGTGAAAAAAACGTCCTCGCGTTCCGTCAGAGCTTGCGGAACGAGTTCCAAATAACGTTCGTCGGTGTATTGATACGAGACAATATATTTTACATCTGGGCGTGGGTGCACAAGATTGTCGAGAATGCGCACAATACCTTTGTTTATGGTGCAAATAAGTACTTCAACTGTTGTCATTTGAACTGGTTTATCAAATTTATTACTGTTGCCACTTCTTCTGAAGTCATTGTGGAATTTACGGGAATGCTTAATTCTGTGGCACAAATCTGTTCTGTAACGGGTGCGTCGGTATTTGCAAGAATTTCCTTCAGCGCCGGTTGTAAATGCGGGGGAGTTGGATAATGCACGAGCGTTTTTACGCCGTTTTCGTACAAATATTTTTGCAATCTGTCGCGCTCTTGGCAAAACACGGGGTAGACATGAAAAATACTGCGCGAGACATCGGCATCACCGTTATAGGGAATGTTTACGAGCGGATTGTTTATGTTGTTGCTGTAAGCGCGGGCGATTTCCTGGCGTCTCGCATTGACTTCATCGAGATATTTAAGTTTTACGCGCAAAACCGCCGCCTGCATTTCTTCTATGCGGCTGTTAATGCCAAGAAGAGTATGGTGGTATTTTTCTGCCGAGCCGTAATTCGCGATAGTCTTTACGGTTTCGGCAAGACGGTCGTCGTTTGTAACCACTGCGCCTGCGTCGCTGAGTGCTCCGAGATTTTTTGCAGGATAAAAGCTGAAGCCTGCCGCATCGCCGAGATTGCCTGCTTTTAATCCGTTGTGGTTTTTTGCTCCGTGGGCTTGCGCTGCATCTTCTACGACTTTGAGATTATGGCGTAGGGCAACGGCGTTTATTGCGTCCATGTCGCACAGCGCACCATAGATATGTACTGCCATTATTGCCTTGGTGCGCGGATTTAAGAGGCTTTCCAATTTCTTGGGACTCATAAGGTAGTCATCGGAGTTTACATCGCACGCCACAGGTTTCAAGCCGGCTCTTATTACTGCGAGAAAGCTTGCCGCAAATGTGTTGGCGGAAACAATCACTTCGTCGTCGTTGTTCCAGCCTTCGATATGCTTGTAAGCCAAAAGTATAAGCGTCAGCGCATCAAGCCCGTTGGCTACACCGACACAATGGTGCGCACCGCAATAATCGGCGAAATCTTTCTCGAATCCCTTCACCTGTTCTCCGTAAAGGTATGTGCCGCTTTTTACTACGTTCAATACTGCTTGTGAAATAAGCGGCTCGTATTTTTCGGTTGTTTTGCGTAAACTCAGATATTCTATCATATTGATTCTTTCAGATTGTAGAGAGCCTTTTGCAGGTTCAGTTTGTAGGTGTCGTAACATACGGAGCGCGCGCCGAAACCTTCTTTTTCAAAGATGAGTCCTTGGTTCAGGAATGTGCCGCCGCGTTCGGTGGATATGCCGAAATCGAAATATGGCATGCTTTTGAAACGCTCCGAGATGAGCCAGTCGATCAGCAGATCTTCGGCGCCCGATTGTTTTCCTTCGTCATAGGTGGCAAGATATTGGGTGTGAGCCACTCGAGGTGTGATGAAAACCCACGAGCCTGCGATTACTTTTCCGCGATGTTTTGTTACAAACAGTTTTATCTCCTTTGGAAACCGCTGCATGAGCAGTTGCATTTCTTCCAGAGAGTGCACGGGAGAAACATTGTGCCGGTCGTGGAGTATTTCGGAAAGCATGTCGTGAAAATCCTTTACTTCCTCGCTTTGGGCACAAGCCACTTCCTCAACGCTCATTCCAAGTTTCGTGGCGCGCACAACGCCTCCTCTTCGGCTTTGTCGCTGTTTGGGGTGGTTTGCCGGGCACAATGCAGACGAAACGCAGCGTTGTGCGAGTGTCGCTTCTGCTCTGAAGAGTGCGTAAAGGTCTTCTTCGGCGGGCAGGGAGTGGTAAATATAAGGAGTGGGTTTGTAAACCAATTGTTCCGCTCCCAGATTTTCCGAATAATATTCGGCGGCAGCGGCAAGCATTTCCATAACGATGGTTTGCACTGCCTTGTGGTTTACCACCAGTCCCCCGTAGGTGAGTCCGCCGTGCGAGAAAATCGTTTTTGATTCCTTATTATAGTTGGCTGGAATCAGACCGCAGAGCCTGTTGGATTGGTCGAAAAACAAAAGAGATGCGTCATTGAATCGTGCGGCATGGTAGTCCATGAAATCTCTGCAAAAAAGAAACGTGCCGTTTTTGCTTTGCATGACAAATTCATTCCATGCCTTTGCCATTTCATGACTATATGCAACAGCTTTTATCATTTCAGTTTTTCCCGATACCCCAGGTAATCTTCATAGGTATTTATATATCCGTCAGCATCATAGGGCTGCGATGCAGCCACAACGCACACACAGTCGGGGGTGAAGTCTTTCAAATCACACCAAATGCCCGCCGGCACAAGTATACCCTCGTTTGGAGCGGAGATTCTTGTTGTGGTTTGCACTTGCCCGTCGCTCAGATGCATGCTGAACGCTCCCTGCACTGCAAACACGGCTTCGCTGCATGTGGCATGGGCATGCCCGCCGCGCGTCTTGCCTTCCGGAACCGAGGTAATCCAGAACATACGTTTAATGTCGAACGGCAACTCGCCGCCCTCCACGAATGTCAGCACTCCACGGGCATCGCCAATTGTTACGCCCCTCAAAAGAGCGCACCCTGCCGGCAAATTACTGTTAGATTTACATTCCATAAAGCAAACTTACAAATTTTAGAATGAAACGCGGCGTTTTAATGCAAAAGATATGGGGTGTGTTGCTGATTTGTGGCGCAAAAAATGTATTTCGCAAGCATGACGGCAACGGCTGCTGAGTGATGAAAAAAACAAGTCGGCATCTCGCAAAAACTCCGGGCCACCAAATTTAAATTCCGACGCATCTAATTTAAATTACATGGCCCGGAGTTTTTGCGAGATGCGGTGTCGATAAAACAGCGTCAAAAGAGGGGCGAAATTTGTGGCGTGAGGGACGAGTTGAATAGGAGGGCTTATATATAATGTATGGTGTCGTTTTTGACTACAAGCCGTCGTTTCCAAAAAACGTCCGCATGATTTTTGCGCAGAGTTGGCTGTTTCGCGAAAAAGTTTTACCTTTGCATACAGAGAAATGCGGCAATAGCTCAGTTGGTAGAGCGTTGGCTTCCCAAGCCGAAGGTCGCGGGTTCGAGCCCCGTTTGCCGCTCAACAAGCCCGGATATCTCGCCCGCGAGGCGGGATGTGGGGCGAGGAGGATAAGTTTTATTGAATCCACGTGCGGATATGACCGTCATCATTCTTACTTTAGTAATCATCGGTTATATTTTTATAGCTACCGAAGCTTTTACCCACATCAACAAAGCTGCTGTGGCGGTTTTTGTAGGAGTAGCGGCATGGCTGCTTTACATGCTCACGGGAGATTATTACGTAAAAGCGGAACATCAGGACGATTTTATGATGTTTGTGTTGGGCGGAGGCAAATCGTTCAACGCTTATGTGGCGAAAAACATCTTTTCAAAATACATCACAGATGCGTGCGAAGTGGTGCTCTTTCTGTTGGCAACGCTCGGTATCACCGAGGTGTTGAACGGAAATGGCTGCTTCAATTTTTTAAGCCGCGTGTTGCGCACACGCCACCCTGCAAAATTGATTTGGTTCCTGGTTTTTACCACATTTGTTATATCGGCAAACCTCGACAATCTCTCCACAACGGTAATGATGCTTGTTGTGATGCATAAATTGGTGAACGGCACAAAACTTAGAATGATTTACGGCTCGGCAATAGTGATAGCCGCAAGTTGTGGAGGCGCTCTCACCGTGATTGGCGACGTGAACGGATTGACTTTGTGGACCAAAGGATTTATTTCGCCCTCTGCCTATTCCATGGTAATGGCTCTGCCCACGCTGCTGATGGTATCGGTATGCACTTGGCTTCTTTCGCGCATGCTTCCGGAGCGTTTGCCGGCCAGGGAGTTTGAAGTGCGCTTTATGGGAGACGATTCCACACTGAGCACATGGCAAAGATGCACGCTTGTGTTTGTCGGAATCGGCGGCTTGTGGTTTATCCCCACATTTCATAACATCACCGCGCTCCCGCCATACGTCGGCGCCCTTTGTGTGCTCTCTCTGCTTTGGGTGTTGAACGAGATATTCAATCTTAGAATAATGCACAGCGGAAAGATGATAATGAAACATTCGCCCGTGGCAATGCAATATGAAAACATACAGACAGTGCTTTTCTACATAGGGCTTACCCTTATGGGGGGAGTGTGTGTGGAAACGGGGGCAATTGACGGATTTACGCAGTGGATTTGCGAAAAAACGGGGAATCCCTATGTGCTCAGCACGATAGGCGGCGCCGTGTCGATGCTCCTTGACAGTGTGGCAGTGATAATAAGCAGCACACAAATGGCAGGCAGTCTTGAAAACGGGAACTACATCTACGAATCGTTTGCATTCAATGGCGCGTATTGGCCGTTGCTTAACTATGCGTGTCTAGTGGGCGGAACATTGCTTACAGTGGGTTCGTTGAGCGGCATAATGCTCATGCGCATGGAGAATGTCTCTTTGCTTTGGTATTTGCGCCGTATCACTCCTCGCGTGGCGGTTGGCGGCGCGGTTGGAGCAGTTGCCTTGATTTTGATAACAGAGTTGTTGTAATATATATACGATATGACAAAGATTAAAACAATCGGTGTTTTGACATCGGGCGGCGATTCGCCCGGAATGAACGCTGCAATTCGTGCCGTAACGCGAAGCGCAATTTTCAACGGCTTTCATGTGAAAGGTATATACCGTGGTTATGAAGGACTGATTCACGACGAAGTAAAAAGGTTTACTACAGAAGATGTAAGTAATATCATACAAACGGGCGGAACTATCCTGAGAACGGCGCGTTCCAAGGAATTTCCCACGCCGCAGGGACATAAAAAGGCGTATGAAACCTTGCAGAAGGAACATATCGATGCCTTGGTTGTAATTGGCGGTAACGGATCGTTAAGCGGTGCGGCGCAGTTTGCCGAGACCTACGATGTGCCGTGCATTGGATTGCCTGGAACGATTGACAATGACCTTTACGGAACAGATGCAACCATTGGATACGACACTACGTTGAATACCATTACGGAATGTGTGGACAAGATTCGCGACACGGCCAATTCCCACGAACGAATATTCTTTGTAGAAGTGATGGGACGCGATGCTGGTTTCCTTGCACAGAACAGTGCGATTGCTTCGGGCGCAGAAGCGGCGATTATACCCGAAGATTCTACCGACACAGACCAATTGTTGACGTTCATGCAACGGGGAATCAGAAAGAGCAAACGCAGTTGTATCGTGATAGTGAGCGAGAATCCTAACGGTCATGGTGCAATGTATTATGCCGACCGTGTGAGAAAGGAATATTCCGGCTTTGATGTGCGTGTTTCCATACTTGGACATTTGCAGCGCGGCGGTTCTCCTTCGGCACGCGACCGAATTCTTGCTTCGCGCGTGGGCGTTGGTGCTATCGATGCTCTTATGGAAGGACAGCGCAATGTGATGGTGGGCGTAAAGAACGACGAGGTGGTTTATGTGCCATTGAAAAGCGCCGCCGGCAAACGCAAACCTATCGACAAGTCTTTGATTAAGGTACTCGACGAATTGTCTATCTGATTTGGATATGCCGCAGAAATGTGGATTCCTTTAGAGTTAAAAATAAAGTCCCCGGAGATGATTTCTTCGGGGATTTTTTGTATCTCAAAAACGTTGTTTTTACATGCATAAAACATGTGCTGAAAATGACGTCGCTTTTCGTAAAAACGATGTCAGACATAATTTAAATTCCGACGCATCTAATTTAAATTCCAACGCATCTAGTTTAAATTACAAGCCATGTCGTTTAAAGCAAAAATGCTTTATTTTTTAAGATGGCATATGTTGTTGAAAAACAACGCTATATGTGTTAGGGAATAAAAGGCGTGGAAAACGAAAAATCCCTCTATGATTGTTTTTCATAGAGGGACGTTTTTATTCTAAGCGTAAGCCGTTTTTCTTATCCGTTCAGAAAATCGGCAATCACAAAGTTGCTTCCGCCTATATATATAATGTCTTCGGGCGAAGCCTCGCTTTGTGCCGCATTGTATGCCTCTGCCACGGTGGGATAACTCGTGCCGTGCAACCCGGAAGCCTTAGCCTTTTCGCAAAGCAGGTTTTCATTGAGCGCACGTTTCACCGAGGCTTTCGTGAAATAGTATATGGCATCTTTTGGCATGAGGTTGAGCGAACCAGATACGTCTTTGTCCGAAACCATTCCTATGACGATGCGCTTGTGTGGGGCTTTCATGCTTGCAAGTTGGTTCATGTTGTAGGCAAGTCCGCCGGGGTTGTGCCCGGTGTCCATTATGACTATAGGATTTCGGGAGATGATTTCCCAACGTCCGCGCAAGCCCGTAAATTCTTTTACCTTGCCAAATCCGGTAACGATATCGTTATTATCAATCTTCAAGCCCGATTTTCGCAACTCGCTCACAGCCCATAGAATAGTGTTTGCGTTTTTCGCCTGATAGTCTCCGCCGAGTTCGTAATGGAGTGGGGCGATGCCGATGTTGGTTGTGATATCCATTCCGTCGTATTTATGGCATACGGATTCCACTATCGGATTTTCTTCGGCAAATATTATGGGAGCGTGCTTCGATGTTGCCGTTTCTTCAAACACGGGGCGCGTTTCCTTCACGGTTTCTCCTATCACCACAGGCGTGCCGCTTTTGATGATACCAGCTTTTTCTCCGGCTATATCCCTAAGCGTATTGCCGAGAAACTGTGTGTGGTCGAAACTGATGTTTGTAATTATTGAAAGAATGGGGCTAATTATGTTTGTGCAGTCAAGCCGTCCGCCCAATCCCACTTCGATTACGGCGATGTCGACTTTCTGTTTTGCAAACCAGGCAAATGCCAAAGCCGTGGTCAGTTCAAAAAACGACGGGTAGAGAGGTTCGAAAAACGCGCGCTCGTTTTCTACGAAATCAATCACTTCCTGTTTGGGTATCATCTCGCCGTTTACGCGTATTCTCTCACGGAAATCCACCAAGTGGGGAGATGTGTAAAGCCCCGTCCTATATCCAGCCGCCTGCAACACGGCTGCGATGGTGTGGGCGCATGATCCTTTGCCGTTTGTGCCGGCAATATGGATTGTTTTGTAATGAGTGTGCGGATGATTAAAGTGCTCGTCAAGAGCCCGCGTGTTGTAGAGACCTTCCTTATACGCCCCTGCTCCGATATTCTGGAACAAGGGCGCTGCAGTGTACAAGTATTCTAAAGTTTCCTCGTAGTTCATAAGTATTTCGCCTAATCAAACAGGGCGCGGAACTTTTGGAAAATCGTTTCTTTCACCTTCTTGTCGGGCTGTAAATTCTCGCTGTTGCGCAAAGATTCCAATGCGTTTTTCTCTTCTTTGGTCAAATTTTCGGGAATGTACACGCTGACATTTACAATTAAATCACCGACGCCGCTGCCGTAGCCCTTGATTGCAGGCAGACCTTTTCCGCGCAAACGCAAAACCTTGCCGGGTTGTGTGCCTGGCTTGATAGTGATTTTAGTCTTGCCGTCGAGCGTAGGAATGTCCACTGTGTCGCCCAAAGCAGCCTGCGGAACTGTAAGCAAAAGGTTGTATACAAGATCATTCTCGTCTCTGATAAAAGTTTGGTGGGGTATCTCCTCGATTATAACCTGTAAGTCTCCGTTGATTCCGCCGTGTCGTCCTGCGTTTCCTTTTCCCGGAACGTTTACAATCATTCCTTCAGAAACTCCGGCAGGTATGTTTACTTCTACAACCTCATCATCTTTTACCACACCCTCGCCATTGCAGTGATTACACTTGTTCTTGATTATTTTTCCTTCGCCATGGCAGGTAGGACAAACGGTTTGGGTTTGCATTATTCCGAGAATGGTGCGTTGTTGGTGCAATACATGTCCTTGTCCGTGGCATGTGGGACAAGTTTCCGCCGACGAGCCTTTTTCTGCACCGCTTCCGCCGCATTCCGGACAGGTGATATATTTTTTTAGCTTGAACTTCTTTGTTACTCCGGTAGAGATTTCTTCAAGTGTAAGCTTCACTCTCAAACGCAGATTGCCTCCCTGCGAGCGTTGGGCTGACGCGCTGTTTCCGCCAAAGCCTCCAAAGCCGTTAAATCCTCCGAAAATATCACCAAACATGGAGAAAATGTCGCCCATGTCCATTCCGCCGCTTCCTCCAAAGCCTCCAAAACCTTCGCCGTTTACTCCTGCGGCTCCAAACTGGTCGTAGCGCGAACGTCGGTCAGGATCACGAAGCACGTCGTATGCTTCGGCTGCTTGCTTAAACTTTTCTTCGGCTTCTTTATCGCCCGGATTTCTGTCGGGGTGATATTTGATAGCCATTTTCTTGTATGCCGATTTTATTTCGTCGGCTGTCGCGCTGCGTTCTACGCCTAATATTTTATAGTAGTCTTTTTCTTCTGCCATGATGATGTTGTAATAGCGTTTTATATCCCGCCTTTATTGTCCCACAGCCACTTTTGCGTGGCGGATAATCTTGTCGTTAAGTTTGTAGCCCTTTTGCACACAGTCCACGACCTTTCCTTTGAAATCGTCGCTTGGTGCAGGAATCATGGCAACTGCTTCGTGAAAGTCGGTGTCAAAGTCTGCGTTGTTTGTTTCTATTGCTTTCAGTCCGTTAGCCTCCAAAGCTTTCAGCAACTTTTGGTAAATGAGTTCAACGCCAGTCTTCAAGGTTTCCGTGTCTTCTGATTTTTCCATGTTGACCAATGCTCTTTCAAAATCGTCAATCACCGGTAGCAGGGAGTTGATTACGTTTTCTCCTCCGTTTAATATGAGTTCGCTTTTCTCCTTTATTATGCGTTTGCGATAGTTGTCAAACTCGGCAGCCTGGCGCAGATATTTGTCTTTAAGCTCGGCTATTTGCTCCTCATACTGCTTGGTTTTGTCCTCTTCGGTTGTTTCTTCGGTGTTGTCCTCTTGAGTTTGCTCTTGGGTGTCAACTGTTTCTTCTGTATCCTGCTGAGTTTTTTCGTTAACGTCTGCAGATTTCTTGATATTTTCTTTGTCTTTGCTCATTTCGGTAAAATGTTTTATATGTAATTGCAAAAAGTGTACCAAAATGCCGTCTACTTCAAATCATCTGCGTCGAAACGCAACGGAAGCAGGTCTTTCACGTCATTTATTATATACACTCTGTCTTTTCCTGCCAATATTATTTCTATAGGAGTAGTTTGGCGGTTTGCCGTTTCCAATAAAACTTGCCGGCATGTCCCGCACGGCGCTACGGGTTTCTCTACAATCTCGCCGTTGTTCTTTGCGCTTATTGCCATACGCAATATTACATTGTCGGGGTGGTTTGCCTTGGCATAAAAAAGCAGACTTCGTTCGGCGCACAAGCCCGACGGGTAAGCGGCGTTCTCTTGATTGTTTGCCCACAGCATTTCTCCGTTGTCCAATTCCAGGGCAGCGCCAACTGCAAATTTGGAGTAGGGGGAATAACTCTTGTCGCAGGCTTTGCGTGAACTCTCCACGAGTTTGCGCTGACTGGGAGTGAGTTCATCGATTTGCAATATGCTTACATTTATCTCTATGTTCAGTTTTTCCATAAGCCGTAGTTTTCTTGGGTTGACAGTAAATGTTGATGGCGGAAAATGTGGTGCAAAACTACAAATAAAACTTGCGAAAAACAATGTCAGACATCGTTTTTACGATATCTTGATATAGTAGAAATACTAATTATTTTGGCACAAATATCCTTTGATATGAAATTTCTAATTAAATTTGCACACCAAAACCTAATTTGTGCAAAATGGATAACAACCAAATAGGCAGTTTCCTTGAGCAAGTGGAATTTGCCATAAAGGAATATTGGGATTTAGATGCCCTCACCGATTACGAGGGTGCTACCTTGCAATACAAGGACGTGGCTCGCAAAATAGAGAAGATGCACATTATCTTCAAGGAAGCGGGCGTGGAGAAAGGAGACAAAATCGCGGTTTGCGGACGAAACAGTTCGCAGTGGGCTGCGGCATTCCTCTCGGTGCTGACATATGGCGCAGTGGCCGTTCCCATACTACACGAATTTACACCGGAACAGATATACAATATTATAAGCCACTCCGAGAGCAAACTTTTCTTTGTCGGCGATCAGGTATGGCCCGATTTGGATGCCGACAAGATGCCTACGCTTGAAGGCATATTCGGTTTGCAGGATTTTTCGCTTATAGTTAGCCGTTCCGAAAGGATTACAAATGCCCGCGAAAGGCTGAATGAGCTGTTCGGAAAGAAGTTCCCGAAAAATTTCAGAAAGGAACATGTGGCCTATCGCCGCGACGAACCCGAAGAACTGGCTATGATAAACTACACTTCGGGCACAACGAGTTTGTCGAAAGGCGTAATGATTCCCTACCGTGCCGTGTGGAGCAACATGGATTTCGCCAACAGCGCACTGAAACTGGCTATTCATCGCGGAAGCAAGGTGGTATCAATTCTTCCTATGGCCCATATGTATGGAATGGCGTTTGAATTTTTGTACGAGTTCATTTCGGGCACACACATATTCTTCCTCACAAAGAATCCGAGCCCTACAATTATTTTCCAAGCGTTCAGCCGCATAAAGCCCGACCTTATCGTTTCGGTGCCGTTGATTCTCGAGAAAGCCCTGCGCCGTGCAATTCTTCCCAAACTGCAGTCGCCAAAGATGAAACTGCTTGTGCGCATGCCGTATATAAAGGAAAAAGTGGCGGCAGCAATAGGCAAACAACTCACAGACGCTTTCGGCGGAAATTTCTACGAGGCAATTATCGGCGGAGCGGCTCTCAATCACGACATAGAGGAATTCTTGCGCCGCATACGCTTCAGATATACCATAGGATATGGTCTCACGGAATGTGCGCCCATTATCACTTATGCCGACTGGAAGATGATTCCGAGCGGCTCGTGCGGACGCCCCGTGAAACACATGGAAGTGAGAATTGACTCCCCCGATCCGCAAAACATTCCCGGTGAAATCGTGTGCAAAGGCACTAACGTGATGTTGGGATACTACAAGAATCCAGAGGCCACCGCAGCTACAATCGACAAGGACGGTTGGCTGCATACCGGCGACCTTGGGCTTATGGACGAATACGGATATGTTTACATCAAAGGGCGTTCAAAGAATATGTTGCTCGGTTCTTCGGGACAGAACATCTATCCCGAAGAGGTTGAAGGCAAACTTAATATGTTGCCCTACGTAGAAGAAAGCATCATGATACAGAAAGGCAACCGTTTCTATGCCTTGGTTTATCCATCGGAAGAGCTTGTGAAAAAAGATGGTCTGACAAGGATACAACTTGCCGAGATTATGGAGCAAAACCGTAGGGAACTCAACAGCGAATTGCCCAACTATTCACAACTGTCGGGCATAAAAATCGTGGACGAAGAGTTTGAAAAAACACCGAAACGCAGTATCAAACGATACAAATACGCCGATTATGACGTGAATTGAGTTTAGGTTAAAATAGAATACTATAAAAAGCGTGGTAAAGTGCTGAAAAGCAGATTGCCACGCTTTGTTTTTTATTCCTTGTTTGAAAGGCTTGAAACGATGTCTGATATAGTTGAATACGAGGTCAGACCTAATTTAAATTCTGACGCATCTAATTTAAATTAGATGCGTCGGAATTTTTACGAGATGCCGAGTAGTTTTTTCAGCAAAGGCATGAGCCTTTCACAAGTACCTATTTCTTATTGCTAAATGCCTTTGTTTTTCAAAATTAAAGGCATTTATCCAAGCGCAAGTTTCATGCGGCGCAAACCTTCGTGCAAAGTTTCGGCAGGACAAGCCAGATTGAGGCGCAAATATCCCTCGCCGGCTTTCTCGCCATACTCTGTACCCGGACAAAGCATGAGCTTGCCTTTTTTCAAAAGTATGTCATACGCTTCTTCCGCGCTGATGCCTAGCGCATGTATGTCGAGCCACGCAAGATATGTGCCTTCGAGTCGGAGAAGCTTTATCTTGGGCAGATTCAGAGCCAGAAACATTTTCAGAGTGCGGTAGTTTTCCAGAATATATGCGTTGAGGTTTTCAAGCCATTGGGCGCCGTCTTTGCTGTATGCGGCTTCGAGGGCTACGGGGCCAAACGGATTCACGTCGCAAACCTCGAAAATGTTTATCACTCTCTCTATGCGTTGGCGCAAGTCGGCATTCTCGCAAACTATATTGGCTATCTGTAGCCCTGCGGTATTGAATGCTTTTGACGGGGAGCTTAGGGCGACGCAATTTTTCTGGCATTCTTTGCTCACAGATGCGAAAGGCGTGTATTCATATCCCGGCATGATTATCTCGCAATGTATCTCGTCGGAAATCACCCGCACGTTGTGGCGCATGCAAATGGTGTTGATTTTCTCAAGTTCCTCGCGCGTCCACACACGTCCCGCAGGATTGTGCGGATTGCAGAGAAGAAACGCCGTGGTCTTGGGATTGGCGCATTTTTGTTCGAAATCGTCGAAATCAATTCTGTATGAATCGCCGTCTCTCACAAGTTCGTTTTCAACAATCTGGCACCCTTGGTTGCGGATACTCGAGAAGAAACAGTTGTAAACGGGTGTCTGCACGAGCACATTCTCTCCTGGCATGCAGATAGCCTTTATGCAACAACTTACGGCAGGCACAACGCCTGTGGTATAGAGTATCCAGTCGCGCTTTACGGTCCATTTGTGCCGGGTCTTGAACCAATTTATAACGGCGCGGTAGTAGGATTCGGGAACAAGCGTGTAGCCGAAAACTCCATGCGCCACACGCTGCTCGATAGCCTTTTGTATACACGGCGCAACGGGAAAATCCATGTCGGCAACCCACATAGGCAGAATGTTCTTGTCTCTCGGCGTGTCCCATTTGTAGGAGTTTGTGCCGCGGCGCTGTATTGTTTTGTTGAAATCGTATGCCATGGTGTTATTGTTTGCGGGTTTCTATTATGCAACTGTTTCCTTTTGCAAATTGCGTGTAGGTGATTTTTCCTATTTCGTCGGCAACGATGCGCCCGCTGATAGGATTTTTCACTTCTGTGAGTTTGCCCGAAATCTGTGCGTTTATGTTGCTACAGTCTTCGAATGTGCGGTCGCAGGCAGCGTCGAAAGTACAATCTTCAAGCGTAATTCCGTCGAGATAGCACAAAGGTTGTTCGCCGCTTATATGACATCTTACGAGTTTGATGCCCTTGCTGTGCCACGCAAGATACTCTCCGTCGAGATTGGAATCGTAGACGGTAACGTTTTCACACTCCCAAAAACTGTCTTTTGTGGTGATTTCTGCGTGGTGCACCTCAACATTCTTGCAATATTGGAACACGTATTTCGAATCCGACTTCAAGCCGTCTACATAAATGTTTTCGCAAAACATGAACGGGTAGGTGCCTTCGTGGAGTTCCACATTCTTTATTTTCAATCCGCTGACTTTCCAAAAAGTTTCGTCGGCGTCGTTGATTTTTACGTTTTCGAGGCTCAGGTTGCGCATCTCGCGAAAAAACTTCGGGCCGTCAATCACGCAGTTTCTCATCACCATGTCATTGCTGTACCATATAGCCGAGCGGCTGCCGGGAGCAAAATAGCAGTTCTCTATCACACTTCCGTCAACATGCCACCACGGATATTTTCCGTAGAATTTTGAGTTTGCACATTCAAGGTTCTGGCAGCATTTTATGCCCGATTCTCCGTCGGTAATGGTAATGTTTTCGAGCCTTACGTCATGACTTCCGAAAAGAGGACGTTCTCCGCCGAATTGCTTGTCTTTGATAAATTCCATAATAGTGCCTTGTGAATATGTTGTTAGGTTATAAATGGAGCAAATATTGTGCCAATCAATTTCTACAAGTAATTCGGGTAAGCAAAAAGGGGTTCTGTATACGCCGTTTGGGGTGGCGAAAACATTATGTCATATATCGCAAAAACAATGTCTGACATTATTCAAACGATGTCAGACATTATTTAAATAATATCAGACATCGTTTTTAACAAGATGCCTTGTAATTTTTTCGGGAATTTGAGGGCGTTTGAAATCTTTGCTTTTGCGTGTTGCCGACAGTGGAAAACAACGGGATTTGATGCGGATTCGTTGGATTTTTCTATATATTCCGGCTATTCTTCTCTGATTAGAATGACATAAAACGGAAACTCTAACAAACAAAATGTGTATAAAAGTAAATCGAAAACAAACTTTTGGCGTGTTTGAACGGCTTTTTCTTTCGAAAAGCTTTGTGTTTAACGGAAATTACAATACCTTTGCATCATAAATATTGCACGCTGTTAAAATGATGTGGCGAATGGATATTGAAATCTACGATATGTTTTCAAAGCAAGCCCTTCAAGGTTTGCACAGATATCGGGCTGTGATGTTTAGCCCGACAAAATGAAAGCGGGTTTGCAAATCTTCTGAATGCAGCTAATGTTGTTGTGCAGTCAAGAGATTTGCAGATAGATTTTGTGTGCGTACTGTTCGCTTTTTATAGCAATATTAAATGGGGAAAACGCCTCCCCGAAATCAAGAAACAACACATAGAAAAAATATATGAGAGTAAAGGTTTTTTTAATGTCCCTGTTGTTGGCAACGTCAGGGCATGTAATGGCACAGAATCCCGGTGGAGTCGGGGGACTTGTTACTGATGAAAATGGAGAACCTGTATTCGGTGCTCACGTTGTGGTAGAAGGTACCCAAATTGTCGCCGTTACAGACGTCAATGGCAAATTCAATTTGCCCCAAGCTAAAAAAGGTGCTACGCTTGTGGTAACCTTTATCGGAATGGAGGCGCAGAAATTGAAAGCTGCGTCGGGAATGAAAATCAGTCTGCACTCCAAAGACAACAAACTTGACGGAGTTTTGGTTGTGGCTTATGGAAAGCAGAAAAAATCATCGTTCACAGGCTCGGCAGGAGTCGTGGACAACAAAAAGATAAGCGACCGCCAGGTAAACAATGTGGTTGACGCTCTTGACGGACAGGTAGCCGGTGTGCAGATGTACAAATCTTCGGGCGACCCTACCTCAACTCCTACAATCCATGTGCGTGGTATTAGCTCAATCAACGCAGGTCAGGAACCCCTTATCGTAGTTGACGGCGCGCCGTACTATGGTTCGTGGAGTGATATCAACCCTGCCGATGTTGCTTCGATTACAGTTTTGAAAGATGCAGCTTCAAATGCCCTTTATGGTGCTCGCGGTGCAAACGGTGTGATTATGATAACCACCAAAACGCCGCAGCAAGGCAAAACCACCATATCTCTCGATGCAAAATGGGGTAGTGTGAGCCGTGCTTCCAAGACTTATGATATGGTAACCGACCCTGGGCAATATTATGAACTGCAATATCAGTCCATTTACAATAAATTGAGGGCCGACGGCAAGAGTTCCTACGCCGCACATGTGCAGGCAAATCAAAATATGTTGAGCAGCGATGCGTCTGTTGGCGGTTTGGGTTATCTCGTATACGATGTTCCCGAAGGACAATACCTGATTGGTGATAACGGAAAGCTTAATCCAAACGCCAAACTCGGCAACAAAATCACTTATAACGGACAAGAATATACCATTAAACCCGATGATTGGTTGAAAGCCGCTTTTCGTAATGCTTTGCGCCAGGAGTATAACTTGAATATCAATGGCGGCGACCAAGTTTCGCAATTCTATGCTTCGTTCGGCTATCTTGACAATCCCGGTATCTCTCCGGCTTCGGATTACAAACGATACACCGTTAGACTTAAAGCAGACTATAAAGCCAAACCATGGCTAAAAGTGGGCGGTAACATCAACTATGCTCACAGCGACGTGGACTATGCGGCAGACGGCAGCAGCAATTCCGGAAATAATATATTCTATACCGTTAATAAAATAGCTCCTATTTATCCGCTCTATTTGCGTGATGGCAACGGCAAGATTATGACAGACGCCAACGGTAAGATTATGGACTATGGCGACGGTATGAACGCCGGACTCACACGCCATATACTTTCTACGCAAAACCCGCTGAAAGATGACATGCTTCAAGCAAGCGAACAAGATGGCAATTCTTTCTATCTCAATGGTTATGTAGATATAACCCCCGATTTCGTAAAGGGTCTCACACTTACTCTCAACGGAACGGTGAACGATTATGAATATCGCTATACTTCAACCGCGCAGCCTTTTTATGGTTGGGGTGCTGCCACATATCCCGAAGGTTTCGTAAGCAAGAGTCATTACCGTTACTATACGGCAAACTTCCAACAGTTGGCAAATTACGTGCGTTCGTTCGGAAAACACAACATGACTTTGCTTCTTGGGCACGAGAACTATAAACAGACGGGCGAAGATGTGATAGCTTCACGCACCAAGATGTTCTCTTATTTCGGAAACCGTGAATTGAGTGGCGCTATCAAGGATAATTCCGGAACTTCCGACCAAGGAAAATACAATACCGAGGGATATTTCTTCCGCGCCATGTATGATTACGACAGCAAATATTTCGGTCAGTTCTCTTTCCGTCGTGATGGCTCTTCGCGCTTTGCTCCGTCGCACCGCTGGGGTAACTTCTATTCTTTCGGCGCAGCATGGCTCATTTCAAAAGAAAAATGGATGGAAAGCACCAAAGATTGGCTCAACGAACTGAAATTGAAATTCTCTGTGGGACAACAAGGTAATGACGCAATTGGTTCGAATCTTTATATGGATACATACCTTATCAGTAATTCAAACGATAAGGTGGCTACAATGCTTTATTCCAAAGGTAATCCGAATATCACTTGGGAAACAAATACAAACTTGAACCTTGGTGTTGAGTTTACGATGTTTGACAACCGCTTGCGTGGAGGTTTGGAGTATTTCTATCGCAAAACCACAGATATGCTAAGCATTGTGTACGTTCCCAAGTCTGAAGGATATACGCAATACTATTCGAATGTCGGTAGTATGGTAAACCAAGGCGTGGAATTTGATATCGCCTACGATATATTCCATACCAAAGATTTTGTGTGGAATGTAAATCTTAACGCAACGCATTACACTAACGAAATCACCAAACTGTATGCAGAGAATAAAAAGTCTACACTTGACGGACATGCTGGCTATACTTCCGGTGATTATTTCTATGGTGAGGGACTACCTATATATACTTGGCGATTGCCTAAGTATGCAGGTGTAGATGCCGAAGGAAATGCAATGTGGTATAAGACTGATGACCAAGGTGTGAGAACAACTACCACGAATCATGAAGAGGCTTCGTATTATGCTTGCGGAGATCCAACGCCAGACCTTTATGGTGGCTTTGGAACAACAGTTACATTCAAAGGTTTTGACTTGTCGGTGAATTTCTCCTATTCTATCGGAGGACAAGTGTTCGACTATGGCTATCAAACTCTGATGCATAGTCCGAACAGTTCTGATGTAGGTACAAACTTCCACAAGGATATGCTTAAAGCATGGAGTGAAACCAATAAAAGTTCAAACATTCCCCGCTTGCAATTTGGCGACACCGATCAGAATCTTGCTTCCGACAGATTTCTTACAAACGGCAGTTGGTTGAGTCTTAATGATATCAATTTTGGCTACACTTTCCCCAAAGTATGGATTTCTAAGTTGGGATTGACAAAGTTGCGCGTGTATGTGGCTGCTGATAATGTTGCCCTTTGGACAAAGCGCAAAGGTCTTGATCCGCGTACAAGTTATGCTGGTTCGCCTGGTATAGAAAACTATTCGTTCGTTCGTACGATTTCGGGTGGTATAACATTAAACTTCTAAATTTCAAAAGAGATAATCATCATGAACAAAATATTCAAAAAGGCAACAGCCTTGCTTATGATTATATCAGCGGCTTTCTTGATGCAGGCTTGCTTGAAAGAAGACTTGCCTACCGATGTGGGTACCCAAAAACAGATAGACCAAGCTTCAGATCCTTCTTCTTTGCTCATAAATGGTTTGAACGCCATTATGGTAATGTACGATTCTTACGGAGTTTCAGGGAATTCTTGCGATTGGGGGTATCCTTGCCAGATGTTTATAAGAGATATTCTCGGAGAAGATTTCCCTATAGCAAGTTCTGCAATGGACTATTACTATTCGTATATCGCCGACGGCTCTTATCTGAACTATTTTGCGCTTTATACTTTCTCGTATTACTATTACCTTAACTACAATGCCGGGCTTATAATAAAAGATTATGGACATAAGGAAAATCCTACGCAGAAAGATTTGAATCTTACCGGCGTTGCACTTGCTTATCGTGCTTTGGCTTATATGGATTTGGCCAGAATGTTTGAATTTAAGCCTACAGGTTTTGATATAGATGAAAAGGCTAAAGAAGTTTGGGGGCTTACAGTTCCTATTGTAACCGAGAACACTACAAAAGATGAGGCGAAGCACAATCCGCGTGCAAAGTTCTATACGATGTATCGTTTTATAATGTCGGATTTAAACAAAGCCGAGAAATATCTTGAAGGATATAGCCGCACAGACAAGAGTGTTCCTGACCAGAGTGTGGTTTATGGTTTGAAGGCTCGCTTATGGCTGGAATTGGCTACGCGTTTTGATCGCACTCCTAATGATTTGACGGCACAACTTGAACACGAAAATGATAACGATGGCTATGATGCGCTCGGAATCAAGACTGCGAAAGAATGTTATGCCAAAGCCGCAGAATATGCGGAGAAAGCTATGGGGACTGATGGTTATAGTCCGCTGAACAAAGAGGAATGGTATGACACAAAGACCGGATTCAATACAGCAAATCATGCTTGGATGTGGGGCGCTTCTTTTGGTGCGAAAGAGCAAATAGGTAACATGTGGTATTCTTGGATGTGTAATATGTCGGTAGAGTCTACTGTCTTTTCGTGGGCGGCATATTGGGGTAGTAAGGATAAGGCCGGCGGTAGCCGTTGTATTGGTGCTAATCTTTACAACAAGATTTCTGATGCCGATTGGCGCAAGAAAACATGGGTTGCCCCCAAAGATGCCAGAGCAAGGAAAGTTCCTGATGGTTATAGCACTCTGTTGACGGATAATCAATGGAAATATCTTGATGCTTATGCAGGAATCAAATTCCACCCGGGTTCGGGAAATACAGATGATTATAATGTTGGTTTGCTTTGCGACATACCTCTGATGCGTGTAGAGGAAATGTATTTCATCTACGCTGAAGCTGTGGCGCATTCCGAAGGAATTGTTGCCGGCAAAACGGCTTTGGAAAACTTCATGAACTCTTATCGTTACAACGACAACAAATATGAATGCTCTGCTACCACGATTGAAGATTTTACCGACGAACTTATGGTGCAGAAGCGCATAGAATTTTGGGGCGAAGGGCTTGTTTATTTCGATTACAAGCGTTTGGCAAAGAAAATCACGCGCTACTACGATGATTCCAACTTCCCTTCTACCTATCAACTCAATTCCAAAGAGGGATATGTGGCTCCGTGGTTGAACTATTATATATATGAATACGAGAGAGACCAGAATACAAGCGTTGTTCTCAATCCCGATCCTTCCAATGCGGTGAAGGCTCAAGTTGATTACTAATAAAAAACTACAGGTAATTATGAAAATCTCATTTCTAAAATACATTGCCGGCATAATGGGTGTATGTTTGGCTTTTACGCTGGCTTCGTGCAGCGATGACGACAACTATTCTCCGGGCAAACCCACGGCTGAAGGTGCTGTTTGTGCTTATTTCAACAGCGACAACACTACGGATTTCGTTTTGGAACCGGAGGATTCGGTTATAGAACTATCTGTTTCGCGCAAAGACACTACGGTAGCTTCTGCTATCCCTTTGAGAGTTGTGTATAGTGATACTGCGGCTATCCGTGTGCCCGATACTGTGTATTTCGACAAAGGTGTTGGCGACCAAACCGTAACTATTGGCATCAAAGGCTTGGAAGCAAAGAAAAAATACAATTTCCGTATTGCCATTGACGAAAAGTCGGCCGATCATTATTCTGTTCAGAACGGCACCACGGTGTTTAATGCTTCTGTTGTGGTGAGTCAATGGGTAATGGTCAAGGATAATATGACTTTCTACTATATTGATATGGACGAAATACCGGAGAATACTTCTGAGATGTACCAACTTGAAGGTGTGAACAAATTTTATATCACCAACTTCATGGGTTCGAACAACAGCATGTATTTCTATATCAAAGGCACGAATGTAAATCCCAACAAACCGAATTCGTGGAATGGCGAAATCGTTCCTTTCGAAGGCATGGGTGCTGCTACTTTCGACTATACCACGTATAAATTGAACTATGTGGTAGCCGGTTACAACGAAGAAGGCTATTATATTTACAATTACAGTCATGGTGGCGTTGATATCAATTTTATGGACTGGTATGGCGGATATAATTATGGCGCTTACTATTCCATGATTGATTACAGCCAGAGCTACATTTATCTGTACGGCTATGTTAGTTCGAGTGTCTATAACGGATTTGTTGGCGTGTATGGTGTATGGAGATAAGTAACTAATATTTTTCTTTTAATGTTCGCTTGCCTGGTTTCTATGTGTGCCGGACGGCGAACATTAGAGGAAAAGTTTATGATTGCAAAAAGAATTTTTCAAGAAGTAAAATATAAGGTTTAACTTTTAATGTATTATGCGTATGAAGAAAAGATTTACTTTCGCATTGTTGGCAGCTATAAGTTGCTTGATGGCAAATGCCGCAGTTAACTCCGTAGATGATTTGGTAGGGACCTACGATCCTGAGTCCTGGGGTTCTGAATATATTTCAACAGGAGCTTCCTGGACGGCTCTAAGCAGTGGGCATGAAGTAACGATTTCAAAAAATGACGATGGCACTATTACCATAAACAATCTCTTGAATTTCGGTTCTTCGCTTGTAGGTAGTGTGGATTTGGACAACAAGACTATCACTATTGCCCCGTCTACGTTTGCCACGTATTACACTCTTGCCGATACCGTAAGCAGTTCTGGCAATGTAGTTGGCAAAATCGACGATGCTGGAGCGATTACGTTCGACAATTTCAATGCTTGGTATGGCACTTGGACGTATATGTATCAACCGTATGTGGTATTGACAAAATCCAACATTTCTGTGGAATGGAAGGTTGAGGGAACGCTTTCATATTATGCAGGCGATGATATGACTGTTACCCCTTATCGTACAGCCAAAACCACTCTCACCAAATATTCCGGAGCAAAATATCAGTATGCCTTGGCTATGGAGGGTGAAAATGCTTCTCCCGCAGAGTTGAAGTTTACTATTTATGACGATTCCTTGGGTATCACCAATGGTTCGCAGACTCCGGGTTATGGTGGAGCTTATTTCTATTATGTTTACGAGAACAACCAGTATGTTTGGTTTGATACCTCAGAGGGCTGCACTTCTTTCAATGGCGACAAATCTGCCGGAGAATTCTATTTATACCACTACGCCTACAACACATCTACTTCTTCTGCAGACTATGAGGGATATGTGGCTTTCAAATGGGACGCTTCTACAGGCATATCCAAAACTGTAGTATCCAAGGCGTTTGAAAATTCGCCTATATTCGACCTCATGGGACGCAAAGTGGTTTCGCCTACGGCTGCGGGTGTTTACATTCAAAACGGCAAGAAATTTATCGTGAAATAAATAGAGTTGTAACTATTTGATATACATTGAGTTCTAAGTAGAATCGGGTGTTGTGAAAACGATATCCGATTTCGTTTTTCTTATGTCAGACATAATTTAAATTCCAAGGCATCTAATTTAAACTAGATGCCTTGGAGTTTTTTGCATATCCGAAGCAGGTTTTTCAGCGTGTGTCATCGGACAAAAGTTTAGTGGGGAAGACAATTGTTGATGCCTAATGGAAAACTGCTAACTTATTGCTGGATTTTGTAATAATATGGCAAATTAAACAGCGGACTACAATACAGAAATAGCGCGAAAATCGTATTTTTGCAAATAGTGTGCCCTAAAAGCATCACCGCAAAAAACAGAAATGAACAACAGGGCATTACTGCCCAAACTTAAAAACACAGAAACAATGGCGATAATCAAATGTCCCGAGTGTGGACACGAAGTTTCAGACGCAGCCGACAGATGTCCGAATTGCGGAGTATCAATAGCCGGAAACATAAAATCATGTCCCGATTGCGGACGTGTGGTTCTAAGAAATGCCGAAGCATGCCCATCGTGCGGAGCTAAGTTGAGCGTAAACCAAGCTACTCCCAACCGCAAGGCACAGTCTGCCGCTAATTCCAGGGAACAATACAGCAACATTGACCCTTATGCTCCCGACGGAGGCGGAAAAAAGAAAAGCAACAAGGGGATAATCATCGGTATATCCGTTGCCGTGGTAGTGATAGCGCTCGGAGCCTTGGCTTATGTGCTTATAGGAAATGCCCAAAAGGAACGTGCCGAACAGGAAACCTATGAAGAGGTGATTGTTTCGAACGACACTTCGCTATACAACCAATATCTTGAAAGTTATCCCGAAGGAAAACATGCCGACGAGGTGAAGGCTAAGCTCGGAGAACTTGCGGCGGAAATCAACGACTGGCGTGATGCGTGTGTTAACAATACAAAAGGCAGTTTCGTGGCTTTTCTCGGAAACCATAAAAACAGCCCGTTTGAGCAGGCCTGCAAGGACAAAATCGATTCGCTTGACTTTGAAGACGCTCTCAATGCCAATACTGCCGAGGCACTGCAACTTTACATCTCCAACCACCCCGACGGAAAATATATAGAACAAGCCACGCAGACGCAGAACAATCTGGCGGCCTTGAAAGTGCAGCCCGACGAAGCAGCACGCGTGAAAGCCGTTTGTTCCCAATTCTTCGCAGCAATAGAAGCACGGGAAGAAAATTCGCTTACCGCAGTAGTGGCGCCGGTGATGGACAATTTCCTGAACAAACGCAATGCTACCCATTCCGACGTGGTGGCATTTGCCAACAAACTCGTGGCAAGCAAAACGCAAATAGCTTTCACGATGAACAACGACTATAAAATTCACAAAGTGCCTACTGATACAGGCGAATATTCCTATGAAGTAACGTTCAGCGTGGACGAAACTTCCGGCGCAGACCTGCAGGAAAATTTGTCCACCTATTATGTAAGCACCCATATCAATCCGCAAATGCTGATATCATCGCTCAACATGCGCAAGGTATCATCTGAGAGCGGAGAATAACCAAACAAACTAAATTGAAATGATAAGAATTGCTATCCAATCCAAAGGCCGTCTTCACGATGACACAATGTCGCTTCTTGCAGAGGCCGATGTAAAACTTAGCGTATCGAAACGCACTCTTATTTCCGACTCCACAACGTTTCCTTTGCAGGCCCTTTACTTGCGCGACGACGATATTCCCGAAACCGTAGCAAATGGTGTGGCCGACATAGGCATCGTGGGCGAAAACGAATTCATGGAGCGCGGATATGATGCCGAGGTGATTTCGCGTCTGGGCTTCAGCAAATGCCGTCTTTCGCTTGCCGTTCCCAAAGACACGTCCTACAATGGATTGCAATGGTTCGAGGGACGCACAATAGCAACATCGTATCCCAATATCCTGAAGAAATTTTTGGCAGACAAAAAAATAAACGCCGAAGTTCAGGTTATAAACGGCAGCGTTGAGATATCGCCTGCCATAGGATTGGCCGACGCTATTTTTGATATCGTAAGTTCTGGTTCCACTTTGGTGAGCAACAATTTGCGCGAGGTGGAAGTGGTGATGAAAAGCGAGGCAATATTGATAGGCAACCGGGGAATGAACGATGAAAAGCGCGAAATTCTTGACGAGTTGCTATTCCGTATAAAAGCTGTGAGGAGTGCTGAAGACAAGAAATATGTGCTGATGAATGCGCCCAAAGACAAACTAAACGAAATAATATCAGTTCTCCCCGGTATCAAGAGTCCGACAATAATGCCTTTGGCCGACGAAAATTGGTGTAGCATTCACACCGTACTCGAAGAGAAACGTTTTTGGGAAATAATCGGCCAACTCAAGGAAAAAGGCGCACAAGGTATACTCGTGATACCTATAGAAAAGATGATTCTCTGAAATGATGAAATTCTACGATAATCCCTCACCGGCTGCATGGTCTGAAATTTTCAAGCGTCCTGTTATGCGTACGCAGGAATTGCACGCAGTGGTGGGAAAAGTGCTTGATGATGTGCGTGAAAACGGTGATGCCGCACTGATAAGATATGAAGAACTTTTCGATAAAGTAAAACTCGAAAAACTTGCCGTATCCGAGGAAGAATTTGCCGAAGCCGAGAAATCCGTGTCGGCAGAACTTAAAGACGCCATCAGATTGGCTCACGACAATATCCGAAAATTCCACGAAGTACAGCGATTCGCTCCGATCAAGATAGAAACGTGTGCAGGAATTGTTTGCGAGCAAAAATCTGTTCCCATAGAAAAAGTAGGTTTGTATATACCCGGTGGCACTGCGCCCTTGTTTTCAACAGTATTGATGCTTGCCATTCCTGCCAAAATCGCAGGTTGTAGTGAAATCGTACTATGCACTCCGCCAAACAAAGAGGGAAAATGCAATCCTGCCGTTCTTTATTCGGCAAAACTCGCAGGGGTTTCAAAAGTTTTCAAGACCGGAGGCTCACAAGCTATCGCCGCGATGGCCTATGGTACTGAAAGCGTTCCAAAAGTAGACAAGATATTCGGACCTGGAAACCAGTATGTGGTAGCTGCAAAGCAAATGGTTTCGCTTGAAGACGTTGCTATCGATATGCCAGCAGGGCCAAGCGAAGTGGAAGTCATTGCCGACAGTTCTTCCAACCCTGTATTTGTTGCCGCCGACTTACTTAGTCAGGCCGAACATGGAGTTGACAGCCAAGTTATCCTTGTTTCTACCGACAAAAATATGATAAAGTTGGTGGAAGAAGAAATAGAAAGACAACTAGCCCTGTTGCCGCGCAAGGAAATAGCTGAAAAATCACTCGCAAACAGCAAGGCTATATACGTACCTTCGAACAAGGAAGTAATAGAAGTTTCCAATGCTTATGCGCCGGAGCATCTCGTTATTGCCACAGATAATTACGCTGAAATTTCAGAGCATATAATACATGCAGGGTCGGTTTTCCTTGGTGCGTATTCTTGTGAGAGCGCCGGCGATTATGCTTCTGGAACAAACCATACCCTCCCGACAAAAGGATATGCCAAGGCTTATAGCGGATTGTGTCTGGACAGTTTTATGCGCAAAATGACATTCCAGCATCTTACAGCCGAAGGCGTGATGTCAATAGGTAATGCCGTGGAAACAATGGCTGCTGCCGAGGGACTTGAAGCGCATAAAAACGCGATGACTGTGAGAATAAACTACATCAAAGACAAGCTAACACAAAAACAATGATGAAACCGCTAAACGAACTGGTTCGCAAAAATATATTGCGCTTGGCTCCTTATAGTTGTGCCCGTAATGAATTTACCGGCGAAGCACAGGTTCTTCTTGATGCAAATGAAAATCCGTTCAATACTCCATTGAACCGTTATCCCGACCCTTTGCAGCGGAATTTGAAAGCTAAGATTTCGAAAGTAAAGGGAGTTCCTGCCGATAATATCTTTTTAGGAAACGGCAGCGACGAAGCTATTGATTTGTGTTTTCGAGTTTTTTGCGAACCCAAGGAAGACAATGTTGTTGCCATAGAACCTACTTATGGCATGTACCGTGTTGCTGCGGATATTAACGACGTAGAGTATCGCTCTGTCGATTTGGAGGATGATTTTTCTCTGAATGCGGAAAAATTGTTGGGACAAACAGACGAGCATACCAAATTGATTTTCCTTTGCACGCCGAACAATCCTACCGGAAACTTACTTGATGCCAACGAAATAAAAAAGATTCTCAACGCGTTCGAAGGAATTGTTGTTATTGATGAAGCTTATTCTGATTTTACCAAACAACCAACATTTCGCGAAGAAATCTCGTTATATCCTAATGCTATAGTGTTGAATACTTTCTCGAAGGCGTGGGGAAGTGCAGGCATTCGCTTGGGAATGGCTTTCGCATCGAAAGAAATAATTGGGTATTTCGACAAAGTAAAATACCCCTACAATATAAATTTGCTTACCCAAGATGCTGGTGAAAGCATAATTTCCAAACGTTATGACGTGGAAAAATGGGTAGGTCTCATATTGGAAGAACGTGCAATGCTTATGGAAGCAGTTTCTATCCTGCCATATTGCAAAAAGGTTTATCCTACGAGCGCCAATTTCTTTCTTGCGAAATTCGATAACGCAACTAGGTTATATAACTATCTGATAGAATGTGGTGTGATTGTAAGAAATCGTAGTCGTGTCAGACTTTGCGAAAATTGTCTGCGCATCACCGTTGGATCCCAAAAGGAAAACACATTGCTTTTGGCTGCTATGCGCAAATACAAACCATGTTAAAATGAATAAGATGAAAAAAGCTCTCTTCATAGACCGAGACGGTACAATTATAAAAGAACCTGCTGACGAGCAAGTGGATTCTTTTGAGAAATTGGAGTTCGTGGAAGACGCAATAAATTCGCTTTATACCATATCTCGTCTGACAGACTATGAATTGGTAATGGTAACGAATCAAGATGGTCTTGGCACAGATTCTTTTCCGGAAGAAACATTTTGGCCCGTTCATAACCTCGTGCTCAGAACATTGGAAAGCCAGGGCGTGAAATTTGACGATATTTTGATTGATCGCACATTTCCCGAAGACAAAGCCCCTACCCGTAAACCTGGTACGGCTATGTTGGGAAAATATCTTGACGGCAGTTATGATTTGGCTCATTCTTATGTAATCGGCGACAGGGATACAGATGTAAAACTTGCCGAGAATATGGGGTGTAATGCGCTTAAACTGGCGGGAGAAATGACCTGGCAAAAAATATCGGAGATTGTAGTAGCAGGAGAACGTAAGGCAAGCATACACCGTACCACCCACGAAACTGATGTGTTTGTGGAATTAAATCTTGACGGCACGGGAAAAAGCGAAATATCAACAGGGTTGGGATTTTTCGACCATATGCTTGACCAGATATCCCGTCATGGTAATATTGATTTGAAGATAGATGTGAAAGGGGATTTAAATGTGGACGAACATCATACGATAGAAGATACCGCGATAGTGTTGGGTCAATGTCTGAATAAGGCCTTGGGAGACAAACGCGGCATTCAGCGTTATGGGTTCTGCTTGCCGATGGACGATTGTCTGTGCCAAGTGGCATTAGATTTCTCCGGGCGCGAATGGACTGTGTGGAACGTTGAATTTCATAGAGAGAAAATCGGTGATGTACCCACAGAAATGTTCTATCATTTCTTCAAAAGTTTGGCTTCCAATGCTATGATTAATTTGAATGTCAAAGCCGAGGGAGAGAACGAGCATCATAAAATCGAGGGTATCTTTAAGGCTTTTGCGCGTGCCGTGAAGTTGGCGGTTCATCGTGATTTGGAACATTTTTATCTACCTTCTTCAAAAGGGCTGCTCTGATGAAATTTCGGCGGACTCATATATTATATTGGCTCCTTGCGGTGATAGTTTTGATCACTGTAGGGGCATGTGAGAAAGCCGACTTTGGAAAGCCCGACGAAAAGCCCACGCCTACGCCAACTCCTACTGATACGATAAACAAAGACACTACGGCGAATGTACCTTCAGTTCAAGATACAATTGACGGGAATGTTTATATTTCGGTGACTCTTGCAAAGTTGTATGCCGAAGGTGTGGCGCAAGACAGTTCGCTTGTTGTTAATGCCAACGGAATTGTGGGGTATATTGTAGGCGTTGTAAATGGAACTTCGCTTAAAGATGCAGATTTTACACCTCCTTTTACACGCGAAACAAACTTGCTGATTGCCGACAATCCTTTGGAGAATGATGTGAAGAACTGCATGCCAGTGCAATTGCCTATAAATACGAGCTTACGAAAGGAGTTGAATCTGGTTTCAAATCCTGATAATTACGGCAAGAGGATAATTGTGGAAGGAACTGTTACAGATTATTTCAAAACCATTGGAATAAATCCGCTTACCGACTATATGTGGGTGAGCGATATTTCAGACAATGATTCTGTAAAGGTAAATCCTTCGGATAATCCCGTGATTTCAACTAATCCTGAACTAATTCTTGGCGGAAGATAAAAGATATCTGACGCAAAAAATATCATATGAAACAAAAGAAACAAAAATACATTCGTCCCACGATAGCTGGTGTGATTACCATGTCTGCCGATTTTATGAAAACAATCACTACTATTTCTGCCGAAAAGGCAGATCCTGGAAAAGAAATGGAGTCGCGCCGCTATGAAAGTGGAGACGCTGATTTCTTGTGGAGTGATAAGGACGAGTAGATGGTTACTCGTGGTGGTAAGGCTGGTTGTTGAGAATTGTTAGTGCGCGATACAGTTGCTCGACAAATATCATTCTTATCATTTGGTGGGAGAATGTCATGGGTGAAAGCGATATTTCCATTTTTGCCTTTGCCTTAACTTGTGGAGAAAATCCGTAGGGCCCTCCAATTATAAACACTAACCGTCGTGCGGGAGCAGAGGTCATAAGGCGGTTGAACTTTTTCGCAAATTCGATGCTTCGGAACATTTCGCCGTGTTCGTCAAGCAATATCACGTAATCGCCTTCGCGCAAAAGTTTTAGTATTCCTTCGCCTTCAATCTGGCTTACCTGTGAAAACGAGAGTTTTTGCGCATTTTTAATGTCAGGCACAACGGCTGTTTCAAACTGTATGTAATGCTCTATGCGCTCTATATAGCGTTCCGTAAGTTTCGCAATTTCCTTGTCGGCTGTTTTTCCTGTGAAGATAAGCAGGGTTTTCATTTTGCGCTTGCTTTCTGTTTTTATCGGTAAGTATAAAAAAACGGAACTTCCGTTAGGGAAATCCCGTTTTGCTTTGCGGAAAGAGAGGGATTCAAACCCCCGGTACGGACAAGCCGTACAGCGGATTTCGAGTCCGCCCCATTCGGTCACTCTGGCATCTTTCCTAAATGCGAGTGCAAAGATAGTAGTTTTTTGTAAATAAGCACGAAACGAGATGCTTTATTTTTTAAAAACGATGTCTGATATTATTCAAATTATGTCTGACATCGTTTTTTTCAATTCAGTATATCACTTCCAGACCATCATATGCAAACCGGAAACCCTCGGGCAAAGCCTTGTCAATGTCGCGGTGTAATCCGGCTTGATGGCTCATGTGAATAAAAAGAACAGAAGGGATTTTCGTGAGTTTTGCAAATGCAATGGCTTCGTCAATTGATTCGTGGGTGGGGTGGGGCTTTTTTCGCAGTGCATTGACCACCAGAATTTCTGCACCGCGAATATATTCCATTTCTTCCTCGGGCATGGTTTTCATGTCGGTGATGTAAACCAGTTTACCTATTCTGAATCCCAGAATTTCCATTTCTCCATGAAATACACGCAGTGGGGTAATTGCGATGTTGTTTACCCAAAAAGTTTCGTGGGGCTTCACCGTATTCAATTTCAAGTGTGGTAGCCTTTTGATGTCTGTCGACTGAAAGCAATAGGGCAGGCGTTGTTTGAGGTGTCGTGCTGTTTCTTCGTTGCAGTATATGTTTTGCGGCACGTCTATACAATAGGGACGCAAATCATCGAGTCCGCCCACATGATCGTAGTGTTCGTGGGTTAGAAGTACGGCATCAAAAGTCCCGAATGGCTTGTGGAGCATCTGAAAATAGAAATCAGGACCGCAATCTACGAGTATTCGTGTCCCGGAAGTCTCGATGAGTGCAGAGCAACGCATTCGGCGGTCGTGAGGGTCGGAGGAAAGGCAAACTTCACAGTTACACCCGAGTTGGGGAACGCCTGTAGATGTTCCTGTGCCCAGAAATGTGATTTTGCTGTCCGTTGTATTGTTACTCATACTCATGGTTTAAACAAATTGAACTTCCGGGTGGAGTTTGATACCGAATTTACGGAAAACATCATCTGTTACCGTTTGAGCGAAAGCCACAATTTCTTCGCCTGTAGCTCCGCCGTAATTCACTATAACCAATGGCTGTTTGGAATATGTGCCCACGTTTCCGATTTTTTTGCCTTTCCAGCCGCATTGGTCTATGAGCCACGCAGCCGAAAGCTTTATTCCTTTTTCTGAATTATAGTGAGGCATCACGGGATATAGGGACAAAAGTTCGGAAAGTTTGTCGGAGGATACAATAGGATTCATGAAAAATGAACCGGCATTGCCCAAAACCGAAGGAGACGGCAGTTTGTTTTCACGCATCTCGACAACGAATTGCCTTGCTTGCATTGCGGTTGGTTGGTTGGCGTTTTTCTCGAAAAAATCTTTGAGCGCACCGTATTTCAATACGGGAGTGTATTTTTTCTGAAGGCGGAAAACCACGTGATGAACGGCATATTCTTCAAAATGTTCCTTGAAAAAACTGTGGCGATAGGAATATCGGCAATCCTGGCGCGAAAAACAACAATCTTTCAGGTTGTCAACGCAAATAGTCTCCACACTGTATATTATATCTGAAACCTCTGCGCCATAAGCTCCTATGTTCTGTACAGCAGCTGCGCCAACTTCGCCGGGAATTGCCGAGAGATTTTCCGCACCATATAGATTGTGATTCAAACTCCAGGCTACAAAGTCGTCCCAAACCGTTGCCGCTCCTACTGAAACCAGCACTTCGTCGGAATTTTCACCGATAATGTTTATATCAGACAGGTTGCCGTGAAAAACAGTTCCCTTGAAATCCTCGGTGAAAAGCAAATTGCTCCCTTTTCCGACAAACAATATTTGCTTGTCGAGAGGACTTGTTTTCGAAAAAAACTCTTGTTTCCAAATTGCCAAGGCTTCACGCAAATCTTCTGCCGTTTCATATTCCACGAACCTCGCAACTTTTACATCTATTGCGAAAGTATTGTGCCCGAGCAAGGAATAATTTTCGGAAACCTTCATATCTGCAAAATTAATTCTCAAACTTCACGAGTTTCCAATCCCCATCCTTTCGAACGAACTTAAACATGCTCGACATTCCGTTGGAGTTGCCGCGAATAGAAACCACTCTCACGTTGCGGTTCTTCAATCCTGTTCCATAGTCAATGTTGAAAATATCGTCGGCAGGCAGTTCAGGGTGAAAGGCTGGCCATTGGTCGCTTTCGATAAGCCCTTCTATTTTTTGGTAATGGTTATCCTCGTCGTAGGTAATGAAGTCTATCGTTTCGTCAAGGTGTTCGCTTTGAAAAACAGAGTCTGTGGCGAAACGTTCATAGAATTTCAGAAAATCAGCATCGCTGTGCCGGGAGAGGGAAAAGTAGTTTATCCGATTCATACGCCAGCAACCGTTTTCCCGAGCAAATACATATTGTCTGCATCGCCTTTTGCTGAATTGCAACCACTCTACGCGCACAGTGTCGTGCTTTGTTGATGTGATATTGTGGAGTTCCCGCTCTCCGTCAACAATTATCATGTGGAGGCTGTGCTTATAATACAATTTGTCAAACTTCCAATCTATGCGGTTGATTGTTCCGTTTTGTTTTCCGTCCACAAATCGTTTCAACGGGAAGTCGGTACGTCGAAACTGAAAACTGCGGTTGGTGGTATAGGAATAGATGAAATCGGCAAACAATTCGTCAACAGTCGTTGGCGGAACGGTCTCGGCGGAATCAATCCCTATGGTGTCGGCATTAACCTTGATGGAATCCACGGACGCTTGCGTAACAACTGCTTGCGGCTCAGGTTTGTTGTTTTTGCATGCCACAATTAAAGCCGCTAAAAGCAGCCCTAAATACAACTTCTTCATTTCATTTCTTTATTCGAGTACAAAAATAAGACATTTATACGTATTAGCCCACGCCCGTTATGCGGAAAATCACTAACTTTGCTTCAATATTTTAAGATAATTAGACACGTATGATTATTGAGAAAATTCAAAAGATTCTCGAGGAAGTAAAGACGCTAAATGCTAAAGATGCGAAAGACATTGAGGCGTTGCGCATCAAATATCTCAGCAAAAAAGGAGAAATCAGCCAATTGATGAACGAATTCCGAAACGTTCAGGCTGACAAGAAACGCGAAGTGGGAATGAAAATCAACGCTCTCAAACAGGCTGCAATGGAGAAAATCAACAGCTTGCGCGAGAATGTTGAAACGGGCAGCGAAAATAATGCCGACATCGACTTGACTCGTACGGCAAGCCCGGTGAAATTGGGCACACGCCACCCGCTTACGCTCGTGGAAAACGAGATAATCGACATTTTCGGCCGCATGGGATTTGTGCTTGCCCAAGGACCGGAAGTGGAAGATGACTGGCACGTGTTTTCTTCTATGAATTTCCCTGCCGACCACCCCGCGCGCGACATGCAGGATACGTTCTTCGTGGAAACGCCCAATATATTGCTTCGCACTCATACCAGTTCGGTTCAAAGTCGTGTGATGGAACGCACCCAACCTCCTATCCGCGTGATTTGCCCGGGCAGAGTTTATCGCAACGAAGCCATTTCGGCACGCGCGCATTGCTTCTTCCACCAAGTGGAAGGCTTGTATATCGACAAGCAAGTTTCTTTTGCCGATTTGAAACAGGTGCTCCTTACATTTGCACGCGAGATGTTTGGCGCAGAAACCAAGATTCGCCTCCGTCCGTCGTATTTCCCGTTTACGGAGCCTTCGGCAGAAATGGATATCAATTGTGATATTTGCGGCGGAGAGGGTTGCTCGTTTTGCAAGCACACAGGCTGGGTGGAAATTCTCGGTTGCGGTATGGTTGATCCCGCTGTGCTTGATGCCAACGGCATTGATTCCAAAGAATATTCCGGATATGCTTTCGGTATGGGCGTAGAGCGTATTGCCAACCTCAAATACAAGGTTGATGATTTGCGCTTGTTCTCCGAAAACGATGTGAGATTCCTTGAAGAATTTACGTCGGCGCACTAATATTTTACGACAATATAAGAAAGCATCGGCATGGAGTTTCCGTGTCGGTGCTTTTTTGTTGCTCAAAACATTAAAAGTCAGGGTTTTTGCGCGGTATTGCGCGCGTGGTATAGGATAGCCTTGAGACGACAAGGCTTTTCGTTTTTACGAGGTCTGATGTAATTTAAATTAGATGCGTCGGAATTTAAATTAGATGCCTTGGAATTTTTACGAGATGCCGAGACGGTTTTACGGGGTGGGAAACGATAAATATTTTGGTGGATTGGGTTTGAAAAACAAACCGGGCAGGAGTGATATTACGGGTTAAAACAAAAAAAATTGATTGTCTCTCGACAACCAATCTTCACTAACCTTAAATCTAATACCATGAAAACGATGCAAAAGTACTTCTTTTTATTTTAACTCCAAATGTTTCAATAAAAAAAATCGCGATAATCGCGATTTTTCTTGATATTGCATATATTTTGATATGTGTAGTTTGCAAAACAAGTTGTATTTGTTTGAAAAAGGTGCTATTCTACATATAATACAAGTCCTTTCAGATACTCTCCTTCGGGGTGATAAATGTTGATGGGGTGGTCTGCGCTTTGGTGCAACTGATGTATTATTCTCACTTTCCTACCTGTTTGGGCTGCTGCGGTGAATACTGCCAAACGAAATTGCTCCTTGTTTACCGCTTGTGAGCAACTGAAAGTAAAAAGTATCCCGCCCGGGGCGATTTTCTCGAATGCCTTTTGGTTTAGGCGCGTGTAGCCGCGCAGTGCACTCCTTACCGCGTCGAGATGCTTGGCAAAAGCCGGCGGGTCAAGTATTATCAGGTCGTAGGCATTCTTTTCCATGTTTTGCAGATACTTGAACGCGTCTTCGGCGTAGGCTTTGTGGTTGGCGCAATCGGGAAAGTTCAGCTCCACATTCTGGTTGGTGATGTCGATAGCCTTTGCCGAACTGTCAACGGAGTGTACCAACTGCGCGCCGCCGCGAAGTGCGTAAACCGAGAAGCCGCCCGTGTAGCAGAACATGTTGAGCGCTTTTCTTCCGGCGGCATAGCGTTCGATTAGTTTGCGGTTGTCGCGTTGGTCAACAAAGAATCCTGTTTTTTGTCCGCGCTCCCAGTCGATATGAAATTTGAGCCCGTTTTCCGATGCTACGTTGTCGGCTGTTTTACCATAGATGAAACCGTCGCATTCCTCGGCTTCTTCTGCAAAGGGTAGGGTAGTGCTGCTTTTATAGTAGACCGAAGTTATTTTTCCTTGCATCGCGTCCACCACGGCTTGCGCTATGTCGTGTCGGGAAAGGTGCATGCCCGTGCTGTGGGCTTGCATCACGGCAGTTGCGCCGTAAATGTCGATAATGAGTCCTGACAAGTTGTCGCCTTCGCCGTGTACGAGGCGGAATGTATCGGTATTGTTGTTGTATCCGAGTATTGCGCGGCGCATTTCGGCGGCTTGCGTTATACGCTTGTGCCAGAACGCAGCGTTTATCTCCTCGTTTTTGAATGTGAGAACCCTTACCGCGATAGATCCGCGCTGATAGTGTCCGGTGGCGACGTATTTGCCTTCGCTGTTGAACACTTTCACTATGTCGCCGTCGGTTATTCCATGGTCGGCCTTTGCTATTGCGCCCGAAAAGACCCACGGGTGAAAGCGCAGGAGGCTTGCGTCTTTATTGCGCTTGAGTGTTATGTTCTTGCTGTTCATTATCGTTGTTTATTAATATGTAGTCGTGTTGTTCTTTAAGCCTTTTGAGTTCATGATAAAGGTTCAGGCACGCCCACGCATCGGTGGCGGCGTAAATTTTCTGCCCTTCGCTCATCACGTCTGCCTCCCAGTTGCTCAGACGCTGGTTTTTCGAAATTTTTTGGCCGAATATATTTGCGTAGATCTTTTGCAGCGACATGTCGTGAATGCCGAATTGCGGCACGATGTCCTGAATGTCGATAAAGTTGCCCACGCGAAAATCGGCGCGGCGGTGTAGCGAAAGAATGTCGTCGTGCAGAGAAAGTCCTACCTTCAATGTCTTGCGGTTTGAAAGGAGTTTCCTCACCGGTTCGCACAATCCTATGAAATTTAGGCGGAACAAGAAACAGATGTCGTCGGTTGAAACTTGCAGCAGAGCCACTTTGTGGGATACTCCTTTGCGAAACGACGGTTTTGTCTCGGTGTCAATGCCAACTACAGGCTGTTTGCACAAATAGTCGCCGGCTTTCTTAGCTTCGGCCTCTGATGTTATTACTACGATCTTGCCTCCGAACTGTGCGCGGGGCATCTGGTTTATTTCTTCTTTTGATATTGTGGTGTAGAGATTAGTCATTGTTGTCCTGGTTGTCGTCGGGGGCGGTGTATCTTGTCTCGTGGAGCGGACGCAATACGTTTACGAGTATCTGTCCCCAACGATTGGCAAAACTTTCGGTGATTTCGCAAAGACATGCTTGGGTGGATTCTTCATAGTCTTGCTTGAAAACGTAGAGAAAATCGGCTATCTCCTGATATATGTCGGCAAGGCTTTCAGATACGGTGCAGCGTATGGGCTCGTCGCTGTATTTCATGTCGTCGACAAACACGTCAAGGTAGTCGTCATACTCTCCCATCACTCCGGAAACGTTGCTCTGTATGGCGTTATAGTCGGCCTCGCTCACGATGTGCTCCGTGTAGAATTCTTCGTCGGTTTCAAAATTGAGCGCTATCTGTGCTTTGATATAGAGCAGGGGCAGAATTTTGAGCATGGTGTCAACAAAAGCCTTGCGTTCGCAGGTGTTGGCTATTTCAAGGCGTTTGCAAAACTCCATACCCACAGTTACGAATTCCATAACGTCTTTGCTGTGGTATCCTTGGTTTTCGGGATTTGCCATATATAATTATGATGTGTTATTGTTAGGTAGTGCAACGTTTTACAATGCGTTGCAGAAACGTTGCGCAAAGTTACGAAAAATAGTTCTACAATAATTATTTTGCTACATCGGTTTGCTCAAAAACGATGTCAGACATTATTAGAATAATATCAGACATTGTTTAAATTATGTCAGACATTGTTTTTACGATATACCGTGCTTTGTTTTTGATGTATCGGGAGGGGTGTTTTTTGCTTTGAATGAGACATACGAAAAGGCATAACAATTTAGGGAAATGCGGTATTCAAGCGGTTTTGTGCGAAAAAAACATCAGTTTTCCCTGTAAATATTTTGCGGTTTCAAAAAAACTTTCTACTTTTGCACTCGCATTCGAGAGGAATGCCAATGTAAAACGTTGCGTCCTTAGCTCAGTTGGTAGAGCAATTGACTCTTAATCAATGGGTCCAGGGTTCGAGCCCCTGAGGACGTACAAGAAAATCCGGTTGCCTTATGAGGCGAGCGGATTTTTTGTTTGGGGAAAACCGTAACTCGCTTTGCGTAGAATTTTATAGGAAAGCAGTGTGAAACAACGGCATATCAATAGTTTGACCTCAACAAAAAACACGCCCGAAAGCCTCGGACGTGTTTCTGTTTGGGGAATGTTTTTCCGATAGTCTATTCCTCTTCGGCTTCAATGATATCTTTTCCAACCGTAAGGCGGGATTTGTCTTTTGGGTCGGCAAATTCAAGCGTTCCTATATACATATTGCGTGGCGCAACCTTGTTGTGGTTGTCATGAGCATGGAACACAATGCGCAGTTTTCCGTTCTTGTCTGTAAAAAAAGAGTTGTGCCCCACGCCTACAAGCGTGTCGGGACGTTGCAAAAAAGGATTGTCGGCTCGTTTCACCCATGGTCCTTCGGGTTTGTCGGATATGGCAAGACCGAGACCGTAGTTCTTTGAACGGAAATCGTTTCCCGAATAAATCATATAGTATTTCTTTCCTTTTCGGAACACGCAAGGCCCTTCGTTCACTCGTCCCAAATCGCGTTCCCAGTCTTGCGAAACGCTGAAACAGTGCTTCATCTTGGTGCTGTCGAATGTGCAAAGATCTTTGTTTAGCGGAGCCACCCATATGTTGTTTCCGTCGTTGAGGCGAACGAATGTTATGTAGGGCTTTTTCTTTTTGTCGAAGAAGAGAGAGGAGTCTATTGCTTTTTCGGCAAGCATCGGCTGTGTGCCCACTTGTTTGAACGGACCGAGAGGCGACTTGCTTTTGGCTGCATACAAGTGTTCGTTGCCGGAGAAGTACATTATATATTCGTTGCCTATCTTGTAGACTTCGGGAGCCCAGAAGAAGCGCGGCACATTGGTGTCTTTTTTATTGAGGGCCAGACCTTGTTTGTGCCAGGTGCACAAATCCTTCGAAGTAAATACCACGATTCCGTCGGGAGAATAGGTGCCGTAGGCGTAGTATAGCCCGTTGTCGTAGAATATAAAGGGATCGGCGAGCGGAACTTTGGCATTGAGCGCGGGAGAACAGATGAGAAACGTGGCTAATGCGAGAATGGTGCGGAGAAATGGCTTGATGTTCATGACTTTTGCGTTTGTTTTTCGAGGTTCTTTGCTTCGTTCCAGAGCTTGTCCATATCTTCGAGGCTCAGGTCGCTCACGTTTTTGCCGGCAGCCTTTGCCGATTGTTCAATGTGCCCGAAACGTGAGATAAACTTGCGGTTGGTGAGTTCGAGAGCGTTGTCGGGATTGATGCCATAAAGTCTGGCTGCGTTTACGAGCGAGAAGAGCAAATCGCCGAACTCTGCTTCGCTGGCGTTAAGGCTTCCGCTTTTTGCCGCCTCCTCGTATTCCCGGATTTCTTCCTTTACCTTTTGCCACACGTCCTCTTTCTTTTCCCAGTCAAAGCCCACGTGAGCCGCCTTTTCCTGTATTCTGAACGATTTGATGAGCGAGGGCAGGGATTTGGGCACTCCCGAGAGCACCGTTTTGTTTCCGCCTTTTTCGTGTTCCTTGAGTTTTTCCCAATTGTCGGCCACGGCTTCGGCCGTTGAGGCCTGGGTGTTGCCGTAGATATGCGGGTGGCGGTAAATGAGTTTGTCAACGAGCGACCGGCATACGTCGGCAATGTCGAACTGTGCTTTCTCCTGTGCAATCTTGGCGTAGAAACAAATGTGCAGGAGCACATCGCCGAGTTCTTTCTGCTCGTCTTTCACATCGTTCCGCTCTATGGCATCGCAAAGCTCGTAGACTTCTTCAATGGTATTGGGTCGCAGACTTTCGTTAGTCTGTTTGTGATCCCACGGACACTTTATTCTCAATTCGTCGAGCACGTCGAGCAATCTGCCGAACGCCTCGAGTTTTTCTTTTTTACTGTGCATGTTGTTTGTAGTATGATTCTTTCTCACAAAGATACGTAAAAATGCCGAAGCCATGGCATTTGGCGTCGCGTAGGTTGGGTTGTCTGCAAAAAAGACTACCTTTGCCGCGAAAATAGTCAGGTGAAGTATCTCTGTTGAACCGTTTAGAATTCTTTTTGAAAGGGCCTGTTTTTCCAAAAGACCCGAGGAGTTTGTCTTACTTCGGCCGAAGTAAGCACGTTGAACGGCCGAAGTAAGCACGTTGAACGGCCGAAGTAAGACGAAGAGGTGGCTTGGCAGAGAAAACAAAAGGCAGAAAAAGACGAAAGATGCGTATAATAGAAATTGATACGATAGATTTCCCGGGCGTGGAAGTGTTTGGACGTTTGACAGAACGGCAGTTGCGCCGGCAGGAAGAAGGTAACGGTGTTTTCATAGTAGAGAGCCCCAAGGTTATTCGCGTGGCGCTCAATGCGGGCTGCGAGCCGATTTCGATGCTTTGCGAGCGGAGACATATAGAAGGGGACGCGCGCGATATAATAGAGCATTGCGGGGATATCCCGGTTTATACCGGTGAAAGAGAAACGCTTGCCGCACTTACGGGATACGAACTCACGCGCGGTGTGCTCTGTGCAATGCGCCGCAAGCCCGGGCTTCTGGTCTCGGATATCTGTAGAAATGCCCGCAGAGTGGTTGTGATTGAAAACGTAGTGGACACCACAAATATCGGAGCCATATTCCGTTCTGCCGCTGCGCTGGGAATAGACGCCGTTGTATTGTCGAAAAATTCATGCGATCCGTTGAATCGTCGCGCAGTAAGGGTTTCAATGGGCTCTGTGTTTCTTGTGCCTTGGGCGTGGTCGGACAATCCCGAAAAAGAATTGAGAAATCTCGGATTCAAAACGGCTGCAATGGCGCTGACAGACGATTCTGTGGATCTTTGCAACGCCGAACTCAATGCAGAACCCAAGCTGGCCGTGATAATGGGCACAGAAGGGGACGGGCTGCCGGTCAATGCGATAGTTTCTGCGGATTATGTTGTAAAGATACCCATGCATCATGGCGTGGATTCGCTTAATGTAGCCGCAGCGTCAGCCGTAGCTTTTTGGCAGTTGTGTAAAAGATAAGAGCAGTTGTGTAAAAGATAAGAAATACAAGGACAAGGAATTCTCCTGCTTTGACAATAGACTGTTTTGCCCGGTCAATACAGCCATTAGCTTTGACAATACAAAAAATCCCCGGCGAGTCTTTTCAACAGCCGGGGATTTCGTTGGAGTGTTATCGGTTATTTTTTATTTTTCCTCCGTCTCCTTTATGTTTTCAAAGGTAGCGGCGTGTTTCAGTCGGCGCTTTATCACGAGGTCAACCATTTTCCTTTCGCGACTTGGCGTGATCATGCTGCGGAAGAATATGTTGGGAATTGCCACGCCCAATGAAATGCAGAGTATCATAAGCGAAGCGTTTATCAAATTTGTCATTGCCACGGTGAGCTCGCCTACAATGCCGTGCATGTCGATGAATGCGAAAAGCGCGCGGTACATAAGCACACCGGGAATCATCGGTATCACACTGGGAATTGACAAGCATTGATGCGGAGCGTGAACTACGTGAATCATCTTCGTACATATTATACTTATCACGGCAGATCCTACCAACGAACCTATTACAGCGCCTTGATCAAGCCCGATGTTGTTTGTGCTTGGACCGAGATTGACGAAATTGCGCGTACACACGGCGATGATTCCGCCCAATGCCACAGCCCACAACAGGCGCGGAGGACAATTGAATATCATTGAAAATCCCATTGCCGACACTGCCGCCGCAATGACAAACTCCCAATATTTATGGTGAGGCGTCATCGACAGGTCTTTAACGAAGTTGTCCACGCCGCAAACCTTTATCGCGAGGGCTATGCCGAATGCCATTGCAAGCACCATCATCAGCGTTATCGTGGCGCGTATTATGCCGGTTTTCACATGGCCCGAAAGCATGTCGCTAACGAAGTTTATCAACGGCACGCCCGGTACAATATATAATGCGCACGCCATAAACGGGTGATAAGGGGTTGCACTTTGAAACAGCGGTATCGACGTCTTTGTGGCAAGCAACATAAATCCCCATGCAAGCAGTGTGGAGACAAACGCAGCCATTGCTATACATATATAAGAGTTCATCTTTTTAGAGCCGAGCCACATACGCAGGCGGAAACCCAATATCGCAGCTATCGAAGCATAGAAGAATGCAGTCCAGTCGCAGCCGAATTGAATGCAGAAGCCGCCGCAGGCAAATCCACCGCCCATTGCCACTTGCCAGGGAGTGTAATTGCGCTTGTGGGTGCGTATCTTTTCAAGTTCTTCTTCGTATCTGTCGAGTGAGTAGTCGTCTTTGATGCACTGCCATGTGAGTTTGCTCACCTTCATTATGGCCCAAAGATTCACGCTATGGCTGTCGCAACGGCGAAATTTGGTGTAGGAATGATATTCGTCGCTCAGATTTGCAAGAATAATGTCGTAGTTTATCGAGATATGGAGATTTTCTTCTTGAAATCCGAGGAAAGCCGCCACTCTCTTCATATTTCTTAAAGTGCGGCTCGTATCGGCGAGACTTTCGATGAGCAGACAGCCGGTTTTTAGCAGTATGTCGAGTTTACGGTTAAGCTCGGCGTTTGTCATCGGCTTTGTTTCGCCTGCGTTTAATGCGTTAAGGTTTTGCTTGTCCTCTATCATATAGGGTTATGCTCTGTTACGTTATTTCTTAAGTAGTGTAACGCCGATGCCGGGCTTGTCGACGAGTGTAACTTTGCCGTCTACTATTTTCATTCCGTCGAATCTGTCGTTGCCGATAAGCAGGTTGCCGTCAAGGTCGGCGTAGTCTACAAGCGGGGCAATCTGTGCAGCGGCACTCACGGCGCACGAAGTTTCTGTCATGCAGCCTACCATTATTTTCATTCCGAGTGCGCGCCCGAGGTTAACCATTTTGTATGCTTCGTGTAGCCCGGTGCTTTTCATCAGTTTGATGTTTATTCCGTCGTAAGCCTCTGCAAGTTTTGGAATGTCGTTTATGCGTTGAAATGCTTCGTCTGCAATTATCGGCAGCGAGCTTCTGCTTTTCAGCCAGGCGATATCTTCAAAATTTTCCTTGGGCATGGGTTGTTCCACAAACAGACAGTTTCTTTCGGCAAGCCAGTCAATCATTCTCAGGGCGTGCTCGCGGTCGTTCCAGCCTTGGTTTACATCTACGCAGATAGGCACATCGGTCATGGAGCGAATGATTTCCACGGTTTCCTGGTCGTTGTCGAGTCCCATCTTTACCTTGATAACCTTGTAGGGTGAGGCTTCTTTCACCTTTTGTCTCACCACGTCGGCTTTGTCTATGCCTATTGTGAACGAGGTGTTGGGCGCTTTTTCGGGAGAGAGGCCCCAGATTTTATACCAAGGCTGCCCCATGATTTTTCCGAGCAGGTCGTGGAGCGCAATGTCAACCGAAGCTTTTGCTGCACTGTTTTTGGGTGCCACGTGGTCGATATAGTCAAGGATTTCGTCGATTCTGAACGGATCTTTGAACTGTGTCAAATCGAGGCTGCCAAGAAATTTCGTAACGCTTTCCACGCTTTCGCCGAGGTAGGGCGGCATCGATGCTTCGCCATAGCCTGTGATGCCGTCGTATTCGAGTGTTACCTGAACGTCGGGCGTTGTGGTGCGGCTGAACTTTGCCAAATTGAATGCATGGCGGAGTTTTAGCTCGTAGGGAAAGAATGATAACTTCAAACCATTCGTTGTCTTTGTCTTGCGGAGTATTTCGGGAATGGCGATAGGCGTTCCTGCCGTGATTGAAACCGGAGATGCGGCGGCTGCCAAACCGATTCCTGCTGTTTTGATGAAAGATCTTCTGTCCATGTTCTTGAATTTTTTGCATTGCGAGCCTGTGCCTTGGCTTTTTGTGGCATACGCCCTCTAATTTGTCGCGAAATTACAAAACTTCTTCCGTTATCTATCCATTCGTTTGCGGCTATGGAATAAAAATCGATGGATATTGTCATAATTGAATGCTCCACTTCACAAAAAAACATGTTGAAAACATGGTTTGCACGCCTTGGAAACAGACCGGTATTGGGCTTTGATTTTTGCATGCTTTTTGTCGTTTTTACGAGGTCAGACCTAATTTAAATTCCGGGCCATGTAATTTAAATTAGATGCGTCGGAGTTTTTACGAAATCCCTTGTCGGAAAAATGGCTTAAACAAAGGGGAAAATAAGGTCGTAAACTGGGGGCTCTTTGTTTGTCGCAGTTTGTGGAAATTCCTATGCGATTGCCATGAAAAACTTGTGGCAAGGCCCTTTTGCGCAATAGCGTTAAAAGAATGGGGCGGGGAATGAAAAATACGGGGCATCTTGTTCTTGCTGTCTTAAATAAGCGTTATATTTGCGTTGTAAAAAAATAAAAAGAGGCTTCATATGTGGCAGGATATAATTGCAGGAGCTATAATAGTGGCGGTTGTTGTGGCAACTATAAGGTGGATTGTCCGCCGTGTGCGCCGCAATGACAATTGCACAAACTGCGACAGTTGTCCTCATTGCGCCGAGCGTAAACGCAAGAGAGAGAACAAGATGAAGTAGCTTTGTTAAAGTTTGGATTTGGGGATATTAACAAGATAATTTATAGAGTATGAAAAAAATATTATTGTTGGCGGCATTGTTTATGACGGTTTCCGTAGCAGGCTTTGCCCAGAAAAAAAACATTGAAACCAAGTATGCGGCAGGCGCTGTGCCTGTGAAGGACGGCAAGGTGGAGTTTTCTGACGATTTTAAACTCGAAGGGAAATCAAAAGCCGAGATTTACAAAGCCCTGCTTGCCTTCTCGCAAAGTTTGCCGCAGGAAGAAAATTCGCTGCCGCAGTGCCGGGTGAGCACAAACGACGAGGCAAACGGGCTGATAGCCGTGAACATGGAAGAATGGATGTATTTCAAACGCACGTCATGGGTTACCAACCGCACGAGATTCTATTATCAGTTGCTTTTCCAGATTAAAGACGGCGGATATACGGCTACTCTGAGAAACTTGCGCTATCTTGCCGATGAAGAGCGCGACGGCGGACAGACATATTCTGCCGAAGGGTGGATTACAGACGACAATGCTATCGTGAAAAACGGAACTAAACTGTCGAAATACAGCGGCAAATTCCGCACGTTCACAATTGACCGCAAAGACGAACTGTTTCAGAAAGCCTATAGCGCAGCAGGCGGAAAAGTCAAGAAACTTGTGAAAAAAGTTATCTATCAAGAAGTAGAGGAATAAGCCTTGCGGAGATACAAAAACCAAAGCGGCTGCAACAATCGTTGCAGCCGCTTTTGATTAAAGCCGTTGGAGTTTATTTTTCTTCGAATTCGTAGCACCCGATATCCGATTTGCCGTCGCGTTCAAGCCTGTTGCGCCCGTTTCGGTCGCACGGATAATATTTTTCGGTGATAGTGATGTCGCCTTGGTTTCGTGCTTTCGACAGAGTGTCAAGTCTGAAATCAAAAACAAGGTTGTCGTAGTCGAATTTCTTGAAGTTCTTGCTGCCCCACAACGTATCTTTTGTGTTTTCGAAGATACAGTTGGGATATTCTGTCGCATCGTCAACCTGCGGAGTGGTGAGCAGGCAAGAACGGAACAGATAGTTTTTCTCCGTGTTGTCGTCAAGAAACGCTGCAAACAGTTCGTCGTCGCTCCAGCCCGAGACAATGCAGTTTTCAAACAATGCTTTTTTGAGCGGCAGTTGTCTTCCGTTTAACGAATTGTAGAGATAGAGAGCTTTTCCGCGGTTGCCTTCAAACGGATAAAAGTTGCCGATGGTGCAATGCACGAACTGGTTGTCGCCGCCGTGTATCGTGATGCAATTTCCAAGGGCGTTGGTGATTTGGGAATTGCCTACAAACACTTTTGAATTGACAAACGTAAGGCAATCGCCCTTCATGTTGTGAACTATGGAGTTTTCTATCTTCAGCTTGTCGGTTCCCGTTTCCGAAGAGTCGCATCTTATTCCGTATGTGCCGCTATGTATGTCGCAGAAGTCCAAGGTGTTTTCAAAACTTGTAGATGTAAAGGTCATTCCTTTCCATTGTCCCGGGATTCTGTCGTATGGTTGGTTTACGAACATGTGGTCGAGTCGGTCGCCGCGGAATATGATTGCCGAGTCGGACGTGCCTTGTGCTTTCAGCGTGCCTTCTACAATCAATTCGGAGGTAGGCGAGAAAAGCAGCTTCGTTCCCGGTGCAATCGTCAGCGTGTTTCCTTTTGCCACTCTCAGGTTTCCGATAATATGTATGGGGCGTTTGTTCTGCAATGTGGTATCGCTGTTGAATGTTGTGTTGTTCAAAGTCATAACATCTTGCGAATATCCCAAGAGTGTAACGGTTTGCACTGTTCCGCTTTCAAGCATGAATGATATTTTGTCGGAGACGGTCTGCACTTCGTCGCTGTTCTGCTGATTGGCACGCAGCTTTACATAAACCGTGATGCTGTCGTGGCCTCTTACATCGATGGAATAATTGTAGGGATCGTTTATGTTTGTTCCGTTTACGTTTACCTGAAAGCCGCTTGTGCTTCCGTTTTCAAGACTTGCGTTTGTGATTTTGATTCCCTTGCTGTTTTTGTTGCGTATCACAAACGAGTAGGTGCTCGTAGCTATTCCGCTGATTGCAGTGTCGAGTTTGAGCGTGTCGGCAGGCATTGTGAGCAGTGCGCTTGTTGATTTAGTGAAAACGTCGTCCTCGTTGCATGATACGAGAATGCCGGAAATCAAAAAGTAAAACATTATGCCAAACAACCAAAAGGCTCTGCTTCGGATATATGTGCTGGAAAAAAACATTGGGTCTAATATTAAAGAGTGATCGACATAAGGATAACGCTGTAAAATGCCGGTTATTGTATAATAGCTCTCTTTGGCCCGACCAATGACTCGCTGCACAGCAAAAACTGTCGCCACTTGATTTTAAAATGGACGCGGTATTTATATGAAATGCCCCTATAATATTTCTCAATCGTCCGTCCATATTTCTTTTTCGTGCGTCCATATTTCTTTTTCGTCCGTTCAGTTTTCTTTTTCGTGCGTTCAGTTTTCTTTTTCGTCCGTTCAAATTTGTCTTACTTCGAACGTTCAACGTGCTTACTTCGAACGTTCAACGTGTTTACTACGTACGTTCAACGTGTTTACTTCGTACGAAGTAAGACAAACACATCAGGTGTTTCGGGAAAACACATCGGACCTCTTGGCATTTTTCAAGGTTTCAAAACGATTTCCGGACGGCATTGTTGCCTATATAATAAGGTGGGTCGGCGAAGTTAATAAAGACATGTGTGTATAAAAACGTGGGAAACTCTGTTGGCTTTGGACAATTATTATTATTTTTGCTATGTGTTCGGCAGTCTTAAGCCGACAATATAGATTAACGCCAAAACAAATCAAGAAATGGACTCTTGCGACAGCCTTGTAATTATTCCTACATACAACGAGAAAGAGAACATCGAAGCCATTATCCGTGCTGTGTTCACCTTGCCCGGCTACAATTTCGATATCCTGGTAATAGATGACGGTTCGCCCGATGGTACTGCCGATATCGTTAAGCATTTGATGAACGACGAGTTTGCAAATAAACTCGACATCGTGGAACGAAGCGGCAAACTCGGACTCGGTACCGCTTATATAGCAGGCTTCAAATGGGCTTTGAAGCACAATTATCAATATATTTTCGAGATGGACGCGGATTTCAGCCATGCTCCGTCTGATTTGCCTCGCCTTTACGATGCCTGCTCAAAGAAAGGCGCTGATGTTGCAGTAGGTTCGCGGTATGTGAGCGGCGTGAATGTCGTGAATTGGCCTATGGACCGCGTATTGATGAGCTATTTCGCTTCGAAATACGTTAGGGCGATAACAAGAGTAAATATCCACGATACAACAGCCGGCTTCGTTTGTTGGTCGCGCCGTGTGTTGGAAACGATAAACCTTGACGATATCCGTTTCAAGGGATATGCTTTCCAGATAGAGATGAAGTTTACAGCTTATAAGCTTGGCTTTAAAATCGAAGAAGTTCCAGTTGTATTCGTGAACAGACGTTTGGGCACGAGCAAGATGAACAGTTCGATCTTTGGCGAAGCAGTGTTTGGCGTATTGCGTCTACGTCTTGACAGCATACGTGGGAAATTCAAAAAACAAAAGTCAGAGGCATAACGTGATTAAGATTGTCAAAAACGCACGGATTGTAAACGAGGGAGAAATCCTTTGTGGAGATGTTGTGGTTGAGAATGACAAAATAGCAGCGATAGAAACCTCCGCCAAAAGCGTTAAGGCCGAAGAAATCTTTGATGCCCAAGGCGCAGTATTGCTCCCGGGAATAATAGATACCCATGTGCATTTTCGCGAACCAGGCATGACTGATGCTGCAACCATTTACAGCGAAAGCAGAGCCGCCGCGGCAGGAGGCGTAACAAGTTATTTTGATATGCCGAACAATATCCCTGCCACGACAACTCTTTCGGCAATACAGGCAAAGCGCGAAATAGCAAAGAAAGACAGTCTTGTAAACTATAGCTTTTATCTTGGAGCAACCGCGACCAATATAGACGAGATAAAATCGCTCGACCCAAGAAATGTTTGCGGAGTAAAAGTCTTTATGGGCTCTTCTACGGGAAATATGCTCGTAGATGGTACAGATTCCCTTAGAGAAATCTTTGCCGTCAGCCCAATTCCTATTGTTACCCATTGCGAAGATATGGATATAATCAATAGGAATTCCGATGAAATACGCAAACGTTATGGCGAAAAGGCCGGAGTGGAATGGCATGCTTTTATTCGCGATACGGAGGCTTGCTATAAATCGAGCAGCCTTGCGGTAAAGTTGGCCAAGGAAGAAAATGCTCAGTTGCATGTGGCCCATATTACTACCGAAAAGGAATTGTCTTTGTTTGATTCCCAATACGAGAATATTACTGCCGAAGTATGTGTGCCGCATCTCGTATTCTGTGATGAAGATTACAAACATCTTGGTGCTTTGATTAAATGTAATCCTGCAATTAAAGCATCTTCTGATCGTGAAGCTTTGAGAAAATCCCTTAGCAACGGAAATGTTTTTTCTGTGGCCACAGATCATGCGCCGCATGTGCTGTCGCGCAAGCAAGGCGGTGCTTTCGAAGCAGTCTCAGGTATGCCTTCCGTACAGTTTTCACTGGTTAATATGCTTGCGTTATACGACCAAGGTGTAGTTACTATTGAGCAAATCGCAAAATTAATGGCTCATAATCCGGCAAAACGCTTTGACGTGAAAGAAAGAGGATATTTGCGTGAAGGATACTACGCTGATTTTGTGATTGCAAGGCGTGGAGAAGAGTATGAATTGGACAATGCCGAAGTTTTAAGCAAATGTGGTTGGACTCCATTTGCCGGCAGAAAATATTCGTGGTATGTGGAACGCACGTATTCCAATGGCGAGTGTGTGTATTCCCGTGATGGCGGAATTGTAAACGGTTCTCATTCCAAGGAGATAGAATTTGATAGATGATAAAAACGCTATCCTTCAAAACGCATGAGATTGCCGAGTACATAAGTTGGAGCTATTTTTTTCATGCTTGGGGATTTCCTGCAAAATTTGCAGCGATTGTAGAAATACACGATTGTTCTGCTTGTGTTTCTGCTTGGATTAATAGTTTTTCAACGCAAGAAGATAGGGAACGTGCCGCAGAAGCCGTGAAACTTTACCATGATGCAAAGAAAATTCTTTGTGAGGTTGATGGTAAATATGATTTTCGTGGACGTTTCGGCTTGTTTGATGCAAATTCTGACAATGACGATATTTATTTGTACGGAGAAAATGGCGAAATAACGGTATTACCGTTTTTGCGTCAGCAATATAATCCGTCTTCTGATGGGAATTGTTATTGCCTTTCCGATTTTATAATGCCTGTGAATGGAGGGAAACGTGATAGGATAGGGGTTTTTATTGCTTCGAATGACAAACGGATGGAAAATCTTTATTCTGATGACAATTACAAGCACATGCTTTGTCAAACCCTTTCGGATAGACTTGCCGAAGCGGGAACAGAATTAATGCATCTTGCCATTCGACGGGAATACTGGGGATATGCCAAGGACGAAAAACTTTCCGTTAGTGATATCATCAATGCTAAATATCAGGGGATACGTCCGGCTGTTGGCTATCCGCCTATGCCGGATCAAAGCATCATATTCTTGTTGGACAAGTTGATAGATTTTTCTCAAATAGACGTAAATCTTACAGAAATAGGGGCTATGATTCCGCATTCTTCCACATGTGGTTTGATGTTTTCCCATGCAAAATCCCATTATTTCAGTGTTGGGAAAATCGGTATCGACCAATTGCGGGATTATTCACGTCGCCGTGGGTTGCCTATGGACAAGATGTGCGAATTTCTTAGGGCGAATATTGTACTATGATACTGCGAATTCTCCCATTGTTGCTTTTGCTTACGGTTTTGCCTGTAGGCTTTATTTATATTACCCGTTTGCGTGGGCTGAAAAGCAAGAGAAGAGGATTGTTGTTGCTTGCCCCGAATGCGATATTGCTGATTCTTTCTGTTTTTTTCGCATGCAATAACGATATGCTCCTAAGATATCAGGAGTTTGTTGCGGTTTATCTTGTTGTTCTTTATTCTATTACTGTGCCCGAAGTGTTTTATGCGATTTTCAGCGGACTTTCTAGAATTTTCAAACGAGTACGTGTCAGAAGAATCGGACATATAGCGGGCTTGATTGCTGCAGGTGTTGTTTTTGTTGCGTTTGGCGTGGCGGTTGTTTCGTGTTTTACGGTTCTTAGGGTACAGCGTCATGTTTATGTTTCGAAAGATTTGCCCGAGACCTTTAATGGTTACAAAATTGTGCACATAAGCGATTTGCACCTTGGCACTTTCGGATTCTATCCTAAGGCTTTGCGAAGAATTACAACCGCTGTAAATGCCGAGAATGCGGATCTTGTTGCTTTTACAGGCGATTTGGTTAATTTTGACCGGCGGGAAATTGTTCCGTTCCGCGGGGAACTTGCCCGGATAAAGGCGCGCGACGGCGTGGTATCCGTTATGGGAAACCACGACTACCAAATGTATGTTTCGCAAAAGGGCTGTGGTGAGAACGCAAAGCGCGTTGCCGAATTGCAAAAGGAACAACGTTTGGCAGGGTGGCGGCTTTTGTTGAACGAAAATATGGTTATAAGGCGGGCGAAAGACAGTATCGTAGTTATAGGGTCTGAGAACGATGGAACAAAATCCTTTCCTTCGCGTGGAGACTTGGAGGTTGCAACCCGTGGAATAGGAAAAGGGGCGTTCAAGGTGCTTTTGTCTCACGACCCAACTCAATGGCAGCAAAAAGTTTTGCCGCTAACGGATATTCAGCTAACTTTGTCAGGGCACACTCATGCCGGACAGTTCAAATTGTTTGGGCACTCTGTTTCCGAACTGGCGTATAAGGAATGCGACGGAATGTATTTCTGCGGAACGCGTGCGCTTTTGGTGAGTTCCGGATTGGGCGAAGCTTTGATGCCGTTCCGTTTGGGAGCGTGGCCGACCATAGATGTTGTAATTTTGAAACGTGATAAATTAAAATGATTAAGGTTGTATATTATATCTACCAATTTTGTGTGGCTCTGCCGGTGTTTATCGTTTCCACGATATTGACTTCTGTTGTAACGAGCGTGGGTTGTATTTTGGGCGATGGCCATTTCTGGGGATACTGGCCCGGCAAGATATGGTCGCACATTGTATGTGGCGTTTTGTTGATACCTGTTAAAGTTGAAGGGCGCGAGCATCTTGTTCCTGGACAATCCTATGTGTTTGTAGCCAATCACCAGGGAGCGATGGACATATTCCTTATATATGGATATTTGTGCCGTAATTTCAAATGGATGATGAAGAAATCGCTTCGCAAAGTGCCTTTTATCGGTTTTGCCTGCGAGAAGGCGCATCATATATTCGTTGACAAAAGCGGACCGTCAAAGGTGGAGGAAACCATAAGCCAGGCGCGTGAGACATTAAAGGAAGGAATGTCGCTTGTGGTGTTTCCCGAAGGTACGAGAACGGCTACCGGCAAGGTGGGACGCTTCAAAAAAGGCGCGTTTTTTCTTGCCGATCAGTTGCAGTTGCCTGTTGTGCCTCTCACTATCGACGGATCTTTCCGGATATTGCCCCGTCAGAAAGGCATGTTCAACTTTGTGAACCGCCATTCCCTACGTTTGATAATTCATGAGCCTATATTGCCTGTTTCAAAGGGCGACGAGAATATCAGGAATATGATGCAGCAGTCGTTCGATGCGGTGTGCAAACCTTTGAATGCATAATTTTTTTGTTTCAACGGAAGTGTGATTTTTCTAGTCTATGAGTTGGGAGATAATAGTTCGTCTTGTTGTAGCCTTGGTTCTTGGCGGTGCGATAGGCATTGAGCGGGAATACCGTTCAAAGGACGCTGGTTTCCGCACCCACTTTCTTGTAGCTCTCGGGAGCGCTCTCTTTACGGTTGTATCCATATATGGTTTTCCCGGAGGCGACTCGGATTCTTCGCGTGTTGCGGCGCAGGTGGTTTCGGGTATAGGTTTCCTTGGCGCGGGAATGATAATATTTCAGCGCAACTTTATCCGCGGACTCACCACTGCGGCAGGGCTTTGGGTTACTGCGGCCGTAGGTATGGCTTGCGGCACGGGGAATTATTTCATAGCCGCCTCTGCCACGATTATGGTGCTTGTAGGGCTGGAGGCTCTCAATGCTTTGATTTTTCCAGTAGTAACAAATCATATCCATGTGGAGTTTAGTTCAACCGACAAGGCACGCGCCCGGGAAGTTGTGGCTCTGATCAAGGAGAAAAGCAAGAATGTGTATGACTACAACTTTAAGGAAGTGAACAAAAACGGCGGTGTTTGTTACGAAGTGTCGGTTGACGTGAAACTGAAAGGCAAGAATTCTACCCTGCACCTTATTGATATTCTTGAGAACTTTGAAAACGTATCAGTGAACAGAATAGAGTAGAACAGAATCTGTTTTTGAGTAAAGAAATAAGGGTGTCGTAAATGCGGCATCCTTTTTTGTTCCCTTCTCGCGGGAAAAGGCAGGGAAGCAAGGAGTGCAGCAAGCCTGTAAAGTTTCCTTTTCAAGACACCACGGTCTCTTTGCCGAGACACCATGGTATCCTAGCCAAGTCCCTACGGCCTTGTGGCGCAGATGTCCGAAACAATGCCATACATAGTTTGGAGCAAAAGCCATGCTGCAAATATTGCCACGTTTATGTTTTTGATTATCTTTGCGCCCAATGCATATAAGCACAAGCTATCAACGGAGAATGGAGAAAGGAACAAACTGTATACCGCTTGCCAGACAGCAGGACGAGAGGAAAAAACGTATTGTAAAGGTAGGATTGTGGGGCGTGGCAGTGAATTTCGTCTATGCACTGCTCAAAGGCATTATCGGAATGCTTTCAGGTTCGATTGCAATACTTCTCGATGCCGCCAATAACTTGAACGATGCCATTTCGTCGGTCATTGCCGTTGGGGGGATAAAGCTCGCGATGCGTCCGGCCGACAAGTATCACCCTTTCGGCCACGGACGGATAGAATATGTGAGTGCCATGGTGATTTCAGCCCTTATCGTTATACTCGGAATCACCTCTTTCTATAATGCTGTGGGTAAGATAATCCACCCAACGGAGACACATTACGAAATACCCATGCTCATTGTGATGGCAACGGGTGTGGTGGCGAAACTGTGGCTCGGCATCTACACCTTGAGGGCCGGCAAACGCGAGAAATCCGATTCGCTCAACGGTTCGGGCGCAGAAAACCTGTTCGATTCCTTTGTAACCCTCGGCACGATTGCATCAGCCCTTATCCTTATAATATGGAATATAGACCTTGATGGCTGGTTTGCCGCCGTTCTCTCGATAGTGCTCGTAAAAGCCGGCCTGAAAATACTCCGGCGTACGTTCAACGAAATTCTCGGACGCCGCATCGACAGCCAATTCTCGCAGATGCTCAAAAAAGAAATCAACGCCTTCCCCAATGTGTCGGGCGTGTATGATCTGATAGTCAACAACTACGGCCCCGACAGCATGGTAGGCTCGGTGAATATCGAAGTGCCCGAAAACACAATGGCAAAGGAAATCCACGAACTCACGCAAAATATAAAGCAATACATATACAAGGAATACAACATACACCTTGCAGTAGGAATATACGCCTTGTCGCAAAATCCAGAAACCATAAAACTACGCGAAGAAATAACCGCCGTTGTGATGAAACACCAGGGCGCAATGGAAATACACGGCTTCCTTTTGAACGAAAGCGAGAAAAAAGTGTCGTTTGACGTCGTTGCCGATTTCTCAGTGAAGAACCATGACACGTTCTGCAACGAAATAGCAACCGAACTCCATGCAACCTTTCCCGGATACAAGTTTGCAGTGAACGCCGACCTCGATTATAGCGACTGACTAAGGATATCGTCATGACAATATATATTGCGTTTAGACGTTTATCTTCTTCTTTTTCTCTTTTTTAATATACTGAGCGTACAGAATAAAAAAGATAGTCTTATTTTTGCATACAAAGAAAACCAATATACCTTAGAATATGAACAGCAACATAGATATACGCGCGCTCAACGAACAGATTGAGATCGAAAGCGGCTTTCTTACCGATTTGACCTCGGGAATGGCTCGCGTGATAGTGGGGCAAAAACATCTGGTCGACTCCCTTTTGGTTGGTCTACTTTCAAACGGACACATACTCCTTGAAGGTGTTCCCGGACTTGCGAAGACACTTGCAATAAAAACGCTAGCATCGCTGATTGACGCCAAGTTCAACCGCGTGCAATTCACCCCCGACCTTCTGCCAGCCGATATTATCGGTACGCTGATATATAGCCAGAAAACCGAAACGTTTGTGGTAAAACGCGGACCTGTTTTCGCCAATTTCATTCTTGCAGACGAAATAAACCGTGCGCCGGCAAAAGTGCAGAGTGCTCTGCTCGAAGCAATGCAGGAACGACAGGTAACAATCGGTGGCGAGACTTTCCCGTTGCCGGAACCGTTCCTCGTGCTCGCAACCGAGAACCCGATAGAACAGGAAGGCACATACAATTTGCCTGAAGCGCAGACCGACCGTTTTATGATGAAGGTGATTATCGACTATCCCACTCTTGAAGAAGAGAAAGCCATAGTACGTGCAAAACTCGACGAGAAAAAGCCAGAGGAAATCAGAGCTGTTGTAGGCGCTGACAAGATTATGCGTGCAAGAGAAATTGTGAAGGAAATTTATCTTGACGAGAAAATCGAGCAATATATCGCCGACATCGTCTTTGCAACACGCTACCCCGAACGGTATAAGTTGAAAGATATGAAAGAATACATCTCTTTCGGCGGAAGTCCGCGTGCGTCAATAAACCTTGCTTATGCAAGCCGTGCGTACGCCTTTATAAAACGTCGCGGATACGTTATTCCCGAAGATGTGCGCGCTATGGCTCACGATGTATTGCGTCATAGAATAGGGTTGTCGTATGAAGCCGAAGCGGCAAGCGTTACGAGCGACAAGATAATCGACGAGATCATAAATAAAGTGGCTGTGCCCTAAACAGCATACGGCTATAAAATGGATACCACAGAACTCCTGCGCCGGGTGAGGCGTATAGAAATAAAATCGCGCCGACTGAGCAGCAATATATTTGCCGGCGAATACCATTCAGCCTTCAAAGGCAAGGGTATGAGTTTTTCCGAAGTAAGGGAATACCAGTATGGCGATGATGTGCGCGACATAGATTGGAATGTAACGGCTCGTTTCAACCGTCCATACGTAAAAGTTTACGAGGAAGAGCGGGAATTGACCGTAATGCTCCTGATAGATGTTTCCGGCTCTGTGGATTTTGGAACCAAGATGCGCACCAAGCGCGAACTTATAACGGAAATTGCCGCTACATTGTCGTTTTCAGCAATTCAGAACAACGATAAAATTGGCGTGATATTCTTTAGCGACAAAGTGGAGAAGTATATTCCGCCACAGAAAGGGCGTAAACATATTCTTTATATTATTCGCGAACTTCTGACATTCCGGCCGCAAGGAAAGAAAACAAATATCCCCGACGCTCTCGAGTTTCTTATGAAAATTCAAAGGCGTCAGTGCGCAGCGTTCGTGATTAGCGACTTTATTGACAGGCACGAACTTACCGATAAATTGAAAATCGCAGGGCATCGCTACGACCTTAACGCGATAGAAGTGTTTGACGTGCGCATGAGAGAACTTCCCAATGTAGGGATAATAGAGTTGCGCGATGCGGAAACAGGACATATAGAATATGTAGACACTTCGAGCAAAAGGGTGCGCAACCAACACAACCGGGCATGGCAGGAAAGAGAGGACGCATTGCATATGCAGTTCACGAAAGCTGGTGTGAGAAATGTGACAATTCCTACCGACGGAAATTACGTGAAGAAACTTTTGCAGCTATTCAATTCAAAGTCGGTAGCAGCATCATAATGAACAGACGATAAATGACAAGGAAAGCATATATATTGTTGGCGTTTGTTTTAACGACAGTATTTGCCGTTCGTGCACAAGTGAAGGTTACCACGGTAATCGATTCCACCGAGATGCTGATAGGCGAACAAACAGTTGTGCGCGTTAAAGTGGAGCACCCAAAGGATTTGCAACCGGTTTTCCCAAAGGCTTTGCAACAGTTGATGAAAAAAGGTGTGGAAGTTGTGGGCGATGGAATTACGAGCGAGGAAGAAAATGTGCCAACAAAAGGAATAAATACCACGCACTTTATTTATACTATCACAAGTTTCGAACCTGCATTATATAGCATACCACCGATGAATGTCAAGGTGGGGAAACTGGTTTATACAACGGAACAACTGGCGTTGAAAGTCAATGATGTAAAAGTGGATACCGCACATATCGACAAGTTTTTCGGACCGAAGGAAATCATCGACCCCGTTTACACGTGGCGTGATTGGGTACCGTTGTTCCTGCTTTCGATATTGTTGATTGCATGCGGCGTGGCTGTGTGGATTTCTGCTCGTAGACTTCTGACGACGAAAGCAGTGAACGTGGAGAAAGCTAAGAAAAAAGCCCCGTTGTTGCCACACAAAGAGGCGGAAATGGAAATCGAGAAACTCAAGGAGGAATATACTTCGGAAGAACTCAGTTCAAAGGACTACTATACGAGTTTGATTGCCATTCTGCGCAAGTATGTGAGCAAACGTTATGGCTTTAGGGCTGACGAGATGACTTCTTTCGAACTCGTAGAGCATCTTATAGATTTAGGAGACAAGCTAAAGCAACAAGTACAGACCGACTCTGCAAACAAAAATCCGTTTATGGAGTCAGAACCAGACTATACCGAACTTAGGGAAATACTTGCAACTGCCGATTTGACCAAGTTTGCAAAGCTCAAAACCGACAGTAATGAGGACGAACGAAACCTCAGAAGATTGTCTTCGTATATCGAAAAAACGAAAAGCGACATAATTCCAACAATGTCAGATATTGTTGAAACGAAAACAGACATTGTTTTTCCGAAAAATCCACGCACAAAAAAGAAGGTCGTTCTTGGTGTTGCAATAGTTGCTACTATGTTTGTTATAGCATTGATAATCTTGGAATTATTCGACTTGTTGTTATAGAATTACAGCCAAATGATAACATTCGCAAACAAAGAAATTCTGCTGCTGCTTTTACTGTTGGTGCCATACGCCATCTGGTATTTTCTGCGCCATAGCAAACGTGAGGCATCTGTAACGATTTCCGATACACACGCATATCGTAGGATTCGACCCACGTTGAAATTGCGCCTTATGCACACTCCGTTTATATTGCGCCTGATTACTTTGGCTCTGATAATACTTATCATGGCAAGGCCGCAAGGTAAAAATTCCTGGAAAAGCGCACAGGTGGAAGGTATTGACATAATGCTGGCGATTGATGTATCGACAAGTATGCTCGCCGAAGACTTGCAGCCTAACAGAATACAAGCTGCAAAAAGTGTGGCTACGGAATTTATCTCGGCAAGACCGAACGACAACATCGGACTGACCGTTTTCGCAGCCGAGGCATATACCCAATGCCCGATGACAACAGACCATGCGTCGCTCCTGAACCTGATGCAACAAGTGAGTTGCGATCTTGCTCTCCACGGAGTGATTAACGATGGAACGGCAATAGGTATGGGTATTTCTAATGCAGTATCGCGTCTCAAAGACAGCAAGGCAAAAAGCAAAGTAATAATACTTCTTACCGACGGTTCTAATAACTCGGGCGAAATATCTCCGCTTACAGCCTCAGACATAGCGGCAACCTACGGCATAAGAATTTATACCATAGGAATAGGAACAAACGGAAAAGCTCCATTCCCTTATCCTCTTCCAGGAGGAGGCGTTCATTATATACAAATGCCGTGTGAAATAGATACGCAGACGCTAAGTGGAATAGCCAAAGCTACAGGCGGACAATTCTATCGAGCAACTTCTACTAAAGAATTGAAGAAAGTTTATCAAGATATTGACACCTTGGAGCGTACAAAGTTCAGTGTGCGAAAATACTCCAAACGATACGATTTGTATCAGCCTTTGGCAATGATGGCAATATTTACAATTCTGCTTGAACTTCTTTTGAAAGCTACAGTATACCGCCGTCTGCCATAAATTAACAGGAAATTATGTTCAGATTTGAAGATCCAAAATATTTGTATCTGTTGTTGCTCCTGATATTATGGGCAATAATATATATAGTGTCGTGTATTGTGCATAAAAGGCGGCTTCGCAAGTTCGGAGTTCCTGAACTTGTCAAGGCTCTGATGCCCGATGCTTCGCCCAAACGGCAATACTTGAAATTCATAATAGTGATGTTTGCTGCGGCAATGCTTATCGTAGCGTTGGCACGTCCGCAAATGGGTTTGACTGTGGACAACGAAAAAAAACAAGGCATAGAAGCAATTTTCGCCTTGGACATATCCAACAGTATGATGGCAGAAGACATTACGCCGAACCGTTTGGAAAGCGCCAAACAATTAATCGCTTCTACTATTGACCGCATGGACAACGATAAAGTGGGAATCGTTGTGTTTGCAGGCGATGCCTACAGTCAGTTGCCAATCACAAGCGACAACGTATCGGCAAATATGTTTCTCGATGCAATCAGTCCTTCGTTGATAACACGTCAAGGCACGGCAATAGGCCAGGCGATAAATCTCGCAACAAAGAGTTTTACCCAGAAAGAAGGAGTAGGGCGTGCGATAATAGTAATCACAGACGGTGAAGACCATGAAGGGGGTGCAGAAGAAGCTGCCAAGGACGCGGCGAAAAAAGGTATCCGTGTTTTTATGATAGGTATTGGCAAAACAGGAGGTGCTCCTGTGCCAGATCCTTCAAACAAAGGAAAATATCTGACAGACAAACAAGGGCAGACCGTTATCTCGCATTTGAACAAAGAGATGTGTCGGAAAATAGCTGAAGCAGGCAAAGGATCGTTTATATACCTTACCAACACTCCAACAGCAAGGGAACGTTTGTTTGGCGCTCTCGACAAAATTAAAAAGAGCGAAATGTCTTCGGCTGTGTATTCTTCGTATGATGAACAGTTCCAATGGGTGGTTTTACTTGCTCTGATAGCATTGGTGGCAGATGCTATTATTATGGAACGCAAGAACCATGTGTTGCGCAAACTCAACCTTTTTAAGAAAAAAAGATGACTTTCAAAAAATACATATTGTTAATATTTGCCGTTTGTGCTGCAATTCCTGTTTTTTCGCAAGGCGATAACCGTAGAATTGTGCGCAAAGGAAATTCGCAATATCTCGACAGCCTTTTCAATGATGCCGAGACTGCGTATCGCCAAGCCGTGAAGAAAAATGCCAAAGACCCTGTGGCACATTTCAATCTCGGTAATGCTTTGCTGCGTCAGCGTAATCCCAAAGATGCTGCCGCACAATATGAAAACTCTGCCAAACTGACGAAAAATCCTTTGTATCTTGCAAAAGCCTACCACAATATCGGTGTGATTTTACAAAGTCAAAAACAATACGGCGAAGCAATAAAAAGTTACGAGAATGCGCTCCGCAACAATCCTCGCGATGATGAGAGCCGCTATAACCTTGCGCTTTGTCGTCATTTGCAGAAAAATCAAAAGCAGGACAAACAACAAAACGATCAGAACAAACAGGAGAAAGATCAAAATAAACAGCAGAACAAACCGGAACAAAACAAGGACAAGCAAGAACAAAAACAGCAGCAAAACAATAACCAAATGTCGAAAGACAATGCTGAACGTTTGCTTGATGCCGCAAAACAAGAAGAACAGAAAACCCAAGACAAGCTACGTAAAGGGCAACGATATGCGAGTCCTCGCAGTTTGGACAAGAATTGGTGATACAAATATATAGCAACACGAAATGATAAAAAAGATATACTGCTTGATAATAATCTTCTCTGTATGCATGCCGTTGTTTGGCGCAATACACATCAAAGTAAACGCACCAAGCGCAGTGGCAACGGGAGAAGATTTCAGAATCGAGTATTATGTTTCAACACGGGAAGTAGAAAATTTTACCGGTCCAAAGTTTCCTTCAAATATAAATGTGCTTTACGGACCGAGTCGCTCGGAAATGTCGAGCTACCAGATTATAAACGGTAAAAGTTCCGGCTCAAGTTCTGTAACTTTCACGTATACTTGCACGATTGACAAGGCCGGTACTGTAAATATTCCCCCCGCGTCAATTAAAATAGGAGGGAAAACCTATAAGACCAACTCGGTAACGATACATGCAAGCGGTTCTACGCAACATTCTTCAAGCAATTCGTCTTCGCAGAGTTCACAAAATGGACAAATAAGTGCGCCGTCTTCAAGTGGAAAGATTACGGCGAAAGATTTGTTCATTACAGTTTCGGCCAACAAGACAAAAGTTTACGAACAAGAGCCAATTGTACTGACATATAAGATATATACGCGGGTTAATCTCACTCAGTTGGCCGGCAAAATGCCTGATTTGAAAGGTTTCCTTATTCAAGAAGTGCCGCTGCCCAAGAACAAGACGTTCAGCGTGGAGAACTATAAAGGCGAGAACTACCAAACAACCAAATGGTGTCAGTATGTGATGTTCCCGCAGCAGACTGGGAAACTTGAAATCCCGTCTATTAAATTCGACGGAGTCGTTGCCGTGGCAAATCCAAACATTGATCCTTTCGACGCGTTCTTTAATGGCAATTCAAACTTTGCCGAAGTAAACAAATCGATAATTGCCCCGTCGATAAGTATAAACGTAGAAAAACTTCCTGCGCCTAAGCCTGCAGATTTCTCCGGTGGAGTTGGCGATTTTAACATCAGCGCATCGATATTGACTGCCAAGCCGCGAACAAACGAGAATCTTGCAGTGAGGTTGACGGTCAACGGAGTGGGGAATATGAAGCTTATAACAGCGCCAAAGCTTAACTTGGGTTCTGATTTTGAAGTATTCCCGGCAAAGCTCACCGACAAGACAAATCTTACGGCTAACGGAATGAGCGGAACGGTTTATTACGACTACGTGGTGGTTCCTCATCAAAAGGGTAACTATACGCTTCCGGAAATAAAGCTCGGATATTTCAACACAGCCACCAATTCCTATAAAACAACAAGCACTTCGCCGATTTCGTTTCGTGTGGAGCAGGGTGTAAACCAGCCGAGCGAGGACGAAGAACTTTTGCGCCGCGATATAAACGACATTCATCGTGGCGGATACTCCACTCCGTCTACGTTCTTTACTCTCGGAAACGGTGGATACTATGTTTGTTATCTGGTGCTTGCTTTGCTTTTTGCTTTGACCTACGTTGTGCTGAAACGTTCCGAGAAATTCCAGTCAAACACCGCTTTGCGTATGCAGAAGTCGGCAAAGCGTACGGCCAACAAGCATTTGCGTAAAGCCGAAAAACTGATGCGCGAGGGAAATCCTACTGCTTTTTACGATGAACTTGCCAATGCATTGCTTTCGTATGCTTCCCACCGTTTCCTGATACCGATGTCGGAATTCAAGACAGACGAGATTGCCCAAAAACTTCAAGACCACGGAGTGAGTCAGACGCTTGCCAATGAATTCACCGACCTTATGAAGCAATGCGAGTTCGCACGCTATGCGCCCGGCAACCCGCAGGAAAACATGGAGAACCTTTACGAGCGTTCCGCCAAGGTTGTTGCTAAAATAGAGAACCCTTAAAGATGACACGCGAAATGAAATCATATATACGAAATATCATTGCAATTGTTGCAACGTTTCTTCTTTTTTGTAGCGAATGCGGTGCTGCCACTACCGAAAGCCATTATCAGAAGGGCTGCGACTTGTATTCCAAAAACGAGTTCCGCGCTGCGGCGCAAGAGTTTGAGTATGCTGCCAAAAACGTAAGGAGTGCCGATGTTTATTACAACCTTGGCAATTGCCACTATCGCCTCAACGATTATCCTCGGGCGCGTTTGGCATACGAGAGGGTTGTGAAAATCGACCCTTCAAACCAAGATGCGAAATACAATCTCAAAATCACGGTTGCCAAAATCAAATCTACCGGCGCGCAGTCGCAATCGTTTATATCCTCGTGGGCTAACGATTTTGTTCATTCCCGCAGCATAGGTCAATGGGCGGTATATGCGGTGGTGTTGTTCGCTCTTATGCTTGCGTGTGTGCTGTTTTATCGTTTCGCCAATGCTTTATGGTTGCGCAAAGGCGCGTTCTTTTCGGCAGGAATATGCTTGTTTCTTATGATAGTGGCGCTTGTTTGTGCCGGTGTGCAGACGAGCAACGGCAATATGCCGTCTGAGGCTATCGTGCTCCAGCAATGCGATGTAATGCAGTCGCCTTCCGACAATTCCAAAGCCTTGCAGCGTATATTGCCGGGGGCAAAAATCAAACTTGTTCGCGGAACTTCTCTGAAAGGTTGGCAACAGATTTCGCTCGGTGAGGGACAGAAGGGCTGGGTTGCCACAAAGGATATCGGGGTTATATAACAGTTTTATCAAAAACCTTTGCAAATGCTGGAAAGCCTGCTCAATCTCGACCAAAACCTCACTCTCGCGCTAAATGGGAGCAACTCGCTCTATGCCGATGCGATTATGATGTTGATTACGTCAACTGTTACGTGGATTCCGGTAGGTGTTGTGATGCTCTATATCATTGTAAAGAACAACGAACTGCCTCATTTGCTTTCTATATTCGTTTTATTGGTGTTTTGCGTGCTTGTTTCCAATGGCTTGTCCGAGATATGCAAAGCTTTGTTTGAAAGGTGGCGTCCTTCGGTCGATCCCCACATCATGTATATGGTCAAGGTGGTTAACGGATACCGGGAAAGCAAATACGGGTTCTTTTCCGCCCACGCTGCAAACACTATGTCGATAGCCATGTTTCTTTCCTTGCTTTTCAAGAAGCCGCGTGCCACATTTTTGTTCCTGCTTTGGTCGTTGCTCAACGGTTGGTCGCGCGTTTATCTCGGAGTTCATTATATGGGCGACGTATTGGTGGGCTGGGTGATAGGAGCTGTTGTAGGCAGTTTGCTTTATTTTGCCTACCATAGGATATCCTGGCGTTTTGCCAAACCATCACGTGTGATTTCGTCCGAATATACGCGTAGCGGATATCTCGCAGCCGATATAGACTTCCTGTCTCTCGCGCTTCTTCTCACGTTTGCAGCAATCGCCGTAATAGCCTGTGTTTATCCAGTTTAGGATATAGCCAAAACAACAAGGCATCTCGTAAAAACGAGGTCAGACCTAATTTAAACTAGATGCCTTGGAATTTAAATTATGTCTGACATCGTTTTTCCCACAAACAAGGGCGTTTTTTCCCCTTGCGTTTCCAATCCTTTTTTTACCCGATATCCTTTTGCTGAAACAATTTTGTAACATAGACTTAATTGAAAAAAAACATCGGCATTGCAATTTTGCATCGAATTGTAAAGCGACTCGTGTTAAAAGCAGAATGATTCGATAAATTATTGTCAGATTTGTAAAAATGGATATCGAAAACCGACGAAATAAAAATATATTTTGTAATATTGTAACGAATAGCAAGCGTTTGTTATAATGTTGTTAAAATAGAATACCGGGAATTTAACACTCAAAACATAAATGCATATGAGAAAAACTTTAGTTACAGTAGTATTCGCAGGGCTTTGCCTTACGGGAGCGTCGGCTCAAGACGTTTTCGTTTACTATGCCGGGAGTGAAAGACCGCTCCTTACTGTGAACAACTTGCAACGCATCGAGTTTGGTGAGGAAAACATATCTTTCTTCCAAACAAATGCTGTTGAAGGCATCCCTGTTGATCTCAGCAGTGTCGACTACATGCTCTTCTACGACAAGGAAATTCTAAATTCCGTACGTCCTGCGGCAAAATCCGAAGGTGTGTACATTGCCTATGACGGCAAGATCGTTTCGGTGGAAAGCGTTGAAAACATTTCAAGCATCGACGTATATTCTTCCGATGGCGTGAAAGTTGCATCTGTTTCGCCCAAGGCTAAAAACGCAAAAGTATCTCTTGCTTCCAAACCCGCAGGTGTTTACATCGTGAAGGCAACTGCAGGCAAAGCTACGGCAAAATGTGAAATCGTTAAAAAATGAACAAGGCCATGACACTGAATCTTATTAAGAAAACACTTCTTGGAGTTGCGTGCATAGCTGCTTTCGGTTTCAACGCCAATGCACAGACTATCACCAAGCATATTTATGCTTACAAAGACGGCGTGGTAACATTCCGCGCCAACGCAAGCGATGTTGACAGCATTGCTCTTGAAGACAACAAAACCGTGGTTGCACTCTACAAGCATGGTTCTACCACACCCGTCTACAAGACAAATTATTCCGATATCGACAGTATATCCTTTACGGCTCCCGTGCCCGTTGCCGACTTGTTGGACGTTGTGTTCGACGAAATAGGTAACTGCTGGGACAATTCCTCGCAGAACCTTCTCGTAACCCCGCTTACAACAAATAGTACGGCAGAAGTTAACTACAACAAGACTTTCGAAAAATGGGAAGGTCATTTCTACGGAGCTTCATGGGGCGGCTCTCCCGCAAACACCTGCTTTAAGGCTGACTATTCCCAAAATGATTACGTCAAAGAGGCACTTGCCGACGGCCATTCCATGGAATGTCTCTTCAAGGTGGATTATGACGGCACCATAGTAGACAAAGAAGGAAAATTCTTCGCAGCCCACGAAGGCGGCGGCACAGGTTTCCTTATCTGCACAAAAGCAAAGAGCCCAAACAATCAAAACGAACTTACATTCCTTCCCAACGTTTCTACAACAGGAAAGAGCAATTGGATTTGGGCAACCAGCGGTATTGTTCCGCAGCCAGGAAAATACTACCACTTGGTTGGCGTATATAACAAGGAAGAAGAAAAAGCCTACGTTTATGTAGACGGCCAGTTGATGAATGTGGTTGATGCAAAAGGCGACTTGGTTTTCCCGTCAAACGAAAAAGCACAATGGTTCGGTATTGGCTGTGATGCAAACACCGGTTCCGGCGGTCAGGCAGTCGATAGCCATATCGCAATTGCCCGCGTGTACGACAAACCTCTTACTGCAAGCGAAGTAGACGGCCTTTGGAATGAAGTAGCACAAAAATCACAACTTCCAGTTGCCGACTTGCTTGATGTACAATTCACAGAAGACGGCGGCGCAATTGACGTGTCGCCTATGAAAAACGAAGTACAGGTTGTTTCTCCCACAAACAAGATTGATACTTACTATAATCCATACTACGGCACGTACGCAGCGAAGATCAACAACTCTTGGAGCGGCGCCGTGGCCGACACAAAAACTTACTGCAAGGTAGATTTTGAGAACAATCAGAAATTCCGCGACGCTCTTGCCGACGGACATTCTATTGAAACCGTATGGAAGGCTACTTATATGGGAGAAATTCCTGACAAAGAAGCTAAATGGTTCTCTGCAATGCAGGCTGGCGGTACCGGTTTCCTTATCTGCAAAAAAGCAAATGGTAAAGACGGCGGCAACGAGCTTACATTCCTTCCCAACGTTTCTACAACAGGAAAGAGCAATTGGATTTGGACAACCAGCGGCGTTGTTCCTGAGGCTGAGAAGTATTACCACATGGTTGGTGTTTGGAACAAGGAAGAAGGCAAGGCTTATATCTATGTTAACGGTGAGTTGATGAATACCGTTGATGCTGTGGGCGACCTTAAATTTGCCTCAAGCGGAAGCAACTGGTGGGGTATAGGTTGTGATGCCAATCCTAAAGGCGGCGAGCAAGGCGGTAATTGGGAAATTGTAAACGCAAGAGTTTATGACAATCCGCTTACCGAACACGAGGTAGCCAATCTTTGGAACAACATTGCCACTGCCACAAAACTTGCAGACGACTCCGTTGCAAAGAACAAGGTTAATCCTGAAGATACAGTTACTGTTCCTGCTCCCAAGGCTGATTTGATGGATATTGAATTCGGTCCTAACGCAGAAGTTAAAGACGTGGCAGTTCCCGAACACAATCCTACTTGGATGGTAAAAGGCCAAGCTTGGACTGGCGGAGATGTTGACGATATTTCCAACGCACCTCTTACTTACTACAACAGCGAACTCAACCGTTACGTTGCTCGTTTCGACAATAACTATAGTTATAAGCCCAGTCTGTACATTCTTGGTTATGATTATGAGAACGACCAGGATTTCCAAGATTCCATTGCCGACGGACATACTCTTGAAATACTCGTAATGCAGGATAACAGCGATGCAATTCTCGGCAGAGAGATTAAACCATTCAGCTCGCACGAGGGTGGTGGTACCGGTCTTATGATTGAAAGCGCCGGCGACTGGACATTCCTTCCCAACACGGGTTCATACGTTTGGGCTACGAGTGGAGTATATCCCAAGCAGAAGCAATACTATCACGTGGTTGGTGTATATAATAAGGAAGAGCAAACAGCTTCGGTGTATGTTGACGGTGTGCTTAAGAACACTGTTCCTGCAACGGGCAACTTCAAGTTTGCTTCAAGCGGTTGCTTGAGAATGATTGTCGGTGGCGACCCCGATAATAGCGATTATAGAGCCAACAATGGCTGGAAGGGCGATATCGCATTTGCCAAGGTTTACAGCGCACCTCTTACAACTGCGCAGGTTAAGGCTCTTTACAAGGAAGTAGAGGATTCCAAAGCATCTGCTTCTACATTTGTTACCGATTACAGCTACACCAATGGTATTGCCGTGAAGAGCGGCGCTCCGTTCGCAATTACCGGCAAGGGCTTCCAGGATGGCGACCAAATAGTATTCTCCGACGGAACAAACGATGAGGCTGCTCCCGTAACAGTTACTTCTACCGGCGCAGAGGTTAGCCTTTTCGACGGAATCGTTAACGACAAACGCTACATTCTCTACGTTCAGCGTGGCGACAAGAAGCAAACGCTTGGCATGTGCAAGTTCTTCGTTACCGACGAACTGCCTCAAGGAACAAAGGTAATTGCTCACCGCGGATACTGGAATGTAACTGGAGCTGCACAAAACTCCAGAGCATCTCTCAAGAACGCAATCGACATTCACTGCTACGGTTCTGAAACCGATGTATGGCTCACTACCGACGGCAAACTGATGGTTAACCACGATGCTGCATACAACGGCGTAACTATCAAGGACGCTACATCGGAACAGTGCAAGGCCCTCACACTTTCAAACGGCGAGAGTATGCCCGAAATCTCTGAATTACTCAGCATGGTTGCTGCAGAAAACTGGACTACCGATACTACCAAGCTCATTATTGAGATTAAGGACCACGGAACAGACGAACTCAATACATTGGCTGCCCAAACGCTTATCAATGCTGTTTACGAAGCTGATGTAGCCGACAGAGTGGAATACATATCGTTCAGCCTCACGGCTTGCAAGGCTTTACGCGAAGCCGATAGCGATGCCAAGGTGGCTTATCTCAATGGCGACAAGACTCCGCAGGAACTCAGCGACCTTGAACTCAACGGACTCGACTACACACTTGCCAAGTATACAAGCAATCCCACTTGGATTAGCGAGGCTCGCGAACTTGGCTTGACAACAAACGTGTGGACTATCGACACTACCGACGAGATTATCCAGAGCAACAACCTCGGCATAGACTTCGTTACTACCGACAATCCTGTTGAAGCTATCAAATACTTGAACTACTACATGAATCTTAACAAATAAGCCAAGGCTTAGATTCAAGTAAATATCAACGAATCGGGAGGAGACTTTTTAAGGTTTTCTCCCGATTTTGTTTGTGCTTGATTGTTAGGGATTTATTTGCTGCCAAATTTGGCTTTTACGATGTCAGACCTAATTTAAACTAGATGCCTTGGAATTTAAATTATGTCTGACCTCGTTTTTA
>CAVKYH010000008.1:0-94337 GCA_963660485.1 bacterium | reverse complement strand
CCACCAAATTTAAATTCCGGGCCATGTAATTTAAATTAGATGCGTCGGAGTTTTCCACTCCAAGGCATCTCGTAAAAACCCGTCGCAAAGCCTTGCAAACACCATGGTTTTCAAGCTATTCCGAAACCCCACAAATTTTCTCTACATCAACTGCATTTGTTAAAAATCTACGCACAAATCAACAAAAAATACGCACGTCGAATAAAAAATATCGCAAAAAAAATGTTCCATTATGTTACATAACAAAAAAACATTATCTTTGCTACCGATATCATCGTGGAAAAAGGTTGACAATATACATGAAAACCAACTTTCACACACAGAAGAAAAATAAAAATACTAGTATATGAAAACTGTAAAAAGAATTATTGGTGGCTTGGCATTTATAATGCTGAGTTTAACGTTTGTTCCGTTTACAAGTTGCTCCGACACCGTAGACAGTTCAAACCTCTACACATTCACAGGCGACATGGTAACCAGTTTCTTGGAGAAAAGCGACAGCTTCAAGCTATACACCTACGTTTTGCGCAAGGTGAAATTGAGCGAGAAGTCAAAGTCCACATTCGCCGACCTGCTTTCGGCGCGCGGCAACTACACCGTTTTCGCCCCCAGCGACAATGCAATGCACCATCTGCTCGACTCTATCTACAACACGCCCAACTTCCCCGTTGAGCAAGTGAGCGACTCAATTGCAGAGCGTATAGTGAGATGCAGCATACTCGACAGCAAAGACGGAGACGCCTACCGCATTGCCGACCTCAACGAAGGAACAATGCCTATCACCAACGCGGACGACCGATATATGACCATACAATTCGACACAATTGACGGACGCGCAATTACAAAGATTAACAGCGACGCAATAGTTGTCTCGCGCGACCACGAGCTCGAAAACGGTTACGTTCATGTGGTGAACCGCGTGGTTCTTCTCTCAAACGCCTACATCAGCAACATTATAGAAAGCGCTGAAAACACCAAGATTTTCTCCATGCTCCTGGAAAGAACCGGCTGGGCACAGAAACTGACAAAATACCGCGACGAGGAATACGAAAAAAACGACTACCCCGAAAAATATACCGGCACACCAAACTGGAGTGATATCATTCCGCAACACCGATATTTCGGATACACCGTATTGCTCGAGACCGACAGCGTATTCCACGAGAAATGGAACATCGACCTCCCCATTGTGGAAGCCGGAGTTGTGGTAAACGCCGATAAGATAATGGAGCAAATCAAGGAGAAATGTGCAGAAGCTTACCCCATTGCCAAATCTCAGGAGCTCACCGACAGTAAAAATGCCGTAAATGAGTTCGTGGCGTATCACTTGTTGCCCGCCCGAATTCCGTTCAACTGGCTTGTGGTTCACCGCACGGAGTATGGTTTCTCTTACAAGAACCCCACGCGCCTCTCTATAAACTGCGACAATTTCTGGGAGACCATGACAGAATCCCACCGCCGCATGATAAAAATGACCGAAGGCCCGCACACCGACGGAATACGCATCAACCGTTATTCCAAATACGATGCCAGCACATACACAGAGACTAACGTGATGATTCCGGGCATTGGCGTGAAATCCAACAACGGAGATTATGACAACAATGCTCTGAACGGTTTCTACTACCCCATAGATGATATCCTCGTCTACAACGAAGACGTTCCCGGAAAAGTGCTCAACCAACGCATTCGTATGGACTTGTCGACTTATTATCCTGAGCTCATCACAAACGGATTGTTTATCAAAGAAGGACAAAACGGTATATATTTGCCCAAGGGCTATGTGGACTATCTGACACTCAATGCCGAGGAAACCGACTACCATTATCTCACGGGCTACAATTGTGGCTGGAACGATATGTATTGCGATGAGCACAACGTAACGGGACAGTATGACTTCACATTGCGCTTGCCGCCCGTACCGTTTGAGGGCTCGTGGGAAATACGTCTGGTTTATTCCTATTCTTCAAACCGCGGAATGGCGCAGCTCTACTTCGGAACCGACAAGAATAACCTTCAAGCAGAGGGCCTGCCTATTGACGAACGAATTCAAGTTACAAATCCGCTCATCGGCTGGGCACTCTATGACGACGAAGACGAGGATCTCAACCGCGAGCGCGACCGTAATATGCGCAACCACGGATATATGATGGGCTGCAAGCACGAAGGTCCTTCCACGGGCGGAACTGTGGGAACCACTCTCTATAATGTGCGTTCCGAGCACCGCTTGCGCAAGATTTTCCACACCGGAAATCTCAAACCCGACCTTACTTATTACATTCGTTTCAAGAGTGTGCTCGCCAACACTTCCACGATGTTTGTGCTCGACTACGTGGAATTTGCGCCTAAGAACGTATACAACGGCGTTACACCCGAAGACGCATGGTAAACAAGCGTTGGCGGCATGACAAAAACCAAGAAATTCTTTTCTTAATTTAAATACAGCATGCATGAAACTCCTCCAGCGAGACGCCGGGGGAGTTTTTGTTTGCCCTTGAAACGATGCCGCAAAAACGGCTTCCCCACCCCGAAAAAACTACATCGGATATAGTAAGAAACAATGTCTGATATTATTTAAATAATGTCTGATATTATTTAAATAATGTCTGGCATTGTTTGAAAAATGTCTTACATCGTAAAAACGATATACCCTCTGGCTTCCTGCACGCCTTGTTTACGATTTTTCGCAAGCCGAAACGGAAGTATTTCCCGCATGTCAGACGCCTCGTGCCGCAAGCCAAAACCATGCTGCGCATGGCCGAAAAACCTGCTGCGCATGGCGTAAAAACTCCGGGCCACCAAATTTAAATTCCGGGCCATGTAATTTAAATTAGATGCGTCGGAGTTTTTGCGAGATGCCGTGTAGTTTTTTCGCCCTGCCAATACGCATTCAAAACAAGCGGTTTTCGTGGGAAAATTCCACGTAGGCATCGCAAAAAACATGCGACCTTGACGGCATAACGACCAAAAGTAAATTTTCGCCACTCATTTTCGCCTAAAAACGTTGCCACGTTGTTTCAAAAAGTTACTTTTGCAGTATGAAGGAAATCAATACATCTGCTACCATACTCATTATTTATACCGGCGGAACTATTGGAATGATTGAAAACCGCCGCACCGGTGCTCTCGAAAGCTACGATTTTGGACACGTGCGCCGATGGATTCCCGAATTGGAGGACTTTGACTACAACATTCACTCCTACGCTTTCAATCCTCCCATAGACTCAAGCGACATGGAGCCTTCAAACTGGTCTGCAATCGTAAAGGTGATAGCCGAAAACTATGATACCTACGACGGCTTCGTGGTGCTCCACGGCACAGATACCATGTCGTACACCGCATCTGCGCTGAGTTTCATGCTCGAAGGGCTCACAAAACCCGTAATACTCACCGGCTCGCAACTTCCAATAAGCGTGATACGCACCGACGGGCGCGAAAACCTTCTCACCTCAATCGAGATAGCAGCGGCAAAGGACGAAAACGGCAACGCAATGGTTCCCGAAGTGTGCATATTCTTCGAAAACCGCCTGCTCCGCGGCAACCGCACCACGAAAATCAATGCCGAAGGATTCAACGCCTTTCGTTCATTCAACTTTCCCTGGCTCGCCCACGCCGGAATCCATGTGAAATACAACGACCCGGTTATCCGCCGCCCGGCAAAGGACAACGTGTTCAAGCCCCACTATGTGATGGACAGCAATGTTGTGGTAATCACACTCTTTCCCGGCATAAGGCGCGAGATAATCTCTTCCATTGTAAACATTCCCGGTCTGCGCGCCGTGGTGCTCCGCACTTATGGCGCCGGCAACGCACCTCAGAAAAAATGGCTCATAGAATTGCTCAAAGAAGCCGAACAACGCGGAATAATAGTGGTAAATGTTTCGCAGTGCAGCGAAGGGTGGATAGAAATGAACCGATATCTCACCGGTTTGCAACTGCTCGAAACAGGCGTAGTCAACGGCCACGACGCCACACTTGAGAGCACGATTGCAAAACTAATGTTCTTGCTCGGACACGACCTGCCCGTGGAAAAAATACGACACTACATGAATTGCGACCTAAGGGGCGAAATCACGATAAGGTGAGAAATCGCCGCAACAATATTCCCCGCAGCCCACACAAGTTGCGGGGAACATTTTTTTATACCCCCTGCCCCGGCAATTAAAAGCCATTAACTTGCGAACTTTTTGCTAACTTTGCAAGAAAGAAACAATTACAATCAAACTAAATAGTATGAAATTAGGAAGTATCACCGCCTTGGCTCTCTGCGCCCTGCTGGCAGCACCGTCATTCGCCGCCCGCGACAAAGCAAAGAAGATAAAGGTTTCAAAAGATGAGTTCATCGGCAACCTCATGAGCCAGATGACTCTCGACGAAAAGATTGGACAACTCATTTTGCCCGACGGACACGGAATGACAACAGGTATATCTGAAGAAACCGACCTTTACGGCGACATCAAAAAGGGTCTCGTAGGTTCTATACTCAATGTCAGCGACCCCAAAGCAATCCGCTCGATGCAGAAATTGGCCGTAAACGAATCAAGACTCAAGATACCCCTCCTTGTAGGGCTTGACGTTATCCACGGATTCCGCACAATATTTCCCATACCCCTTGCACAATCCTGCTCATGGGACACCACGCTCGTGAGAAAGGCTGCCCGCGTTGCAGCAATCGAAGCATCGGCCTACGGGGTCAATTGGACTTATTCCCCCATGGTAGATGTGGCGCACGACGGGCGTTGGGGACGCATCGCCGAGGGCAACGGTGAAGATCCGTTCCTTAGCGCGTGCATCGCCAAGGCTCTTGTTTACGGCTACCAGGAAGATATGAAGAAAAACACCAATATCGCGGCGTGCCTCAAGCATTATGCTCTTTACGGCGCCGTAGAATCGGGACTCGACTACAACTTTGTGGACATGAGCAAGGTGAGAATGTTCAACGAATATCTGTTGCCGTATCAAGCAGCTGTGGAGGCGGGCGTACGAAGTGTGATGTCGTCGTTCAATGTAATCGACTTCATGCCGGCTTCGGGCAACAAATGGCTGATGGACGACCTTCTGCGCAAAAAATGGGGCTTCAAGGGTTTCACCGTAACCGACTACAATGGAATTGCAGAGATGACAACTCACGGAATAGACGGCCAGGAACGTTGTGCAGAGCTTGCCGCAAAAGCGGGAATTGACATCGATATGTGTTCGCAGGCTTATCTTAAATATTTGAAGAAACTTGTGAACGACGGCAAGGTGAGCGAGGAAACCGTAAACACTCTCTGTCGCCGCGTGCTCGAAGCAAAATGGGAACTCGGACTTTTTGAAGACGCCTATCGCGGACATTCCGAAAAGGAGGTAACCACTGCTGTGCGCAAGAAGGAGTTTCTCGAGCTTGCGCGCGAGCTTGCCGGAAAAAGCATTGTGCTTCTCAAAAACGAGGGAAACGTTCTCCCGCTTCAGAAACAGGGCAAGATTGCTGTGATAGGCCCTCTTGCAAAAGCTGGGCGCAACCTTTATGGCTGCTGGACGGGCAACGGTTCCACGCAGGACAACCTTAGTATTTTCGATGCCATAAAAGAGGCTGTCGGGAACAATGGCGAGGTGTCTTATGCGCGCGGAAGCAATGTTTTTGCCAATCCTGATTACGAGGCTGCGGGACAAATTCAGAATTTCGACGTAGGCCGTGATTCCCGTTCTGCCGAGGAGATGATACAAGAGGCGGTGAGCGTGGCAAACCAAAGCGATGTGGTGATTGCTACACTTGGCGAACTCAGCGACATGACCGGCGAAAGCCAGAGCCGCACCGATTTGGAAATGCCCGATGTGCAGCGCGATCTTTACAAGGCTCTGTTAAAAACGGGCAAACCTGTGGTTTTGCTTTACATCACTGGGCGTCCCGTTGCAATGCGTTGGGAAAAGGCAAATGCTCCGGTGATTGTGGAAACATGGTTTGGCGGAACCGAAGGTGCCCATGCCATTGCCGACGTGGTGTTTGGCGACAGAAATCCGAGCGGAAAGCTTACAACAACTTTTCCGCAGGTTACAGGCCAACTGCCGCTCACATATGCGCGCTACCGCAGCGGACGTCCTGTGTCCCCCGAGTCGAAATTCTTAAAATACAACCAGAACTATATGGACGTAACCATGGCTCCGGCATATCCTTTCGGTTATGGTTTGAGCTATACCACATACAAGTATGGCGACCTCTCGCTTAGTGCAAACTCCATGGGCAAGGGCGGCAAGGTTACTGCGTCGCTCACCGTTACAAATACCGGCAATCGCGCCGGAGATGAGGTGGTGCAGCTTTATATCCACGACCTCGCGGCTTCGATAATCCGCCCCGTAAAGGAGTTGAAAGGTTTCAAACGCATACACTTGGAGGCTGGCGAAAGCAAAAAGGTTGATTTTGAAATCAACGAGGATATGCTGAAATTCTATAACGCCGACCTGCAATTCGTGAGCGAACCGGGCGATTTTGAAATCATGGTTGGGCCAAACAGCAGTGATGTTCAAACCAAAAACCTCACGCTTAACTAAGGCGAAACGGTTTATCAGAAATACGTAATAAGCATAAATCCGGCGCACATTTGATGCGCCGGATTTTTTGTTTCCCAAGGGATTTCTGACGTGCTTCGCAATTTTCCTCCAATCGCTTGATATTCAATAGAAAAACCTTGTTCGGAAAATGGTTGCATAAATGGCTTTTACGAGGTCAGACCTAATTTAAATTCCGGGCCATGTAATTTAAATTAGATGCCTTGGAGTTTTTACGAGATGCCGTGTAGTTTTTAGAGCATCAAAAAAGGGGTAAAAAACAAGGGGCGCTGCCTTGGCAAACGTCCCTTGCTATGAAAAATGAAAACGGAGAAATTTATTGTTCGGTTATAGCCCTGCAAACTCGGTCCTGAAAGTTACGCGCGTTGCGGTCGTGCAGGATTCCCTGATTGAATATCGCGAACGCCAACTCGTGTCCTTCGGGCGATTTGGCATATCCCGCGAGAGTTATCACGCCTTCGAGCGTTCCCGTCTTGGCATGCACGTTGTATTGCGCCGCAGTGCCGCGCATTCGTCTCCCGAGCGTTCCGTCCACTCCCGCAACCGGCAGCGCCGGATAGAGATGGTCGTAGATATTCGAGCGCGAGCGGGCATACAGCAAAGCCTTCAAAAGCAATTCGGGCGAAGCATAATTGTAGAGCGACACGCCGCTTCCGTCTGCCACCACATATCGCGAAGCGTCAAGCCCCATGCGCGAAATCATGGCCTTGACCTTGGCCGCAGAATATTTGGCCCCGGCATAATCACGTTTGTCCTGAGCCCCAAGTTGATAGAACAAAGCCTCGGCATAAGTGTTGTTGCTCTCCTTGAGCATGGGCATGAGTATCTGGTCTATGGTATGGTAGCGCGTGATCACGCACTTGGCCGCGCTTGCATCGCTCACCTTTTTCACCGCATAGTTTGCAGGAGCTTTCACTCCCTGCTCCTCAAGCGCGCTGTAGAACTCCGGCATAAACTTGTCGCGCCCGTTGTAGAGCAAAGCGCGCAGCGGAGTCATGTCGTCGTCCCAACACCAGCCGCTGCCCCATTTCAGAGTGTCCTTGATGCAAATGTCGATGCGCACATCGCCCGCAATGCTGTCGATGCCCAGCCCCTTTATCGCGGCAGCAAACGCACGCATGTCGTCATGCCCGAACATAGGATCCATGCCGCCCTTGATGTAAACGTTTCCCTTGAGCACGGAATCTTCCACCACACCTTCGGTGTAGAGCGAGGTTTCAAAACGGTATGATCCGCCCAACTGCTGCAACGCAGTTATGGCAGTGAGCACTTTTTCCGTGCTCGCCGGACGCATTGTTTGCTTTATGTCTTTGGCATAAACCATCGAGTCGGCTGTGATATCGTAGATTCCCATTCCCACAAACGACGTGGTGAACATTTGGTCGCACAACAAACGGTCGATACGCGCCCTCACTCTCTGCACCCACGGCAAAAGCGAATCGCCCGCCGCAACAACGGAATCCTTTTCCGCAACCAAGGAATCACCGTTAGCCACAACAATCGTTGAATCGGCATTACCGGAAACAACAGATACCTGCGCAGTGGCACAAAACGCCGGCGCAAGCGTAAGTAAACCTAAAAGAATGTGTCTTAGTCTCATTTGTACGCAAAATTACTAATTTTCCGCAAGCCGCAGCCGCATGCCCGCAAGCTTTGCCCCGGTATAGTCCCAAAACATGCGCCAATGCAAAAGCCATGTTCAATTTTCAACCAAAAGAAATAAAATCCGCGCTTTTTGGACAGGCAAAATATTTTGGGAAAGTCAAAAATCAGTAGTTTTGTATCAATATTAAAATAAAGGCAATCATGATTCGCAAATTTGATTTTCTGATAATAGGCTCCGGTGTGGCAGGCATGAGTTACGCCCTGCAAGTGGCACGAAGCGGAAAGGGCAAAGTGGCTCTCGTATGTAAGACAACACTCGAAGAAGCCAACACCGCAAAAGCACAAGGCGGCGTGGCGTCGGTAACAAACCTTGAGCTCGACAATTTTGAAAAGCACATAAAAGACACAATGATTGCCGGCGACTACATCAGCGACCCGAAAGCCGTGGAACAAGTGGTGAAAGGTGCGCCCGACGGCATAAAGTTTCTCGTGGAAAACGGCGTGCATTTCGACAAGAACAGCGACGGAAATTTCGACCTGCACCGCGAAGGCGGACACTCCGAGTTCCGAATCCTACACCATGCCGACGACACCGGATTTGAAATACAGCGCGGACTAATCGAAGCCGTGAAAAGCGAACCCAATATATGTGTGCTTGAAAATCATTTCGCAGTTGAAATAATCACGCAGCATCACCTTGGCATCGAAGTTACTCGCCGCACTCCCGATATAGAATGCTACGGCGCCTATGTGCTCGACCCCGACACACGAAAGATAGATACGATTCTCTCAAAAGTAACCGTGCTCGCAACCGGAGGCGTCGGCGCAGTTTATGCAACGACCACCAATCCAAACATAGCAACTGGCGACGGAATAGCAATGGCATATCGTGCAAAAGCAACCGTAAAAGATATGGAATTCATTCAGTTTCATCCCACCGCTTTGTTCCACCCGGGAGAAACACACCCCGCATTTCTTATCACCGAAGCCATGCGCGGTTACGGAGGTATACTGAAACTTCCAAACGGAGAGGAATTCATGCAAAAATACGACAAACGTCTTTCGCTCGCGCCCCGAGATATTGTGGCTCGCGCCATAGATCATGAAATGAAAATACACGGTCTCGACCACGTTTGCCTTGATGTTACATACAAAGAACCGGAAGAAACGAAAAAACACTTTCCGAATATCTACAAGAAGTGTCTCTCGATAGGCATCGACATAACAAAAGATTATATTCCCGTAGCTCCGTGCGCCCATTACCTTTGCGGCGGAATTTTGGTGGACTATAATGCCTGCTCCTCCATACATCGTCTCTACGCCGTGGGAGAATGTTCGTGCACCGGGCTTCATGGCGGCAACCGTCTCGCAAGCAATTCGCTCATCGAGGCAGTAGTTTATGCCAAAGCCGCCGCCGATCATAGCCTCGAGCATATAAAAGAGTATTCTTTTAACGACAAAGTTCCAGAATGGAACGACGCCGGAACGATGACAAACGAGGAAAAGGTTTTGATAGCCCAGGACGTGAAAGAAGTAGGGCAAACAATGTCAAACTACGTGGGTATTGTTCGTTCCAATCTGCGTTTGCATCGTGCCTGGACGCGTTTGGATTTGCTTTACGAAGAGACAGAGGAACTTTTCAAACGGGTAAAGGCCACACGAGATATATGTGAATTGCGAAACATGATAAACGTAGGCTATCTGATTACCCGCATGGCGATAGAAAGAAAGGAAAGCCGCGGCCTGCACTACACTGTTGATTATCCCAAACACGCTTACGACCAAAATTAAAGGCTCCGCGTTTTTCCGGCATCGGAGACCGTAGCCCCCATATACCTGCGAATGAAATTTGCCGACGTTATTGTGCCCGTTCCATTGGACGCGCGCTTTACCTACAGCATTCCTGCCGAAATGGAAAGGACTGTTGTGGCCGGCAAACGCGTGGTTGTGGAATTTGGGGCGCGCAAAAAATATTCGGCAATCGTTGTGGGCGTTCACGACAACCCGCCTGCGCCCGACATCGAGGTGAAACCGCTGCTCGAAGTGGTAGACAGTGTGCCCGTGGTCGCTCCTGCGCAAATTGATTTCTGGAAATGGATTGCCGGATACTACATATGTTCCGAAGGAGAAGTGATGACGGCGGCAATGCCTGCGGGAATGAAACTTGCGAGCGAGAGTATCGTTTCGCTCAATGACGATGACGACGGAAATTCCGCGCTTACGCCACAGGAAAAGACCGTTGTAGACTTGCTGAAGATTGACGGAAAAATGAGCATCGGCGCTCTCGAGAAAAAGACAAAGCGCGGAAACATTATGGCAACCGTGCGTGCGCTCTACGACAAGGAGGTTGTGAAAATCAGCGAGGTTGTCGGTTCGAAATACAAGGCACGCCATGAAACGCGTGTGGAGCTTGCGCCGGATTTCTTTGGAGAGAAGAAAATTTGTGCGGCCAAAGAATCGCTCAAGAAAGCACCGGCACAACTCAAGTTGCTCGAAAAATATATTGAGATGAGTAGTGCCACCGCCGCCGTGAGACTCAGGAACCGCAATATCCTGCGTCCCGTTTCCCAAGCGGCTTTGCTGTGCAGCGCCAACTGCAACAGCGCAATTCTTGCCGAACTCCGGAAAAAAGGCATACTGCAATCGTTGAAAGTGGATACGAGCCGCCTGAAAACTTCAGCCATGGCGTGTATTCCTCCCCAGCCTTTGTCGCCAGCCCAGCGCAGGGCGTATGACGCCATTGCCGCTTCGTTTGCCACAAAAGAGGTTTGCTTGCTCCACGGGGTAACTTCGAGCGGAAAAACCGAGATTTACATTCATCTTATAGCGCATGCCCTCGCCGCGGGGCGCAGTGTGTTGTATCTGTTGCCCGAGATAGCGCTCACCACACAAATCACAAACCGCCTTCGCTTGTTTTTCGGCGACAAGATGGGCGTTTACCATTCCAAGTTTCCCGACAACGAGCGTGTGGAAATATGGAAAAAACAAACGTCGTCAAATCCCTACCGCCTTATAGTGGGTGTGAGGAGTTCGCTGTTTCTTCCCCACAAAAACCTCGGGCTTGTAATCGTGGACGAAGAGCATGAACCGTCGTACAAACAGGAAGAGCCGGCGCCGAGATACCACGCCCGCGATGCGGCAATAGTTCTCGCATCTATGCAAGGGGCGAAAACTTTGCTTGGCACCGCTACGCCGAGCCTCGAAAGCTACTACAATGCCAAGGCGGGCAAGTATGGGCTTGTAACATTGGGCGAAAGGTTCGGCGATGTGCTTCTGCCCGAAATCAAGGTGGAGGACGTGAAGGAACTGCGCCGAAAGAAAATGATGAACACCTCGCTTTCGCCCGAACTTATCGAAGAAATGCAAAAGGCTTTCGGAGCAAAGCAGCAGGTTATCCTTTTCCAGAACCGACGAGGTTACGCATCGTTTCTCGAATGTAAGGATTGCGGTTGGATTCCAAAGTGTGAAAAATGCGACGTGAGCCTCACCTATCACAAGATATCCGACAGACTTTCGTGCCACTACTGCGGCGCAAGCTACAGAGTGCCCGAAAAATGCCCCAAATGCGGCAGCACTCATTTCGTTGACCGAGGAATAGGCACGGAGCAGGTGGAAGCCGATGTGAGAAAGGTTTTTCCCGAAGCAAGAACTGCCCGGCTCGACCTCGACACCACACGCGGGAGAAACTCATACGATGAAATTCTGTCGGCATTCCGCGAAGGCAAGACCGATATACTTATCGGCACGCAAATGGTCTCGAAAGGTTTGGATTTCGACCATGTAAAAGTGGTGGGAATCCTCAATGCCGATGCCGCAATGAGCGTTCCGGATTTCCGAAGCCACGAGCGCGCCTTCCAAATGATGTCGCAGGTGGCAGGAAGAGCGGGACGGCGAAATACGCGCGGCATTGTGGTGTTGCAGACTTCGCAGCCCGACGCCACGCTTATTGACCTCGTGGTGAAGAACGACTATACCGGCATGTATGAAGCCCAGATGCAGGAGCGCGAGATGTTTGAATTTCCGCCCCTTTGCCGTTTGATTTATATTTTCCTGAAAAGCCGCTACCTGAGTCGCGTTGACGATGCTGCGCGTGCCCTTGCCGAAAAGTTGAGACCTGCTTTCGGCAACAACATGCTCGGTCCTGCCAATCCGCCGGTGAGCCGTGTGAAACTTGAATACATTCGCCAGATAATGCTCAAGGTTCCCCTCAACGCCTCCTCCTCGGCCGTGAGGAATTTTCTGCGCAACAGCGCGGCGGCAATACGCGCCGAATTTCGCGTAAACATTTTCTTCGACGCCGACCCCGTATAAACAGCCCGCAACCTGCGGCAAAACCACCCCTTTTCACAGTCTCTCAAAACCCGCATCACTACACGTTTTTTTCAACATCGGATATCGTAAAAACTATGTCAGACATAATTCAAACGATGTCAGACATTGTTTAAATTATATCAGACATCGTTTTTTCGTAGTTTTATAGCGGTTTTTCTGCATCGTTATTCGGACAGAAAAATCGCGTCATTGACCTTTGCAGATAGCAAAATTTTCGCCCGTTTTGCACAATCGGCACAGCCCGCAAAGCATTCTGTGGTAAAAGTTAGTTTCTTTTTATAAACAATCTGTCAAGAAAAGCGAAAAAACGCTCAAAACGGCAAAAAAGCAAAGCACGTTTTGCAATCTCTCTGGGGGCAAAAACGGGGGAAACGATTATTTTTTTACGGGATATACCGAAAAAGTCAAAAAAAGTCTTTGTTAATATGTAAGGTTTACTATATTTGCAATCGAACAAATCAATATTCACTAACAAATCTAAATGCAATCAAAGTCTAACCACGGAATAAACGGGAACGGAACTCACACCGTTCCCGCAATTTCAATCAAAGAAGACATACTATATATTATCAACTAATACCTTTCTAAACTTATGCTAAAATTTTTCTCTAAATTCATTGCAATAGCGGTGCTACTGATAGCAGCCCCCTATGCCACTGTGTGGGCATCAAACGATGATGGCGACACAGAGGAAGAGATGACTCTTCAAGAACTTTTAGACAGTTTTAAGTTTGGCGTTGACGATTATGCCTACGGCACTGCGCCGGGCTACGTGGGCGACGAAGCTGTCTATGCGGAATTCTACAACACCTACAGCGACGCCATTCAAATGGCAAGCAGCAGTTCGGCTACCGATGAGGAGAAAGCTGCGATGTGCGTGAAGCTGAAAGCCGCAAAAGAAAAGGTAGAAGCTGCCATTAACCCCGTAACCGATGGCACTTACTACATCATTACAACTTACAGCGCATTTGCCGATAAAGACACAATGGCATGGTTCGCTCCCTATGAGGGCAATTATCCCGGCTGGCAGAAGAAGGACAGCAAAATCCTCTTCATGTGGAACATCAAGAAACTTCCTTCGGGCAACTACTCAATTCAGAGCGCAGCCACAGGGCAGTATGTTTTCCACAACGACGTTATCGACGGCCAGGAAACCAACATGTACATGACAGATACCCAGCAAATGGAGCAGGTGTTCGAGAACATCAACCCCTCGGGCCAGTTCAACATTCACTGCCTCGGAGCTAATTGGACCTACAACATTCAGCACCACAACAGCGGCAACGCTACCGTAGGCCCCATCGGAAACTGGGCAGACAAGAACATTAACGGCGAAGGCTCGTGGAAACTTGAACCCGTAAGCGCAGCAGACCTTGCAGCAGCAGAGGCTTCCAAAAACTTCGACCTCCTCTATGCAAAAGTCAACTCCTTTAAGGAAAGCGACTATACCTTTGGTACAGACCCCGGACAATACTCCCAGGCAACATACGACGCATTTAAAATCGAACTCCAAGCATCGAAAAATATACTTGAAGACTCCGTAACGACTCCTACCGAAGAAATATGCAAAGCACAACTCGAGAAATACAACGCAGCAAAAGACGCACTCGACGCTTCGCTCGTTGAAATCACCGACGGATACTACTCGCTTTCAAACACTCCCTATGCAAAAGCCCTTATAACCAAGACAGGAAGTGCCCTGACCATAAACGGCAACTCCGGCTGGCTTTACTCCTTTAATTGGGAGATGAACAATCCTGCATATATCTGGAAAATCAAAAAACTCGGCGAAGGACGTTACTCCATTCAGAACTACGTTTCCAAAGAATACGTAAACTCTACCGACCTCGTCGCATCAGGTGCAAGTATCAACCTTTCAAAAACACAATCCACCGACCAGTATATCACCCGTGTTAGCGGCGAGCAATTCAATCTCTCAAACAGAGTGATCAATGCCAGCAACATGAACTATCTCTACGAAACCGATCTCGTATGGATAGGCGCTGGCGGAACAGCAACGTATCTGCACAAATACACAGACGCTGAAGTGGAAGAAATAGCCAACATCTATCCGCAGATACTCCGCACCGATACGCTGAAAAACCTTATCATCAATGCAAACGCGTATGCCACTGCCGACTCAGTGTATACCATCGACATGACATCGCCTATCGTTACCGACAAGTCGCAGCTCTTCATCACCAATCAGTCAACCGAGTGCCCCGATCTCAATAATCTTATTGATAACAACTTCGACACTTACTGCATCAGCGCATGGAACTCTTCGTATGTGAGCGGCACTTCTTTGAACGACTATCATGCAATTCGCGTAGATGCGGGCGAAGGCAAAACACTTCCCACCCACATCGGTTTGCATTGGCGCGCCCGCGGTTCTTCATGGAAAGCCATGTATCGCCCGGTTGACGTACAGTTCTACGTAAGCGACGACGCAGTAAATTGGGAGTATATCGGCGAACGCAAGAACCCCGAAGCAGGATATCCAACCGCTGCAGAAGATCCGGAGTTCACCTCTACAAATCCTATCACAACTTCCAAACCTTATCGCTACCTCAATATGAAAGTGATAAAGACCAATACGATGGATTTGGGACTTCACAGCAAACCTTTCTTTACTTTCTCGGAATTCAACGCCTATCCTATGACCGGCGAATTAAATCCCGAACTCAACGATCCCGAAATACTTCAGGCTGTAAAGGATCTCCGTGCTGCCATTTCCGCAGCCCAGCCAAAAGTTGACGCAGGCAATGTAACTTCGCAGGATATTGCTGACTTCAAGGCCGCATACAACAACTTCCTCCTCGTATGGAAAGACACCGCCGACCTTTACAATATCTACGAAAAGGCAACCGAGTTGGCTCCGAGCATTGTTCCGGGCAACGACATGTTCTGCTATCCCGAAGACAAGGTAGATGATTTTGAAATAGCATTCGCAGAAGTAGACGCAGCACGTCCGTTCGTTGACATCAACCAGCGCGAAGTAGCACGTCTGGATACTCTTCTCACCCGTGCTTACAACGCTCTCCGCAGTTCCATGATCGGTCCTGATCCCAACACATGGTATTTCGTAAGTTGCGCCGACGGTGTAACGAATTCCAGCAAGGGTGTTCCTGCCAAAGGATTATATACATACATGGGCGGATATACCTCTGTAGACGGATTAGGTTGCAGCGGATTGGAAAACAACTACACCGATATGCGCCGTGTATGGAAGTTTGAAGCCACTGGCGAGCCTTGCGTTTACTACATGATATGCGTAGGAAACGGCTGGCCTATCAACCGCGGTCCCGTACGTCTCGAAGCACTCGGCGACGGTCAGTTCGCAATCTACACAAATGCCGACCTCAACTCAGCATATGGCATTCACCCGAACGTAGGTCTCCCCGGCGTGGCTTGGTTCACAGGTCAAACTCCAGTGAAAGACGGTTTCGGAGCATGGGCAATGGAAGAAATTCCCGACGAGATGACACGTAAACTCAACTTCTACTCAGACAAAGCTTACGCAATGGTCAATCCGTTCGACACAGAGGCACTTCCCACATGCGAAACCGACGGCCATGACGTTCAAACCTACCAGATTTGCGGCTACGAACTCGCTGACGACGGCAAGACCATTACCGGAATCAACCTCACCGAGTTTGTTCCTGACGACGAGATAGGCGGCATTCCCGCAGGCACTCCGTATATAATGATTATCGACGGCGGTCAGCCCTACGACAATTCCGAGAAAATCACCATCAATCTCAATCCGCTCCATGGCGGTAACGTGAGCCGCACACTTACCAGCGCAAACGGACTCTACGGTACATTCAGCCTCATATCCGAACTCCCGCAAGGCAACATCTACTTTGCAAAAGATTCTGCATACGTAGTAAACGGCCAGCATTCCGTAAGCCCACTCGGCGCATACGTTAACGTAAACGCAATCAACATCGACGAAGAAGCATCAGTTGATTACACCGTTCCCGTAAACGGTCTCGCTGAAATCGCAACCGGCATCCAAGCCAACATCATCAAGAGCAACGAAATCGTAAACGTATACACCACCGACGGCGTGCTTGTTAAGAAGAACGTCAAGGCAGCCAAAGCTACCAACGGACTTGCCAAAGGCATCTATGTAATAGGCAAGCACAAAGTACTCGTGAAGTAAACAAACCAGAACGCTATTCCGGCTCACGCCGGACGGCATAACACTCCAAGAAATCCCGTGCAGAAACCCCTGCACGGGATTTTTTCATACCCCCGCAAAATGCCGGAAAAACGAGGTCAGACATAGCTTTTTACGAGGTCAGACCTAATTTAAATTCCGACGCATCTAATTTAAATTTGGTGGCCCGGAATTTTCACGAGATGCGCATCTGTTTTTGCAACATATGTTTCTGTCTGTTTTACAAGCAGATACGGCGTTATGGGAAACGTTGTGATTTTTCGTCTTGGCGCAATTGAATTTTAATCGTTACCTTTGTTTCTGAAACTAAAACCATGGACTTGTGATGAAAGCCTTTAGACTGTTTGCTATACTGATAGCATTTTTGATTTCAATGCCGGCTGTGGCACAGAAAACTAACTTGAAATCGCGCAACATTGATGTTGACATTTGCATTTACGGCGCCACATCGGGCGGAGTGGTTGCTGCCTACACGGCAGCGAAACAGGGCAAGAGCGTGTTGCTTGTGGAGCCGTCGGCAAGGATTGGCGGCATGACCACGGGCGGACTCGGATTTACCGACGTGGGACACCGCGACATCATACGCGGCTATGCGCTCGACTTTTACCGCAAGGTTGGAAAGATTTACGGTATAGACGAGCCGGTGTTCAAGTTCGAACCTAAGGTGGCGCTTGCCGTTTACGACGGATACGTGAAGGAAACGGCGATGCCCATTCTGCGCAACTACAGAATCGTAGGGTGCACTAAAAACGGGGCAAGGCTGAAAGAGATTACCCTTGAGAATTCGCAGAATGTTTCGACCAAACTCCACAAGGTGGTAACTGCAAAAGTTTTCATCGACTGTTCCTACGAGGGCGACCTGATGGCTAAGGCCGGAATATCCTATACCATAGGGCGCGAGGGCAACGAGATGTATGGAGAGACCTACAACGGCGTGCAGATAGCCGTTAACCATCAGTTTGGAGCCAACATCGACCCTTATAAAACCAAGGGCGACCCTGCGAGCGGGCTTCTGTGGGGAATTATGCCGGGGAAAATGGGACGGCAAGGCGCGGGAGACAATCATATTCAGGCTTACAACTACCGCATAACGCTCACCGATGACCCGGAAAACCGCATTGAAATTGCGAAACCCGACAACTATAATCCGGAAATGTATGAGCTGATGCTCAGAATGCACGAGGGATATGAATGGTACGACCTTAACGATGTGTTTGCCTGGGACAAAATGCCCAACCGCAAGACCGACATAAACAACCGCAATGGTTTCAGCACAGATATGATTGGCGCAAACTGGGAATACCCCGAAGGCAGTTACGCAAAGCGCGACAGCATTATAAAAGCCCATCGCGACTACACTCTGGGCATGCTCTATTTTGTGGGACACGACACGCGCATTCCGCAAAAGATTCGCGATGAAATGTTGCAGTGGGGACTGCCTAAAGACGAGTATCTTGAATCGGCCAACTTCACTCCGCAACTCTACATACGCGAGGCCCGCCGAATGGTGGGGCGGTATGTGATGACGCAATACAACTGTCAGGGAATCGAAACCGCACCCGATGCAATAGGTTGGGCAGCCTATACAATGGATTCCCACAACAGTGGGCGCTATGTGGTGAACGGACAGGTGAAAAACGAGGGAAATGTGGAAATCCACATACCCGGACCTTACGCCGTGGGCTATGGCGCAATCGTTCCCAAACGCGGCGAAGCCGACAACGTGCTTGTTCCCGTCTGTCTCTCGGCCTCCCACATCGCATACGGCTCTATAAGAATGGAACCCGTGTTTATGGTGCTCGGCGAAAGCGCGGCGCTTGCAGCATGTCAGGCAATAGATTCACACGAAGCCGATGTGCAAAACGTAGATGCGGCGAAAGTGATGGAAAAATTCGTGGAAATCGAAAAAAGCCTGTCGTCTCAGCCCTGATGGCCCGAAACCCACAATCCGGTAGCCCACAAAATTATATCATGTTATTTGCCAATGCGACGGGAAAAGCGTAATTTTGCACACTATCTCTCTTCAAATTAATAAGAACTACCCATTTAGCAACCCCAACCAGCATGTCCCGAATTTTGGCATTAAGATTTTCCGCGCTTGGCGATGTGGCAATGACGGTGCCCGTTATCCATTCGCTTGCCGAGGCTTATCCAAACGACGAGGTGCTGGTGGTTTCACGCGAAAAATGGAGCGCGCTTTTCGGAAATATGCCCTCAAACGTTCGCTTCTACGGCATAGATTTGAAAGAATACGACGGAATACGCGGGCTGGAGCGTTTGTTTGGCGAACTGCGCCGTGAAGATATCGACAAAGTGGCCGACCTTCACGATGTGTTGCGCACAAAATATCTCGACATGCGCTTCCGCATCACCGGTGTGCCGGTGGCTGTGATCAACAAGGGACGCAGGGAAAAACGCGAGCTTACCCGGGCAGAACACAAGAAATTTGTGCAACTCAAAACCTCTTCGCAGCGATACCACGACGTATTCCAAAAACTCGGTTACAGCTTTGATATAAATTTCCACTCGATTTTCGGCGACGAAGAGGGCGATGTGGGCACACTGGCTGCGGTGGTGGGCGCAAAAAACGAGAACGAGTGGATAGGAATTGCGCCCTTCGCGCAACACGACGGCAAGATATATCCCGTGGAACTGATGGAACACGTGGTATCTCTGCTATGCAAACACCCCAAACGCAAGATATTCATTTTTGGCGGCGGAAACGAAGAACGACGTGTGGCAGAAGAATGGGAGAAACGCTATCCGCCGGTAATTTCAACGGTTGGAAAAGGCAGAATGATTGACGAATTGGGAGTGATGAGCCGTATGGACGTAATGCTTTCTATGGATTCGGCAAACATGCACCTGGCTTCGATCGTTGGAATCAAGGTATATTCTATCTGGGGAGCCACCCACCCCGCCGCAGGTTTCAGCGCGTGGGCACAAACTCCCGACACTTTCATACAAACCGGCATGGAATGCCGTCCGTGCTCCGTATTCGGCAACAAGAAATGCCGTCGCGGCGATTACGCCTGCCTACGTCATATCGACCCCAACCGCGTGGCGGAGAAACTGGAAACGGCGCTGGAAACACGAAAACTGTCGGAACAAAGATGAAAAAGGGTTTTTTTCAATTTCTTCGCAATATAATTTACGCCTTGTCTCTGTTGCCGTTCAGGGTAATCTATGTGATGAGCGACATTCTCTACCTGCTGATGTATTATGTGGTAGGTTATCGCCGCAAGACGGTGCGCAAGAATCTCAGAAACTCCTTTCCCGAAAAATCAGAGGCGGAACGCCGTAAAATAGAGCGCGATTTCTATCATTCCTTCTGCGACAATATTGTGGAGATGTTCAAACTCCTGTCGATTTCACGCGAGGAAATCATGCGCAGAATGACTTTTTCGGGAAACGACAGCATTGAAGAATCTTTGGAAACCCACCAATTCTGTTTTATCTACCTTGGGCATTTTTGCAACTGGGAATGGATTTCCACGCTGCCTCAATGGTTTCATCAGGAAAAGGTGCAATGCGGTCAGCTTTACCACCCTGTGAAAAGCGAGTTCTTTGACTGGCTTATGCTGGAGCTTCGCGGGCGGTTTGGTGCCGAGAACATTCCAAAGAAAGACGCTTTGAGAAGAATCATAACCATGCGCAGCGACAAGAAAAAGACTGTGATAGGTTTCATAGCCGACCAAGGGCCGCGTTGGGTCAATATCCACGAATGGGTGGACTTTCTAAATCAGGATACTCCCGTTTACACCGGCACAGAAAGGATTGCCAAAAAGGTGAAAGCAAGTGTGTTTTTTGCAAACGTAAAGCGTGTGAAACGCGGATACTATCATTGCTCGCTCGAAAAGATTACCGACGATCCTAATTCGTATCCCGACTACAAGCTTACCGACACGTATATGCAGATGCTTGAAACAATGATACGCAAGAGCCCTCGCAATTGGCTTTGGACGCACAACCGTTGGAAAAGACGCCACGAAGATGAGCCGGAAAACATAGAGCGTCGCAACGAAAAAGTATCCCATTTTTCCGATAAGGCTTAACGCAAAAACGATAACCGATATTATTTAAACGATGTCAGACATTATTTAAATAATGTCTGACATCGTAACGGCCTATTCTCGCATTGATATTTTTGTGCCCAAGCGCTTATTTCCCGGTGAGTATATGTTTGATGCTGTTTAGCTTGTTAAGTGCCTCCATGGGCGTGAGATTATTTATGTCAAGCCCGAGAATTTCATCGCGTATTTGTGTAAGCACCGGATCGTCGAGCTGGAAGAAACTCAACTGGGTTCCCTCGCGCGAAGAAGCGATATTGTCCACCTGTTTCGTAACATTCTCGCCCGGAGTAGCCGCTTCGAGTTCTTTCAAAATCACTTCGGAACGCTTTATAATCGACGGCGGCATGCCTGCAAGCCTTGCCACATGAATACCAAAGGAATGTTCCGTGCCTCCGGGCTCGAGCTTGCGCAGGAAAACTATTCTGCCCCCGCTTTCACACACTGTGATGTTGAAATTCCTTATCCTGTTGAAATGTTTCTCCATTCCGTTCAGTTCATGATAGTGTGTGGCAAAAAGCGTGCGCGGGTGCCCCTTTGCGCCCTCGTGAAGATATTCCACGATAGCCCATGCTATGCTTATTCCGTCGTAGGTTGACGTGCCTCGGCCCAATTCGTCGAAAAGCACAAGGCTATGCTGCGACATATTGTTCATTATGCTTGCCGCTTCGCTCATTTCGAGCATGAAAGTAGACTCTCCCACCGAAATGTTGTCGCTTGCCCCCACGCGCGTAAAGATTTTGTCGACCAGCCCAACCCTTGCGCTTTCGGCGGGAACGTAGCAACCGGTTTGCGCCATCAGAGCTATTAATGCCGTTTGGCGCAGGAGTGCCGATTTTCCGGCCATATTGGGACCGGTAAGTATGATGATTTGCTGCTTTTCCGTGTCGAGATACACATCATTAGCCACATAGCTTTCGCCGGGCGGCATCTGAGTTTCAATCACAGGGTGTCTGCCCGATTTAATGTCAAGCACATCGCTTTCGTCAACAACGGGGCGAACATATCTGTGCTCTTGCGCCGTTACGGCAAAGGAATGTAGGCAATCCACATCGGCTATAAGCGCAGAATCCAACTGTAAGGCGGTGATATATTGCAGGGCATAGGAAACCAGCTCCCCGTAGAGTTTCGTTTCGAGGGCAAGTATGCGGTCTTCTGCGCCCAATATCTTTTCTTCCAACTCCTTTAATTCGGGCGTAATATACCTCTCCGCGCTCACAAGAGTCTGTTTGCGTATCCAATTCTCCGGCACGCGCTCCTTGTAAATGTTTCTAACTTCGAGATAATAGCCGAAAACATTGTTGAAACCTATTTTCAGCGACGGGATACCGGTTTCCTCGCTCTCTTCGTCGCGCAGATGTATCAGCACGTCCTTGCTTGAATGGGAAATGCGGCGCAATTCGTCGAGTTCCTCGTTATATCCTTCGGCTATCACGCCACCTTTTGAAACCATCGACGGCGGATCGGGCACAAGTTCCCGCTTGATTTTTGCGCGCAACTCGTCGCAGGTGGAAATCTGTGCCCCTATTTTCGCAAGACTCTCGTCGGCGGCGTCCTGGCAATGCTTCTTGATAGGCTCCATACAGTTGAGCGCACAAAGAAGCTGCGCCATTTCGCGCGGACTCACACGCTCGGAAGCAATCTTTGAGGTAAGGCGCTCGATATCTCCGATTCCTTTCAGATTTTCATTGATTATTTCGCGAAAATCCGGGTTGCGGAAAAAATATTCCACCACATTCTGCCGCTTTTCTATCTGTTTCACATCGCGCAGAGGGAACAAAAGCCATCTTCTAAGCAATCTCTCGCCCATTGGAGACTGTGTGCGGTCGATGATATTGAGCAACGTGTTTCCGCCCTCGTTCATCGGCTGCACAATCTCAAGGTTTCTCACGGTAAACTTGTCGAGTTTTACGAATCTCTCCTCGTCAATCCGTCTTATGGCGGTTATGTGTCCCGTGTGGGTGTGTTGCGTCATTTCGAGATACTGCAACACAGCTCCTGCGGCCGTTATGCCGTTGTGCATATAGTCAATGCCGAAACCTTTGAGCGTTTTCACGCCGAAATGTTTCTGAAGTTTTTCTCTTGCGCCGCGTTCCACGAAAGCCCAGTCGTCGAGTTCGTAAACGTAGTACTTGCCAAAAATTTTCAGGAACTTTTCTTTTCGTCCTCTTTCCACCAATATTTCTTTCGGGGCGAAGTTTGCGAGCAATTTGTCCACATATTCCGTGGTTCCCTCGGCACATAGAAATTCGCCTGTGGATATATCGAGAAAAGAAAGTCCGCATGCGCCGTTGCCGAAATACACTGCCGCGAGAAAGTTGTTCTCTTTCGATGAAAGCACATTGTCGCTCAGCGCCACTCCGGGCGTTACCACTTCGGTGATGCCGCGTTTCACAAGTTTTTTGGCGAGTTTCGGGTCTTCGAGCTGGTCGCAAATTGCCACTCTGAAGCCTGCGCGAATAAGTTTGGGCAAGTAGGCATCGAGGGCATGGAATGGAAATCCTGCCATCTCCGTGGCTTTTCCGTCGCCCTTTGAGCTGCGGTGTGTGAGGGTTATTCCCAATACGGCTGATGCGGTTACTGCATCGTCCATATAGGTTTCATAGAAGTCTCCGCAGCGAAACAGTATCAACGCGTCAGGATGTTCGGATTTGAACTTCTTGAATTGTTGCATCATCGGGGTTAGTGCTTCGCCTGCCATGTGGTTTTGATTGTTTTGGAATTGAGCAAAGATACCATTTTTTGATTGAAAAACCGCCCTTGTGCCGGATTGTGCCGGTCAAAGGCGGTTTGGGGATTGTATTCCGCGTTGGCGGAGCGTTTATTTACTTTACAATTATGAGGTAGTAGTTTTTCTTTCCGCGCTGAACGATTATATATCTTCCGTCGATAAGGTCGTCTTCGGTTATTGTGCGGTCGAATTGCTGCAGTTTGTCTTTGTTTATGCTCACACCGCCACCTTGGGTGAGTTTGCGCATTTCTCCTTTCGACGCGAAGCATTGTGTGGTTTCTGCCAGCAGGTCAACGGCGCGCGCTCCGAGGGCTTGGTCTTTCGCCACTTCGAAATGGGGCACTCCGCCAAAGACATCGAGCAGTGTGCGTTCGTCGAGTTTCAGAAGATTCTCCTTGGTGGCTTTGCCGAATAGTATGTTGCTTGCCTCGAGTGCCGTTTCGTATGCCTCTTGCGAGTGAACCATCACGGTGATTTCCTTTGCGAGGAGTTTTTGTAGCTTGCGCTGTCCGGGATCTTCCTTATGTTCTGCCACGGCTGCGTCAATCTCTTCTTTTGTGAGCGAGGTGAATATTTTGATATACTTCTCTGCGTCGTCGTCAGCCACATTCAGCCAGAATTGATAGAATGTGTAGGGAGTGGTACGCTCGGGGCTTAGCCAGATGTTGCCTTGTTCGGTTTTTCCGAACTTTCTGCCGTCGCTTTTCTTGATTAGCGGACAGGTGAGTGCGTATGCGTCGGCTTCGGGTCCGAGTGTGCGGCGAATCAGTTCGGCTCCGGTGGTGATGTTTCCCCATTGGTCGCTTCCGCCCATTTGAAGTTTGCAGTTTTTATGGCTGTAAAGATAGAGGAAGTCGTATCCCTGCAAGAGTTGGTAGGAGAATTCGGTAAACGAAAGCCCGTCGCGTGCTTCTCCATTGAGACGTTTCTGCACGCTGTCTTTTGCCATCATGTAGTTCACGGTGATGTGTTTGCCGATGTCGCGTATGAAGTTGAGGAAACTGTAATCCTTCATCCAGTCGTAGTTGTTCACGAGTTCTGCGCGGTTTGGTGCATCGCTTTCAAAGTCGAGGAAATGCGATAGCTGGCTTTTGATTCCGGCTATGTTGTGGGCGAGCGTTTCTTCGTCGAGCAGGTTTCGTTCCTGGCTCTTTCCCGAGGGGTCGCCAATCATTCCCGTAGCTCCTCCCACGAGTGCCAGCGGTTTGTGTCCGGCTTTCTGCAAATGCCGGAGCATCATTATTCCGCAAAGGTGTCCTATGTGCAGGCTGTCAGCCGTGGGATCGATTCCCACATAGGCTGTAACCATGCCTTTGTTGAAAAGTTCATCGGTTCCGGGCATCATCTGATGCAGCATACCGCGCCATTTGATTTCGTCAACGAAATTCATCGAATGATTGTTTGTTTTTTAAGGGTTAATGTTTAGTAAATGCAAAGTTACCACAAATTTACGAGATATGCCGCAGGCTTTCCGCGCCCCGTTGGCGAATAATATTCCGGGCTTTCCCAACGCCGGCAAAGAGATGTGCGGGGCATTTTTTGCAACGCGCTGTAAACCAATATTTTAGGCAGATTTCGAAAAAACTCGTAAGTATCTCGTTTTCAAGAGGTTTGAAGTGGCTTTTACGAGGTCAGACCTAATTTAAATTAGATGCGTCGGAATTTAAATTCCGGGCCTTGGAGTTTTTACGAGATGCCGTGTAGAAAATTCCGCATCATAAAGGAGACGTTTCATGTCTCCTGAAAAATCAATTTGAAAGGCGCAAGATTTCGGCTTGTTTGTCGTCGAGTTCCGCAGCTATCTCGGAAAACGAGGAATAATGGCTGCCGTAGATTTTATTGCAGCGCGAGAGCAGAAACAAATCGGCGGCGGCGGCAATCATTCCGTGCTTTGACGAGCGCGAAAGCTCGGCATCGCTGCATATTGCGCTTTTCCCGAATTCCGAAAGGAATTTCCTGCGTATTTCATCGCTGTCGGTGGCAAGGAAAAGCGTAGTCTGGGGATTTTCGGCGAGTTCTCTTCGCGCGGCCTCGGCAAATAGCCTGTACGGGCTTTGTTTCAAGGATTGCGCATTATCGGTGGTGCGCACATGAAAACCCGCCGTATGCGCTCCAAAACGGCTTAAAACGGGACGCATTGCCTGCTCCACCCTATCCGAAGGCTTGAAAAGCCGCGACATGGGTATTGGGTTGGCATAAAACTCGTAGCAAGTGGAGATGTAAACAGAATGATTTTTTGAAACTACCTCTTTCAGAAAATCAAGGTCGCATTGGCGCAGGTTGCAAAACTGCTTCGTTCCGCGCAGGGTGCGCACCATTTGCGGCAGGTGCAGGTTTTCGCGCGACGGCGGGGCATCTGCCCACCGCGACTCGCGTATGGAGAAATTACCCGAAGGCAAAGAAATAGGCCGGAATACGTCGCTGAAATTGCAGCCACACTCATGGTTTGCCGCAAAAGCCACCTCCACCTCACATTCTCCCTCGAGCGCAAAAGCATAGGCCGAACGGACAACACGCATGCGGTTGCCCAATCCGCCCATAGGCACAACGGTGAGGAGATTTGCGCTGCGGCGGGTCATTTCACCTTTACCTTGTCGAATCCCTCGCCGTAGACGCCGATAACCTTGCTTTGCGAAACAAAAGCCTTGGGATCGGTATGTTTGATAATGCGGAAAATATCCTTGCTTTCCCTACGTCGTGCAAGCACAATGAGCACCTTTTGTTCCTGTTTGCTATACCAGCCGTGCCCGTCAAGCACAGTAACGCCACGATGATAGTACTCAATCGCCGAAGCTATGGCCTCGTAATTGCGCGATATGATAAGAAACTGCACGCTCTGCCTGCCCGCATTCAGCACATAGTCGAGCGTGGTGTTGGTAATGATCAGTGTGCAGTATCCAAACAATAGTTTCGTGAGATCGCCCACAGGCGTGAAAAGCGAAGCCGTGATAATCAAAAGGTCGAGCACAATCATCATCTGCCCAATGGTGATGTCGCGATACTTGTTCACTATGGCGGCAATAATGTCGGTTCCGCCCGTGCTTCCGCCCTGAAGAAAAACGAGCGCAATGCCCACACCTTCAAGCAAAGCCCCTATCACACACGCCATAAAGCCCTGGTTCTCGCCAAGAAGCACAGGCATCTGCTCGGAATTCAACGGAAATCCTTCAAGACCTTGTATCAAATCCTTGCCCACAGCCATGAAAAAACTGAGCACAAGCACCGCGTAAATTGTCTTTATACAAAATCTCCAACCAAGTTCCTTAATGGCAGCAACCAATAGGAGGGTGTTGATAATCAAATAGGGATAGTGGGCAGGAATAGCGCCTTGGGTAGCATAGAAAACCAATGCGCCGATACCGGCAACGGCTCCCGTGGTGATTTGATAGGGCAGAATGAAACACGTGAAGCCTACAGCATAGCAGAAAAGCCCAAACGTGATAAGCGCATAGTCGTGCAGATATTGCAGAGGCGTTATCTTAACGCCCGGCATGCTCAAAGAATGCTCCATACCTAAACCTTTGCCAATTCAAAGCCGCGGATTATCCGCGAACTACGATGTTTACAATTCTGCGCGGCACAACAATCACCTTTACTATCTGTTTGCCGTCGGTATATTTCTTTGCCTGTTCGCTTGCAAGCACTTCCTTTTCGATTTCCTCCTTTGGCGCATCTACGGGGAACTGCATCGTGAAACGCGTCTTGCCGTTAAACGAAACGCTCATGGTTACGCTGCTTTCCTGAATGAATTTCTCGTTGAATTCAGGCCACTCCGCATCACACACACTCGTTGTATGGTCGAGTTGCTCCCATAGTTCTTCGGCAATGTGCGGCGCAAACGGAGCTACAAGCACTACCAGCGGCTCAAGAACCTTGCGCGACGTACATTTCTGCACATTCAATTCACCCACAGCTATCATGAAAGCAGAAATTGCCGTGTTGTAGGAGAAATTCTCTATGTCCTCGGTAACTTTCTTTATGAGTTTGTGGAGCGTGCGTAGGTTGGCTTCGGTCGGTTCTGCGTCATCGGGCATAAACTTCCCGCCTTTGCCGTTGTAAAGATTCCACAATTTATGAAGGAAACGCGAGCAGCCGTCAATTCCATTGCTGTCCCACGGTTTGCTCTGGTTTATCGGGCCAAGGAACATCTCGTAAAGACGAAGGGTATCGGCTCCGTAACGTTCTACAACCATATCGGGATTTACAACATTGAACATGCTCTTCGACATCTTCTCTATTGCCCAGCCGCAAACGTATTTGCCGTCTTCGAGAATGAACTGTGCGTTTTTGTATTCGGGATTCCAGCGTTTGAAAGCCTCTATGTCGAGAATGTCGTTTGACACAATGTTTACGTCAACGTGTATCGGCGTTACGTCATACTTGTCTTTCAGTCCGAGAGATACGTATTTTCCTTTTTCGTCGCCTTCTTTTATGCGGTAAACAAAGTTGGAACGTCCCTGAATCATACCTTGGTTGATCAGTTTCGCAAATGGTTCTTCTGTTACCGAATATCCGTAATCGTGCAATACCTTGTTCCAGAAACGGGAATAGATAAGGTGTCCCGTGGCGTGCTCTGTGCCGCCCACATAAAGGTCTACGCATTTCCAATATTCGTCGGCGTTTTTCGATACGAGGGCCTCGTTGTTTTTCGGGTCCATATAGCGCAGATAATATGCCGAAGACCCTGCAAATCCGGGCATGGTGTTGAGTTCGAGAGGGAACACCGTTTTGTTGTCAACAAGGCTTTTGTCCACCACCTTGCGTTCCTGTTCGTTCCATGCCCATACTTTTGCTCTTCCCAACGGAGGTTCGCCGGTTTCGGTGGGTTTGTATTGGTCCACTTCGGGCAATTCGAGCGGCAGACATTCGAGGGGGAGCATCTGAGGCATGCCGTCTTTGTAGTAAACGGGGAAAGGTTCGCCCCAATAACGCTGGCGCGAGAAAATTGCATCGCGCAGGCGGTAATTTACTTTGACACGGCCGAGATTGTGAGCCTTGACATATTTCTTGGTTGCTGCAATGGCTTCTTTTACAGTGAGTCCGTTGAGCGAGAAATCTATATATGGTTTGGCGTCCTTGCGTGGAGAGTTGGTTACGATGCCTTCTTTTGCGTCGAAGCTCTGTTCCGATACGTCGCACCCTTCGATGAGTGGGATTATAGGCAGGTTGAAATGCTTGGCAAAAGCGTAGTCGCGGCTGTCGTGTGCGGGAACGGCCATGATAGCTCCCGTGCCGTAGCCGGCAAGCACGTAATCGCTTATCCACACAGGTATCTCTTCGCCGGTAAATGGGTTGATGGCATACGAACCTGAGAACACGCCCGTAACCTTGCGGTCGGAGATGCGTTCACGTTCGGTGCGTTTCTTCGTGGCGTCGACATAGTTTTTCACATCTTCCTTTTGGTCGGGCGTGGTAAGCTCTTCCACCAAATCGCTCTCGGGTGCGAGCACCATGAAGGTTACTCCAAACATTGTGTCGGCACGTGTGGTGAAGATTGTGAACGTTTTGTCGCTGTCCTTAACCGAGAATTCCACTTCCGTTCCCTCGCTTCGTCCTATCCAGTTGCGCTGCGTTTCTTTCAGAGAGTCGGTCCAGTCTATCGTGTCAAGCCCGTCGAGCAAACGTTGTGCGTATGCCGAAACGCGCAGACACCATTGTTTCATTTTCTTCTGCACCACAGGATAGCCGCCGCGCAATGAAACTCCGTCCACTACCTCGTCGTTTGCGAGCACTGTGCCGAGCTGTGCGCACCAGTTCACTTCGGTTTCGCCCAGATAGGCTATGCGGTAGTTCATCAAGGTCTGCTGTTTCTCCACATCGCTCTTGGCGTTCCATTCCTCTGCGGTGAAGATCAACTCTTCGCTGCATGCTACGTTGATGCCCTCGGTTCCCTGCTTTTCGAAATGGCTTATGAGTTCGTCGATTGGGCGTGCTTTCTGCTCTGAGTTGGAGTAGTAGCTGCGGAACATGAGTATGAAAGCCCACTGTGTCCATTTGTAGAACACGGGGTCGCAGGTGCGCACTTCGCGGTCCCAGTCGAACGAAAAGCCGATGTTGTCGAGCTGTTCGCGATAGCGGCTGATATTTTTCACAGTGGTTATCGCGGGGTGTTGTCCGGTTTGTATGGCATACTGCTCTGCCGGAAGCCCGTAGGCATCGTATCCCATGGGGTTCAGAACGTTGAAGCCGCGCAAGCGCTTGTATCTTGCGTAGATATCGCTTGCTATATATCCGAGCGGGTGGCCCACATGAAGTCCGGCTCCCGACGGGTAAGGAAACATGTTCAACACATAATACTTGGGCTTGGAGCTATCCTCGGTAACGTGGTAAATCTTCTCGTCGGCCCATATCTTGCGCCATTTTTCTTCTATTTTCTGAAACTCGTAATCCATCTCAATTATTGTAGTTTAGGTTTGAAGCGGAGCGATTTCCGCAATTCACGCGCAAAGATAGCAATTTACTTTGAGTAACATTCCACCTTGGCTTTGCAAATACATGAATAGAAATCAGAAAAGCGCTCATTCTGCTCTCAAAGTCCCCCGACTTTTAGCATAACATTGGGCAAGAATTCCATTTCAAGGCATCTTTTTTCCTTTACAAAGCCACAAGTTTGTCTTACTTCGTACGTTCAACGTGCTTACTTCGTACGTTCAACGTGTTTACTACGTACGTTCAACGTGTTTACTTCGTACGAAGTAAGACAAAAACATCAGGTGTTTCGGGAAAACTCATCGGACCTCTTGGCAAAATTCTTCGGACACTTGGCAAAACTGATGCCTCTATATGAAAATCTCGTCCATTCAAAAAGCCTGCAATTGCAGTTAAAACTTCCGTTTAAGGGCATATGCTTTGTTCCAAATCGTTGGGCTCGCACAAAAAAACGAGTCATATTGCTTGAACAACATGACTCGTTTTGATTTCAGCAGATGCCGTTGGTTTTGCAAAGCACATGGGCTTTGACTCAGGCATTTGGGTGTAAATTTATTGCCGTGGCATCAACGCAGTTCCTCCACCATTCGGTTGAAATTCTCTATGCTCTTTTTTATTTCGGGCATGGAGTTGTCCCAGTTGTATTCGTATTCTATCGCGAAATAGCCCCGGAATTTCTGGGCCTTGAGCTCGCGCAGCATCGCCGGCATCTTGATTATTCCTTCGCCCCACACGGTGTCGTGCATTGCCTCGGGGTCGCCTCCGTCAACAATGTCCTTGAAATGCATGCTTATCATTCGGCCGTTCATTACCCGCATACATTCCACCGGCATCAGTCCGCAGCGCAACCAGTGGCCCACATCGGCGCACGAGCCCGTGAGTTTGCTGCGTTTCCCGATAGCTTGGAGCAAATTCGTGGGGCTCCAATAGAGCGAAGGTTTGGGGTGGTTGTGCACAGAAACCTTGATTCCGGTTTTCTTAGCCAGTTTCTCCACGATATCCCAGTCTTCGAGTGCCGGTTCGCAGGTGATATATTCGAGTTTCATGCGTTTGGCAAATTCGAATTCCCGTTCCCATTCGTCGCTCTTGGCAGGGACAAACACTCCCGAACCGACAATGCGCACTCCTTTTGCGGCAGCGTATCGGCGCAGCTGCTTGCAAGTGGCGGCATCAAGGTTGTAGTCGAATTTCTTGTCGCCCCACTGCCCGCCGATAGTCTGCCCGGGAAATACTTCAATGTATTTCAGTCCCAGCTCCACCGTTTTGTCGATAGCCGCGCACAGATCTCCTTTGTGGAATGTCCACGACTGCACGGCGAGTTTCCAGCCCATTTTTTCGGCCTTGCTCTTGCCGTTTGCAGCAAAAGGCAGAAGCAGCAGCAGAGATATGAAAAGCAGACGTTTCATCACCGGTTAGTCTTTAGGCATAGGCGGCAACGAATAGCCGTTGTGGTAGGTGTGTTTAATCCACTCGTTCACCAAATCCTGTGCGTTGAATTCCGCGTAGCGTCGGTCAAACTTCGGATCGCCGTCAATCACCTTGAAATCGTCGTAGTTCACTATCTTCACCTTGTCGTTGGGCGAAATATTTGTGAAACGCATGTTCTCGCCGTCCCAATGCAGTTCCTTGTGAAGTCCGGTGAGTCCTGCGAGGCGCGTAGCCATTACGCCCATGTCTACCATCTCTGTAAACGGTCCGGAATAGGCAAAGTTTGCGCACGTCTCCACTCTGCTTCTTGCAGGCTCCTTGCACGCGCGAATCCAGTCCTGCTCGTGGGCGTTGGAATCCCATATGCTTGCCACGTCGCTCGTTATCACACGGCGCAACTGCGGTGTGGGGTCCTTGAAGTCCTTCATGCGGCTCTTGGGAAGCAACGTAGGTTTCATTCCGTAGCAACCCGTCATGATTTTTCCCTTTGAACCGATGATGAGAATGCCTCCGTTTTCATCGCCGAGCATATCTCCGTCTTCCAGTTCCTCAGGCCGTGGCGGCATAAGTCCGCCGTCGTACCAAGTAAGTTTCACCTCGGGCATCTCAACACTGCCTTTCTTCGGGCGTGCCGGGAACGTGTAGGTAATAGTCTCGGCATAAGGCGGCGAATACAGGTTGCTGAGCGTGGAAGATGCGATGACTTTCGTAGGATATTTGAGGTCGAGCGCAAGCACTGCGGGATCCATGATATGGCAAGCCATGTCGCCAAGCGCGCCTGTGCCGAAATCATACCAGCCTCGCCAGTTCCACGGACAATATGAGGGGTGGTACGGACGCATCTCGGCGGGGCCTATCCATAAGTTCCAGTCGAGCGTATCAGGTACGGCGGGAGTTTCGGTAGGTTTCATAAGTCCTTGCGGCCAAATGGGGCGGTCGGTCCAGCAATGCACCTCGCGCACCTCGCCTATCTCGCCGGCCCAAATCCATTCGGCTACGCGTTTGTTCCATTCGAAGGAATTGCCCTGGTTTCCCATTTGCGTGGCAACCTTATACTTCTTCGCCAATTTTGTGAGCAACCTTGCTTCGTATACAGAGTGTGTGAGCGGTTTTTGAAGGTACACGTGCTTGCCGAGAGTCATTGCGTGGGCTGCGATAACGGCGTGGCTATGGTCGGGAGTGGCTATCATTACGGCGTCGATGCTTTTTCCCATTCTGTCGAGCATTTCCCGCCAATCCTTGAAGCGTTTTGCTTTCGGGAAATCGTTGAAAGTTTTCATTGCATACTTCCAGTCAACGTCGCAAAGGGCCACGATGTTTTCTGTTTTCATGTTTTGCATGTTACGGCGTCCAATGCCGCCCACGCCTATGCCGGCTATGTTGAGTTTGTCGCTGGGAGCAGTATATCCGTAAGCCTTGCCGAGCACATTTCCCGGCACAATGGCGATTGCAGCTGCGCTCAGCAGACTGTCTTTAAGGAATTGTCTTCTTGTTATATTCTTCATGATGATATGAGTTTAGGGAATAATTTTTCGGGTGTCTTATTCTGTTTTGAAAAGGTCCTTTATGCCGCCTATCGAGCCGAGCATATTTGTGGCTTCGATGGGTAGGTAAACGGTTTTTGTCTTATCTCCGCTTGCCACTTCCTTGAGCATTTGTATATACTTTTGGGCAAGGAGATAATTTGCCGGGTTGGCCGATTTGCCCACAGCCTCTGTAATCAGTTCCACAGCCTTTGCTTCGGCTTCGGCCTGCTTTACTTTTGCGGTGGCAACGCCTTCTGCGTTTAGAATGGCGCGTTGTTTTTCGGCTTCGGCGCGATTGATTGTTGCCATCTTCTCACCTTCGGATTTCAGTATGGCACTTTGTTTTTCGCCCTCGCTGTTCAGGATTTCGGCACGTTTGTTTCGTTCTGCCTGCATTTGCTTTTCCATTGCCTGCAACACGCTTTTGGGCGGATTTATGTCCTGCAGTTCCACGCGGTTCACCTTTATGCCCCATTTGTTTGTGGCATCGTCGAGCACTGCACGCAGCTTGTTGTTTATGGTATCGCGCGAAGTGAGCGTTTCATCGAGTTCCATTTCGCCGATTATGTTTCTGAGCGTAGTTTGTGTGAGCTTTTCTATTGCGTTGGGCAGATTGTTTATTTCGTATACGGCCTTGAACGGGTCTACTATCTGGAAATAAAGCAGGGCATTGATTTCGGTTTGCACATTGTCTTTTGTAATCACGTTTTGCTTGTCGAAATCATAAACCTGTTCGCGCAAATCTATCTCGGTGGAGTAGAAATACCGTTTGTTGCGCATTATCACTATCGTGCGCGCCTTGTCGATAAACGGCACAATGATGTTTACGCCGGGATTTAGGGTTGAATGGTAACGGCCGAGGCGTTCGATAATCTTGGTGCTCGACTGCGGAATGATTGTGATGCTCTTTGAAACGATGACTATTGCCAAAAACACGAGCACTGCTAATACGTAAATCATGGTGTATGAGTTTTTTGTGTTGATATTCCTTTTTGTTCGCTATTGTGCCTTTTCCACGGTGAGTATTATGCTTTCGCGGGAAACGACAACCACTTTCGTGCCCACGGCAATCGCTTCTCCGTTGGCCGAGATGCTTCGCCACATGTCCCCGTCTATGGCAACGTAGCCATAAGAACCGGCCTTGATTTCCTCTTTCACCGTGCCCGTTTTCCCAAGAAGTGCATCGGCATTGCTTTTGCGCACTTTGCGGCGCGAGAAGCGCTTCAACATTTTGGGGCGAAGGAAGAACAGACATGCCACTGACACTGCCGCAAACACTATGAAGCACACCAGGAGCCCCGCGCCTGCTGCCGCGCACACCGAAGAGAACACTGCGCCCACGGCAAGGCAGAGCATGAAAAAGTCGCCCGCCGTGAGTTCGAGCACAAGGAGCACCAGGGCTACCAAAGCCCATATCTCCCATTGGTAAACCGTTAGAAAATCTATCATATGCCTTATGTTTTTTTCAAATACCCTATTCGGGGCGCGCGTCTGCTCAATTGTCGAGCCTCAGCCGGTAGCTGAACGTTACGAGCCCCGAGATGTTTTTACCGCCCTGCTTGCGAAAATTCAGCATACCGAAATCTGCCTGTGCGCCCACGGCGAAAATACGGTTGAACTCATAGGCAATTCCCGCCGTGATGCCGCAGTCGAATCGCTTCACGCCTTCTTCCTTGAATGTGCTCTTTTCGTAGTAGAAACGTTTCTGTATATCCTGTTCGGTGTCGCCGCGCGTTTTGCGCTTGCCCCCCACTCCAACTGCCGCATAAGGGCCTGCCGAGAATTCAATGTAGTGCATGGGCGAAATCTCAAGGTAATAGTTTGCCAGCACAGGCACCTCGATGTAATACTTGCTCGTGGTTACATTTTTCACCCCCATCATAGGGTCGCCGTTCTCGTCCTTGACAATCTCGCCCTTGTCGTCGCGCATAAACACGCTCTCGTTTTTGTCCTTATAGCCTTTGGCGTAGAAATACACGCCGGGCTCAATGCTGAAATTGCCGGGAATTTCGTGTTCATACGAGACTCCGAGCTTGAATGCACCTATATTGAGCGTGGAGCCCCCGTAGTGGGACGAAAGGCCTCCGCCCACGTTGAAATTCACCCTTTGGGCGTTTGCACCAAATGCCCACGCCGCAACGACTGCTAGTAGAAGTATTTTGCGATTCACCGGTAGATAAAAATATTTGGTGTAAAAATAGCGATTTATTAAGACACCCGATGCACGAAATGCCATATTTTTGAACCATGCCCCGAAACTTGAAAAAACTACACGGCATCTCGTAAAAACTCCAAGGCCCGGAATTTAAATTCCGACGCATCTAATTTAAATTAGGTCTGACCTCGTAAAAGCCACTTCAAACCTACTGAAAACGAGATACTTACAAAGATTTTTGAAATATCATACAAATCCTTCAAAATCAGGACGTTGCGCCGTTTCGGGCTATTCCCGGCAAACGCCCTCCGCCACAGCCGTTACCCCCCGGGCAAAGGGAATTAAAAAACGGCTTGCCAATTGTATGGCAAACCGTTTAACACATTCTCCTCAGGGTGGCTATTTACGGATAACCTTCTTGCCGTTGATGATATATATACCTCGCGGCAAATCTTCGATACTCCGGTTGAGCCGTGTGCCTTCAATAGTATAAATAGTATGGTTGCTATTCTTGGCAGATTCCACCTCGTCAATTCCTACTACGGGACTGTTCGTCGGAGCTATCACCACATTCTTCTGACCCTCTCCGTTGAGCACAAGAAGATTGTTTCTGCTTTTGTCAAACTCCGCACCTTCTGGCGAAACTATCTCGCAATCTTCGAGAATTACGTCTGTTAGCCAAGAAATAGCACGGAAATTGGTATTACATTCCACTACCGATTTTTTAATAACAAGCGAACAATTCGGTTCTCTGTAACCATTTGACATGATGCCGTATTTCCGAGCGTTTACAATAAGCACCAAACCATCTACAACCATTGTGTCGCTTGCATAAACGCCCACTTCGGCATTACAAACAATTTCCAAAGTATCCTTGCCCGTACCTCCCCAGAATTTCACGCCTTTGAAATACGCTGACGAGTTACCTCCGTCTTCATCGGCGTCGTTGACAATGCGGCACTTGCCTGATACTTTCACACTAAGCTCCGGGAAAGCACTATTCACAGCCCACGAGCCACGATTCTCGGGAATGATTTTGCTCTTGGTGTTGGCTCTGGAATTAAAAAGCGTGGCATTGTTCAGAACCAAAGTCTTCTCGCGTTTGCCATCATGGTAAACATATTCGTCAAAGTAGACCTTGTTTCCGGTAACTCCGTCAATAGTCGTAAGATCTTGGTAGTTTTTCGTATTTACCTTCTTTCCGCAAATCGAAAGCGGGTATGCCGGCAAAATAAGTGCCTCGTTTTCCACCTTCACTCCGTTGGAATCCACCAAAGCATAACGCTTGTTTGATACTTCTCTGAACCACGCACCCTTTTCGGGCGTTGCCACATCGATGTTCTCGGTTCTGATGTATTTGAAATCACTCATCACCTCGCCGGCACACGCAACCTTTATACTGGAAGACCTCAAGAAAATAGTTTCATCGCCTCCATTACCCGCAAAAGTCCTGTTGTTTACACCTGTAACCGATAGAAGCCAAACGCTGTCAAGCGTAAGATACGCCCCGTCGTATACCTTAAATGCTCTACTGTATTTGTTTTTAAGATTCACGTACAACTCATCGCCGTAAACGCGTGTGTCTTTCCTGATAGAAAACAGGGCAGAATCTGAAAAATATATATTATCGGACAAACGGCATACCCCTTTAAAATAAATGTTCAGGCCGGAATTTCCATCGTTTTTCAAATAAAACTCAGAGACTTCGCAATTATCAAAAATCAATGTATTTGTTCCTGGGTCAAAGCTCATGTTTCCCATTTCCAATACAGCCAGCATCGACAAGTAGCTACGGTTAAAATCATTGACATAATAACCTCTCCCATGAAATTCCAAACCATAAATCGTCGCCTCCTTGACATTTGAATTCTTGAAAGCATCATGATTTTTGTAGACATCGACACAACCAGTCGACACATAAACTGTTTCGGGATAGGTGGAATTGTTTTCATCTAAGGCAAAAGCATTCGACTGAATGCTTACATTATCTAAATTCTCGAGACGGCAGCTCAGATATTTCAAGTTTTTACAACCATTCAAGATGTTGCCGTCAATCTCTCTTATATTGCTCGGCAGACAAAGCCCCTCAAGTTTCTCACAACCGTCAAAAACTCCGCTACCTATGATTTCGGCGCGTCTCAAATAAACCTGCCTTAAATTCTTGCAGCCCTTGAATACATTTTTGCCCACCGAGGTAGCAAACACAAGGTCCACGTGAGTTACATACATGTGATTAATGAAAGCGGCATCGTCAACAGCGGTTACTTTGTAGTATTTGTCGTTGTAATATGCGGAGCCGATTTTCATATGTCCGGTGGCAGAGGTCGCCACATTCATCAAAGTTACGTTGTATGTCTTTGTATCTGCGTCTTCGGCTGTAATACGAAAACGACATTGCGCTCCGTTTTCCTCATAATAGAAATCCTGGCCCACGTAGGCGCTTGCCGTTGGTGGAAAGGCAAAGCTCATGATCAATGCAAACAATATCGCCGCAACGAAATCGGGGCGCAGTTTTTCTGTCTTGTAGAATCTATTCTTCATAGTCAGTATGGTTTTGAAAATAACAGTGTAAGTTTTAAAATGTTCTGATACGATATTCGGGATTGGCTTATCCGTTTTGCAAATATCGCGCTCAAAACCCTACTTTTCCTATGAAGAAAGGGGAAGTTTGGTTACATTATGCGCTTTCTGTAACCAAAAAATCGGTTGGTGCCACGCCTTTTTGCTGTTTGAACACACGGTAGAAACTCACTCTGTTGGCAAATCCGCATTCTGCGGCAAGGGCGTCGATGGTATGCGTGTCGAGCCAACCGTCAGAGATTAGCCGCACGGCTTCGTCCACTCTTATGGCGTTGATGTAGCTTTTGAAATTCACGTTGCGGCAATGCGAAATTACTGCCGACACTATGCGCTGGTTTTTCCCGAGCTTGGCGGCAAGCACATAGATTGTAAGCGATGCCGACTTGTAGATCTTTTCTTTGTGCATCATATTTTCGATCTTCTGCATTATTCGCATTTCGTCGTCGGTGGGAGGTTGCGCCTCCGGCTCTGCGTCGACGGCGGCAATGGGAGCTATTTCGTCGACAACTTGCCGGTAGTAATTGAAATCGTAAGTATAGTTTAGAAACCTTATCCCGAAGAATACGTAATAGGCTATTGCCGCCGTCATGAAGAGCAGCGACGTAACCGGAACGGGAACAAACGAATAAACCAGGGCAAGCAATCCTATGCCGAGCGACCAGTAGAAGGAACGTTTCACCCACAACAGCCGGCGGTCTTCATCGGCGGAATAATAATTGTCCATAAGGTTCACGTATTTTGCATAGCAGCGGCGGAAAATATGGACGTAGCGTGCCAACAATGCCACGTATCCCAACACACTTACATAATACACCACGGGGGTAATACCGCCGAATGTAAGCGCCACACCGAATGCCACGGCAAAGAAGCCTGTAAGGGCGATGCCTTCGGCTATCATGCGCCTCACGGTAAAGTAGGAAATATCTACAAGAGTTACCAAAGTGGAAGTGAAAAGGAATGCCTGGAAAGCCGAAATGGCTATGATTACAATCCGTTCCGTATCGAAATTGCTGCCCATGCCGGAAGAATACACATCTTCGAGCAAGACAGACGTTCCATACAGCACAAAAGTTATAGCCATGAGCCTGCGCGACCGCCGATAACAGTAGAGAGAATGATCACGCGGTATCTTGATGAAAAAGAAACACAGTCCCAATGCTATCAGAAGCCCCGGAGCCAAACAAATGATCAAGGAGTATGCGCCCAAGATGGCTGCAGGCAAAAATTGTTCCATACACTTAGCAAACGTAGTATTCACAAAAGTAACGCTTTTTTTCAAATACTAAAAACTTCCGCCCTTACATTTCAAACGCATAGGGTTTGGCAGTGGCGTTGGCCCCATAAAATTTCAGCCAAACGCAATACGCAAAAAACTACACGGCATCTCGTAAAAACTCCAAGGCCCGGAATTTAAATTCCGACGCATCTAATTTAAATTAGGTCTGACCTCGTAAAAGCCACTTCAAACCTACTGAAAACGAGATACTTACAAACTTTCTTGAAATACAAGCCAAATCATTCTATTTCAGAGCTTTACGCAATTTCTCGCCCTCCACGCAAAATCGCTCGGGAAATGCAGAAAAACAATATGCCGGCAACAAAAAACAAGGGCGCACCTTAAAGGCACACCCTCTTATCTTTTTCAAAAATTTTTGCCGTAGATTTTCCGCCCAACAGGCAGACGGCAAACTAAATCAATGTCCGAAAAACTTTTTCCAGTCGTCTTTTCCCGGCTTGCCCTTGGGCGCGAAATCATCTTGGAAATCATCGCCGCGCTTTCTGCCCTTTTTCTTCTTGGGCGCATCGTCCTTGAATTTCGGCGCATCGTTTTTGCGGCGTTTCCCGCCCCCGTCGTGCGAAGAATGCTTGGTGCCCGTAGCTTCCGCGTCGTCAACCACAATGCGGCGACCCTTGTAGTTAGCCTTTCTGAAACCGTTGAGCACATCAGCAGCTACATTTTCGGGAACCTCAAAGAACGAACAGCTTGTGGTGAGATCTATTCGGCCTATATCCACGCTGCCGCCCACGAACTTGTTTACAAAACCAATGATTTCGCGTGCATAAACCCCGTCGCGCTTGCCAAGGTTTATAAACAACCGGCGGTATCCCTCTTCGGGCTGAATCTTGCCGTCTTTCCCGGCACTGCGCTTAGAACTGCGGCGGTCCTTGCGCGAACGTTTTCCGCACTCGTCATCACCCTCGCGCACATTCTTGTCGTCAGGCTCCACAATTTTCGGCGCATTGGCGTAGTATTCCACAAAACGACCGAACGCCGACGCCACAATACGCTTCACGATATCATCTTTGTCGAGCCAGTCGAGTTTTCGCATCACCTCGGGCATAAACGGAGCAATCTGTTCTTCGTCAATCTCGGTGCGCTCCAGTTTATCTATCACATTGTAGAGCTGTTTTGTACATATATCTTTCGGCGAAGGCAGTTGGCAGCGCACGAACTTCTTGCCTATTTCTTTTTCTATCCGTCGTATTTTGCCCTTCTCCCTAAGGTGTACGATACTTATCGAAGTTCCGCGCTTACCCGCACGCCCGGTGCGCCCGCTACGGTGCGTGTAGCTTTCGATATCTTCGGGCAAGCCGTAATTTATAACGTGTGTGAGTTCGTCTACATCAAGTCCGCGCGCCGCCACATCGGTAGCCACGAGAAGCTGCACCCTTTTCTGGCGGAACTTCTGCATCGTGAGGTCGCGCTGAGCCTGTGAAAGTTCGCCATGAAGCGACTCGGCGTTATAACCGTCCTGTATGAGTTTGTCGGCAACCTCTTGAGTTTCCATTCGGGTGCGGCAAAAAACAATGGCATATATACGGGGATAATAATCCACCACACGTTTGAGCGCCGCATATTTGTCTTTGGCGTGAACAAGATAGTATTCGTGGTTCACCTTCTCGGCTCCCTCGTTGCGCGAACCCACCACTATTTCCTTGGGGTCGGTGAGATATGTGCGCGCAATCCTTTCGATGTCGCGGCTCATGGTTGCCGAAAAAAGCAGAGTGTTTCTGTCTTGCGGCACACCGGCGAGAATGGCGTTGATACTCTCGGTAAATCCCATGTTGAGCATTTCGTCGGCCTCGTCAAGCACAATGTTTTCCACGCCGTCGAGTTTTGCCGCTCCGCGCTCCATCAAGTCGATGAGACGTCCCGGTGTGGCAACCACAATCTGCGCCCCGCGTTTGAGCGCCTTGATTTGCGCGCCAATGTCAGCGCCTCCATAAACGGCTACAACGTGAAGCGTTTCGAGATACTTGGAATAGTCCTTCAAATCATTTGCTATCTGCAGGCAAAGCTCCCTCGTAGGACTGAGGATAACGGCCTGCACCCCCTCCTTGTCCTTTCTGATTTTCTGCAAAAGGGGCAGACCATAGGCAGCAGTCTTTCCCGTTCCGGTTTGTGCAAGTGCAATCACATCGTTTCCCGCGCCCAATAAATAGGGAATCACTTCCTCCTGAATAGGCATGGGACTTTCGTAGCCTATTTCGTCGATTGCTTTGATCAAAGCAGGCTCCAATCCGAGCTCTTCAAATGTCTTCAATTTACGTAAACTTAAAAATGCGGGTGCAAAGGTAATGATTTAGTGAAAAATACACTTTGCCCACACGCCAATAATTATGCCATGTTTCACGTGCAACCTCGTTTTTTCCACCCCTCGCATCGCTCCGCTACTTCCCCACTCCGATTTCCCCATATTTTATGCCCAAAAACCGATACGGCTTTTCGCAAAAACAATGTCTGATATTATTTAAACAATGTCAGACATTATTCAAATAATGTCTGACATCGGAAAAGCACTTTGAGACATCATAATACATACTTGATACACAATGTTTTAAGTAGCACTGCAAAAATCCGCCGTATGCCCCTCGAAAAATTCCGCAAAACCACAAACTGCAAGATTGCCATTTTTGAAGTAATTTTGCCGTAATTCCGCACAGACAACAAAGGCGGACATTCTGAAGAATTATGATGAAGTTAGATTATGATGTAGTAGTGGTGGGCGCAGGACACGCCGGCTGCGAAGCTGCAAGCGCCGCAGCAAGATGCGGATGCCACACATGTCTCGTTACAATGGACATGGGAAAAATAGCACAAATGAGCTGCAACCCCGCAATAGGCGGAATTGCAAAAGGACAGATTGTGCGCGAAATCGACGCCCTCGGCGGATACACAGGAATAGTTACCGACCGCACGGCAATACAGTTCAGAATGCTCAACCGCTCAAAAGGACCAGCAATGTGGAGCCCACGCTCCCAATGCGACCGCATGAAGTTTAGCGAAGAATGGAGACATATCCTCGAAAATACCGACAACCTCGACCTATGGCAGGACCAGGCAGAAGAACTTATAGTGGAAAACGGAAAAGCCACGGGAATCATCACACAATGGGGCGTGAAGATTAACGCCAAAGCCGTTGTGATAACCGCAGGCACGTTTCTCAACGGACTGATGCACATAGGACGCAAAAAAGTGGAGGGAGGACGGTGTGCCGAGCCCGCAGTGAAAAACCTCACAAACTCTATCACGCGCCACGGAATACGCTCCGAACGCATGAAAACAGGCACGCCGGTAAGAATCGACGCAAGAAGCATCGATTTTTCACAACTCGAAATACAAGAAGGCGAGAACGATTTCCACCGATTCTCGTATATCACCGAAAAACGTCCCCTTCCGCAACTCACCTGCTGGCTATGCTCCACAAACGAAACAGTTCACGAAATACTGAGAAGCGGACTCGCCGACTCACCACTCTATAACGGACAAATTCAAAGCATCGGCCCAAGATATTGCCCAAGCATAGAAACAAAACTTGTTACATTTCCCGACCGCGATCACCACCCTCTTTTTCTCGAGCCCGAAGGTGTTTCAACCAACGAGATGTATCTTAACGGTTTTTCCTCAAGCATGCCAATCGATATACAGATGTCGGCAATACGGCATATCGTAGGATTTGAACACGCACGCATCTACCGCCCGGGATATGCGATAGAATATGATTTTTTCGACCCCACGCAGCTAAACCATTCGCTGGAATCAAAAATAGTAGGCTCACTGTTCTTCGCAGGTCAGGTGAACGGCACCACAGGTTACGAAGAAGCGGCAGGACAAGGCATAATAGCCGGAATAAACGCCGCGCAAAAAGTAAAAGACCAGGAACCGCTCGTTCTGCGCCGCGACGAAGCTTACATAGGAGTGCTTATCGACGATTTGGTAACCAAGGGAGTTGACGAGCCATACCGTATGTTTACGTCAAGAGCCGAGTTCCGCATTCTCCTTCGCCAAGACAATGCTGACGAAAGGCTTACTCCGAAAGTAAAAAACTTAGGAATTACCGAAGAACGCTGGCAAAAATTCCAGGAAAAGCAACGAATAGCAAATGCAATCATACATTATTGCGAACAAACCAAAGCAAAACCCAAAGATATCAATGATGCTTTGGAAACGATGGGCACTACAAAAATTGTGTTCTCGGAAAGATTGTTTGAATTGCTCAATCGCCCGCAAATAGATCTCAGGAAACTTTCAAATTTCATCGAACCTCTTAAAAAACTAATGGGCGATGAAAACAACAGAAACGAAGAAGCGTGTGAAGCTGCCGAAGTAAAAATAAAATACAACGGATATATAGAGCGCGAACGCAAACTTGCAGAGAAAATTCTGCGGTTGGAAGATATTAAGATACGCGGTCGTTTCGACTATTCCAAGATTAATCAACTCACGATCGAAGCACGTCAAAAACTTGAAAGGATAAATCCGGAAACTCTTGCAGAAGCGAGCCGCATTCCGGGAATTTCCCCGAGCGATATCAGCGTGCTTTTGATTTTAATGAAGCGGTGAAATCGGGAAAACCGTAAAAAGTTTTCTGTTCCACGTGAAACAAGAAACTATGTCAAACATCTAAAATGCCTTATTATGAATGAGAAATACGTTCTCGGACATTTGAGAAACATTCCAGATTTTCCGAAGAAAGGTATCCAATTCAAGGATATCAATTACCTTTTCACCGATGCCGGTGTGGTAAAAGAATTGAGCGATGAGCTATATCGTAGATACCAAAACAGGGGTATTACGAAAGTAGTCGGACTTGAAACGCGCGGTGTGATTCTTGCTTCGATTCTTGCCGAAAGAATTGGTGCCGGCATCGTATTGTGTCGCAAAAAAGGTAAGATGCCGGGCGAAGTGAGAGGCGCAAGATATGAAAAAGAATACGGGACGGACGAAATAGAAATACAAGAGGGAGCAATAACGAACGAGGACGTTGTTTTGATTCATGATGATCTTTTGGCAACAGGCGGTTCGATGAGGGCGACATACAATCTTGTAAAAAGTTTTGCGCCCAAAGAGGTGATGATAAACTTTATTTTCGAGCTAAAAAGTGAATGTCCCGACGGCCGAAAAGCACTTCCGGATAACGAGGAAATACAGGCTTTGATCGATATTTGATATCGGAAAAACGATGTCTGATATAATTTAAACGATGTCAGACATTATTCAAATAATGTCTGACATCGGAAAAAGGATATTATAACAAGTTTTGCCCTATGACCAAAGAAGAAAATGCAAAGCGCTTGGAGTATCTGAAAGGTATCGTTGACAGCCTTCCGGATTCCCCGGGTTGCTACCAATATCTCAATGAAAAGGGCGAAATTATCTATGTAGGAAAGGCAAAACGCCTTAAACGCAGGGTGAGTTCCTATTTCAAAGGCGAACAGCCCAATTTGAAAACCCATATACTTGTAAGCAAGATAAGGGATATAAAATATGTGGTGGTCAGAAGCGAAGAAGATGCGCTTTTGCTCGAAAACAATTTAATCAAACGCTACAAGCCGCATTATAATATTCTGCTGAAAGACGACAAGACCTACCCTTCCATCTGCATTACCAAAGAAGATTTTCCGCGCATTCTGAAAACGCGAAAGCGTATACACGATGGTTCGGAATATTTCGGTCCGTATTCCCACATTCAAACGATGTACGCCCTACTCGATTTGATAAAAAAGGTAATACACCCCAGGCTGTGCGCCACAAAAATGACCAAAGAGGGTGTGAGATGCGGAAACTACAAGGAATGTCTGGAATGGCACATAAAAAACTGCCTTGCGCCTTGCACAGGTAGGCAATCGCAAGAAGAATACCTGAAACAAATTGCGCAGGCTCGCGAAATTCTTAACGGAAATACCAAGGATTTGCAACGGAGTATGCGGGCAGAAATGGAAGATTTGGCCGCGCAATTACGATTTGAGGAAGCCGGGGAAATTAAAAAGAAATATGATATAATCGAGAACTACCGTGCAAAGAGCGAGGTGGTCTCGAATGTGATGAACAACGTTGATGTTTTTGCCATAGAGAGCGATGAAACCTCTGCTTTCGTGAATTATATGCACGTTACCAAGGGCATGATAAACCAGGCCTTTACCTTTGAATATAAAAAGCGTTTGAATGAGTCGGACGAGGAACTTCTGGAAATCGGCATCGTAGAAATGCGCGAGCGTTACGGGAGCAAGGCGAAGGAAATCATTGTTCCTTTTCCCGTTGAGGTAGAACTTAGCGGCGTTACCTTTGTTGTTCCACAGCGCGGCGAACGTTACAAGCTTTTGAAACTGTCTCAACTCAACGTGAAGGAATATAAGTTTGACAGGCTCAAACATAGCGAAAAACTCAATCCGGAGCAGAAAAATATGCGTTTGATGAAGGAAATTCAAGATGACTTACACCTTGAAAAACCTCCCTTCAGAATAGAACTTTTTGACAATTCCAACATTTCGGGAAGCGATGCCGTGGCGGCTTGCGTGGTTTTTGAAAAACTGAAACCTGCTAAAAAAGAATACCGCAAATATAATATTCGCACCGTGAAGGGACCTGATGATTACGCTTCTATGAAAGAGGTTGTTTTTCGTAGGTATTCGCGCGCAAAAGAAGAGGGAACGCCCCTACCCGACCTGATTATAACCGACGGCGGAAAGGGACAAATGGAAGTTGTGAGGGAGATTGTGGAAGATGTGCTGCATCTCAAAATACCCATAGCCGGTTTGGCCAAAGACAATAGGCACCGCACTCACGAATTGCTCTATGGTTTTCCGCCGGCAACAATTGGACTGAAGCAGGAAAGCGCCCTATTTCGACTTATGACGCGTATGCAAGACGAGGTACACCGCTTTGCGATAACTTTTCACAGACAAAAACGAAGCAAACGCGCATTAAAATCAGAACTTGACGGACTTAAAGGAATCGGTCCCAAGACTAAAATATTGTTGCTCAGTAAATTGGGAAGCGTAAAGCGTATAAAATCGGCTACCCTCTCAGAACTTCAGCAAATCATCGGAGCGAAGAAAGGCGAAAACCTGTATTCTCAACTTCACGAGCAGGAAGCTTCGCCCGCCGAGCAACTTCAATAATCTGATTTCCAATTTTATAGCTTATATTTACTATATCGTTTGCACAAGAACAAACATAAATCGCTAAATTTGCAGTCTACAAAATAATCTGACAGAAATAATGAGAGCGGTAATTCAGCGTGTGAGCCGGTGTAGCGTTACTATCAACGGCATAAAGAAGAGCGAGATAGGCAAAGGGCTTCTCGTTCTTTTGGGAATAGAAAATCCCGACACGGAAGACGACATTGCCTGGCTTGTAAAGAAAATCGGCGGACTGAGAATCTTTGACGATGAAAATGGAGTTATGAACCGTTCGGTCAAGGACATAGACGGTGAAATTCTTGTGGTGAGTCAGTTTACTTTGATGGCTTCGTACAAGAAAGGCAACCGACCTTCGTATATCCGCGCGGCAGGTCATGAAATTGCTATACCACTCTACGAAAAATTCTGCAAAGAGATTGAAAACGAGATTGCCAAGCCTGTGAAAACCGGTAGTTTCGGGGCAGACATGAAGGTAGAACTTCTTAACGACGGGCCAGTAACTATTTGTATGGACACCAAAAACAAGGAATAAAATGACTCTCGACGAACTGCAAAGCGAGGTTGACCGCTGGATAAAGACTTACGGCGTGAGATACTTTGGCGAACTTACAAACATGGCGTGTCTCACCGAAGAGGTAGGCGAGTTGGCGAGAATAATGTCAAGAACCTACGGCGACCAATCGTTCAAAAAAGGGGAGAAACACGACCTTGGCGACGAGATAGCCGATGTGTTGTGGGTGTTGACCTGCATTGCAAACCAAACGGGCGTAAATCTTGAAGAAGCTATGCGTAAGAATATCGAAAAGAAGACTTTACGCGACAAAAATAGGCATCTTGAAAACGATAAACTCAAACAATAACAACAACAGATCATGAAAGAAACTGAACACGAGCATTGCTGCCACCACGAGCACAACGAAGAGCATCACTGCGGCTGCAATCATCACAATCATGGCGAAGAACATCATTGTTGCTGCGGACATCATCACGACGAAGAGCATCATTGCGAATGCGGCGGCAAAGATGGTGAACTTTACGACAAGATACACAATACTATCGACCGATATGACTACTCGCTTAACTGGGAAAAGGCCGAACACGAGGCTGCCCATATCATTGAGCACCATTCTGCCGAAAACAATACTGCCGAGGTAAAGAAATTCCTCCTAAGTTGCCTGGAACTCACTTCGTTGAAAGTTACCGACAATGAGGAAAGTATTCTTGCCATGGTGGAAAAAGTCAACTCGTTCGAGGATATCTATCCCGAGCTTCCCCATGTGGCGGCTATTTGCGTGTATCCCAATTTCGTGAAACTCATCAACGATTCGCTCGAAGTTGACAATGTGGGCATTACAAGCGTCAGCGCAGGTTTTCCGTCGGCACAGACTTTCAGCGAGGTGAAACTTGTGGAAACAGCTTTGGCTCTCCGCGACGGCGCCGACGAGATTGACATTGTGCTTTCGGTAGGAAAATTCCTGAGCGATGATTTGGAAACTGTTGACGAGGAAATAGAGGAAGTCAAAGCCTATTGCGGACAGAAAAAGCTCAAGGTTATTCTGGAAACCGGCGCTTTGCAGACTTCCGAGAACATAATGCGTGCGGCCGTGCTCGCAATGTATTGCGGCGCAGACTTCATAAAAACGTCCACAGGCAAGCTCTCAGTAGGTGCAACTCCCGGTGCGGTTTACGCTATGTGCCAGGCTATCAAACAATACAACTCCCGTCATAACTACAAGATAGGTATCAAAATAGCTGGCGGCGTGAAGACTTCGCAAGATGCCGTGAACTACTATTCCATAGTCAAGGAAGTGCTTGGCGAAGAATGGCTCACGCCAAATCTTTTCCGCATCGGCGCATCAAGCCTGGCTAATGCATTGATTGGCGACATTACAAATTCAGAAGTAAAATACTTTTAATCATACAACGGCTTGATTATAAACTAAATACAAGCTACGTAAGATACAATTAAAGCCATATGCCGAAAAGCATATGGCTTTGTTTTAAATCATGTCCCGAGGGGGTTTTTACTCCGACGCATCTAATTTAAATTAGATGCGTCGGAATTTAAATTAGGTCAGACCTCGTATTTTACTATATCAGACATCGTAAAAAACGATATCAGACATTATTTTTTTGATATCAATACCTATTTTTCGCGGTTCACCACAAAGTCAACATAGCTTCGCAAGGCGTCCCTCACCATGGCGTTCTTGTAGGAAGAAAGTATGCCGTAAGCCTCTTCGCGATACTTGTCAATCACTTGATAAGCATAGGAAATGCCGCCATTATCCTTGATAAACTCAATAAAATTGCTGATTTCATCGTGGGTTGCCGTCCCGTTTTTCACCTTATTGGCTATTTCGTGATAAAGCGCGTTGTCAGTTGAATTAAGGGCATATATAGCCGGCAGAGTGAGCTTCCCTTCAAGCATATCATTGCCCGTGGGCTTCCCTATATTGGAATTGTCGTAATAATCAAAGATATCATCACGAATCTGAAAGCACATACCAATAATTTCGCCCAAGCGTTTTGCACATGCAACCTCTTCTTTTCCAGCTCCTACGGAATATGCTCCAAGCTCACCGCATGCCGAGAAAAGTTCAGCGGTTTTGTTGCGAATCACATCATAGTAAGCCTCTTCCGAAACCACCTTGTTGCGAATATTAGCCTGCTGTTTCACCTCGCCTTCCGACAACAGAATTCCAAGCTCTGAAATACGGTTTACGATAGTCATTTTTCCGGTATTCACCGACTGTTTCAATGCCATCGACAGCAGATAATCTCCAACCAAAACGGCAAGTTTGTTGCCGAATTTGGCATTTACCGACTTCAATCCGCGCCTCTCGTCGCTCTCGTCCACCACATCATCGTGCAGAAGACTGGCATTGTGGAAAAGTTCAAGCGCAAGCGCCACATTATATGTAACTTCGTTTACCTCAGAAAACTCTTTTGCAGAAAGCAAAACAAGTATAGGGCGCATCATCTTGCCTTTGCGCGAACGCACATGCTCAAGAATTGTGCCAAGCAAATCATCGTTATGACTCAAAACGTTGTCATAAAGTTCAACACAGTTGATAAGCTCCTTTTCTATAGGGGAAGAAATTTGATGCAAGTATGCCATATCGATATTTTAAGGTACAAAAGTACTAATTTATAGCTATCCATTCGATGAATTTAGCTACATTTACAGAAAAATAAGAACACATGAACAAATTATACCTACTTGATGCCTACGCCCTAATATATAGGGCTTACTATGCCCTTATACGAGCACCGCGCATCAATTCCAAAGGCTTCAATACCTCAGCAATTTACGGTTTTGTCAATACTCTCGAAGAAATCAAGAAACTTGAACCCACTCATCTCGCAGTAGCATTCGACCCCAAGGGAGGCAAAACTTTCCGCAACGAACTCTATCCGCCCTACAAGGCACAAAGAGAAATCACTCCCGAAGACATCAAAAAATCTGTGCCTATAATAAAAGACATCATAAGGGCTATGAACATTCCTATACTTGAAGCGGAAAATTTTGAAGCGGACGACGTGATAGGAACAGCGGCTAAAAAATTCGTATCTCCCGACAACGAAATTTTTATGATTACCGGCGACAAAGATTACGGGCAGCTTGTTGAAAAAAACATCTGGATGCTCAAACCTTCACACGGCGGAGGTTTTGAAAAAATGGGAGTGGAAGAAATAAAAAGCAAATACGGACTCACTACCCCGCTTCAAGTTATCGACCTTCTCGGACTAATGGGCGACACGGCCGACAATATTCCGGGCTGCACGGGAGTGGGAGAAAAAACTGCCGTAAAACTTTTGGCGCAATACGGAGATGTGGACGGCGTGATCGCAAATGCCGAAAATATAAAAGGAGCACTCGGAAAAAAAGTGCAGGATTCGGTGGAACAAATCAGACTCTCTCGAAAACTTGCCGAGATACGCACCGACGTTTCCATATCATTTTCGTTCGACGACCTGAAAGTGAAAGAACCCAACCTATATGATTTGAAAAAAATATACGAAGAGCTCGAATTCCGAACCATATTGAAACGAATGGGTGAGGAACCGAAAAAAAATGAAGGGGACTTCGCCGGAAGTTTGTTTGACGGATTTTTCACGGAAAGCGCAAACGGAAACGAAAATGTAGAGAAACCGGCAAAAACAGAGCCTTCAAAACCCGAAAATATTGCAGCAAATCCGCCCGACGTACGGGAAGACGAAAAATATCGCAGTATTTCGAGCCTTAAAACGCTACCCCATTCATATCATCTCGTTGAAGATGAGAACGAAATGCGCAAATTATGCCAAAAATTCCTGTCAGAAAAATTTCTAAGTTTAGACACCGAAACCACATCAACCGATGCAATGAACGCAGAATTGGTTGGTTTGAGTTTTTCAACGCATGAATTCGAGGCTTACTACATTCCCATTCCGCCCGAGAGGGAAAAGGCGCAAAAAACAGTGGACATATTCAAACCGGCATACGAGAGCGAAATTCTGAAAATAGGTCAGAACATAAAATACGACATGCTTGTTTTGCGCAACTACGGGATAAATGTAAACGGCGCGCTTTGGGACACGATGATCGCCCATTATATTTTGCAGCCCGAGCTTCCCCACAACATGGACAGCCTTGCCGAAAAATATCTTGACTATTCTACAATAAAAATAGAGGAACTTATCGGGGCGAAAGGCAAGAACCAAAAAAACATGCGCGAACTTCAGCCAAACGAAATATACGAATACGCCTGCGAAGATGCCGACGTAACTCTACGATTAAAGAATGCGATTGAACCGGAACTGGAAAAATCGGGAGTGGAAGCGCTTTTCAACGATGTGGAAATGCCTTTGGTAAGAACTCTCGTTGAGATGGAATCAAACGGTGTGAGTATTGATACCGCCGCGCTCAAGGAAACTTCGGAACTTTTCACACAGCGAATGAACAAATACGAAGAAGAAGTGTTTGCCCTCGCAGGCGAGAAATTCAATCTCTCATCTCCAAAACAGGTGGGCGAGATTCTTTTCGACAAACTCCAACTTGATTCAAAGGCCAAGAAGACCAAAAAAGGACAATATGTTACTTCGGAAGAAGTTTTGTCGAAGCTGCGCGCAAACAATCCCGTTGTGGATTATATATTGAAGTATCGCGCGATGAAGAAGTTGATTTCCACTTATCTCGATGCGCTTCCATTGCTGATAAACAAGCATACCGGCAAAATACATACGTCTTTCAATCAAACGGTTACTGCTACCGGGCGACTTAGTTCAAGCAATCCTAATCTTCAAAACATACCTGTGCGCGGCGATGACGGAAAAGAAATTCGCAAGGCTTTTATTCCCGAAAACGGGTGCGAGTTTTTTTCTGCCGACTACTCACAAATCGAGCTTAGAATCATGGCTCATTTGTCGCAGGACCAACATATGATTGCGGCTTTCAAAGATGATGATGACGTTCACGCAGCCACTGCAGCCAAAATCTATCATAAGCCTATCGAAGAAGTTACGAAAGACGAGCGCCGCAAAGCAAAAACAGCCAACTTCGGAATCATTTACGGCATTTCGGCTTTTGGTCTTGCCGAGCGCCTGAATATTCCGCGCAAAGAGGCTAAGGATTTAATCGACAACTACTTCAAAGAATATCCGCGTATCAAGGAATTTATGGACGAAAGCATTGCCGTAGCCAGGGAAAGGGGCTATATCGAAACAATATTGCACCGCCGCCGTTATTTGCCTGACATCAATTCGGGCAATTCGGTTGTGCGCGGATATGCCGAGCGAAATGCAGTGAACGCGCCCATTCAAGGGAGCGCCGCCGACATTATAAAAATTGCCATGGTGAGGATTTCAAAGCGTTTCAAAGAGGAAAACTTACGTTCAAAAATGATTTTGCAGGTACACGATGAATTGAATTTCAGCGTATTCCCCGACGAGAAGGAAAAGGTACAGAATATCGTTGTGAGCGAAATGGAAAATGCCTTTTCTTTGTCAGTTCCATTGAAAGCCGACTATGGTTGGGGCAAAAACTGGCTCGAGGCTCATTAAAAAATCCTCGCTTCTCCCCCACTCCATAGGCTTCAATATTAGATACAGGTGCAAGTTTGAACGAAAAAATTTTGCAGAATGAAATGTTTGGAGTATTTTTGCACCGCTATTTAACGATAGCAACTGTTTGTTCCATGGTGTAATGGTAGCACTAGAGTTTTTGGTTCTCTCAGTCATCGTTCGAATCGGTGTGGAACAACAAACAAGCGGTTCGCGGTTCCTTTTGTAAAGGATAACACGAATCGCATTTTTTTTGCCTTTTTTTTTAGAATTTCCACTCCCCCACCATTTTAATCTTATAATCAATATCTTACAACTACAAATCGTTTAAGTTTATTTTTTGTTTTACAATATTTTTCTGATGTCAGACATTGTTTTTTACTACATCTGATATCGTAAAATACGAGGTCTGACCTAATTTAAATTAGATGCGTCGGAATTTAAATTTGGTGGCCCGGAGTTTTTCACGAGATGCCTTGGAGTTTTTACGATATATCGTAATAGAAAAAAGCAAACTGTTCCACTGCACCAAACGTTGCCATATTGCGTGAAATTAAGCAGTTCTCTTTTTTCATATATCCAAATTATTCGCTAACATTGCAGTTGAAATTCCATTAAACGGTATCAAAATGAAACGGACAATAAAGTTGTTGGCTTTTGCCGGCGTTTTCGCAGCGTCCCCTACCCTTTGCTCTGCCCAAACGCAGGCTGAAAACAATGTGGAAGGCATTTGGCAACTGTCTATTCCCTCTCGAAACAATGACAAAGACAACGGGAGTTTTGTGCTTAAATGGAAAATTTATTCTGGCGACGGACATTTTACAACTATGGTCTGCAATTCTCCAAACGAGAGCGCAACTATCTCAGCCAGCGGCAAGTATATTGTGGAAAACGACTCTACTGTTTTAGAAAAAACCGTAGACTGCAATAATTCCAACCAAGTTTCAGAAGAGCGTGTAAGGATAAAATTCATAGGCAATTCGCTTATGACAGTCTTTCACAACAATGATTACCAAGACGGCGAATGGCAGGAACTCTGGAAGCGCGTTACTTCGAAAAACGACGAATCGGTGATGCCGTATGTGCAGAACAAAACCAATGCAGAAAGCTTATCGTGCGACCTTAACGGCGTGTATTTCAACGCGGAAAAGATGCCGAAATTTTCAAAAGGCAACGACAACGAAATGAAACGCTACATAGCCAAAAAATTGAAGTATCCCGAAGAAGCGCAACAGAAAGGATTGGAAGGAATATCAATGATAAGGTTTGTGGTGAACGAGAAAGGAAAAACCGAAAACCTGCAAGTTTTCCGCTCCTCCCACCCCATTCTCGACAAAGAGGCAATGAGAGTGATAAAAACGCTTACATTCACCCCCGGAAGCAACAACGGCAAAAAAGTAAAGGTCTACCTCACACTGCCGGTAGCTTTCAAATTGAAATAAAAGCCTGCAATTATTACGAAAACTGACACAATAAAAATGCCGCCCAATTCAGGCGGCATTTTCGTATATATCTTTATTACTCAAAGCGGTATATTATTCTTCAGGCGAGAACATAGGATCCCAAGGCGGGAGAAGAGTGGCTTTTTGCTTGAGCAAATCGAGCGTAGACTGCGACACATATTTTTTCTCAGCCACAAGGCGGAAAAGATATCCGTCAAGCCATGAATCAGACATGATGAGATGACCCTTATATCCGTAGTCGTCGCCCCAACTGTTCTCTACTTCCCATTTCAAAGGCTTCCCGTTTTCATCTAGATCAACTGCCATTAAAGTCATAGCGTGAGAAGACATCGACGCGAAGCTCATAATTCTTTCCTTCTTGCTCATATTGAATTCCGTGCCAAGGATAGAAGCGTAATCATAATTGGCACTGTCGAGAACTCCCGTGTTTTTGTCTAGATATTTACCCACATCGCACGACATATACATCATGGTGCTGTCTTTTATAGAGCGTATTGCAATTTTTTTAATCGAGTCCATCGGAAGATTAATGTATGTCCAGTTTTTTCCATCGTATGTGTGGCGATCATAATCTATTTCGTAAACTTTGTAATACTCTCTCGTGGGATCGTTCATAAGCATCACGTAATTGTTTTGCAGATCTTTTGCAACGTATTCCTTATAAAATCCGAGCGGTGTGTACTCTTTGGTCGAAACAGGTTTGCCCGATTGGTCGCAACGTGTCCAGGTGAATTTCTCGGGCGGGTTGCCAAAAAAAAGAGTAAGCATGTGGTAAACCGTTCCGAGCATTTCAACTTTGCGCTTCTGCAAGGCGTCGGTTTTTGCTCCCTTGGCAGCCATATTGCGAAGCTCTATACCGAACTGACGTAGCTTGTAGCTCACAAGTTTGCTCATTCTGCTCGTATTGTTTGCGGCATAAGTTTCGGGCATAACCTCCGAAGGCACAACGCCATACTTTGAAATCACGTCGGCAATGCCTGTGAACTGTCCGCCATCTGACAACGGGTTTTTGAAAAGCCATTCCACCATTTTGTCGTCCATTGGTTTCTTGGCGTTGTCGATTATGCCTTGCAGGAAAAGGTTTGATTTTTCGAGTTGGTCGTAGAAGAAGCAATACACATGCGAGAACTTGAATTCCCCGAGCTTGTAGTTTTCAATCATCTTGGCCCTCATCACGTTCAATCCCGTGAAAAGCCAGCACCGTCCCGATGATTTTTGGTTTGTAATGCCTTTTGATTTCACATAGTTTGAGAAATACTTGTTTTGCGCTGCGGGATTCGAAGAATTCCGGGTGAGAATATTGATGTCGGTAGTTGCCAATGCGTTTCCAAGCGCCTTTTCGGCAGGCGTGGAAGTTTGCATTTTTTTGATTTGTCCGAGCATTTCCGGCGTTATGCCGCCCGACTTTTGGGCAAAGCCCGATGCGCTGCAAACAAGCAGCGACAATAGGGTAGTGGTTAGCTTTTTCATTTTTTCCATTATATATTATTGTAGTTTCATAATCCTGTCGCGCTCCACGCCAACCACTCCTTTCACCTTTTTGAGGCGCGCAATGGCTTTTCTGGTTGAAACGTTTTGCGGAATTCTCAATGCCGCGCCGCTGATATTGGAGTAGTTGTATATCACATCAAACTTCTTGGCCTTGCAAAACTCAAGCAGCGGTTCTTTTCCCGTCTTTGCGTCGACGTACACTATAAGAGTATTCAAAGAATACTCTTTATTGTCGGTTTTCCCCTCATGCCGTTTGCCGCCCATAGTTTTTTGCGACACAGAGCATGCCGCCGGCAAAAGCATCATGGCTGCGAAAAAAACGGGTAGGGGGAATCTGCTCTTCATCTCCGCTTAATGTTTATCTGCAAAATTAGCTTTTTAAAACTACATATCAGTTTTTTTCTCTCAACTACCTTATGCCGTTACGCTGCCGGGCTATTAATGGAGATTGGAAACCACGTGGAAAATACGGCATTTTACACTGAAAAAACTCCAAGGCATCTCGTGAAAAACTCCGGGCCACCAAATTTAAATTCCGACGCATCTAATTTAAATTAGGTCTGACCTCGTAAAAACCATCTCGGCACACTATAAAACAAGGTACGTTCTTAACCAAATTCTGCCAGATATAACCACGCAAACATATTATATTATATATATCATTCTATTTTTCTTTTAAAAAGAAGAATGATGATGATTATACGAAGTGGAAACTGTGGAAAACTTTTGATGTGCCATTTTTTTGGTACTGATACACGTATGATTTTCAGAATTATGTACATGTTTTTTTTTGAAAGCAACCATGGTGGAAAACTGTGGAAAATGCTGTGAAAACAGTGTGGAGCAAATAGTGGCTTATCCACACAGGTTGAAAACTCCACGCTTTAAAGTTGAAACTGTTGAAATGTATAAACAGGTTTTCCAAGAGTTTTCCACCGAGTTTTCCACAGTTTGTTTTAATTTTGCCGTGAAATGAGAAAACTGAAAGTAACAGAACTTAACCGCATAGACGTAACGGAATTCAAGGCCGCCGAAAAAACTCCGCTCACCGTTGTGCTCGACGATATAAGGAGCATGTACAACGTAGGGTCGGTTTTCCGTACAGCCGATTCCTTTCGGCTTGAAAAACTCGTGCTTTGCGGAATAACTGCATGCCCTCCTCACCCCGAAATACACAAGACAGCTCTCGGCGCAGAGGATTCAGTGGAGTGGGAGAGCGCACCTTCGGCAAAAGAAGCCGTGGAAAAGTTGAAAAGCCAGGGATATGAAGTGTACGCCCTCGAACAAGTGGAGCACAGCATTGCATTGCAGGACTTCAATCCAGTGAAAGGAAAAAAATATGCCATAGTGCTTGGCAACGAAGTGAAAGGCGTGGCTCAGGAAGCCGTAGATGCTTGCAACGGAGCCATAGAAATTCCGCAATTCGGCACGAAACATTCAATGAATGTCTCGGTTTCGGGCGGAATTGCCATGTGGCATATCGCATCACGACTGTTGAATTTATAACTCCAAGGATATGCTTTCGGCTGATTACATAAAGAAATCTGCCGCCGACCTCGGGTTTTCAGCCTGCGGCGTATGCAAGGCAGAAAAAATGGCCGACGATTATTTCGAAAGCATAAAGAAATATATTTCCGAAGGACGCAACGGCACCATGGACTATTTGGCGCGAAACCTTGACCTGCGCTATGACCCGCAAAAACTCGTGGAAGGAACAAAAACAATAGTCTCGGTTGCGCTCAACTACTATCCCGCACAAAAAATGAACCCCGGCGAATACACTTTGTCGTATTACGCCTACGGGAAAGACTATCACGTGGTGGTGAAACAGCGTCTGTTTGAACTGTTCCGCCTATTAAAGGAAAAACTTTCGGGAGACGGTTTCACTCTCGAGGGACGCGCTTTTTGCGACACCGCACCCGTTTCGGAAAGATACTGGGCCTGGCGCGCCGGGGTGGGATTTATAGGGAAAAACACCCTGCTTATTATTCCCCACAAGGGAAGTTTCTTTTTTCTCGGCGAACTTTTTCTGAACGTAGAGGCAGATAGTTACGACGAACCTTTGAAAAACTATTGCGGCAACTGCACAAAATGCATCGATGCCTGTCCCGGTGGCGCTATCTACGAACCTTATTCACTCGATGCGCGCCGGTGTCTGTCGTATCTCACAATTGAAAATCGCGGCGAGCTACCTGCCGGCACCGAAAACAAGATGGAAACATGCATCTACGGTTGCGATCGTTGCCAAAGCGCATGCCCGCACAATAGTTTCGCAGTTCCTACGGAAATAAAGGAATTTACGCCGCCCGAAAAGCTTTTGAAAATGACCAAGGACGACTGGAATTCACTCACCGAGCAGGAATATTGCGACCTGTTCAAAGGCAGCGCCGTGAAAAGGGCAAAGTATTCCGGATTGATGCGAAACATCAACGCCGTGAAAGGAGAAAAAACAAATGAATCAGAACAATAGGAAAATAATGTGGGGTAGGGGATAAAACTTTTTACGAAAAAAAAATTTCTTCATATCAAAGTAAATACATACCTTTGCAACAACATAAAAACGAAAGGATTCCTTAGCCAATGCTTTGGGATTCTTTTAGTTTTTTATCTGTTACAATAACAACATACAGAATAATAACTTTAAAAGATACAGACTTATGGCTTATATGTCCCAAGAAGGTTACGACAAAATGGTAGCCGAATTAAGACACATGGAAACAGTGGATCGCCCGGCAGCATCTGAGGCGATTGCAGAGGCACGCGACAAAGGCGACCTTTCGGAAAATAGCGAATACGACGCAGCAAAAGAAGCGCAGGCTATGCTTGAGATGAAAATAAACAAACTCAAAGCAGCTCTTGCCAGTGCCAAAATAATTGATCCCAGCAAACTTTCCACCGATACCGTTCAGATTCTTTCCACAGTGGAGATGCAGAACGTTAAAAACAACGCTGTGATGAAATACACCATAGTAAGCGAAAGCGAAGCCAACTTGCGCGAAGGAAAAATATCGTCGCAAACTCCAATTGCACAGGGATTGCTCGGACACAAAGTGGGAGATGTTGTAGATATAAAGATTCCGCAAGGAATTGTGCAGCTCAAGATTGTAAACATATCAATCTAAAAACACAGAAAGATGGCTGGAATATTTTCAAAAATAGCTGCCGGCGAAATTCCGTCGTACAAGGTGGCTGAGAACGAGGAATTCTACGCATTTCTCGACATTAATCCCATGGTTATGGGCCACACGCTCGTAATTCCGCGCCGCGAAGAAGACTATATATTCGACCTCGGCGATGACGAACTTGCAAGAATGATAGTTTTCGCAAAGCACGTGGCTGTGGCATTGAAGAAAGCTTTTCCCTGCAAGAAAGTAGGAATGGCAGTGCTCGGTCTTGAAGTGGCACATGCCCATATACACCTCATTCCGATGCAGAGCGAAAAAGACATGGACTTCCGCCGCGAAAAGCTAAGCCCCGCCGCAGAAGTAATGAAGGAAGCCGCAGAAAAGATAAGCGCTTATTTTGAAATCTAAACGGCAATATATATAATAAAGTCCCGCAGAACATCTGCGGGACTTTTTGTTTTCCCAAAACAAGTGCAATAAAAACATATAGTTTAGCTCAACGCAAACACTATACTTTGTGCCCAAAAAACTACACGGCATCTCGTAAAAACTCCGGGCCACCAAATTTAAATTCCGGGCCATGTAATTTAAATTAGATGCGGCGGAGTTTTTCACAATCTCCCACATAGTTTTTGCCGCGTTTCGCACAAGGCAGACAATATCTCGTAAAAGCGTAAAACAAAGCGTTTTTGCGCATAAACAAAGGCTTTGTGCAGATGCAACAAACATTTTGCAATTTCCTGCAACATGAAACAACGTAAAAATCAGGATAAAAGATAATAAATTGCACGCAAAATACCTGTTTTGTGCAAAAAACGGACGATTTTGCGCTAAAAATTTTGTCATATAAATCAATAGGCTTAATTTTGCAGCCTGATATAGTAAAAATATTAATCAAAATCAAAAGATTATGTCTGATATCGAATCAAAAGTAAAAGCTATTATTGTTGACAAACTCGGTGTTGATGAATCCGAAGTAAAGAACGAAGCAAGTTTCGCAAACGATCTGGGCGCTGACTCACTCGACACTGTAGAACTCATCATGGAGTTTGAGAAGGAATTCTCTATTCAGATTCCCGACGACCAGGCTGAGAAAATCGCAACCGTAGGCGATGCAGTAGCATATATTGAGAATAACGCTAAGTAAGCAGCTTAACGCTATTTCTTAACATCTCATGATGGAATTGAAAAGAGTTGTCGTAACCGGTATAGGCGCAATCACCCCCCTTGGCAAGAATGCTCCCGAAACATGGGAGAATGCCAAAAACGGCGTGAGTGGCGCTGCCGAAATTACGCACTTTGACACATCTAAGTTCAAGACTCATTTTGCGTGCGAAGTAAAGAACTACAACGCTCAGGACTACTTCGACCGCAAGGAGGTGCGCAAGATGGACCTCTACGAGCAATACGCAATTATTGCCGCAGACGAAGCCATCAAAGATTGCGGCTGGGACTTGGAAAAAGTTGACAAAAACGAAATCGGCGTCGTGTTCGGCGTTGGTATCGGCGGTATCCGCACATTCGAAGAGGAAGCCGTGAATTACGCAAAGACAGGCGAAACGCTCGGTCCGCGCTATTCACCATTCTTTATCCCCAAGATGATTTCGGATATAGCAGCCGGTCAGATTTCTATCAACTATGGTTTCCACGGCCCCAATTTTGCCACAACCTCCGCTTGCGCATCATCAACCAACGCCCTCGCGTCGGCATTCAATCTCATACGTCTGGGAAAAGCCAACGCAATAGTAGCCGGCGGCGCAGAAGCTGCAATTTGGCCCACGGGAGTTGGAGGATTCAATGCCATGCATGCACTCTCCACACGCAATGATGATCCCGAGCATGCTTCCCGTCCGTTCAGCGCTTCGCGCGACGGATTTATAATGGGTGAGGGTGCAGGAGTGCTCATACTTGAGGAACTTGAACACGCACGCAAGCGCGGCGCTCATATATACGCCGAAATCGCAGGTGCAGGCATGTCTGCCGACGCACATCACATAACTGCTTCACACCCCGAGGGACTTGGAGCGAAACTTGTGATGAAACGTGCGCTCGACGATGCCGGCATGAGCCCCGAAGACATAGACTACATCAACGTTCACGGAACTTCTACGCCCGTTGGCGACCGTTCTGAGGCTCTTGCCATAAAAGATGTATTCGGAGACCATGCTTATAAACTCAACATCAGCTCCACAAAATCCATGACCGGACACCTTCTCGGTGCTGCGGGAGCTGTGGAAGCACTTTTCTCGGTAAAAGCTGTGGAAGAGGACATTGTTCCGCCTACCATCAACCATACCGAGGGCGATGACGATCCTGAAATCGATTACAATTTGAACTTTACGTTCAACAAGGCTCAGAAACGCACCGTGCGTGCTGCATTGAGCAACACTTTCGGTTTTGGTGGTCATAATGCGTGCATCATTGTGAAGAAATTTGCAGAATAAACCAACTGGCTTAATTACAATTTTAAAAACTGCACATCTCTACATCTGAATGATTAATTTCATAGATAAACTAAAGCTCCCTTTCCGAAAGGATAAGGAGCTTTTTTCATCGTTATACTCCATATTGGGTTTTTATCCCCACAACATTGACATCTACAAGCAGGCGCTTTCCCACAAGTCGGTTGCCATGAAGTCGCAAAACGGACATAGGATAAACAACGAGCGATTGGAATTTCTTGGCGATGCGGTGATTGAGGCTGTAACGAGCGACATTGTTTACCGCCATTTTGATGGAAAACGCGAGGGGTTCCTTACCACAACGCGCAGCAAGCTTGTGCAACGCGACACGCTCAACAAAATGGCGGAGGAAGTGGGTCTCGACAAACTCATACGCTCCAGCAGCCATCAGAGCGGGCACAACAGTTATATCAGCGGCAATGCTTTCGAGGCCATTGTGGGCGCAATTTATCTCGACAGGGGTTATTCGCATTGCATGTGGTTTTTGCGACGCCGCATAATTGCTGCGCATTTGAATCTCGACAATGTTGCAAAAAAGGAAGTGAATTTCAAGAGCAAACTGCTTGAATGGGCGCAGCGCAACCGCCTGAGAATAGAAATCAAGTCGGACGATGCTCCAAACAATGCTGCCACCAGTGAAACGCCGGCGTTTTCAGCCACTGTGATAATCGAGGGAGTGGAATGTGGAAAGGGCAACGGATTTTCAAAAAAGGAGAGCCACCAGAATGCAGCCCGCGAAACGCTTAAAATGCTCAACAAAAACAAGCAGACTGTTGCTGAAATACTAAAGGCAAAGGAGGCGCGTACTGCTATGGAGGCTGAACTTGTGAGTGTTCCTCCGCGTGTGGGCGACGAAGAGGCTCAGAAGCGTCCGCAGCAGCATCAGCGTCGACGCAATTCGGCACCGCGTCGTGCCGTGAGCGACAAGGCGCAGGTTGCCAACCCTGATTCGCCAAAAGCGAGGGCTATGCAGCAGAGCATAAAGGCTATTGCTATGGGCGATGACGCGACACAACGCAATGTTGAGCCGAATGCCAAAAACTCCGGCGCATCTTCAACTGCTGCCGAGGGAAATGCAAACCGCCGGCGACGCAATGCGCCAAGGCGTAATGCCGCGAGAAACCAACAACGCGGCGAACAGAAAGAAACTGTAAGCACATCGGGCAATCGCAACGATATTATTGCCGCAGCCGAAAGCAAGGCGTTCGGCGAATAAGGCTCTATTTTTCAGCCGTATAAGATTTGCTTTTTACGACAAGGCATTTCGTAAAAACTAGGTCTGATATAATTTAAACTCCGACGCATCTAATTTAAATTAGATGCGTCGGAGTTTTTACGGGAACGTATGTATTTAAAACGTCTGCTTTACCAGATATGTGCACGCTTTTCGGCGGGAACATAAAGTTTGTCGCCCTCTTTGATATCAAACGCCGAATACCACGCATCAATCATAGGAAGTGCGGCATTCACGCGTAGAATATTCGGGGAGTGCACATCGCTGTTAACAATATAGGCCACGAATTGCGGGGCTACGTTGCTTGCCCACATGCGGCCGTATGACAGGAAAAATCTCTGCTCTGGCGTAAATCCGTCCTTCTCTCCGAGCGGATTGTTGAGCATTGTGTTTTTGAAAGCCTGGAACGCTATGTTTATTCCGCCGTTGTCGCCGATGTTTTCGCCCAATGTCTTCTTTCCGTTAACCTTTAGTCCGGGTTGCATTTCCTTGCTTCCAAACCATTCTTCCAATACTTTTGTGCGTTGTTCGAAGTTCTTTTTGTCCTCGTCGGTCCACCAGTTTTTCAAGTTGCCGTCCTTGTCGTAAGAGCAACCCTTGTCGTCGAAACCATGACTCATTTCGTGGCCTATCACACAGCCTATCGCGCCATAGTTTGCCGCGTCGTCGGCTTCGGCATCAAAGAAAGGAGGCTGCAATATGGCTGCCGGGAAATTTATACTGTTGAATAGTGGATTGTAGAACGCATTTACGGTTTGCGGGGTGCAGCCCATTTGGTGACGATCTACGGGCTTGTGCCAATAATATTCTATTTCGCCTTTGCGCGAAGCCATTGTGATTTCGTCAATGTTCTCCCTCAGCGTTTTGTTCTCGTCCACCTGCACATATTTCTCCAATCCTTCCCATTTGTCGGGGTATCCCACGTTTATTACCATGTTTTTGAGCTTGCTCAGAGCGTTTGCCTTTGTTGCGTCGGTCATCCAAGTATTGTCTTTGATGCGTTCCGCAAAAGCGTTCTGCAAGTTCTTTATCAACATATACACTCTTTGTTTGTTGCTCTCGGGGAAATATTTGTCCACATACAGTTTTCCGATTGTTTCTCCCAGTATATTGTCGAGAAAAGCTACGGAACGTTTCCATCGCGGCTGCTGTTCTTTCACTCCATAGCGCACTTTGGTGTATTCAAAACGGCGGTCTTGGAAATTGTCTGAGAGAAGGCTTGCCGAAGAGCCCACCACCGAAACTTCCATATAGGCCTTGATGGTTTCAAGGTCGGTATTGGCAAGAATATTCTCCACCTCGTGAATAGGTTCGGGCTGCTTAACGTCCACAGTGTCGATGTCGGAGGGATAGCCATAGGTTTCGCAAATCATGTTCCAGTCAATGTTTTTGAACTCTTGCTTGAGTTGCTGCCAGCTCATGAGATGCGTGTTTTCTTTCGGGTCGCGGCGTTTCACCTGGTCGTAGCTGTGTTGTGCAAGTTGGGTTTCGAGTGCCCAAACTGCCTGCATTTTTTTCTCGGCTGCCTTATCTTTGTTTCCTACCATTTTGAAGTAGTCTTTCATAAGGCTCTTGTATGCCTCGGCCACGGCTTTTTGTTGCTCGTTGGGGTTGGTGTAGTATTCGGGGTCGAGTCCGAGTCCGCCTTGTAGGGTGGCAAACATATATTGGCTGGCATTGTTGGGATTTATGCTGAGCGCGAATGTAAACAATGTGGTGCCGTAGCCTTTTGCTCCGAGCTCATACATCAGATGTATGCATTCCTTGCGGTCTTTCACCTTGCGCACTCTTTCGAGTGTCTTCTTGATAGGTTTGTATCCGAGTTTGTTTCGCTTCACGCTGTCCATATACATGCGGTAAAGCGCGCCGAGTTTCTGCCCGTCGGTTCCCTGCGGCATTTGCTTGGCTGCATATTCCGCTATAAGCTCTTTAATACGGTCGTTGTTCTGTTCGTCCAAATCTGTAAACGCTCCGTTCATCGGGTGCACGTCGTCGAGTGGGTGGGTCTTGAGCCAGTTTCCGGCGGCATACTCATAAAAGTCGTCGCCCGGCTTTACGGTTGTGTTAAGGTTTGCCTTGTCGATTCCGCTCTTGAGTTCCTGAGCTTGCATGCCTGTTGATATTCCATATGAAATGCATGCTGCCATAACAAATTTCCAGTTCATTTTTCTAAAAACGTTTTGCATTACACCGCTTTGCGGCGGTGTAGATATTTCAAGGGTGCAAAGTAAGAAAAAAACTGACAATCAGTGAAATCATACTTTATATTTTAAGCATGTTTTGCGCTGTTGCGGAGAATTATTGCAGATATGCTTTGCAAACAAATGCCGCACGGAAAAACTACACGGCATCTCGTAAAAACTCCGACGCATCTAATTTAAATTACATGGCCTGGAATTTAAATTTGGTGGCCCGGAGTTTTTACGCCGAACAGCGTGTTGTTTTTTACCACACTCCTATGTTTCGCGAGGCGGCAAGTGTGAGAATGCTTATCTCCTTTGCTCCGGCGGCAATCAGCGTGTCGGCGCACGATGTGAGCGTTGCGCCCGTCGTTACCACGTCGTCAATAAGCAGAAGGTGCTTGCCCGTTATCCTTTGTGGGTTGTAGGCGCGGAATATCCCCTTCACATTGTCTTCGCGCTGCGTTTGAGTGAGGTGGGTTTGCGTGGGATTGTCCACCACTCGCCGCAGCATTTTGTTGTCAACGGGTATTCCCGCAATTTCGGCTATTCCCCAAGCTATCATCAGGCTCTGGTTGTATCCCCGTCGGCGTTCCCTTTTGCGGGCAAGGGGCACCGGCACAATGGCGTCTATACCTTGGAAAAACTCCGTGCCCTTGAGTTCTTCGGCCATGCGTCTGCCCATTTCGCGGGCTGCCCCGGAATTGCCGTGATATTTGATGTCAAACAAAAGGTTGCGCGTTTCCGTGCCGCTGTTGTAGAATATATACGCGCTTGCGCGGCATAGCGGAAACCTGCCAACAAACAAGCGCTCCACGGGATTGTTTCCAAGCGCGGCAAAACGGGTATAGGGAAGTTTCAGGGTGCATGCGGCGCAAACGCCGTGCTCTGCCGTAGAAAGTCGGCGCCCGCAAATTGCGCAGTGTTGCGGAAACAGCAGCGCCGACATGGTGCGGAATGCTGCCGAAAAGGCATCTGGAATTATTGATGCGGCTTTCATTCTTCGGCTTCCCGCTCCAGACATTCGCGAATTGCGTCGGGCTCAAAACCGCGCCCCATGGCAAAACGTATAAGCTTCTGATAGTTTTCGTAGTCTCCCGCCGAGGGCAGAGAGCGGCGCTTCTGCTTCAAAAGCTGCGCGAGAACGTAGCGGTAGTCTTCGTCGGAAATATCCTGCAAAGCGGCATCGATTTCCTCTTCGGGCAAATGTTTCATGCGAAGGTTCATGCGGATTTTCTGCTTGCCCCATTGGTTGAAACGCCATTTGTCCTCAACGTAAGCGCGGCAGTAACGCGCATCGTCAATATAGTTCTCGTTGCGCAGAGAGTCGATTATTTCGTCGTGATATTCCTCGTCCACAAACCATGAGCGCATCTTGCGCCGCAGATCTTCCTCGCAGTATTCCGTTTTGGCACATGCCGATGCAAGGCGTTCCAATGCCGTTTGCGGCTTCATGGGTTTGCGTTCGTTCATAAGCGTTGGGCTTTTATCATTCTCGGGTTTCCCTGCTCGTCGCGGCGTATCTGTGTGGACGAGAAGCCGTGGCGGCGAAACACTTCAGCCGTTTCTTCGGGAAACATGCGGTTGATTTCCACCATCACGCACCCGTGTTCTGCCAAAGTGCGCTCCGCGATTTCCGCAATGGCTTCGTAGAATACCAAAGGTCTCTCGTCGCTCACAAACAAAGCCTCGCCGGGTTCATGGTCAAGCACATTGCGCTCCATTTCCGCCTTTTCGCTTTCGCACACATAGGGCGGATTGCTTATTACAAGGTCGAAAGTTTCGTTTTGGGCAAATGTAGGGTCAAGCATGTCGGCTTCGGCGAAATCTATATGCGCTCCGAGTTGTGCCGCATTGCCTGTTGCGATTTTCAGAGCCGTCTTGCTTTTGTCCACAGCCTTTACGCGCGCGTTTTCCACGTATTTCGCCAGAAATATGGCTATACATCCGCTGCCCGTTCCCAGTTCCAGAATGCGCGCTCCGGCTTTGCATTCAGTTGCTGCCCATTGTGCGAGCTCCAATGTCTCGGGCCGGGGAATCAACACGCCTTTTTCCACGTGCAGTTTCAGGTTTCCCCACATTGCAGTGCCCGTTACGTATTGCACAGGTTCGTTGTTGTCGAGTTTGCAGAGCATTGTGGCGAAATCGTCGGCCTCTTCAGCCGAAAATTGCCTAACTTTGTCAGCATAAACATCGTTGATATCCACTCCAAAGGCGTCTTCGAGCAGCACACGGGCCATGGCGCGCGCCTCGCCTTGGGGATAGTGGCGCGACAAACGGCTTACGGCTTCAAGATAACGGCTGTCCATTGTTTTGGGGTGGAGATTATTGACAAAGTTACGCTTATTAGTTGAATTATGAACAGGGAAACAGACGAAATGTACATGCGCCGTTGCTTGCAGTTGGCACGTTGCGGATTCTATGGCGCACCTCCCAATCCCATGGTGGGAGCCGTGGTGGTTTATGACGGGAAGATTATAGGCGAGGGCTATCATATTCGTTGCGGCGGGCCGCATGCCGAGGTCAATGCCGTGAATGCGGTGAAGGACAAGGCGCTTTTGAAAGAGAGCACGGTATATGTGAGCCTCGAGCCTTGTTCGCATTACGGCAAGACGCCGCCTTGTGCCGACATGCTCGTGAAATCGGGCGTAAAACGTGTGGTGGTGGGCTGCATAGATCCGTTTGCGAAGGTGCAGGGTAGGGGAGTGGAAAAACTGCGGGCCGCCGGAATTGAAGTTACAGTTGATGTGCTGCGCAACGAATGCCGCGAATTAAACCGCAGGTTCATTACTTTTCACAGCCTTGCCCGTCCCTACATCACATTGAAGTGGGCAGAAAGTTCCAATGGCTACATTGCGGCGAAAGGCTTTGTGAGAACGCACATTTCCACGCCTCTCACACAGATGAACTCCCACCGTCTGCGCGCCATGAACCAGGCAATCCTCGTGGGGAGGGCTACTGCGGAATGCGACGACCCTTCGCTCACCACGCGTAGCTGGGCGGGTAAGAATCCGCTGCGCATAGTGCTCGACCGCCATGCCTCACTGTCGCCCTCGCTCAAGTTGTTCAACGGCGAAGCTCCCACCCTGGCGGTAACGGAACGCGAATATTCTGACCCGAATGTGCATGCCGAGTATTTCCACCCCGACTATTCGCAGCCGATAATCCCCCAATTGCTTGCGGAACTGCATAAGCGTGGGGTGCAGACGCTTCTCGTGGAGGGCGGAACGCATACGCTTCAAAGTTTTGTGGACCTTGGGTTATGGGACGAGGTTTATGCCGAGCACGGCAACGCTTCTATTGACGGCCGGGTGCTTGCGCCCCAAATGCCCGATGCCACGGAGTGGAAATCAGTGAACCTTTTCGGCGGAAATTTCGCCGTGGCGCGCAACCGGAATACGCTTTTGCACTAACGTTGCAGGACGTGTTTTTCGGCATATAGTATATCGTAAAAACGATATACCCACTGGCTTTTCGCACGCCTTATTTACGATTTTTTGCGAGCCGAAACGAATGTATTTTTCCGCATGTCAGACGCCTCGTTCCGCAAGTTGGAAGTTTTTTTCCCGCGAGCCAAAAACCATGCTGTGCATGGCAAAAAACTTGCGGCGCATGGCGGAAAAACTCCGGGCCACCAAATTTAAATTCCGACGCATCTAATTTAAATTACATGGCCCGGAGTTTTTGCGAGATGCCTTGTAGTTTTTTCAATGCGTTAGGAGGCAGGATTTTCAACCCGTATGGTGCGCCCGAAAACCGTTTGAAAAGACTAAAAAACAAAGACTTGCAGTTTCCCGCAAGTCTTTGTTTGGTTTTTACGCGAACCTGAATCCGCGATATCTTATTTCACTATGACTTTCTTCTTCAAAGTTTCGCTTCCGCTCGTAGCTTTCACGATATAAATGCCCGGCGCAAGAGAGATGTGGGTTTCGCCGCGCGATATCTCCTGATTCGCCACCTGCATGCCGCTTATGTCGTAAACGCTGACCGTGGCAGTAGATGTGATACCGCTTATCGTGATTCCTCCGTCGGTTGCCTCGATGTTGCCTTCGGCAATTCCTAAGTTTTCTATGCCCACTGGTATGAGTCCTACCATATTGTCGAGCCACGGAATGCGCCATGCAAGGTAATCACGTATGGTCTGCATTTCGCCTTCATAGGAGCCGGTGATTTGATAATTCTGGTGAACCAGCGAATTCATGATGGGCCAACGTGTGAAATTGAGCTTCTGCGATTCGTAAATGGTGGTCTGCAAACTGTCGAGGAATGAATTCAGTTCGTCAACCGTTATGCCGTGCAGGTTTCGGGCTTCGCTCCAAATAAATTTCAGTAGGTTTTTGTCGGAATTTACCACTCTGTTCACAAAACTCCTCATATCTCCTGCTGCACTGCTTTTGGTAGATGCATAAAGAAAGCTGTTGATACTGGAAAGCGGGTGAGTGCGCGCGTCATTCTCGAAAGCGAGGTCGAAATCCCATACCGGACCTGTGTAGAACTTTGTGGAATCGCGGTCCTTGTACATGTAGACGCTCCAATAGGTATCTGTGTTTCCGCTCAACTCACCTACGAGAAAATGTTTCATGAACGATTCCTTGTCAAGGTATTTGTGGAAACCCACCGACGGGTTGAGATACAGACTCGAAGCCACACGCGCCACCATCTGACCGAAAGTTTTCTTGATGTAATTGTATTGCTGCGTCGTGATATCGTCTTCGCTCGGCGACTTTATGGTAACGGGCAAATTATATGTGCTCACGTTGAACATATTCTTCTCCTGGCTCGCATAAGCATCGATTTCCACGAGATAGCCTCCCGTGAGATTTGGCACAGCATTGTCCTCGGGCGTCATTTCCGTGATGTCCACACGGTTTTTCTTCACTTCAATCTGATCGCACAGCTGGTAGGTGCCCTGATATTCGCCATTGAGCATAACATCTACGAGCCTGACTGCCGGAGTATAGGCCATGCCCAAACATTCGCTGAGATGAAACGCAAGAACATTGCGAATGAGCGTTTTGTCTCCGTAGTTGTTTATAAGAGTCCACTTCTTGGCTTTCGCAGGCATGCCAAGGAGTTTTTTCTTGTTGGCAAGTTTCAGTTTATACGGCTTCTTGGGGAAACTCCACGAGGCATTGCCGCGTCCGCGTATGCCCAGGCTGTCGCTGTAAACGCTTGTGCCTCCTTCTGAAACCACGCTAATTATTCCGTCAACGTATTCCTCTTTTGACGTAATGGCTTTCGCGCTGTCGGTATGGATTACAATCAACGGGAGGTTTGTCGGCGTGTAAAGTTTTGTATCATCTCCTTCGCCCTTGTAGCCATAGAATTTCAATTCCGCCACATTACATCTCACATCGTTGGGACCTACGTATCTCACATATCGGAAACCGCGCGAAACATCTACGTCGGCGTATGTCATTACATTGTCCTCGGGCGTTTCTGTTACCATGTAAAGCGGCACGGCATCGGTGAAGTCGGGACTGTTTGCGCCCTCGAACACACCAAGCAGCATGCGGCCTGCCCAACCTGCGCGCGAGGCAAAACCAACCTTGGTGATAATGTGTTTCTCTCCGAGGTCCAATCCCGCATAAGTGTTGCTGCGCACATCAGATGCGTAGAAAGTGGAAAGATCTCCGTCGAAAGCCACCGAAGCATCGCCACTGGCGTAACTGGATTGGGCGCTGCCGATAGCAGTTCCTTTAAGCTCGGCTGATTGGGCGCATGCAGCACCAACGGAGAGCATTATGGAGAAAATAGGAAGTAAAATTCTTTTCATACAAATGGTTTATACTGCATATGTAAGCAAAAGTACTAAAAAACAAGGTTATTATAGTTTCCAATACAACTTATCTCACCATAATTTTGCGCCTTATAGTTGTTTTGCCATCGGTTGCCCTTACAATGTAAAGCCCTTTGGCAAGAGGAATAACCGTTTCTGTGGCTGCGGCATCGGTTTTCGCCACTACAATACCGCTCATATCGTAAACTTCCACGCTCATCTTTCCGCTGATACCTATTCCGCCTTCCACGCTACGGATTTCCGTTTTTCCGGCAACGGTCTGTTCAATTCCTACAGGTATAAGTCCTACTTTATTGTCGAGCCATGGAATGCGCCATGTCAGGAAATCGCGCACCACTTTCATTTCTCCTTCATACGAGCCGGTTACTTGGTAGTTTTGGTTCACTATCTGGTTCATCACAGGCCAGCGCGTGAAATTAAGTTTCTGCGCCTCGTACACTTCAGTCTGCATGCTGTCGAGAAATAAGTTGAGATTTTCTATCGTGAGTCCGTTTTCGTTTCGCGCGGTACTCCATAATTTTTTCAGTCTGTCGCTTTCCACACCAATTACTCGCTTTACAAATTCGCGCATGTTGCCTGCGCTTGTTGTGTTCTCGTTCAGAAAAATAAAATCGTCAAAGCCCGAAACGGGGTGAATGCGTATATCGTTTTCAAAAGCAAGGTCGAAATCCCAAACAGGTCCGGTATAGAATTTCGTGGAGTCGCGATCTTTATACATATGTACGCTCCACCAGGCGTCTACATTTGCTGCGAGTTCTTCAATAAGGAATCTTTTTAAAAATGAGTCCTCGTCAAGATAGCGTCGGAAGCCAAGTTTCGGGTCGGCATAAAGCGGATTTGCCACACGGCTTGCCATGCGGTTGAAATAAGTTGTGATATAATTTTCCTGCTGTGGCGTTATGTCGTCTTCGTCGGGATATTTCAGCGAAACGGGCAGTTCGAAATCTTTTGAGGTGAACCATTTTTTCTCTCCGCTGGCGTATGCGTCGATTTCTATCAGGTATCCGCCCGTAAGTTCAGAGCCGCTATTGTCTTGGGGAGTCATTTCCGTGATGTCCACACGGTTTTTCTTTACTTCTATCTGGTCGCAAAGTTGATACACTCCCTGATATTCGCCGTTGAACATCACTTCCACGAGTCGCCCGGCGGGAGTATATTCCATTCCCATCAGTTCGCTTATTTTGAATGCGAGCAGATTGCGCACCAGAGTTTTGTCGCCGTAGTTGTTTATCAGCGTCCATTTTTTTGCCTTTGCGGGCATGCCGAGAAGTTTCTTCTTGTGTGCGAGTTTTAGTTTGTAAGGTTTTTTCGGGAAACCCCACGAGCCGTTTCCTCGTCCGCGTATTTCCAGACTGTCGGCATATATTTCCTTTCCTTCGTCCGACACAATGCTTATTATTCCGGGAGTGTAGACTGTGCGCGAGGTTATTTGTTTTGCGCTGTCGGTATGTATCACGACCAGCGGCAGGTTTGTGGGTGAATAAAAGCGGCTGTCGTTTCCCTCGCCTTTGTAGCCGTAGAATTTAAGTTCGGCAACGTTGCATCGCACATTGTTCGGCCCCACATAGCGCACGTATCTGAATCCCCGGCTTGTGCGCGGATATTTTGTGGTAAGCACATTGTCCTGCGGGATATCCTTTATCATGTAGAGCGGAACGGCGTCTGTGAAATCGGGGTTGTTAGCTCCTTCAAACACTCCGAGCTGCATGCGGTCGGCGCTGCCCGGGCGCGAGGCGTAGGCTATTTTTGTTATCACGTGTTTCTCACCGAGGTCGAGCCCCACCCATGTATAGCTCCTGTCGTATGAGGCGAAAAACGTGGACAGGTCGTTGTCGAACACATTGGCTATGGTGTTGACGGTTTCAGACGGGTTGTTGGTGGAATAGTCTACCGATATCGGAGTTCCGATTATTGTTCCGGTGAGTTCTGTGGTCTGTGCGTGGAGCGACAATAACGGTGAAACGATTAGCGCAATGGCTGATAATATAGATTTCATCTTAAATTCTATGGTATAGGTAAGCAAATTTACGAAAAGCATTAAATTTGCGGTTGTTATGAACGAGAAAAGTGCTGTTATAATGGGTGCTACGAGCGGAATTGGCCGCGAAGTGGCAAAAATTCTTGCCTTGTCGGGCTGGACGCTTGGGATATGCGGCCGCCGTGGGGAGTTGCTGGAGAGTTTCAGGGCGTTGTTTCCGCAGCAGGTTACGGTTGCCGAAATCGATGTATGCGATGACGATGCCGGCGAACGGCTTGTGGCTTTGGCGCAAAGCGTCGGTGCGCGGCTTTATCTGCATTGCAGCGGTGTGGGCTGGCAAAACGGAAGTCTGGAAAGCGTAAAAGAGATTGCCACCGTGCGTACGAATGGTGAAGGATTTGCGCGTTGTGTGGGGGCGATGTTCCGTTATTTTTCTGCCATGGGCGGCCATATTGCTGTGATATCCTCGATTGCGGGAACGAAAGGGCTTGGCCCGGCGCCTGCATACTCTGCCACAAAAAGGATGCAGAACATTTATATCGACGCATTGGAGCAGCTGGCCCGCATGCGCCGTCTCAACATCACGTTTTCCGACATACGCCCGGGCTTTGTGGATACTGCGCTTATCAATGGCGGCAAGGGGTATCCCATGGTGATGAAAAAGGAAAAGGCGGCAAGGATTATCGTGAAAGCTGTGCTCAAGAAGCGCCGCATAAAGGTGGTCGACTGGAAATATTCGCTTCTCGTGGCCCTGTGGCGGTGTATCCCGAGGGGGATATGGAAGCGTTTTCCGCTGAGGTGTAATTCCGGAGAAAACGGGTAGCATGGCTTTTGCTTGTATAGCATTGAATTTCAAAAAGAAACGGACATCGCAGAAGCGGTGTCCGTTTTGTTTTTTACGATGTCTGATATCGTTGAAAACTCCGGGCCATGTAATTTAAATTAGATGGCCCGGAATTTAAATTACATGGCCCGGAGTTTTTTCGTTATGCGGGGAGTGTTTCCGAGCGGTAGTCATTGGGTGTAACTCCGGCTATTTTTTTGAACATTCTTGTGAAGTGTTGCGGATATTTGAAGCCGAGGTCATAGGCTATCTGGCTTATAGAACTGTCGGGCGCGAGTATGCGCTCTTTGGCAATGTTTACCACTGTGAGCTGAATGTATTCCTGCGCCGATTTGCCCGTTTCCTTTTTCACGAGGTCGCCGAAATAGTTTGGCGAAAGGCATAGTTCTCCTGCGCAATGCTTCACCGAGGGCAAACCGTTCTGTCGGGCTTTGCCCGATGTGAAATATTCGTCCAAAAGAGAGTCGAATCGGGTGATGATGCTGCGGTTCACGTTTTGCCGCGTTATGAATTGGCGTTCGTAGAAGCGCAGGCAATAGTTGAGCAGCAGCTCAATATTGTTTGCAATAAGCCTTTTGCTCAACCGGTCTATGTCATGGTTGAGTTCATGACCGATGTTTTGCAGACAATCCATGAAAACATCTTTCTCTTTTTCGGAAAGATGGAGCGCTTCGTTCACCTCGTAGGAAAAGAAAGTGTATTCCTTTATGCTGCGTCCCAGCGAAGTGCCGCGTATAAGCTCGGGATCGAAACAAAGTGCCCAGCCATGGGGCTGAAACTCCTCTCCCGTGTTGCCGATGCCTATTACCTGTCCCGGCGCAATGCATACCACGGTGCCTTCCTGGTAGTCGTAGCGTTTGCGGCCGTAGTAAAGTTCGCAGTTCACCCCTCCTTTCAGAAACACACAGTAGAAACCGAAAGTTTGGCGCGCGTGCTTCAATTTATTTGCCTTTGAAAGATCTATCACGCTCACGAGAGGGTGAAGCGTTTCCACTCCAAGATATTTGTTATACTCTGCTATGGAGTCGATGTGTCGTATTTGGCTGTCCATTACTATGAGTGTTTGATTGTTGTGCAAATATATTGATATTGTTTCTTATAATATGTCTGCGGCAATGCAAATCAGTAATTCGGGTAGGGCATACCGCAATTCGTGCAAGCCCCGGCGTTTCTCCGGCATGCTCAACGGATAGTTCCGTAATTGGGGTAGCGGCAAACGTAATGGATATAAATCCCCTTTAACGGCGTCGCAGTAATTTTGCATCGTGAAATAAAAAAGCGGTTGCGGTAATTTTGGTAGATAAATCCGTAATAGATGTATCTGTAAATAGGATAGATTATTATAATTTTGCCGTGTAACAAGAAAATAACAACAAAAATGAAAAAACTATTGCTGCCTATTGCGGGAGTAATGCTGATTGGCGCTGCCACATTGGCGTTCCTGAAAAATTCCACAGAGGTTGAGCCGAGGGGAAACCTTTCGGCGCAAACTGACAGCGACAGCGTGAAAGTGGAACTCAAGGGAAAAATTCTCGTAACCTATTTCTCTTGGCCCGAAACCGATGGCGTGGACGCAAATTCAAGTGCCAGCCGCGTGGTGGAGGACGGAAAAGTTTATGGAAACACGGAGTTTCTCGCGAAACTCATTTCGGAAAAAACCGGAGGAGACCTGTTTGCCATTAAAACTGCCACCGTTTACCCCATGCCCTATGACACTCTGCTGAACTACACAAAAAAGGAAACGGAAAACGAGGAGTTTCCGAAACTCACAACCCATATTCAGAATCTTCAGGACTACAATATAATTTTCGTGGGTTATCCCAACTGGTGGTACGACATGCCGCGCGTGATATACTCCTTCTTTAAAGAATATGACTTTAAGGGAAAAACCATAATACCTTTCGTTACTTACGGAAGCAGCCGTTTTTCAAAATCGGTGGAACATATTCGTGCTCTCGAGCCAGGGGCTGCGGTTCTTGAAGGACCGGCGGTGAAAGATGCCGATATGGCTTTGGCCGAAAAGAAGGTTGATTCGTGGCTGCTCAAATATGGTCTTTACAAAAACTGATACCGTTATGCTTAGAAAGATTAGAATAGTTTTGGCAATCGTAGTATTTGCCTTGGTGAGCCTTTTGTTCCTCGATTTCACGGGCTCGATACACGCGTGGTTCGGTTGGCTCGCAAAAATACAGTTCTTCCCCGCCATAATGGCGCTCAATATCGGTGTGGTAATAGCTCTCGTAGCCCTCACATTGGTTTTCGGCAGAGTTTATTGCTCTGTGATTTGCCCGCTCGGCATTTTCCAGGATATTGTGTCGTGGTTCAGCGCGCGGAGAAAAGGCAAGAAACGCCGCTTCTCCTATACCAAACCACTTACATGGCTACGCATCACGATGCTCGTGCTTTTCATCGTTACGATATTCTTCGGATTTTCGGGCATATTGGACCCCTACAGTGCTTTCGGGCGTATGGCGCAAAATCTGTTCGCTCCAGTTTATACTTGGGGCAATAATCTTTTGGCCTATGTCGCAGAACGTGTAGACAGCTACGCATTCTATCATCGCGAAGTATGGTTGCGCGCCTTACCAACATTGGTTATCGCAGTGATTACATTTGTTGTGCTCGTGATTTTGGCGTGGGGCGGACGCACATACTGCAACACTATTTGTCCGGTGGGCACTGTGTTGGGATTTCTCGCGCGTTTCTCGCTTTTCAAACCGGTGATAGATGAAAACAAATGCCGCAACTGTTCGCTTTGTGCCCGCAGCTGCAAATCTTCGTGCATAGATTTCAAAAACCATAAGGTAGATTATTCGCGCTGTGTGGCTTGCATGGACTGCATTGCCGCATGCAAACACGACGCTCTGCATTTCACGATGAAGAAAAACGCTGCGAAAAAATCCGACACCGCCAAAGAAACCGCTACCGACAGTTCCCGTCGCGCTTTCCTCGCAGGTGCGGGAATTATCATCGGCACAGCGGTGGCCAATGCCCAGGAAAAAACCGTTGACGGCGGACTTGCGGTGATTCTTGACAAGAAAGTGCCGGAACGAAAAACGCCGATAGTTCCGCCGGGTGCCGTGGGGTTGAAACATTTCGAGGACCATTGCACCGGATGTCAGCTCTGCGTTGCCGTATGTCCGAACGATGTTTTGCGTCCACAGATTGCAATGCAACCGGAATCCTCTTACGAACGCGGATACTGCCGTCCCGAATGTACGAAATGCTCCGAAGTTTGTCCGGCAGGCGCTATACTTAAAATCACACCGGCTGAAAAATCTTCGATACAGGTAGGCCATGCCGTTTGGGTGAAGAAAAATTGTGTGCCTGTCGCAGATGGTGTGGAATGCGGCAATTGTGCGCGCCATTGTCCCGCAGGAGCGATAACTATGGTGCCTTCTGATTCTGCCGACGACAGTTCTCCCAAAATCCCTGTGGTAAACGAGGAACGCTGTATCGGTTGCGGTGCATGCGAGAACCTTTGTCCCGCGCGCCCTTTCAGTGCAATTTATGTTGAGGGGCATGAACTCCATAAAACGATTTGAAAAACTTGAAAAGATGAACGAAAAGAATAATATAAATCGCCGCGAGTTCCTGAAAAAACTTGGTATTGGAGCTGCGGCAACGGGTACGGCGGCAATCACAGGCTGCACTACCAAGAAGAATCCCGTTACCGGGGAGGACACATCGGCACAAGGCGAAATTCCAAAGGACAAAATGACCTATCGCACCAATCCCAAAACGGGCGACAAGGTTTCGATTCTCGGCTATGGCTGTATGCGTTGGCCCACTATTGCAGACGAGAACAACAAGGAGGGAGAAGATAGAATTGATCAGGAGACTGTGAACCGCCTTGTGGATTATGCGATAGAGCACGGCGTGAATTATTTCGACACGTCGCCTGCCTATTGCAAGGGGCGCTCAGAAGAGGCTACGGGCATCGCTTTGCATCGCCACCCGAGGGACAAATATTTCGTTGCCACCAAACTTTCGAATTTCGCTCCCTTTACATGGAGCCGCGAGAAGTCTTTGGAAATGTACCACAACTCTTTCAAATTTCTCCAGGTTGACTATATCGACTACATGCTCCTACATGGTATCGGCATGGGCGATGATGGAATGGAAGCTTTCAGAGCCCGTTACATCGACAACGGCATACTCGATTTCTTGCTCGCCGAACGGAAGGCCGGAAAAATACGAAATCTTGGTTTTTCATACCATGGAGATATAAAGGTGTTTGACTATTTGCTTTCGAAACACGACGAATATCAATGGGACTTTGTGCAAATCCAACTCAACTACCTTGACTGGAAACACGCCAGGGAACTTAATCCGCGCAATACCGATGCGGAGTATCTCTATGGTGAGTTGGTGAAGCGGAATATACCGGCTGTTATCATGGAGCCGTTGCTTGGAGGGCGTTTGTCAAAGGTTCCCGACCATATTGTGGCGCGTCTCAAACAGCGCGAACCCTCCCGAAGCGTAGCGTCGTGGGCTTTCCGCTATGCGGGAACCATGCCCGACGTGCTCACGGTGCTTAGCGGTATGACTTACATGGAGCATTTGCAGGACAACCTGCGCTCTTATTGTCCGCTCAAGCCGTTGACGCAAGACGAAATCAAGTATCTTTACGACACCTCCGACATAATGGTGCAGTATCCCACGATTCCGTGCAACGACTGCAAATATTGTATGCCTTGCCCCTATGGTCTTGACATTCCTGCCATATTTGTTCACTACAACAAGTGTGTGAACGAGGGCAATGTGCCCGAAGATCAGCAGGCCAAGAACTATCGCGAGGCGCGCAAGGCTTTTCTTGTGGGCTACGACCGCAGTGTGCCTAAACTGCGTCAGGCCAACCATTGCATAGGTTGCAACCAGTGTGTGCCTCATTGCCCGCAGAATATCGCCATTCCCATGGAGATGCAGCGCATAGACCATTTTGTGGAACAGTTGAAGCAGGGAACATTATGATAGACGCAAAACTTATTGACCTTCTGCGTTCCGACGGGCACACGCTCGTGGTTTCTTCGCAGGAGATACGCTGTTTCAACGGGCGCGGCGTAAAGGATTTGCTCCGTTTGCTTCGCGAGGAGCCCGAGGTGCTGCATGGGGCAAACGTTGCCGATAAAGTGGTGGGAAAAGCTGCGGCGGCGCTTATGGTGCTCGGCAGAGTGAACGAAGTGTATGCCGAGAAAATCAGCGTATCTGCCGTTGCGCTTCTTGCGAAACACGATATCATTTTGCAGTATTCCGAGAGAGTGCCTTATATAACCAATCGCGACGGCACGGGGTTGTGTCCGTTGGAACAGGCATGCGGCAGTCTTAGCGAGCCGGAGGATATTTTTTATGCCATACAGAGGACTTTGGAAAAACTGATGTTTAACAGTAAGAACGATAACTGACTATAAATAAATTTTTAAGGATAAAGATATGGAAACAAGAGCTGTAAAACTATATTCCTGGGGATATAATGAAATAAGAACCTATATCGCGGGCATGCTGTTTGTTGCCGGCAACATTGTGTTTCCCCAAATGTTCCACCTGGTGCATCAAGGGGGAATGATATGGCTGCCGATATATTTCTTCACCCTTGTGGGAGCATACAAATACGGTTGGAGAGTGGGGATAATCACTGCCGTGCTTTCGCCGCTTGTCAATTCGGCTGCGTTTGCCATGCCCGCCCCGGCGGCATTGCCGGCAATAATTATGAAATCGGTTTTGCTCGCGCTGGCAGCCGGCATTACATCTGAGCGCTACCGCAAAGCCACATTGCCGTTGCTTGCCGCCGTGGTGTTGTGCTATCAAGTGCTCGGCACAATGGGCGAATGGATTATGACAGGCTCGCTGTTTGCAGCCTTGCAGGATTTCCGCCTCGGCATTCCCGGAATGCTTTTGCAGATATTCGGCGGCTGGCTGTTGATAAACCACGTTATTCGACGCTGAAACACTTACACACATTTTTGTTACATTTGTTTTTGCTCCGCATCGGGGTGTATTTGCGTTTTGCAGCACCCCGATGCGGTTGTCTTTTGTTTTCGCGAATGTAAAATAAAGAGTAGCAGATAGTTGCAGGTATTCTGTGCAGTTGGGCTTTTATATGGAAAAAACTACACGGCATCTCGCAAAAACTCCGGGCCATGTAATTTAAATTAGATGCGTCGGAATTTAAATTTGGTGGCCCGGAGTTTTTCCGCCATGCGCAACAAGTTTTTTGCCATGCACAGCATGGTTTTTGGCTTGCGGAAAAAAACTTCAGACTTGCAGAAAGAGGCGTCTGACATGCGGAAAAAGACTTACGTTTCGGCTCGCGAAATATCGTAAATAAGGCGTGCGAGAAGCCAGTGGGGATTTCTTTTTTACGATATCCTATAATGCTTTTTCTCCGTCGGTAGATGTTCAAAAAAACCGGCGCTTTGTCTGCGCCGGCGGCATGTCAGTTTGTCTTGAACTTGTATTCCACTTTTGCAAGTTCGGCATTGGCTTTCACAATCTTCTTGTCAACGCAAGTGGTATATTATTAGAAACGGGTTACCGTCTTCATCAATATTCTTGAAGCGTTTGCGGAGATTCTTTACCTGTGTGGGGCGGTCCTTCTCGAAATCGTTGTATTCGTTGCCGCCTTTCCAAACTTCGTACATCCCCGAAGCATCTTGTATTGCAAAGATTTCATTCTCACTAATACTGATAGGTTTTCCGCCCCCTAACATGCAATCGTCAATGTAGTTCGCCAGCGACAGCGCCTTCCCTTTGCCACTTTCCTTGTCGTACGCCGCGATTATGGGCTGACCATTGACATAAACAAGGCTAAGCAGATAGCTGTCCGTCTCTTGAAACTGTTCTGGATCGGATATGTGCGTGTTCACGAGCATGAACATCTTTTCGTCATTATTATAATCCTTGTCGGGTATTTCAGGCCAGTTGTATTTTCCGAAATCCAACATATACGTGGTTTGCGCATCATCGCTCCCGTCGCTTAGCGTCATTATGCCTCTCTCGTATTCTGCCGAAATGCTCAAATCGCCTTTGTGGGAAGAAAATGGGCGGAAACTTTCGCGAGTACGGCTTTCTATACAGTTTTTTATCACCCCGAAGTGGCTTACAACCTTGCCGTTGCCGTCCATTATCCAATAGTTGTGCGGCTGCGACCTGTCTTCGCTGTAGTTGGCCATATATCCTATAAATCCGTCCGCATATTTTGCAATCCTGTTGAATGTTTTCGGAAGGTTTATCACCTGTATTCCGTTGCCCTTGATGTCGTAAACATACAGTTTCCTGTTCAGCCTGCTTAGGATGTTCACGGTCTTTTTTTCAGGGTCAACGAAGAAATCAGTTACTTCCAGATACTCGCCCGCACCGTGTCCCTGTTCGGAAATGGTGCTGACGTACTTGCCCTTGTCTGAAAAGATATAGATGCCTTTTTTGTTCTGATCCAAGATGTAAATCAAGGTGTCGAGTGCATCTACTTTGGTAATGTCTCCGATATATACTGACGTGTCCTGAAGGGAAACCAGTGAGACGTCCTTTATCAGCCCGCTTTTCTGAATATCCACAAGATGATCCATGTCATATATGATTTCAGACGTATTGGCAGTGGTCGAACAACCCGCCAAAGTGAACAAAAGCAAAAACAATGATATGTAAAAAACTGTTTTCTTCATACCCTCTTTTGTTTATGGTCATACATTATTTATATAAGGCAGGAAGTGTTTTTTCAAAACGCCATATTTATTGCCAAAAAGCAACAGGGCAATACCTCGCCTGACACTGTTGTTGTCCGCCAGCAGTACAAGTCGTTTTAGCACCCTTTGCAATATATTCAATTTGACCTTTTGAATCAAATGTAAGGGTTATAATTCCCACATGACCTATGTTCAGTCTCACCGTAGAACCGGCTTTGCCTGTAGCCTTGTATTCGCAATCCCCATCAGTTCTTGTCCAAAGCGTTTCTCCTACCTCGCCGTTTGTCAACGCCTCTATGTTTTCTTCAAGAAGCGAGATTTCTGCCGTTTTCTTGGGATTCAAGGTTTTGTAACCAGTAAACGCTGCCAATGCTACTGCTGCTATAGCAATAATTGATAACAAAAAGTACTTTTTCATGTCTAAAAAATTTATGGTTATGATTTTGCAAATATATATATTACAGTATAAATTACAAATATATTTTCGATTTTTTTGTTATACAGAAGCAATATATGTAAAGCAAAGAGTAGCAGATAGTTGCAGGCATTCTGCGCTATTGGGCTTTTATATAGAAAAAACTACACGGCATCTCGCAAAAACTCCGGGCCATGTAATTTAAATTAGATGCGTCGGAATTTAAATTTGGTGGCCCGGAGTTTTTCCGCCATGCGCAACAAGTTTTTTGCCATGCACAGCATGGTTTTTGGCTTGCGGAAAAAAACTTCAGACTTGCAGAAAGAGGCGTCTGACATGCGGAAAAAGACTTACGTTTCGGCTCGCGAAATATCGTAAATAAGGCGTGCGAGAAGCCAGTGGGGATTTCTTTTTTACGATATCCTATAATGCTTTTTCTCCGTCGGTAGATGTTCAAAAAAACCGGCGCTTTGTCTGCGCCGGCGGCATGTCAGTTTGTCTTGAACTTGTATTCCACTTTTGCAAGTTCGGCATTGGCTTTCACAATCTTCTCGCCGAGTTTGCTCTTGGCCTCCTTCAGTTTTGCAGCAATGGTTTCGTCGGCAAGGGCGAGCATCTCTTCTGCCAGCACTGCGGCATTCTTTGCTCCGTTTATGCCCACGGTAGCCACAGGTATGGCAGGCGGCATCTGAACTATGGAAAGCAGCGCGTCAAGTCCGTCGAGCATTCCCTTGATGGGCACACCGATTACCGGCAATGTGGTTTCGGCTGCAATCACTCCCGGCAAAGCGGCAGCCATTCCCGCGCCGGCAATAATAACCTTGATGCCGCGTGCTTCTGCTCCCTTGGCAAAATCGCTTACTTCCTTGGGAGTGCGATGGGCCGAAAGGGCGTTCATCTCAAAAGGTATCTCCATCGCATCAAGTTCGGCAGCAGCCTTTTCCATTACCGGAAGGTCGCTTGTGCTGCCCATTATAATACTCACTAATGGTTTCATATATGAATTGTTTATACGTATAAAATGCTGACAAACCCGCAGATAAAGCCTACAAGCGTTCCCACACCCACTTGGGGCAATGTGTGCTGGCGCAATACAATGCGGCTCGAGCCCACAGCGCCGGCAATGACTATTGTGAGGCATAGCCACCATGTGGGGTCAAACGAAAATTGCAGCGAAAAGGCAAGCAGTGCGCCGATAACGCCTCCTGCCGCAGCTGAGTGGGTGCTGATTTTAAACCAGTTGTTTATTATCGTGCACACAAGCTGTATGGCAAGCGCGCCCACAAGTATGCCGTTCATGAAATGTGGCATTCGCATCAACGTCATCACATATAGGCAACACCCGTAGCAGGTCATGCTCAAAAGATAAGGCACAAGGCGGCGCGTGCGGTGGCTCGCCTGATGACGGGACCAGCCGTTGATTTTGCGGTAAAGGTATATCGAAAGCAACGGAAGCACCACTGTGAACACGTAGACTATCACAAGCACCGTGAGCTTGACACTCGTGGGAAGCAAACTCATGTAGCTGAAAAGCAAAAGCACTATGAATGCTATCACAGGGAAATAAAACGGCTTGAAAAGCACCGAAATTATTTTGGAAACCTGTATAATGTATTTGTCCATCATTTTCTGAGACGCGCAACCGGCAAACCGAGTTGCATGCGGTATTTTGCCACCGTGCGACGAGCCACCGGAAAGCCTTTTTGTTTGAGCATTTCCGCCAATACTTCGTCGGGGTAGGGATTATTCTTGTCTTCGCTGCCGATAATGTCCGACAGCGCTTTGCGGATAGCCATTGTGGAATGGACATCGCCGCTTGTGGTTACAAACTTGTCGTTGAAGAAATATTTTAAAGGAAACACGCCGAATTCGGTCTCCACATATTTGCTGTTGCTCACGCGCGAAACCGTGGAGATGTCAAGCCCCGTGCGCTGGGCAACGTCGCGCAGAATCATGGGACGCAACATCGTTTCGTCGCCTTCCATAAAAAAAGGCTTCTGTATCTCGGTTATTGCTTCCATTGTGGCGAGCATGTTTCGGCGGCGGCGGTTAACGGCGTCGATAAACACCTTTGCCGATTCCACTTTCTGCTTGGTGTAGGTATAAGTGTCCTTTTGTTGGCGCGTGAGTTTGTTGCGGTTTTTCGAATATTCGGCAATGGTGGCGCGAAAAGAGTTGCTGATTCTCAAAGAAGGCACTTCGCCCTCGTTGAGCGAGACAATGAGATTTCCGTTGCCGTCGTTTTCCACCCGAAAGTCGGGAGTGATTTCCTGAGAGCCCGCCGCGTTGGTTTCATTGAGCGCGCTGCCCGGACGCGGATTGAGCCTGCGTATATCAGCAAGCACATGCTCCATAGTCTGCCGGTCAATGTGCAGGCGCGATGCTATCTTGTCCCAACGCTTGCGTATGAAATCTTCGTAACATTTGCCGAGCACTTGTTTTTCCAGCTCCTTGTAGGGGGAAGAATAGTCTTCGGCAGAAACTTGAAGCATCAGGCATTCCTGAAGACCGCGCGCGCCGATACCGTGTGGCTCGAAAGTTTGCATTGTTGCGATTAGCGAATCGATTTCCTCGGGAGTAACTTCGATGTTGTGGTATATTGCCATTTCGTCGCTCAGCCGCTGTGAATCTTTTCGCAGGAATCCGTCGCTGTCGAGCGAACCTATGAGATACACCATCACGCGTTTTTGTTCGTCCGTGAGGTTGTGTTCGGAAATTTGCGCCGTGAGTTCTTCGTAGAGCGATTGCTGTTGTCCGAAAGGCAGGGCGGAATTCTTTTCTTCTTCGCCGTTGGCGGTATTCAAAAGGTAGTCGGGCGTATCGTCAGCCGTGAGATAATCAGCCAAAGCGTCGTCGTGTGCATTTTCGTTGTCGTTGTTTGCCTCGTCGCCCATGTCCTCGCTTTCGGGAGCGTCATTGTCGCGCTGATCCTCGTCATTGCCCTCTTCAAGAGCGCTGTTGTCGAGAATTTCGTCCTTTACCCTTTGCTCAAAGTCTCGTAGCGGCAATTCCAGAAGGTGTACCTGTAGAAGTTGCTGCGGAGTGAGTGTCTGGCCAAGGCTTTGGGTTTGAGTTTGTACAAGTTTCTGTGCCACGGTTTCCGGCTTTGTTTGAACTACAAAATTACGAATTTTTAATACCTGCTGTATTATAAGTAAAAAATATTTTATCGCCCACGTATTTCTTTTTACATTTGCCAAAGAAACTTTACAAATTCAGCCTATAATGAAAATAAAAAGTCTAAGTAGAATTGTTTTGCTTGCTGCAACGCTTTGCATGTTTGCGGCGTGCGGGGACAAGGGAGATTATTTGCCCGAAGATTCCAAGAATATCCGTGGCGGAGATGTTACAACCGATGAAGCGCAGGAAGTTCCGGTGCTTCCCAAGAAGCAGATGCGTGCTGTGTGGATTGCCACGGTATATGGCATTGATTGGCCCAATGGTTATTATAGTTCGTATTCGCAAAAGAAATTGTATACCAAGTATCTCGATTCGTTGGTGAGCCTTAATATCAACGCGGTGTTCTTTCAGGTGCGCCCCATGGCCGATGCTTTTTACGATTCGCCCTATGAGCCGTGGAGCCAGTATATAACAGGAACGGCGGGAAAGAAGCCAGCTTATGATGTGCTCAAGTTTATGATTGACGAGGCCCATAAGCGTTGCATCAGCTTCCATGCCTGGATTAATCCTTATCGCATTGAGAAGAAAAGCGAAAGCGCGTCGTTTTCCACTCTCGACAGCAAGATTCCAAAGGAACTGACCAAGGACTACAAGACTATAAGGGTTTACAATCCGGCATTGCCCGAAACTCGCGCAAGGCTTGACTCTATCGTTAAGGACCTCATAGTGAAATACGATGTCGACGGCATTCATATGGACGATTACTTCTATCCTTCGCTCACGAGCGGCGAGAGTATGAACGATGACGCTGAATATGCCGAATACGGCAAGTCGTTTTCGTCTATAGAAGATTGGCGCAGGTATAATGTTACTTTGATGGTGAGAAGTTTACAGACAACTATTCGACAAACCCGCCGCGAGGTGGTCTTTTCCATCTCCCCGCAGGGAAATATAGAGAATGACGAAAACACGCAGTATGCCGATGTGAAAACTTGGATGGCCAACGGTTGGCTCGATGTGATGATTCCGCAGATTTATTACCCCACGGGCACGAGTTATTATTACTTCAACAACCGCGTAAAACAGTGGGCGTCGCTCGCGAAAAGGTGTGCGCTTCTCGTGGGATACCCAATTTATCGTTACGATCCCTCATATCCTTCGGCTTTCGACGTTTCCGACAATTCCATGCTCGTAGAGCAGTTCAGCCTTGCCGACGAGCAGAGCAAAATCACGGGAGATGTGCATTATAGCATGAAGTATATCATCTCGAATCCGCGCGACATCAAATCGGTGCTCAAAGCGCGTTATGCCCAAAAGGCTCTCATTCCGTTTTACGGGCGTTATGTTCAAGTTAGGCCGGCTTCGCCTGCAAATCTCAAGATATTGAAAATTGACAATCTCACGTGGGATGCTGTTGAAGATGCCTACTATGCCGTATATCGAAGCAACGGCGACAAACAGGTGGCCACTCTCGTGGGCGTAACCCGCAACACTTCCTACACTCTTCCCGAGGACGGCAACTATTTTGTTACTGCCGTTCACCGCACGAGCAATTCCGAAAGCGCTATATCCGAAATCGTGAAATTCTGCCGCCAAGACCAGATAAACGGCATCCAACAGATTACGATGAAATAGCCTTACGGTTAATGCGATATAAGGTTTTGCGCCAAGGTTTGCGCGGCGTTGTTCGCGCAAACTTTGACGGCGCAAAAACTACAAGCCATATTAGTAAAAACGATGTCAGACATTATTCAAACAATGTCAGACATAATTTAAATAATATCAGACATTGTTTTTTCAATAAACCATGAACGTTTTTCGGCAATAAATTTCGCAGAAACGGCAAGCTATATTTCCCTGTTTTTTTAGAGACAAATCGAAAACATCAACCATCAATCGTAGAATTATGATAAAACATCTGTTACTTGCAGCCATGCTAATTCCAGCGGCAGGTTTTGCGCAGATTCTTACCGCCGGCAGCCCGGAGAAGATAGACGTTCCGGCGGAAACTCCCGCAGTTGCAGCAATCAGTCCCAAGGGCGATTTTCTGCTGCTCACTAATTCCGTTTGCAAAGGACTCGTGAAGTTCGACCTTGCAAGCCGCAAGGCCACCACGCTCACCGATGCCGACGGAGCAGGATACAATGTGCGCCTCTCGGCTACGGGAAACGCCGTGGTTTATCGCGAGACTTCGCTCGACAAAAACCGTTTGCGCCGCGTGGCTCTGCATTCGCTCAACCTCGTCAACGGCAAGACTAAAAAACTTGTAAAGGCTTCGCGCAACTTGCAGGGCTATACTGTGAGCGGCGAACAGGCATCGTTTGTAAACAACGGCAAAAAGGCTGTGAAAGCCCTGGCGTCGGGGGTGAAGAAAACCGACTTGCCCACATTTTCAATCGACAACCGCCAACTCATGATTACCCGCGGCGGAAAGACAAGCCAGTTCTCGCCCAACGGAAGCGACAAGAGCTACATTTGGCCCGAACTCTCGCCCGACGGCTCAAAGGTGGTGTATTACGTAGCCGGTGAGGGAGCATTCGTATGCAATATCGACGGCACACAAATCGTTCCGCTCGGAATAGTAAGGGCGCCAAAATGGTTTGACAACAATACCGTAGTGGGAATGGAGGACGAAGACGACGGCGAATACATATATGCTTCGACTGTGGTGGCTGCAACGCTCGACGGGAAACGCCAAAAACTCACCCCCGACAGCATCATTGCAATGTTTCCGCAGCCTGCCGCAGCCGCCGGCAAGATTTCTTTTTCTACTCCCAAAGGCGAAACATATATAATGAACGTATCAAAAAACTCCGACCGATGAAACATACACTCTTACTCATCTTAGCCGCAATATGTGCCGCTACCGCCGGAGCACAAACCCTGTCGGACGCACGAATCTATATAAATCCCGGACACGGAAGCTGGGGACCGAACGACCGTCCCATGGCAACAATACCATATCCCAACCTTGTATCGACAGGACGCCCCGACACTTGCGGATTCTATGAATCGAACACCGATTTGTGGAAATGCCTGAAACTCGGAGCCACGCTAGAAAAAATGGGAGTACAAAAGAAAAACATCATGTACTCTCGCCGGCAAAACGGCCCCTATCCTTATGTGAGCGGAGCCTCGGACGAAGATAAATACAACCGTTCTCTCGCGGAAATAAGCGCGGAAGTCGACGCCAACAACATGGACATTTTTATCTCCGTGCACTCTAATGCAGCCACCGACGGCACCACAACCAACTACCCTCTGATATTGTATCGCGGAAAAGACGGCGACGGCGGAGACTATGCGCAAGGCAGCCGGGATATAAGCAAGGCAATTTGGACTCCGCACTATATGGACGAACTCGATCCGCAGAGCGCTTACAGCAGAACAAACATGAATCTGCGCGGAGACATAGACTTTTACCATTATTCCAGGACAAATACAAAAGGATACGAAGGTTATCTCGGCGTTCTCATGCACAGCGTGCCCGGATGTCTGATAGAAGGATTTTTCCATACCTACCAGCCCGCACGCCACCGCGCCTTGAACCAAGACTATTGCGGACAGGAAGGCGTGAGAATTGCCCGGGGAATTTGCGACTACCTTAAACTCACGCCCGAAAGCACAGGATACATAATGGGAACCGTTAAAGACATGCACCAAAAGATTGCAAACAATCTTTTCAACTATGCCCCAAATACAAACGACCAGTGGATGCCGCTCAACGGGGCTAAAGTTTTGCTGAAACAAGACGGAGAAACAATTGCAACGTATCAGGTTGACAAACTCTACAACGGAATTTTCGTTTTCGAGGACCTCGCGCCCGGCGAATACACTCTTGAGATAGAAGCCGAGGGATATAAACCGCTTTTCGACGAATATAAAAAGCCCGTAACGGTGAAAGCAAACGAAACTTCCTACGTAAAACTCCTCGCAGAAGCCTCGGATTACACACCGCCTGTGGTTGTCTACAAAAACTATCCCGATCCCGAACAGCCGGCATACCTTGGAGTGCCCACACAGTTGCAGTTCACCAAAACTTCGCGCATATTCAGCAATATCAAGGGCACTCTGAAACGCGCAATAGTGCGTGGCGATTCGGCAATAGTGCTCGCCGAAAATTCCGGAACGCCCGAAGTGCATCTGATAAACCTCAAGACCAACACGTATACCAAGAAAATAAGCACCACGGGCATTGTGGGAAAAGATGCAAGCAATGCCGGCGACTATTCCATGCTTAGCGATATCGCGATGACCGCCGACGGCAAACTTATAGGCGTCAACTGCGTGCTCAACCAGTATAACGATGCGCAGGTAGAGGACGGATACAAGCGCGGAACGCTCCGAATTTACAAATGGGACGATTTTGATGCCAATCCAACGCTTTGGGTGAGCACGCAAAGCTCTGCAAACTTCTACAAGGCCGTTATGGGAAAATCTCTTGCCGTGAGCGGAGAATCCAAAGACTGCAACGTTATCACCACAGCCGTTACCACTGCCACGAGCAAGGGCACGAGAATGTTGTCGTTGAGTATCGTTGACAATACAATTGCTTCCACCGTGTTTACAGAGAAGAATATCGGAAACAACTTCTCTGAAAACAAACAGGGAGACGATATGCAACTTATTGTGTCGCCTCTTGCCGACGACAGGTTTGTTATCGACGGCAGCAAGACGCTTCCCACCGAATTCATTCCCGCAAAACAGTCGAACGTGGACAGCGAAATAACCACTTCCCTCGCCACAAGCGACCAAGACTCCCTGGGATTGGCGGCAAAAGGTGTGTCGTTTTTCAAATATGCCGGGCGTTCGCTAATGGTTGCGCCTTATATAAATGGTACGAGAGTGGCCGGATTGCGTTTGTTCGACGTTACCGGCGGTTTTGACAAGCCCCAAGTGATAAGCATAAACGGCGCAGCATCGGTTTCAACCTCCGCATTGCCGTTCATGTCTTCTGGCGCAACGGTGGAAGGCGAGGACGTTACGCTTTATCTCTTTGTCGGGAACCGTATTACCAAGTTTACGACGAAAAACACGGCACAGACGAGAACCAAGAGGATAAGTGCGTATGATTTGAAGCAGTCTCCCAATTCCGACAACAGTTCCTATACGTTCAGCTTCACCGCAAACAGCCAACCGCAAGAGGCATCGTTGATTTTCTATGACGCTTCGAGCGGAGAGAAACTCGACAGCGTTGCAGTGGAATCGCCTAAAAACGGATTGAACACCGTTGCCGTTTCGGCGGCAGACCTTCCTTTCTCGGGCGACAGGCGCATAAAATGGGCGGTAAGGCTCAAAGGCTCTCCGGTAAGGACCATTGCGCGCCTCAACTCTGCCGACGCGTCGATGAGCTACGACGGCAGCGCATTCTGCACCGTTGACAATTCCACTGAGTCGGAATATTTCGGACGCATCTACGTGATGAACTACGCGGCATACGGCAGCACGTCGAACGGGTTGTATGCTTATTCTCCTGCATGGGCTCGCCTGAATTCCTCGCCCTATCGCGGCGGGCAGAACTTCGCTTATGGCACGCGCTTGAGCGCAGGCGACGACGGCAAGGTGTATATGAGTGATTACAGCGACAGTTATTCGGGAGTGTATGTGGCCGAGCCCGCAAACCTTTCCGGTTCGTTCACACAATTCTTCAAAGGCGAGAGAGATGCCAACGGACTTATCACCTACGGTGGCGTAAAAGTGGGTTCTTCCACGCCTTGCGTTACGGTTGAAAACGGCAAAATGTACGTATTGCTCGAGGATTTCAACAACAATGTGGGCGTTTACAACATTGGCACGGGCGATGCCGTGGCAACATCGTGGGCCAAGGCGCCGAGCAAACTCTACAATGTGGGTTCGCTTGCGGTCAACGGCAACGGCACAGTGGTTCCCGGGCCCGACGGCGGCGTTTGGGTGAGCCAGCTCAGGTATCTTGGAAACAACACATCGGGTGTGCCCTCGCTTTTGTATATGAATGCTTCGGGCAAGGTGGTATTCAATTCGGGCAACACCGATTTTGCCGACAACCTCAACGGCTCTTGTTGCGGCGCGGTGGCTGTCTCGCGCAACGGCAAGCTGCTTGTGATAAACGATGGCGAAGGTGTGTTGCAGTTCTTCGACGTTGCGTGGAACAACAACGTGCCTACGCTCACTCCCAAGTATTCCTATACTGCCGATGTGCGCAACACTTCCGACCACAACGCCATTTATCAGATGAGTTTCGATTATGCCGGCAACCTTGTATGTTCCGGTTCGTCGCTCGGCATATATTCCATTCCCGACGAGGCTAATGAAACCGTTGTTCCGGCACGCAGCGCGTTTGCGATAGTCAACGGCATAGAAACCCCGGTGGTAAATCGTAACGGCGAGGTATCCTACAACTCCGAAACCCGCACATTGCAGGGCGGCGAAGGCGTGGAGGAAATCGCGGTATACGACACTGCCGGCGCAAGGATAGCCGTCGTAAGCGGCCGAAGCCTTTCGCTTGCCGGCGCAACGCCCGGAGTTTACATTGTGAAGGTGAACGGAAAAGCCGAAGGCGTAAAGATTTTGGTGAAATAAACCATCGTTGGCAAACCATACCTGCGGCGCGGTGCATGAAGGCATCGCGCCGCTTTTTTGTGCCTTTTGTAATAGGCTGTATATCAGAATGGAAAAACACGTGCACATTTCGCAAAAACTCCGGGCCATGTAATTTAAATTAGATGCGTCGGAATTTAAATTTGGTGGCCCGGAATTTTTACGACAAGCCATGTAGTAAAAACCATGTGCTGCGCCGTTACAATGATATGCGCCGCCGGGAATGCAAAACACTGTTGGCGGAACAAAAAGAAGTGTGGCAAAATGTTTGAAAATCATTGCCATTTTGCGCAAAATCATTGCCGCGAAACAAGTTTCCCGAATATTATAGGTAATTTTGCAGAAATTTATAATCTCCGCAATATGGTGCTCAATTATATTTGGATTGCGTTTTTCGTTCTGGCATTTGCCGTGGCACTTGTAAAGCTGCTCGTGTATGGCGACGCTTCGGTTTTTCCCGACATCATGAACTCCACATTCTCCTCGGCAAAGAGTGCGTTTGAAATCTCGCTCGGACTCACCGGCGTGCTCTCGCTTTGGCTCGGCGTGATGAAGATTGGCGAAAAAGGCGGACTTGTGCAGGGGCTTTCGCGGCTGCTTTATCCCGTGTTCAGCAAACTTTTTCCCGAAATACCCAAAGGGCACCCTGCTGTGGGAAACATTTTCATGAACATCGCCGCCAATATGCTCGGACTCGACAATGCAGCCACACCGCTCGGCTTGAAAGCAATGGAACGACTGCAGGAACTTAATCCCAAAAAGGACACGGCAACAAATTCTATGATTATGTTTCTCGTGCTCAACACAAGCGGACTCACAATAGTGCCCGTGGGAGTGATGGTCTACCGCGCGCAACTCGGCGCGGCGCAGCCCACCGACGTTTTCGTGCCAATACTCCTTGCCACATTCGTTGCCACGCTCGCGGGAATCATTGCCACAAGCATTTACCAGCGCATCAACCTATTCAACCGCACCCTCGTGCTCACACTCGGCGGTGCCTGCCTGCTGTTTGCCCTCATAGTGTGGGGATTCTCAAAGCTCGACCGCGCCACACTCGACACCGTGGGCACATCGTCGGCAAACATTCTGCTTTTCACCATAATAATTGCGTTCATACTCGTGGGCGTGAAAAAGAAAGTGAATGTCTACGATGCGTTTATCGAGGGCGCAAAAGGCGGATTTGAGACCGCAGTGAGGATAATCCCTTATCTTGTGGCGATACTCGTGGGAATCGGAGTTTTCCGCGCTGCCGGAGCGATGGACTGGATTATCGACGGAATAAAATGGGTGGCCGTGCAATGCGGAGCAAATACCGATTGGATCGGTGCCATACCTACGGCAATCATGAAACCGTTGAGTGGAAGCGGCTCGCGAGGAATGATGGTTGATTGCATGACAACGTACGGCGTAGACTCGTTCACGGGAAGATTAAGTTGCTTGTTCCAGGGCTCAACCGACACTACGTTCTACATTCTTGCCGTATATTTCGGAAGCGTAGGCATAAAATTCACACGACACGCCGTGGCATGCGGACTTATTGCCGATGTGGCGGGAACAATTGCCGCAATAGCGATATGTTATCTGTTTTTCGGATAACGCGGCGCAATATAATCTGAACCAAAATGGCAAACTTAAAAACTTTATTCAAGGACACCGCGCTCTATGGCATGAGCAGTATAATCGGAAGGTTTCTGAATTATCTTCTTGTGCCTCTTTATACCGCCAAGATAGCAGCTGCGTCGGGCGGATACGGAGTTATTACAAACGTCTACGCTTATACGGCGCTTCTTCTCGTGATTCTGACGTTCGGAATGGAGACAACGTTTTTCCGGTTTGTGAACAAGGAAGGCGCGAATCCCATGCGCACCTATTCCACAGTGCTTATAATGGTGGGCGGAGTGGCTTTGGTTTTCGTGGCGCTTGTTCTCGTTTTTCTTTCCCCGGTATCAGCGTTCATGGGATACCCTTCTCATAAGGACTATGTGGCTATAATGTCGGCTTGCGTGGCTATCGATGCGTTTCAGTGCATACCTTTTGCTTATTTGAGATACAAGCACAGGCCCTGGAAGTTTGTTGCCCTGAAAATGATGTTCATTGTGCTCAACATTGCGCTCAATATAGTTTATTTTGTAGTGCTTCCGGCTATGTATTCCAACGCTTCCACCCATGATTTTGCGGCATCTGTCTACGATCCTGCGGTAGGTGTGGGCTATGTGTTCCGTTTGAATCTGTTTTGCACGGCACTCATCACGTTTTTCTTCTTCAAGGAACTCACCGGTTTCCGCTGGGTGTTCGACCGGGATTTGGCGCGCAAGATGCTTTCTTACTCCTTGCCGATTCTATTGTTGGGAATCACGGGAATTCTCAACCAAACAGCCGACAAGATACTCTTTCCCATAGTTTCGCCGGGGCACGAAGGCCATGTGCAGCTTGGAATCTACGGCGCGGCAGCAAAGATAGCCATGATTATGGCAATGATCACTCAGGCGTTCCGCTATGCCTACGAGCCGTTCGTGTTTGGCAGCGCACGCGAAAAGGGTTCGCGCGACACTTACGCCAAGGCCATGAAATATTTCCTGATTTTCACGCTTTTGGCATACCTTGTAGTGGTGGGCTATCTTGATGTGCTGAAATATATAATAGGCCGCGACTATTGGGATGGGCTTCGAGTGGTGCCGATAGTGATGGCTGCCGAAATTATGATGGGCATATATTTCAACCTGTCGTTCTGGTATAAACTTATAGACAAGACAATCTACGGCGCATGGTTTTCGGGCGTGGGCTGCGTGGTTCTCGTGCTTATCAACGTGGTTTTCATTCCGCGCTACGGCTATATGGCGTGTGCGTGGGCAGGCGTTGCAGGCTACGGCACGGCCATGCTTTTGTCGTATGTGATAGGTCAGAAAAAATATCCCATAAATTATCCGCTCAAGTCCATGACAGTGTACGTATTGATTGCGGCATTGTTCACGGCAGTAATGCTATGTTTGCCCAAGACATTGCCCGTGGTTTTGCGCCTGGGCGTAAACACAGTGCTGATATTGCTGTTTGTGGGCCATATAGTGCATTACGATTTTCCGCTGTCGAGTTTGCCGGTGATTGGCAGGCATTTCAGAAAGAAGTAACTGCTTGTAGGAAAAGGAAGTAGATACCCCGAAAAAACAACATCAAATATCGCAAAAACGATGTCAGACATTATTCAAATAATGTCTGACATCGTTTAAATAATATCGGTTATCGTTTTTGAGCCGTCTTGTCTTGGAAAAAATCAATTGGATTTTTTGTTGCGGTCAACGGGTTGAATTTTGAATTTCACCTTCAAAGCCTTGCTGGGATTGTATTCGTCATATTTTTTCCCGTTGAGCGTTGCGTCAACTTTTACTGCAAAACATTTCCCCTCTTTTCCCAAAATGTCGTAGTCGGGTTCGCCGTTTATCGTTCCCGAATGTGAACCTTTGTCTATGGCAAGGAGTGTGAATTTTTTCTTGCCTTTGACAGGCATTGTCGTATGAAAAACTTTTTCTTCAGAATAATCGTATCGGCGTGTCGTACCTGGGAATGGATTGTAGGAATATGCTACGAACAAGGTGAACTCTGTATAAAGTTTCTTGCTTTCATCATATTTCCCCGTAAGAAGAACTTTACATCTTGCAGAAAGTTTTTGGGAATATACCAAAGTTTCTTCAGTTCCAGACGAAAATATTCTGTTTTGGAATTGATTGCCGCTTTTTCCTTGCGCAGATATTGTGCATAGGGCAAGCATTAGTGTTAGAATTAGTACTTTCATGGCTTTCTTATTCTTTTGTGCCGCTACAAATGTATGTAATGTTTTTGAAATTGCAAAATGTTTTCGAGAAAAAATCAAACTTTTTTCGATATATATTATGTTTCTGAAAAGCGTTATCGGGTG